>CAWAIR010000017.1:0-33479 GCA_963782045.1 uncultured Alphaproteobacteria bacterium
CGACGACGACAAGAACGAGATCGGGCCGCTGATTTCCGCGCGACAGCGCGAGCGGGTGGCTGGCTTCGTTGACCGCGCCCGCGACAACAAGCACGTCGACGTGACCGCCGGCGGCGGCAACGCGCCCGGCGACGGCTTCTACTACCAGCCGACGGTGATCGCCGGGGCGCGGCAAGAGGACGAGATCGTGCGCAACGAGGTCTTCGGGCCGGTGGTCTCGATCACGCGTTTCGACGACGCCGAAACTGCCATCGCCTGGGCCAATGATTCCGAATACGGTCTTGCGTCGTCGGTGTGGACCAAGGATGTCGGCAAGGCGATGGCGGTTGCCGCCCGCCTGCAATATGGCTGCACTTGGATCAACTGCCACTTCATGCTGACCAACGAGATGCCGCACGGTGGCATGAAGAAGTCCGGCTACGGCAAGGACATGAGTTTGTACGCCCTGGAGGACTACACCGTTGTCCGGCACGTCATGGCAAAGCTCGCGTAGTTAATCGGCAAATTAGGCGTTATGGGAATATCTGCTGTTCCTTTCGCTGATGGCGCATCATAGAAATCGCTGCAGGTTGGCGGCAGTTCCGATTTGAGGGGTCTACCACACACGACCGTGAGGGCCGCACACTTCAGATTATGACCCATAGGTGACTCTTGCCTTCGACGGTCCGGGCAGCTCCTGAGAAGACCAACGGTCGGAAGCGCGCTAGGCATCACCGACGATTGGGTTCAACATCCTTAGCCCCCAACCGCCCCGGAGATGAGCCAAATTCGTCTTAGCGCACGACATGTCCGCGCTTGATGAAACGTGAAACCGTGATCTTCTCGCCGAGTAGCCCGCGCGGCATCACCACCAGAATGAAGGCGAGCAGGACGCCGATCATGACGATCTCGAGTGAGGCGGCCCGCGCCTGCTGCTCTGGCGGAAAGATCGCCGCGACGGCCGCGCTCGACGCGCTCCACAGCGCCCAGACCACAACCGATCCCAGGAGCGCACCGAGATTGTTGCCGGCGCCGCCCACGATCAGCATCGCCCAGACCTGGAAGGTCAGCGCCGACACGTAGTTGTCCGGCGCGATGAAGCCGATGAAGTGGCCCTGGATGGCGCCGGCCAGCCCCATGATGGCCGCGCCCAGCGCAAAAGCCTGCAGGCGGAAGGCATTGGCGCTCTTGCCGACGGCCGCGGCGGCAGCTTCGTCCTCGCGGATGGCGCGCAGCACCCGCCCCCACGGCCCACGCACGAGCCGCTCGAGCCCGATATAGACAACCAGCGTCACCACCCCGACCACCAGCAGATTAGCGAGGTCGAACAGAACCGCATTGCTTTGCAGCGCGGCGAAAGGGCGCGGAATGAAAGCGACGCCGAACGGGCCGCCGGTGAAGCTCTGCGCATTCAGCGCAATCAGCTGGATGGCAATGGCAACGCCGAAGGTAGTGATGGCGAGATAGTCTGCGCGCAGCCGCAAGGTCAGCGCGCCGATGGCGAATGCGATGATGCCGGTGACCCCTGCGGCAGCGATCCAGCCGGCCAGGATCGGCAGATCGAAGCCTCCGAAGTGACCGGCGGCCGGGGGCGTGGTGAGCAGAGCCGAAGTGTAGGCACCGATCGCGACGAAACCGGCGACGCCGACATTGAACAGCCCCGTCTGCCCCCATTGCACGTTGAGGCCGAGACACATGATGCCGTAGGTCAGCGCCGTCGTCAGGAAGAAGGCGCCGTAGCCGAGAAGGTCGATCATTGGTCGCGCTGCCCGAAGAGGCCGGTGGGCCGGACGATCAGCACCGCGATCAGCACGGCGAAGGCGACGGCGCCGCGATAACCGGCGCCGACCAGCGGCACCGCGGCCGCTTCCGCCACGCCGACGATCAGGCCGCCGAGCACGGCGCCCGGCATGCTGCCGATGCCGCCGAGGATGGCAGCGGCGAACAGCGGTAGCAGCAGGTCGAAGCCCATATAGGGTCGAATCTGCACGGTGAGCCCGACCATGATCCCCGCCGCCGCCGCCAGTGCGCCGCCGAGCAGCCAGGTGGCGCGGATGACAGCACGCACATCGACACCGACGACAGAGGCGAGCGCCGGGTTCTCAGATACGGCGCGCATCGAGCGGCCGATCGTGGTGCGATTCATGACGAAGAACATGGCCGCGACAAGCACGATGGCCAGCGCCAGAGTGAGCAGCTGGTCGGGAGTGACGCGGACGCCGAAGCCGATGGGAACCGCGATCTGCAGCTCGCGGCTGAAATAAGTCGGCTGCGGGGTGAAGATGAACTCCAGCAGGCTGCGCAGCGCCATCGAAGCGCCGAAGCTCGCCATCACCATGATGATGGCATTGCCATGTGCCCTCAGCCGACTGAACAGAACCCAATCCAGTGCCAGCGCCAAAAGGCCGATCAGCACCATCGCCGCTGCGCTGGCAACCAGCAGCGGCCAGCCGAAGGAAAAGGGCCCAAGCGGCGCCACCGTCTGGCCGGCGAGGAAGCCGATCAGTCCGCTGATCGCCAGGGCCGCGTATGCGCCCCAGGCGATGAATTCGCCATGGGCGAAGTTGGCGAAGCGGAGGATGGAGTAGGTGAGCGACACACCGATGGCGCCCAACCCGATCATCGCGCCCACCAGCAGGCCGTCGGCGACGAACTGGAGATTCATCAATTCGTCCCCACCGCCTGCGCCCCACCGAGATAGAGCGCGGCGATCGTCGGGTCGTCCCACATCTCAGCGGCGCGGCCTTCGTGGCGATTCTCCCCCTCGACCAGCACATAGGCACGGTCGCTGATCGCGAGCGCGGCACGGACGTTCTGTTCGACCAGCAAGATGGTGACGCCGGTCCGGCGGATGGCGACGAGCTGGTGGAAGACGGCTTCGACGAACTTAGGCGACAGCCCTGCCGATGCCTCATCGAGAACCAGCAGCCGCGGCTTCACGATGAGAGCACGCGCCATCGCCAGCATCTGGCGTTCACCACCGGACAGCCGTCCGGCAAGGATCGTTCGCCGTTCGGCAAGGTTGGGAAAGAAAGCGAAAACTTCGCCGATGCGGCCATGTCGGTCGGAAGCCGGCACGATGGCCGCCGCCAGAGCCAGATTGTCCGCCACCGTCATGCGCCGGAAGACGTTTTCGGTCTGGGGCACGAAGACGAGGCCGCGCCTGACGACCTGGTGCGCGGGCAGCGCCGTGATGTCGTCGCCATCCATCAGCACACGGCCGGAGAATTTCGCCACGAGCCCGGCAACCGCCTTGATCAGGGTCGATTTGCCGGCACCATTCGGTCCGAGAATCGTGACGATCTCGCCCTGTGCCACCGTGACGTGCGCGCCGCGCACGATCGGCGCGCCGGGTTCGTAACCGGCGAAAAGCGCATCAACCGCGAGCACCGGCGCGGTCATGCCGCACCGCCGAGATAGGCCTCGACCACCCGCGGGTCGCGCACGACAGCTGCCGGTTCGCCCTCAACCAGCAACTGGCCGCTGGCCATCACGAACACATGGCGACAGAGCCGGGCGATCACTTCCATGTTGTGTTCGATGATGAGAAAGGCGATGCCGCGCAGATTTAGTTCGACGATGCGCGAGATGATCGTCTCGCAGAGGCTCGGATTGACTCCGGCCGCCGGTTCGTCGAGCAGGATCAGCGTTGGTTCGGCCATCATGGCGCGGGCCAGCTCGAGCAGCTTGCGCTGTCCGCCGGAAAGCACGCGTGCGGGCTCGTAGGCGAGCTTGTCCAGCGTGACGAATTCGAGCAGTGCCATGGCGCGTTCGATGTTGGCCCGCTCCTCCCGGCCGATGGTACCCGGCCTCAGCCAATTAGGCAGCAGGCGCTCTCCACTCTGTCCTTTCGCGGCAACCAGCAGGTTCTCTACCAGTGTCATCTGCGGAAAGGGACGCGGAATCTGGAAGGTCCGGCAAAGGCCGCGGTCGAGACGCCGGTGCGCCGGCTCGCGCTCGATCGCCTTGCCGTCGAGCAGTATGCGACCGCCGGTCGGCCGCACCGTCCCGGCAATGCAGTTGAAAAGCGTCGTCTTGCCGGCGCCGTTCGGCCCGATTAGCCCGACGATATCGCCGCGCTTGACCGCGATCGACACGCCGTCGACGGCCGCCACACCACCAAACCGCCGCGTGACTTCGCAGACTTCAAGCATCGAAACGGGCGGCCTTGTTACGCGGACGATGGGCGCAGGCACCGGCTGGCGGACTTGCAGCGGGAAGGAATATCGTGACGATATGGCCAAGCCAAGCGCCGCGCAACGCCACAGAAACCCGCCAATGACTGCCAAATCGTCGGATACATTCGAGCTTTTCGACCTCAGGGTCGAGGTCACGGTACCCTCCGGGGGACCGGTCTATTGCGGCGCCAAGCCCGGCGACCATTTCGAGTTGAGGGGCGAAATGCTCTACCTGCCGCCGGGCCAGGGATTTTCCATCTACTCGCTGGCGGCGCTTCTGCCGCTGCTTCCGGCCAAGCAGCGCGTCACCGACCCCAATGATTGGATGTCAACCGACAGCGAAGTGGCCTGCCCGGACCCCAATTGCGCGACCCGTTTCCGCATCACGCGGACGGGCAAGCGCACCTTCAGCCATGCGGAGACGACGGCTGTGCCGCTGGCGCGCGAGGGCAAGTCGTGACACCCATCCCCACGGCGAGCCTCCGTCCAGGCTACGACATCTCGCGCATCATCTGCGGCGGCTGGCAGCTGGCCGGCGGCCACGGCCCGGTAGACCCCGCCGTGGCGATCGACAATCTAGTTGCCTATGCCGAGGCCGGCATCTTCACCTTCGATTGCGCCGACATCTATACCGGCGTTGAGGAGTTGATCGGCGCGGCGCGGAAGGAAGTCGGGCGCCGCCACGGCGCCGAAGCCCGGGCCGCGATCAAGGTACACACGAAATGTGTGCCGGACCTCGACAAGCTCGCCGAAGTCGACCGCGCCTATATCCGCAACATCATCGAAACCTCGCTCAAGCGGCTGGGGACCGAGCGCCTCGATCTCGTCCAGTTTCATTGGTGGGACTACGGCGTTCCCGGCTATCTCGATGCGGCCGGCTGGCTCAAGGAGCTCCAGCGCGAAGGCAAGATCGACCGGCTTGGCGGCACCAATTTTGACACGCCGCATGCGGCCGAACTGGTGGCTGCCGGCATCGATGTCGTCAGTATGCAGGTGCAGTATTCGCTGCTCGACAGCCGGCCGGAGAACGGGCTCGTCGATTTCAGCCGCGCCCATGGCATCGGCCTGCTCTGCTACGGCACCGTGGCCGGCGGCTTTCTGTCGGATCGCTGGCTGGACAGGCCGGAGCCGTCGCCACCGTTCGAGAACCGCTCGCTCATCAAATACAAGCTCATCATCGACGATTTCGGCGACTGGTCCGTGTTCCAGGAGCTCCTCGGCGCGCTGCGGCGGATTGCCGATCGCCACGCCACCGATATCGCCTCGGTGGCGAGCCGCGCCATCCTCGACCGACCGGCGGTCGCTGCGGTCATCGTCGGCGCCCGCAGCCGAACGCATGTCGCCGCCAATGCGGCGCTCGCCGCCATCCCCCTCACCGCCTCCGATCACGCGGAGATCGCCGCCGTGCTGGCCAGGCGGCAGGGTCCGGCCGGCGACACCTTCGCGCTCGAGCGCGACCGCACCGGCCGCCACGGGGCGATCATGAAGTATAACCTCAACAAGGTCGCCTGAACGATGTCGCCCGATCTCGCCCAGCGGGCGATCGATGAAGCGCGCGAGTTGCACGCATTTTTCGTCGCCTGGTTCCGTGCCGGCAGCTCTGCCGATTTCACCCGCTGCGAGAGGGCGCTGGCGCCCGATTTCCGTATGGTGACGCCGGACGGCCGTGTTCACGAGCGCGCCACGATCATCGACCGCCTGCGGGCGGCACGCGGCACTGCAGCCGGCGATTTTTTCATCGACGTCCTGCAACCCATCGTCGCTTGGCGGACCGAGCACGCCGTCTTGCTCGAATTCATCGAGCGACAGTATCGTGAGGCCAGGACCACCGACAGGCGGTCCTCCGGGCTTTTTACTGACCAATCGGGGGCTCCGAACGGCGTCGTGTGGCGCCATCTGCAGGAGACCTGGATCACGCCGGACTAAGGCCCGATAGATGCGATCCGCTTCACGGGGATCGCCGCAACGGAGGGGAAGATGAGAGCGTTGAAATTCGCCCTGGTGGCCGCGATCGGCCTGACCGGGGCAACGGCGGCTGCCAAGGCGGCCGACTGCACCATCACCATCGGCGTCGTCATGTCCTTGACCGGGCCCGCCGGTCCCTATGGCCAGGCCGGCGCCAAATCGGTCGAGATGGCGTTTCGCGATATCAACGACGCCGGCGGTGTCGGCGGCTGCAAGCTGGTGACCGACACCCGCGACGCCCAGAGCCAGGGCAACGTCGCCGTCGACGTCGCCACGCAACTCGTGCAGGTGAAGAAGGTGCCGGCCATCGTCGGCGGAATCATTTCGTCGGTGTCGATCCCGATCCTGACCTCGGTCACCGCTCCGGCGAACGTCGTGCAGATCTCTCCGGCCTCGTCCTCACCGACGCTGACCCAGCTCGGGCGCGAGGGGAAGACCAACGGCGTCTTCTTCCGCACCATCACCTCTGATGCGCTGCAGGGCACCGCGGCGGCCAAGTACGCGCTCGATCAGGGTCTCAAGAAGCTGTCGATCATCCACGTCAACAACGACTTCGGCGTGAACATGGTCACCGAGTTCTCCAAGGCCTACAAGGCGCTTGGCGGCACCATCGTTTCCGATACGCCCTACAACGAGAAGCAATCAAGCTATGACGCGGAAGTTACCGCGGCCATGGCTGGCAATCCCGACGGGCTCTACCTGATCAGCTACCCGGTCGATGGCGCCACGATCGCGCGGGCCTGGATCAGCAAGGGCGGACCAGCGAAGTTCCTGCTCAACGACGGCATGAACGACCAGGGCTTCATCGACGCGGTTGGCGCAAAGTACCTCAACGATGCCTACGGCACCTCTTCGGGGACCGACCGCACGGCGTCGACCGATTACTTCAACGCCAATTACAAGGCTTTCTCCGGCCTCGATCCGGGAGCCCCGGCGGCCGTGCAGGCCTATGACGCCGGCGCCATCATCGGTCTGGCGACCGCCATCGCCGGCAAGGGCGATGCCGCCGCCATCAAGGCCGCCGTGCGCAAGGTGGTCGATCCGAACGGCACGGTCATCTACGCCGGCAAGGACCAGTTCGCCAAGGCGCTCCAGCTCATCAAGGAAGGCAAGCCGATCCGCTATGAGGGCGTGATCGGGCCGATCTCCTTCGACCAGTACGGCGACATCACCGGGCCGTTCCGGCTGTGGAAGATCACCGACGGCAAGGTGACGACAGTCGGCCAGATGTCGACCGACGACGTCAACGCCATCAAGGCGAAAATCGGCGGCTAGGCCCCGATCTTAATACAGGATGAGAGGCGCCGCGTTCGCGCGGCGCCTCCTCCACATCCGGAGCAGAAATGACCGAAACCGCCGCACCGGAGCGTATCGACCTCGCGCCAGGACTCACCATCAGCCGCGTGGTCACCGGCCTGTGGCAGGTCGCCGACATGGAACGCGACGGTCAGACGCTCGACCCGGAGCGCGCCGCAGCCGAACTGGCGGCCTATGCCGAGGCTGGCTTCGACACCTTCGACATGGCCGACCACTACGGCAGCGCCGAGGTCATCACCGGCCATTTCAACCATCTGCTCGCCAAGGGCAGCGTCAGGACACGCCCCGGCACGCGGCCGGCGGCCTTCACCAAATGGTGCCCGACGCCCGGCCCGATGACGGCGGATGTGGTGCGCGAGGCGGTCGACCGGGCGCGGGCGCGGATGCAGACCGACGCGATCGACCTTCTTCAGTTCCATTGGTGGACATTCCAACATCCCGCTTGGCTCGACGCCATGCACGAGCTGGCACGGCTGAAGGACGAGGGCGTGGTCCGTCACCTCGGCACCACCAATTTCGATACCGACCATCTTTACGTTCTGGCGCGTGAAGGGATTCCGATCGCGACCAACCAGGTCTGCTATTCCCTGCTCGACCGGCGCGCCGGCGAAGAGATGGCGGCGTTCTGCGCCGCTGAGGGCATCAAGCTGCTCGCCTATGGCACGCTCGCCGGCGGCTTGCTGACCGAGAAATGGCTGGGCAGGCCCGAGCCGTTGGCGGATTCGCTCAATCAGTGGAGCGCGATGAAATACAAGCGCTTCATCGACGCAATCGGCGGCTGGGACATCTTCCAGGGCATTCTGCGCTCCATTGCCGAAGTGGCCGCGAGGCACCATGTGTCCGTGGCCAACGTCGCGACCCGATGGGTGCTCGATCAGCCGGCAGTCGCTGCGGTGATCGTTGGTGCCCGTCTCGGCGAGCGCGAGCACCGCGACGACAACCTCGCCATGTTCTCGTTTGGCCTGGATGAAGCCGATCGCGCCCGTATCGACGACGCGCTGGCGGCCACAAAACGTATTCCCGGCGATTGCGGCAGCGAATACCGGCACCCGCCCTTCCTGACGGCAACCGGCGACCTCAGCCAGCACCTTGCCGACCTGCCCAAGGCATTCACCGCCACACCGGTCTCCGACCGGCCGAACCGCCTGCGCATCGATACCGGCAGCGTCTGGGAACCGGTCTGTGGCTACAGCCGCGCGATGCGCATCGGCGATCGCATCCTGGTGAGCGGCACCACGGCCACTCACGGCGGTGGCGCGATCGTCTGCAAGGGCGATGTGCGCGGCCAGGCGGTCTACATCCTCGACAAGATCGAAGCGAGCATCGCGGCGCTCGGCGGCGCGCTGGAGGATGTCGTGCGCACGCGCATCTATGTCCGCGACGAGCGTTTGTGGGAGCCCGTCGCCCGTGTTCACGGGCGTTACCTCGGCCACGTCCGGCCCGCCAATACGCTGGTCGAAGTCTCCAGTCTCGTCGGTGACTACGAAGTCGAGATCGAGGCGGAGGCTGTTGTCGGATAGAGAATCGTCAAACGATCGGCGCCAACCGCCATTTATGCGAGACCGCTTGACCATCGCACTCTGGAAGAGCGTTAGGGTCTTGCAAACTCGCGCAAGTCGAAAATTGTGGAACGCGCTATGCGCGTTTCGCGCTGGAACTGGCGCGGGCCACAAGTCTGGGTGTCACGACCAGATGCGCCGCCGTTGTCCGCCCCTTGATGCGCTCGATCAGAAGACGCGCGGCTTGCAGACCAAGCACTTGGCCCGACTGGTCGATGCTGGTCAGACGGTTCTGGGCGAGGTCGCAATAGGAGGTGTTGTCGGTCACGCCTTCATAGGGCCCGGAGAACTCAAGCGAGAAGAATGCGATGTTGCGGTAGCCTGCTTCATACAAGTGGCGCACAGCGAGTTGGCCGCCCACTTAGTCGTCATTGTTGACCGTGTCGAAGTTCGTGGCGTTGGGGAGATGGAGCCCGATGGCAACCGTCGGTGCGAAGTCGGCGATCTTCTGAAGCTCTCCCGAGGCAATACGCGATGCGCTCAAAATAAGACCGTCCATCTGCCGGTCGATCATCGCGTCGACCAAGGCGCGCTCGGTCGTTGGTGCCGACTCGCCGACGCCGAGCAGCGGTTGGTACTGGGTGCGCTCCTGGGCCTCGTCAACGCCCGCCATGATGTCCGCGAAGCGATCCGATGTGAGTTAGTAATCGTTTGTACCCTGCCCAGATCGAGCGGCCCCCCTCGCGCGCTTTTCGGCATGCATTGCAGGAAAAAAGATGACTTCACCTATTGGCGCTCGGCGTCGGTTTGTCGATGTCCACCTTTTCATCGCTGTTGGGATCAAACTGGACGTCGGCCTAAGGCGTCGATACCGACGTCATTGACCCAATCCGGACGTCGGCCGCGTGCAAAGGCCCACCCTAAAGGGCCAATTGTGTAGCCCTTGAGCGGCCGGCGGAAAAGCGCAGTATGCATCCATGCCTGCGTCGCATCCCTTTCATGTGATGACCAAGCCCAATGGGCCGCGCTGCAACATCGCCTGCGACTATTGCTACTACCTGGAAAAGGAGACGCTCTATCCGGACAAGAAGCGCTTCCGCATGTCGAATGCGGTGCTGGAGCGCTATGTGCGCGACCTCATCGCGGCCGCGATGGAGGCCGACCAGCGCGAGGTGACGTTCGCCTGGCAGGGGGGCGAGCCGACCATACTCGGGGTGGATTTCTTCGAGCAGGCAGTGGCGCTGCAGAAGCAGCACTGCCCGAACGGCTTGCGCATTGAGAACGCCTTCCAGACCAACGGTATTCTGCTTGACGACGACTGGGGCAGCTTCCTCGCCCGAGAGAAATTTCTGGTCGGCATCAGCGTCGACGGGCCGCGCAAGATTCACGACCGCTATCGGCGCGACCGGGCGGGGCGGCCGACATTCGACAAGGTGATGGCCGGGCTCGACGTGCTCCGCCGGCACGAGGTCCAGTTCAACATTCTGACCACCGTCCACCGCGAGAACGCGATCCACGGTAAGGAGGTCTACCGCTTCCTCCAGGATCTCGGCACGGCGCACATCCAGTTCATCCCGATCGTCGAGCGGCGCGCCGCCGGTGGCGGCCTCGCTTCGGCGCCGCAGGTCGACGACGACCCGGGCAAGGCGGTCTCAGAATGGAGCGTGTCGCCGCGCGCCTGCGGCAAGTTTCTGTGTGATGTCTTCGACAGCTGGTACCGCAAGGACATCGGTCGCGTCTTCGTCCAGTTCTTCGAGAACCAGGTGGGTCTGTGGATGGGCCGTCCGGCCTCGCTCTGCGTTTTCGCCGAGACCTGCGGCAATGGGCTCGCCATGGAGCACAATGGCGACGTCTATGCCTGCGACCACTATGTCTATCCCGAATACCGGTTGGGCAATATCATGGAGACCCCCATTGGCGCGCTTGCCTGGTCGGAGGCGGCGGAGAGGTTCGGCAATGACAAGCGCGACACGCTGACGGCGCAATGCCGGGCCTGTGAATTCCGCTTCGCATGCAATGGCGGTTGCCCCAAGCATCGCTTCCTGCGCTCGAAGAACGGCGAGGCGGGGCATAACTACTTCTGCCAGTCCTACACCATGTTCTTCCGTCATGCCGGCGACCGGCTGAGGGCCATCGGCGTTAGGTTGAGATAGCCAGCGGAGGTTTGCAGCGGCGCGCGAAGTGGTCTGGTGCCGGCTTGTCTTTTGATGCCCGGACGTGGCCCTGACGCCGTCAGTTCGTTGGCTCTAGCGCACAGATTTGCTTGAGCTCTTTGACGATGGCCTCTGCCGCCGGCGAGAGGAATCCGTCCTTGCGCATCACCACGCCGGCCTCGCGCCGCGAGGTCAGCCCGGCCACGGTGAGGAGCCGCAGGTTCTTCGCTTCCGGCATGTCAAGCGTGCCGGCGACGGTGAGCGTGATGACATCCGAGTTGAGCACCGTCTGGATCAGGAAGGCCATCAACTCGGTCTCGACCACGGTCTCGGGTGGCGGCAGATGGGCGGCGACGAACAAGGCGTGGAGGCGGCGGGTCGTGTGCGTGGAGGCCGGCGGCATCGACCATGGATAGTCGAGCAGCTGCCGCATGGTGACGCGCTTCCTGCGGGTCAGTGGATGGCCGGCCCGGCAGGCGACGCGCAGGCGATCGGAGGTGAGCGGGACGACCCGGAGGTCCTTGGCGTTCTCCATCGAGGGCACTTCCGCCACGACCATGTCGACATCACCGCGGCGCAGCGACTTGAGCAGCACGTCGTCGAAGCCGCCATCGACGCGGACACGGATCGCCGGATTGCGCTTGACGGCGCGCGCCACCGCCAGCGGCAGGTGACGCCTGAGCCAGGCCGGCCCGGCGCCGATGGCGACCGTGCCCGACATGCCGTCCTGCAGCGAGCGCAGCTCGGTGATCGCGTCGCGGAGCTGGACGTTGAGCGCCTCGGCATGGCGCAGCAGCGTGGCGCCGTAGCTGGTGAGATCGACGCCGCGCGGCTGGCGGCGGAAGAGCTTGACGCCAAGCTCGTCCTCCAGCGCGCGGATGCTCTTGGTCAGCGTCGGCTGGGCGACGCCCAGTTCGGCTGCCGCAACGGTGAGGCTGCGCGCCTTGGCAACGGTCAGAAAATATTCGAGCTGGCGCAGGCGCATAGACTGTCGCTCCACCGCGGAAATGCCGGAATTCGCGCCCAGCATGATCGCAGGACTGCCGGCGGGCTACAAGCGATATGATCATTGGCTATCGCAAAGTTCATTCTTATTATTTGCGGGTATGGCTCCGCCGTGGCAGCCTTCCATTGCCGCCATTCGTCAAGGGAGGGATAAATGATCGGCAAATCGAAAATAACCCGTCGTACCGCTCTGCTCGGAATGGGCGCAGCGGCTTTGGCCGCGAAAGTGCCTTACACTTGGGCGGCTTCCGCAGCTCCGATTACCATCGTCATCAATCAGTCGCCGTGGTTCGACAGCTTCCGCGCAACGGTGGAACTCTACGAGAAGGAGAGCGGTAACAAGGTCAATCTGGACGTCAACCCGTTCGCCGGCTCGCTCGAAAAGCAACGCAACTCCGTGCGCGCCAGCCAGGGCGACTATGACATCCTGATCATGAATTCGGGATGGTTCGCTGAAATGTATTTCGGCGGCTTCGTCACCGCCATCACCGATATCGACCCGTCGTTCAAGATCGACGCGGATCTCTTCACGCTCGGCAACACCATCTACTTCGACCCGGATTCGAAGACGATGACGCCGTCTGGCAAGCTGATGTCGATGCCCATCCAGCCCAACATCCCGATGCTTTTCTATCGGGGCGATCTCTACAAGGAGAAGGGCCTGAAGCCGGTCGAGACCTTTACCGACCTCTATAACAACGCCAAGGCCCTGCACAATCCGCCGAAGATGTACGGCATGGTGCAGCGTGGCGCGCGCGGCCCGAACACCGTCTCCTATGATTTCTACCCGTACCTCTTTGGCATGGGCGGAGCGGTCTTCAAGGACCAGCCGAACGGCGACTACTCGGTCATCCTCAACGATGACAAGGGCAAGGAAGCCCTGGATTACTACCTGAAGCTGGCCAAGGACGCCGGCCATCCGAAGACAGCGTCCCTGGATCAGGCGGAGATCATCCAGGCGCTGGTCACCGGCCACGCCGCCCATGCCAGCATCGTCATCGCCGCGTGGTCGCAGATGGACGACCCCAACAAGTCGATCGTGGTCGACAAGATGGAGTTCGCCCCGACGCCGCATTCTCCGGGCCTGCCACCGGGACCGGCGCTCGGCCACTGGCTCGGCGGCGTCGCCCATAACGTGCCGGACGAGCGCAAGCGTGGCGCCGTCGAGTTCTTCCGCTGGTTCCAGACCAAGGCCGCGCAGCTCGCCAACGCTCAGGCGGGCGGCATCCCGCTCAACGCCTCGGTCTACAAGGAGCCGATGGCCAACGAGCGCAAGTTCCGCTGGATGAAGCCGCTCGCCGCGGCGCTGCCGCACGCCATCAACCCGTACGCCTTCCCGGAGGCGAGCGAGGTTATCGCCATCCTCGAGCTCGGTCTCAACCGGGCGATCGCCGGCGAGATCACCTCGGTCGACGCCCTGAACAGCATGTCCGACGACATCCACGGGGTGATGGAGAAGTACAAGTACAAGACCGGCGAGCTGCCGCCGCTCAAAGCATAGTGTGAACCCATGAGTCTCGCCTCGCTCTCGGCCGGCGACCGGGCCGCGAGGGGACAGAAGACCATGGACAGCGATCGCATCTGGCGCTGGGCCGCTTTCGGCCCAGCGCTGGTCCTGATGATCGCCATGGCCGTGCTGCCGCTCGCCAACCTGTTCCTCACCAGCTTCTACGATGTCTCCTGGTCGAGCGGGCAGGCGAACTGGACCGCGGTCGGCGTGGCGCACTATCCGCAGCTCCTCGACGACCCGCTGCTCAGGGCGGGGGTGCTCAACACGACGCTGTTCGCTATCGGCGCGGTCGGCGGCCAGATGGTGCTCGGCCTGCTGCTCGCCGTTCTCGTCAGCCGCATCGACCGCGGGCGCGTGTTCTTCCGCGCCGTCTTCATCCTGCCCATCCTGATCCCCGGCATCGTCATCGGCGCCATCTGGAAGCTGATGCTCAACTTCGATTTCGGGCTGGTGAACCAGGTCTTTGGGCTGGTCGGTATTCCGCCCAACGACTGGCTGGGCGATCCCCACACGGCGCTGCTCACCGTCATCGTCGTCGACATCTGGCACTGGACGCCGTTCTGCTTCCTGCTCTTCCTCGCCGGACTTGAATCGCTGCCGACCGACATCTTCGAAGCCTCGCGCATCGACGGCGCCTCGCCCTGGCAGGAATTCCGCCTGGTCACCATCCCGCTGATGATCCCGACGATCATGGTGACCTTCGCCTTCCGCGTGGTCATCGCATTCAAGGTCTTCGACGAGGTCTATCTGCTGACCAGCGGCGGCCCCGGCACTTCGACCGAGGTGATCAGCTTCACCCTCTTCCAGCGCTTCTTCACCGAGGATCGCGTCGGCTACGGCTCGGCAATGTCGGTCGCGGTGATCTTCCTTGTCTCGCTTCTCCTGGTCCTCGCTTTGTCGGCGGGGCGCACGGCGAGATCCCAGTCATGAACAGGCCGCGCAGCCTGCACCGGCATGTACTCGTCTACGCCGTCCTTCTGGTGGCGGCGGCAATCGTCGCGGTGCCGGTCGTCTGGGTCGTCGCAGCCGGCTTTCGCACGCAGATCTCGCTGCTCATGGGGCAGTTCTTCTTCAAGCCCGTGCTGATGAACTACAGCGAGGTCCTCTTCTCCAAGACTTCCGACTTCCTGCTGAACTACCGCAACTCGATGCTGGTCGGCGTCGCTTCGACGGCGCTTTGCGTCTCGGCGGCGACGCTCGCGGCCTGGTCACTCGACCGCATGCGGTGGCCGCGCTGGGTGATCCACACCTTCCTCGGCTGGGCCTTGGTCTTCAACATGATCCCGCCGATCGCACTCGCCAGCGCCTGGTTCACCATGGAGCGGGCGGTTGGCCTCGACAACACCTTCATCGGGCTGATCCTCGCCCACGCCACGCTCAACCTGCCGATGGCGGTTTGGCTGATGGGCGTGTTCGTCCGCGACGTGCCGCAGGAGCTGGTCGAGGCGGCGCGCATCGACGGCTGCAACTCGCCCATGCTCTTCCGCGCCGTCGTTCTGCCGATCATCACGCCCGGCCTCGCGGCGACCACCGTGCTCTGCTTCGTGTTCAGCTGGAACGAGTTCGCTGTCGCCCTCAATCTCACCATGAAGCAGACAGCGACTGTGCCTGTGGCTATCGCCAAGTTCGCTCAGGATTTCGAGATTCAGTACACGCAGATGGCGGCCAGCGCGGCGCTCTCCATCCTGCCCGCTCTCGTGCTGCTGCTCATCGGTCAACGGTACATCGTGAAGGGATTGACGGCGGGCGCCATCAAGTAAGCCACCGCGTCAGAACAAGCAGGACGACAAAGATGAAGACCGTTTTCGTTCTCTTCGATTCGCTGAACCGCCACATGCTTGCGCCCTACGGCGGCACGCGCATTCCGACACCGAATTTCGACCGCCTTGCCCGGCGCTCGGTCACATTTGACCGCCACTACGTCGGCAGCCTGCCCTGCATCCCGGCGCGCCGCGACATCCTCACCGGTCGCCTGTCCTTCCTCCACAGGAGCTGGGGACCGATGGAGCCGTTCGACAACGCCTTTCCCGAGTTGCTCTACGAGGCCGGCGTCTACAGCCACCTGATCACCGACCACTATCATTACTGGGAAGATGGTGGCGCCACCTACCACAACCGATACGACTCCTATGAGTTTGTCCGCGGCCAGGAGGGCGACCCGTGGAAGGCGATGGTGCAGCCACCCTGGGAACGGCTGCGCGAGATGTATCACGAGCGTCAGTTCGACACGGCGCAGCGCAACTACTTTCGCCACAACATCGTCAACCGTGAATTCATCCGCGAGGAGTCCGAGTTTCCCTCGGTCCAGGTCTTCGCCCGCGGCTTCGAGTTCCTCGAGCAGAACCGCAAGGCCGACAACTGGTTCCTGCAGATCGAGACCTTTGATCCCCATGAGCCCTTTTACGCTCCGGCCCGCTTTAAGAAGCCGTTCGATACCGGCTGGAACGGCCCCATCCGCGACTGGCCGCGCTACGGTCGCGTCGACGAGCTGCCGGCCGAGTGCGAGGAGCTAAGGGCCAACTACTACGCCGTCGTGTCGATGTGCGACTTCCTGCTCGGCCAGCTCCTCGACGATTTCGACCGCCACGACATGTGGAAGGACACCGCGCTGGTGGTGACGACCGACCACGGTTTCCTGCTCGGCGAACACGACTTCTGGGCCAAGAACCGGATGAACCTCTACGAGGAGCTGGTCCACATCCCGCTCTTCATGCATGACCCGCGGGCACCCGAGCTGGCCGGTACGCGCTCCGCCGCGCTGACCCAGACGATCGACATGGCGCCGACCTTCCTCGACCTCTGCGGCGTCGCGCCGCCGGCAGAGAACGAAGGCTTCTCGCTGCTCAAGACGCGGACCGGCGAGGCCGTCCGCGACGCGGCACTCTATGGCTATTTCGGTGGCGCGGTGAACGTCACCGACGGGCGCTACACCTATCACCGCTTCCCGGCCGATCTCAGAACCCAGGAGATCTACCAGTACACGGTGATGCCGACCCACATCTGGGACTTCTTCCCGCCGGAAGAGCTGGCGGTGGCGGAGCTGTCGGACCCGTTCCCCTTCACCAAGGGCGCCAAGGTGCTCAAGGTTCCGGTCAGCGACCGCTCGCCGATGTACAACACCTACGGTCCCGGCGCACTGCTCGAGGACGATACGCGTCTCTACGACCTCGCAACCGATCCGGGCCAGGAGGCGCCGCTAACAGACCCAGCGGCGGAGGCGCGCCTGGTCGACCTGATGGCTCGGCTGATGCGCGCCAACCACGCACCGGTCGAGGCGTTCACCCGGCTCGGCCTCAATCCGGACGGCCGCGCGATCGCCGGCGCCGCCGCGAAGACGGTCGCGTGAGGTGTCCGCGTTCGCCTCCCTCGTCGGCGACCTTCGGCAGGTTGCCAGCGTCCGGCGCATCGTCCTCGACGATGGGCCGGAGACGGGTGTGCGGGCGCTGGCCTTTTCGACCGGCGGCGGCCTCGATTTCTGGGTGCTCTCCGACCGCTCGCTCGACATTGGGCCGTTGTGGTGGAAAGGCGTGCAGCTCGCCTGGCAGGCACCGGCCGGCTTCCGCAGCCCGGCGCTTACTGATCTCGAAGGCGACGGCGGACGCGGCTTCAACCGGTCTTTATCAGGCTTCCTGGTCACCTGCGGCCTTGACCACACCCGCCAGCCCGTGGGCGAACAGCCGCTGCACGGGCGGCTGCCCTTTACGCCGGCGCGGGTCACTGCCTATGGCGAGGACTGGCACGCTCCCGTCCCGGTCCTCTATGTCGAAGGCGAAGTGACCCAGGCGCGGCTCGGAGGCGAGGCGCTTCGCCTGCACCGCCGCATCGAGGCGCCGATCGGCGGCGCGACCCTCGCAATTCGCGACACGGTCGAGAATCTCGGCGCCGCCGCCTGGCCGCAGGCGACGCTCTACCACTTCAATCTCGGCTACCCGGCGATCGGGCAGGGGACGACGGTGACCCTCAACGGGCGGTCGGCGATGGGACCGCTGGATTTCCCGTCGGCCGCGCCGATCGAGACGGCGCTCAGCATGCCGGCAAATGGCGCGGACCGGGCGAGCGTCAAGGTTGCCACGCCTTTTGGCGATGGCCACGGGCTGACCGTCGCCTTCGCCTTCGACCCAGAGACGCTGCCCTTCCTCCAGCTCTGGCACGACCTCCGGCCGCGCAGTGCCGTGTTTGCCGTCGAGCCCTGCACCAGCGCACGCGGCGACGAGGGCAATGGCGCGGCGGCGCCGCTCGGCCCCGGTGAAGCGCGCCGCTTCGACCTCACGATCACGATTGCCGGAGACGGCACGGCCTTCAGCGAACACGTGGAAAAGCAGACTGGGACATGACCGGAAAGCGGCATGCCGGCGCCGGGGAAGGCGCGGCGCATCACAAAGAGAATATCGTGCAGCGCGTGGAGGCAGCCGTGACGAAGCTGTTCAAGCCCGCAGACAAGTACCATCCCGAACAGTACTACCTGCGCGGCCGACCGGGCCCGAAAGCCAAAGCCAAGGCTGAGTACGACAATCACGGCAAGTGATGGTCCGACCGGCGCGCGTCAACCCCGCCGTCCCTAGGTGTCGTTGCCAAGGACGTTGTTCAGCCTGAAGGCCGGTGGATGGGCTTTGAGGGCTGAGTGCGGCCTGTGGTGATTGTACCAGTGGAGCCAGCTGGGCATGTCGGCAGCGCGCTCGGCGGATTGAGGGTAGGGCCTGGCGTAGAGCCACTCGCGCAGGGCGGTCTGGATGAAGCGCTCGGCCTTGCCGTTGGTGCGTGGCCGGTAGGGTCTGGTGGTGATGTGGCGGGCGCCGATCTGCGCCAACGTGGCCTTGTAGGCGCGGCTGTTGGTGTAGGCGAAGGCGTTGTCGGTCATGACGCGGCGGACGGTGATGCCGTTGGCGGCGAACCAGGCTGGCGCGGGCGAGGAAGCCGGCGCAGGCTTCACCGGTCTCGGCGGGCAGGAGCTCGGTGTAGGCAAGCCGGGAGCAGTCGTCGATGGCGACGTGGAAGTACTCCCAGCCAAGCCCGCGCTTGCGTCTGGTCCGGTCGCCGGTGATGCGATGGCCGAGGCCATCGATGCGGCCGAGCTTCTTGGTGTCGATATGGATCAACTCGCCGGGCTTGGCGCGCTCGTAACGCACGATCTCGGGGCGCTCATCGAGCGGCTTGAGGCGGCCGAGACCGCGGCGGCGCAAGACGGCGCCGATGGTCGAGACCGGCAGGCCGAGACGGCGTGCGATGCGCGGGCCACTCAGGCGCGGGCGCCGCAGCCGCTCGATCGGAGCGCTGGCCGCAGGCGGGGTGCGGCGCGGTGAACGCACCGGCGTCGAGCGCCGGTCATGCAGGGCCAGATCGCCGCCGGCCCGGTAGCGCGCCAGCCATTTGTAGGCGGTGCGCTCCGAAACGCCGGCAGCCAAGGCAGCCTGCGCGACAGGCCAGCCATCGCTCGTTTATCCGCTCGACAAAAAGGGCTCGACCACGAACCGTCATGCGGGCATTCTTATGAATGTTCATCCGGGGCTCCACGAGAAGACTGTTTGGCTTCGCAACCACAGCCTTACTCCCAAGTCCCGGGTGAACAACCTCCATAGCAACGACACCTAGGCCGCGGCGCAGGCTGGGTCAGCGGCAGAAGATGGGGCTGGTCCAGCTCCACTGGCCGTTCGCCTGGCGCATGCGCAGATAAACGCGGTCGCCACGTTCGAGCGCTGTAGATCGGGATTTCCCCGCGCCACTGCCAATCGCACGGCGTGGGGAGCGGGTGGAAGCGCCAGGCCGGGCTGTCGATGGGGCCGAGATTGCCGGCAAACGCCCCCTCGAACAGGCGCGCCGGCGGAACCGCGATTGTTTGCTCGTGGAAGGCGGCGCGGATCACCGACGTGTCCGACAGGCGCACCCGGGCGCAGATCGCCTGCGTGGCCGGCGTCGCGTTGTTGGGATTGGCGCGTGCCAGCAGCCGGAAATCGATCGTCGCATCGTGGAAGCAGGATCGAATCGGTATCGTCAGGCTCTTCCTCTCCTTCGAGCGGCGAGACGACCTCAGCGCCGCGAAGCCGCGGCTCGACCGCCAGCAGTTCGCCATCCGATGATCTCGAGAGAACCCAACCAGCCGAAATGCTCCGTCCCACGGCTGCCCCAGCCGAGCTCCAGCACCAGCAGCGTTTCGACGGCGCCGTTGCCGGCATCGATCGGTTGCGGAATGAGGCTCCGGGGTTATCCGGGAGACGGTGCGACCGTTCCGGACGACATCGATGAAATCGATGAAGCTGCCGCCGACCGCCTCGATGGCGAGTTGGCCCGCGTCGTGCGGCGCGACGATGCTTCCCTGCGGATTGCCGTCGATCGCCGCGAAAAGATGCGTGCAGTCGCCGGTGAGCGCATTGGTGCGCCGCGCTGGTGAATTGCCCGCCAGAGCGCTTCGCGGGTGTTTTCGGCGGCGTAGACACAGGTCCTTCCGTGGCCATAGGACCCGGGATAGCCGCTGTGATGATCGGTATTTCCGAGCAGCCCGAAGACATGCCCGAGGGCGAGGCCGTGGCGCACAGTCGAGCGCCCGTCGCTTGGGCCCATAGAATGCAGGAACGGTCTGTCGCCCAAAGATGCCTCTGAGCAGCCGTGCATTGAGATCATTTCCACCACCGGCGACAGGGTCTCGTCGAAGGCAGACCAGTTGATCCCGCGCGCGCCCTGCCGGTAGCCGATGTGGTGCGGAAAGGCGATGGCGCGGCCGGGATAGTATTCGTCCAGCCGCCGGCGAAGTTCGGCCGGGTTGTCGGCCACTACCAGATCTTCGCTGGTCGAGATCGCGAAAGACGATGGTGTAGTCGCCATAGGCATTGGAATGGATCTCGTAGCCGGGGAAAACGGTGAAGCGGCCCGGATCGTCATATGCGGCCAGCAGGGCGAAATGCTCGGGCCAGAGTCTGCTCGAGCCGAGCAAAGCCCTTGACGTGGAAATCGACAATGGCCGCGACACGCGGATCTTTAACCGGCATGTCCGGCCATGCCGCGTGCCCGGTCAGCGACACGAAATCGAGCTGGCGACGCGCCCGCTTCAGCGCCGCTTCGGGGCTGCCATGGCCGTAGGAGAGATCGCAGTGGTTATGGATGTCGCCGTAGAAGGGGCGATGGCCCAAGCGTGCAGCCAGTGGGGTCAGCCGATCGGGCAGGCGCTGATTTAACATAGAAACCTCCGCAATCCGTCGACTGCCAGCTTTCACTATGGGCGCGCATCCGGAAAGACGCCGCCAAGCCGATCATTATTGCCCAGATGATGACCTTCGCCCGGCTCCAAGGCCATTCGCATCAAAGCTTGATGCGGAGGTCTTCGATGGTCGTGGTCTTGCCGCGGCCGGGCTGGGACTTGAGGTAGACGCACTTGCCAGCGGCATACCAGCCAGGCATGCGCTCGCGCACAGTGGAGAGGTTCATCGTTCCTCCAGAGGAGTAGGTTGCGGGTGGGTTGTTACCGGCGGGGGTAACCGCGCCGCCGACGGTGCGGGGTTCAGGCCGCGGTTGACCGCGGGGCGTCGACCCCGCTCACAACGACGGCGCCTTGCCGACGTTGAACTGGATGTAGAGCACATTCTCCTGCGTGCGCAGGACGCGCTCCTGATCGAAGCCGTGGAGGAGGTCGAAGTTGGCCTTGTCGACGAGCAGCAGGTTCTGGGAGACGTCGTAGATCGACAGCATGCTCGGCTGCGGCAGCGTGCCGTAGCGGATGACACGCGGCGGACCGTCGTTCGGGCATAGTGCGAACGTGCGGGACATGAGGGCTCCTTGGGAGTACTCGGAAAGGTTACCGGCCGCCCATCGCCGTGAACGGCGCTGCCGGCGGGTCGGGGAAGTTGTCGATGATGCGCGCAGCCGCGGCGTTGAGACGCTTCACCCAGCCGGCGGGGACCTTCGGCGGGCGGTCGTCGTGCATCTTGCCGACGATCTCGGCGTCGCGCGGGACGGCGAGGCGGCAGAGCGCCTTGGTGACGTGCGACAGGCCGCTGTCGACGATGCGCGGCCGGAGTGAAACTTGGGGATCTCGTCCTTCAACAGGACGTCGTAAGTACCTGGTGGGGTAGATTGCCTGCCGAGGTTAGGCTGCTTCGGCGTAGAGTTCCGGCCGGCTCGGGGGCGGGCGGTGACGAGCGGGATGCCCAGCTCGGCAGCTTCCGCGATGACCGCGCACGGTCTTGGCTTCGGTAGCGAAGGCAGCGAGGCGCTCGCTGATGAGCTTGTGGGCGCCTGAGCACCTGCTCGGAGGTGTCCTTGAGGCCCTTCTCGCCGGTGATGAGCTGGTCGAGCTGCTTCTTGACGCGCTCCAGCACGCGGATGATGTCGGGCTCGGCGCTCTCCTTCTTGCGCAGCACGCCCTTCAGCTCCTCGTCGTCGAGGGCGCGGTCGGTCTTGATCTGCTCGCGGGCGACGTCGACGTACCCGGCATAGGCCGGCTTGACGGTCTCCTTGGCGGCTCCATCAGCCGGCGCAGGTCGATGGCGCGGTTGAGCACCTCGACCGGGTCGCAGGTGGTGAGTGCGCCGAAGATGACGAGCTGGCGGAGCTTGCTCTCGTTCGACTTCTTGCCGTTCTCGGTGTGCTCGTGGATGGCCTTCTTGCCCTCGGCGTCGGCGTACTCGCTGATAGAGCCGCTTGGCGTCGTCCGTGCCGTCCTTGTCCTTCTCGGTGGTGATGACGCCATCGTTGGAAGCCCGGACCACGCGGACGGCGAGCTTCGGCAGGCTGTCCTTGCCGAGCGCCGCATCGCGGCCGTATTCGCGGACCTCTTTCATCAGGTCCTTCAGGCGGGTGTCGTTCACGCCATTTGTATTCGACATGAGAATTACCTCTCGGGGTTACCGCTCGCCAGCTGGCGAGCTATCGTTGACAATGTCGGGCGGGTACGTAGAAGCAACCGGGTGGGTAGTCGCAAATCTACTAACGAATGATCGGGGGATGCAATGTTATTCTCGTGTAACCTTACGGGGTTACTCTGGGTAACCGTTATACAATGTAGGGGTTTCCGAACTCGTCGCGCGGTTCTTCTTCGATATCGCCGTCAGCCGGTGCGATGGTTCGGGGTCCGATGGTGCCGTGGCCTGCGCTTTGGCAGCGGCCGCGTTCTGCAAGAGGATAGGCCCATATCGCCGGATGAGTGCGCGAACCCAGTCTGCCGTACTGGCGTGGACGGCAGCGGCAGCGGCTTTCGCCGTGGCCTGCTCGCTGTCTGAAAGGCGAACCCTCAAGATGTTGCTTCGCATCGCGTGGCCTCTAACTTGCGGCCACAAGGCAGCGTGGCCTGTGAGGCCACGGCTTACTAGGCTTGAGGCCACAGTGCAAGGTAATGTTCAAGTAACCGTCGTGGCCTGTGAGGCCACAGGTGGCCGACGGGCCACAGGATTTGATGGTTTCGGGGTGTCGTGGCCTGTCAGGCCACGCTAATTCTCTAATTCCTACTCTAATTCTCTTGGCCGTGAGAGAATTACAAGCCATTGAAATCAATTGATCTTTTGCTAATTCTCTAATTCCTACGATTTTCGTGAGACAGTTATACATAATATGAGGCCACAGGCCACAGAGGCCACGCGTGGCCTGTGGGGGGGTTCTCTTAGGCTATCTAAAATATTTTACAGGAATTAAGAATAAGGCTGAACCCCGCAGGAAACCGCCATTTCTAATTTCTGTGCCGTAGAGAATAAGCGCAGGAATTAGAAATTAGCGAACGCGCGTCGCTGCCCACACCAGCGCATCGGCGGAAACCGGCGCTCTGCCGGGCTCGAACCGCGTGCCATTGCCGTAGGTATGCGTCGCCAGCGTCGCGTGGCGCTTGCCCTCCGGCTCCGAGCCGGCGGCCTTGCCAGCGCCTAACCGCTTCACCACCACACCCTCGCGGGATATGGCGGCGAGCGCCAGCGCTTGCGCGCGGGTTCCGATGTATGCGGGTTTCGTGGCTCTCGGGTGTCGCGACCACCTTTTCAGTCTTGGCCCAACGGTCGTTGGCGCCAAAGTGCGCGCGACGCTCAAGGCGCGCCATCTTCTCGCGTTTCTGCGCGACGATGCCTAAGCCCATAGGTTACCTCAATAGGTTACATGAAAGTTACAAAGGGGCGCCTAGTGACGTGGCGCCTAGTTGGGGAGGTCAGGAGGAAAATGGACAAACGCTCCGGTGACCGCATCACGCTAGTCACCGGAGCAATTCGGTTGCTTTACCGCTTCAGCCGATCTTAGATTTGTGGTGCCTAGCCCTTCCATCGCGCGGACCTTGCTAGGGTCCGGTGGTGCGATGGTCGCTCGCCTTTAGCCTTAGTCGTTACCTTGGGAGGTAACGCGGCAGGACCTGATTGACCTTCGGGGTTCGAGATCCGGCGGCCTAGCTTTTTCAATAGTCCTCGCGCTAGGAGCGAGCGCCCGTCACGCAGGGCCAGCTATCGCCTTAATCCGGTCCGGGCGGGGCTGCTACGATCACAGCGGTCCGGGTGCGGGCACAGGCACAAACCTGTGACTTTGTAGTTTACAGAGGTCCCGACATGCGCTCACCAAGACTAGCGCGGGGTGTCTCCACGTAAGGTCCGGGGGACGTATGGATAGGCTTGGACCTTACACCATAGGTGCGGGGAGATGGTCTTACCCCCTAGGGTAACTGGACAGGGGGGGCGGGGGTGGGGCCGGCTTCTTTCAGGGACCCGGAGAATATGTATGTCAGAAAAACCATTTGATACTTTGGTGAAACGTTGATATAGTTCTCGCCATGAGCAAACCTCCAGACCATCCCACCACTTCACCATCAGACAAGAGCAGTTCTGACGACGGGAAGGTTGTGCAGTTCCGACCGCGTCACAACGAAAACGCGCGGAAGAAGACGGTGACGTGGGTCAGCGACGAGCCCGAGGAGATCCCGCCCTTCACCGTAGGCTCCGGCGACCCCCTGCCACCCATCACCCCTCCGGGTGTGCCGCGATACACCAGGCCCTTGGATGTTCCCGTGTCTCTATGGGCCAACGTCCGGGCGGCGCACCGGCGCGGCATGAACAGCAAGGCGATCGCCCTGGCCTTCGGCCTGCCGTTCGAGTGGGTCGGCGGGTTCATCAAGCTCGACGCGCAAGAGCCCGGCAAGCCAGGGCTAGACGATCCGGGGGTGTGATGGTTGGGTGCCGCGGCGCCGGGCTATAGGAACCGGCGCCGCCCCAAAAATACCAGGAGCAGAAAACCATAAGGTTACGCTTGGGTGATCTAAGTATTACCCGGCCCATGATTTACCTAAACCGCTTCCAAGCCGCCGAGAGGCGGCAAACGCTGTTCAACCTCTACACCGTGGATGAACTCGCGCAGCTCCTCGACCTGCAACCTGCCACGCTCGCCACCTGGCGTTTGCACGGGGAGGGGCCGAAGTACGCCAAGCTCGGCAAGAGCGTCTTCTACCGGCACGAGGACGTCCAGAGGTGGGCCTTCGAGCAGCGCCTGCCGGGCGACCCGCCGCGCACCGGGCTCTCGCACGGATGAACGACAACTCCCCCGCACCCCACCCAAAAGCTGAAGTCGTCTCGCTGTTTGACGGGCCGGTCCCGGCGCAGGACGCTTCGGAGGTGGTCGACGCTGAGCTTGTCAGCCTGCTCGAGGAGTTGCTCAAGCAGGCGCGCACCGGCGCCGTCGTCGGCATGGTCTACGTCGCGACGCACAACGACCTGGCGACGCAGTCCGGGTGGATCGGCGCGATCGAGCGCATGTCGTCGCTGGGTGAGCTCGACGTCCTACGCCACCGCATCGTCGCCTCGGTCATCGACGAGGACGACGGCGGCGTGTGAGTTCCCGATGGCGTCGCTGCAAGGCGAAAGCGCGATCCGATGGACGCGGTTGTGGTGCCGCTCCTTCGCTGCCAACGCCGTTTGGCTTCGGCTTTGCCCCGATAGCGGACCAAATTCCGCATCGCAGCGAAACGACGCGATGCGCCAACTCCGGACCTGACGCTGGTCGGCGTTGCTGCCTTGTGCGCTTGCTCACAATCGGCGATTGCCTCATTTTTGCCGGCACCCTAGTGTCGTTCCAGATGCGACAATTTGGCGTGGGTGGCTGCCGGAGATCTTCTGTTGGCACGCATCTTCCTGAGTCATTCAAGTGCCAATGACGCCAAGGCGGTGGCGCTGCGCGACTGGCTGATCGGCGAAGGCTGGGACGACCTCTTCCTCGATCTCGATCCGACCCGTGGCATCGCCGCCGGCGAGCGCTGGGAACTAGCGCTCAACGAAGCCGCCAACCGCTGCGAGGCGGTGCTCTTCCTGGTCAGCCAAGCCTGGCTGTCGTCGCGCTGGTGCCTGAAGGAGCTGAGCCTCGCGGCCAAGCTCAACAAGCGCATCTTCGGCGTCCTCGTCGAAGATATCGCGATTGAGGCGCTGCCGGCCGACCTCACCGCCACCCATCAACTGGTCAACCTTGCGGCCGGCAGCGACCACGTGATGCTGGGCGGCCGGGGGCGGGACGGCAGCGAGGTGCGCGTCACCTTCTCGCAATCCGGTCTGGCGAAGTTGAAGACCGGGCTGATGCGTGCCGGGCTCGACGCCCGTTTCTTCCTATGGCCGCCGGAGGATGATTCGGGGCGCTCGCCCTATCGCGGGCTGAAGCCGCTGGAGGCGGAGGACGCCGGCATCTTTTTCGGGCGCGAAGCGCCGACCATCGAGGCGCTCGACAAGCTACGCGGCCTTGTCGAAGGAGCTCCGCCGAGGCTGATGGCGATCCTCGGGGCGTCGGGCGCGGGCAAATCGTCCTTCCTGCGCGCCGGACTGGCGCCCCGCCTGATACGCGACGACCGTTCCTTCCTGATGCTGCCGATCGTGCGGCCGGAGCGCCGGGCGCTCCATGGCGAGGCTGGCCTGGTCCGCTGTCTCGAAGAAGCGGCAAAGGCGCACGGACTTGGGCTAAGCCGCGCCGATATCAGGGCGGCCGTCGAGGCCGGTCCGGCGGAGATCGCGGCGCTGCTCGATGAACTTGCGTCGAAGGCTGCCGTCCCCGATCTCGACAGTGACGGGTCCGGCCGGCCGCCGCGTGTGGTGCTGGCGATCGATCAGGGAGAGGAGCTGTTCCTGTCGGAAGGCTGCGACGAGGCGGCAGCCTTCCTGGCACTGATCCGCGATCTCGCCACCGGCGAGCGGTCCAATCTGATCGTGCTGTTCACCATCCGCTCGGATTCCTTCGAGCAGTTGCAGACGGCGCCCGAGCTCGATGGTCTCAGCCTGCAGACCTTCAACCTGCCGCCAATGCCGCGCGGCGCTTACCAGATGGTGATCGAGGGACCGGCGAAGCGGCTCGCCGACACGGAGCGCATGCTGACCATCGAGCCGGCGCTGACCGAGGCGCTGCTCGCCGATATCGAGGCGGGCGGCGGCAAGGACGCGCTGCCGCTGCTCGCCTTCACCCTCGAGCGCCTCTACGAGGAATACGGCACCGGCGGCAAGGCGACGCTGACGCTCGCCCAGTATCGCGCGCTCGGTGGCATCCGCGGCTCTATCGAGGCGGCGGTCAAGGATGCGTTGAAGGCCGCCGATGCCGATCCGGCGGTGCCGAAGGACGAGGCCGCGCGGCTGGCGCTTCTTCGCCGCGCACTTATCCCGTGGCTGGCAGGCATCGACCTGGAGACCGGCTCGCCGCGCCGTCGCGTCGCCCGGCTGTCGGAGATTCCGGCAGAGGCGCGACCGCTGGTCCAGCACCTGATCGCGGCGCGGCTCTTGTCGACAGACGTCGCCCCCGACACCGGCGAGCGCACCGTCGAGCCGGCGCATGAGGCGCTGCTCCGTCAATGGGGGCTGTTGCAAGGTTGGCTGGAAGAAGACTTCGCGGCGCTCTCTGCCCTCGAAGGAGTCAAACGTGCCGCCCGCGACTGGGCGGCCAACGACAAGGACGAAGCTTGGCTCGCCCATACGGCCGGCCGGCTGGAGGATGCCGAGGCGGTGGCGCGGCGCGATGATTTTGTCGGCATGCTGGAGCCTACCGACCGGGCCTATCTCGCTGCCGCCCGCGCCGTCGATACCGCCCGTCGCGACCGTGAGCTGGAGGAAGCGCGCAAGCTGGCGGCGGCGCAGAAGGAGGCCGCCGACCGCCAGAGACAGGTGGCCCGGCGGACGCGGATGGGACTGATCGCAGCGAGCGTTCTGGCGGTTGCCGCGGTCGGCGCCGCGGTGTTCGGGTTCGAGAAGGCCACCGAAGCGCGCCAACAGGCTGCCGTTGCACGAGCGCAGAAGCAGATCGCTGAGGAGAAGAACTCAAGAAGCCCAAGCACAGCAGGCCCGTGCCCAGCGTGCGCTGACAACCGCCACGAATACCGCCAATACGCTGATCTTTGGGCTCGCCGACAAATTTCGTAACGCCACGGGGATGCCGGTATCCCTTGTTCAATCAATTCTCGAGCCGGCTCTGAAAATGCAGAGCGATTTGATCGATGCCGGCGAGAGCGACCCTGGCCTGCGACGCAGTCAGGCGTCCGCCCTTGTCGAGATGACCGAAACGCTGCTCGCAATCGGTGATACGAACGCTGCGCTCGCGGCCGCCGAGAAAGGCCGCGACATCACGCTGGCACTTCTGAAGCAGAAGCCCAACAACGACTCTTGGAAGCGCGACCTGGCGATCAGCCTTGCGGATATCGGCGACGTGAAGCTGCAGGCGGGCGACCGGGCGGGGACGCTAGCGGCCTATGAAGAGAGCCTCGGCATTCGCCGGGATCTTGCCAAGGACCAGAGCAACGCCCAGGCGCAGCGCGACCTGGCGGCGATTCTTTCGAGGATCGGCGACGTGAAACTGCAGGGTGACCAGGCGGGGGCGTTGGCAGCCTATGAGGAGAGCCTCGGCATTGCCCGCGACCTTGCCAAGGACAAGAGCAACGCAGAGGCGCAGCGCGACCTGTCGATCAGCCTGGAGAGAATCGGCGACGTGAAGCTACAGGCCGGCGACCAGGCGGGGGCGTTGGCAGCCTATGAGGAGAGCCTCGGCATTGCCCGCGACCTTGCCAAGGACCAGAGCAACGCCCTGGCGCAGCGCGACCTGTCGGTCAGCCTGGAGAAAATCGGCGAGGTGAAGCTGCAGGCCGGCGACCAGGCGGGGGCGTTGGCGGCCTATGAAGAGGGCCTCGGCATCGCCCGCGACCTTGCCAAGGACAAGAGCAACGCCCAGGCGCAGCGCGATCTGGCGATCAGCCTGGACAAGATCGGCGATGTGAAACTGCAGGCCGGCGACCAGGCGGGAGCGCTGGCAGCTTATCAAGAGAGCCTCGGCATTGCCCGCGACCTTGCCAAGGACCAGAGCAACGCCCAGGCGCAGCGCGATCTGTCGATAAGCCTGAAGAAGATCGGCGACGTGAAACTGCAGGCCGGCGATCAGGCGGGAGCGCTCGCAGCTTATCAGGACGGCCTCGGCATTGCCCGCGACCTTGCCAAGGACCAGAGCAACGCCCAGGCGCAGCGCGACCTGTCGATCAGCCTGGAGAAAATCGGCGAGGTGAAGCTGCAGGCCGGCGACCAGGCGGGAGCGCTGGCGGCCTATGAAGAGAGCCTCGGCATCGCCCGCGACCTTGCCAAGGACCAGAGCAACGCCCAGGCGCGGCACGACCTGTCGATCAGCCTGGAGAAGATCGGCGACGTGAAGCTGCAGGCGGGCGACCAGGCGGGAGCGCTGGCGGCCTATGAAGAGAGCCTCGGCATCACCCGCGACCTTGCCAAGGACCAGAGCAACGCCCAGGCGCAGCGCGACCTGTCGATCAGCCTGGAGAAGATCGGCGACGTGAAGCTGCGGGCGGGTGACCAGGCGGGGGCGTTGGCAGCCTATGAGGAGGACCTCGGCATCGCCCGCGACCTTGCCAAGGACCGGAGCAACGCCCAGGCGCAGCGCGACCTGTCGATCAGCTTGGAGAAGATCGGCGACGTGAAGCTGCAGGCGGGCGACCAGGCGGGGGCGTTAGCAGCCTATGAGGAGGACCTCGGCATTCGCCGCGACCTTGCCAAGGACCAGAGCAACGCCCGGGCGCAGAGCGACCTGTCGATCAGCCAGGAGAGAATTGGCGACGTGAAGCTGCTGGCCGGCGACCAGGCGGGAGCGCTGGCGGCCTATGAAGAGAGCCTCGGCATTGACCGCGACCTTGCCAAGGACCAGAGCAACGCCCAGGCGCGGCACGACCTGGCGTACGTCCTGGACACGATCGGCTACGTGAAGCTGCAGGCCGGCGACCAGGCGGGAGCGCTGGCGGCCTATGAGGAGGAACTCAGCATTCGCCGCGACCTTGCCAGGGACCAGAGCAACGCCCAGGCGCGGCACGACCTGGCGATTGTCATGAAGAAGGTTGGCGATGCGAAGCTGCAGGGAGGCGACTACGAGGGCGCTATGGCGGCCTGTGAGGAAAGGGTCGGCATCTACCGCGCGCTCGCCGCGCAGCATCCGGACAACTTGCAGACCCTATCGGATTTGGCCGACGCACTTGGAAGTTTTGCCTTCACAAACCTGTTCACCAGGCAATTCGCACAAGCCGAGTCCGCCACGCGCGAAGCGTTGACACTCGAGCCAAATGCGAAATGGCAGGAGGCCAATCTGGCGCATGCCTTGATGTTGGAGGGGAAACTCGACGAAGCCGACAAGATCTATCTCGGCAATCGCGGCATCAAGATCGACGACCAGCGCTGGGAAGATCTGGTCCTTGGCGACTTCAGGGACCTGCGCAAGGCTGGCGTCACGGACCCTCACATGGTGCAAATCGAGGCGATCTTCGCGAAGGAAGGCGCCAGATAGACTGGCCTTTCCACCGCGTCGCCCGTTCAGGCCTCGGGCCACCCCCAGCCTGAGGAAATCGTGCATGTGGACGATGCCGAGCGGCTTGCCGTCCTCGACCACGAAGAGGACCGTGGATGGGCGCGAGGCCTGGTTTATCATCGCCAGCGCCTCGCCGACCAGGCAGTCGGGCGGAACGGTCTTCGGCATCCTGGTCATGATCGCGCCGACGGTCTGCTCGATCAGGTCCGGCGCGATGTGGCGGTGGAGATCGCCGTCGGTGACCACGCCGACCAGCAGGAACTGCCTCGTCGACCACGCTAACAATTCCGCCATCTCCGCGGCGCATACTCGGAGCGCTTGAGGCCTCGGTCGACGTCCGTTCAGGGTCATTCTCGACCGAAGCCTCCGGTTTTACCGGTCTGCGTATTTCCGCTTCGCCCCGAAAGCGACCGAAATACTGCGTTGCCGTGAATTGACGAGGTGCGCCATGAGGAGACATGACGATCAATCGGGCTCGACATCTCGATGCAAAGGCGAGTCCAAGGAGAAAAAGGGGAGTGTCGCATTGGCGCCGATTACGCCATTTGGTTGGCTATGATATGAGGCAATTAGCGGCCTGGGGCACTACCCGAACCACGGACAGTTCATGCAATCGGAAGGGCAGCCGTGAACGGCAACGAAGCGGTTGGCGGACCGGAAAGAGCTGCAATGGGGCGGCTCACTGCGGCTGCACCGGTGCGGACGCGGACGATTGATCGTCACCTCGTTCTGGTACACACGCCGGGCTGGCAATCTGCCGCCGACTTTCAGGCGATCGCCCGCCACGCGCGCGGCATCGACCCCGCCCTGGAGGTGTTTGTCGTGCGCTCCGACATTCCCAACAGCTATTCGCGACGCAAGGCAGCGGCGCGTCCGACCCTGGTGTTTTCACCCGGCCGCCTGACCAGCTTTCGCCCGCTTCGCGGCAGGGTCTGTCAAGGCGGCCCGACAGCCAGGCTCGAGCAACTGCTGCGCCTTGAAGCGGCGGGCGTCCCCGTGCCCAACTGGTGCCTGACCTCCATCTCGATCCGGCCGAGTGGGGCGAATTCGTCGTGGTCAAGCCGACCGACCTCGGTACCTCCTCGCACGGAATCGGAATACAGCTCATGCGGGCGGTGCGCGTCCGCTTCCGCGCTCCGGAAGACTATCCCGCCGGACATCCCGGTCGCCGAGGGCCCATGATGGTGCAGCAGTTCATCAACACCGGCGAGCGGATATCGCTCTATCGCGTTCTGACACTTTTTGGCGAGCCGTTGTGTGCCAACCGTTACGGCAGCGCGCGGTCCATGGTCGATCTAAGTTCCCGCGGTCCATCGTCGCCGGCGACGGATTGTCTCCTCGGAGAGCGAGTTCGTACGGCCCGAGGATGTACTCGACTTAGCGCGCAAGGCCCATCACGCAATTCCGGAGACGCCGCTCAAGGGCTGCGACATCATCCGCGATGCCGCAACCGGCGCGTTGTTCGTCCTCGAAGTCAATCCCGGCGGCAACACCTGGCATTTTTCCTCTCGTTACCTCGCCGCCGAGCGGATGACTCGGCCGCGCGAACACGAGGCCTTGCGGGTCCGCCAGTTCGATGCCTTTCGCCTGGCAGCTCGTGTCCTCGTGCGCCAGACCAAGCTGGAGGTCGAGTGAGTTCACCCTTCTACGCCGCTGCGGCAATGAGCCGGAGGCAGGCAGGCGGGCTCTTCCTGCACACGATGCGCGCCCGTGCGGTTGCAGCTTCGTCACGCGCGAACATTGCGCGCCACGTCGTGCTGGCCTCCGCCCCGGCTGGCAATCGTTGACTGATCTCAACGACATCCGCCGCCACGTTGCCGACATCGACCCGACCATCGATACGTTCATCGTGTCGTCTACCGCCCGCCACAGCGTCGCTCGCCGGCAAGCTGCAACGCATCCGACACTGGTCGTCTCCAACGGCCCGTTGTTCGAATTCCGCCCGATGCGCGGCAAGGTCTATCAGGGGCTCCCCATCCCGAAATCCGAGGAGCTGCGCCGTCTTGCTGCCGCCGGAGTGCCGATCCCGCACACGGCGATCCTGACGCCCGACCTGCGTCTCGACGAGGCGGAATGGGGCGAGTTCGTCCTGGTCAAGCCCTCCGACATCGCGACCTCGTCCCACGGCCGCGGCTTCGAGCTGGTGCGCACAAGGCGGGTTCGCTTCGTTCACCCGGCGCGCTATCGGCCGACCACCCGGGCGTCTCGGGCCCATGATCGTGCAGCAGTTCATCGACACCGGTGAGGAGCTAACCACGTATCGTGTGCTCACATTCTTCGGGGTGCCGCTTTACGCGCAGCTGAACCGCGGCACGCGGCGGGGCTTTTCCCCGGCGTCCAAGGACGCGGTCATCGAAGGCGCATCGGTGGCGCTGCAGGCCGCCGATGCACGTTAGCCGAACTCGTAGACGATCCCGATGTGCTGGCACTGGCGAAAGCCGCTCATGATGCTCTTCCGGAGATCCCGCTGAAGGGATGCGACATCCTCAGGGAGGCATCGACGGGCGCGCTCTACGTCATCGAGCTCAACTCCGGCGGCAACACCTGGCACTTCTCATCGGACTATTCATTGCCGTTCCGCGGGCGATACGGCGAGGAGTTCGAGCTGCAGCGGCGACAGCAATTCGACGCGATGCGGACCACCGCTCGCGTTCTCGTCGACAAGGCGAACGCCGAGGCCGAATAGTCTGGCGGACGCCGGAGCAGGCGCTGCTATTTGTCGATTTCGGCGCGGCCGGTGCGGCGGGCGCGCGGCCGGCGGGGGGGGCGCCAGCGGTTGCGGCGTGGCCTGAAGGGCCGCCAGCGCGTCGCTCAGTCCCGTGACGCTGAGCGCCAGCTTGATCGGCTGCCCGCCGATCGGGGCTATGGTTGCCGAGGCGCTCTTCCTTGCCCAGCCGTCGATCATGTCAGGCGTACGCCGGCAACGGCCGTACACGCCTGGGGCAGGCAGGCCTGAAACTGGACAGTGAGCGGCTTGCCGCTGCCGATATCCATGACTAGGCCGCGGTCGACAAGAACACCGGAACGGGTTTCCCACTCGCTCACCAAGCCGCCCTTGCCGTCTTGCCCGATGTGCCAGGCGAACAGCGGCTGCTTGGTTCTGCTGTCGGACAACTGT
>CAWAIR010000018.1:0-458842 GCA_963782045.1 uncultured Alphaproteobacteria bacterium
GCGACCTTCTTGACCTGGTACGACGAGCAGACACAGTGGTCGGAATCGCACGGCTACGACGATCCGATGGTGTCAGAACCCAAGCTCCGCAGCTGGTTCATGGACATGATCAAGGTGTTTCCGGCCATGAGCGGCCCGTACTCCGACAGCGGCGCGGACGAATCCAGCGTGGCCGACAGAGGTGGCCGGGTTCCCTTGGACAGCTTCATCGGGTTCTTAGGTGATTCACGCTCGTCATGCAGCTGTTCGTTCCGTCTGTAGTGTAGACCAGTAGACCTCATCAGGGGTCCGGTCTTTCAGCCCTTGGTGCCGGCGCCGCAGGTTGTAGAAGTCGAAGTAGGCCCGAAGCTCCCGGCGGGCCTCCGGAATCGTCTCGTATGCCTTCAGGTAGACCTCCTCGTATTTGACACTCCTCCAGAGCCGCTCGATGAAGACATTGTCCATCCAGCGGCCTCGTCCATCCATGCTGATCCGGACGCCGTGGGACGCAAGCAGGCCGGTGAAGCCCTCGGAGGTGAACTGGGAGCCCTGGTCGGTGTTGAAGATCTCCGGCGTCCCGTGGCGGTCGAGCGCCTCTTGGAGCGCCTCGATGCAGAAGGAGGCGTCCAGTGTGTTGGAGAGCCTCCAGGAGAGCACGCGTCTGCTGGCCCAGTCCATGACTGCCACCAGGTAGCAGAAGCCACGTGCCATCGGCAGGTACGTCACGTCCGCGCACCACACGTGCCCGGCGCGGGTGATGTCCATTCCCCGCAAGAGGTAGGGGTAGACCTTGTGGCCGGGGGCAGGCTTGGAGAGCCGACGCTTGGGGGAGAGCGCCTCCATCCCCATGGTGCGCATGAGGGTGGTCACGTGCCCTCTGCCCACCGTGAAGCCCCGGTCGAGGAGCTCGTTCCGTATCCTTCTACTCCCGTAGAACGGGAGCTGCATGTGGATGTCGTCCATGGCCGCCATGAGGGCCAGATCGCCCTTGCCGGTTCCGACCCGCTCGTAGTAGACGCTTCCACGGGAGAGAGCGAGAAGCGGGCCTGCCTGGTGATCGGCAAAGGACGCCTCTTGTCGATCATCGCCTTGCGCTCGTGCCGCTCATGCGACCGAGCGCACCGGACAAAAAATCGTTCTCCATGGTCAGCTCGCCGATCTTGGCATGCAACTCGGCGATGCTTGGCCCTCCCTCCGCAGCCTTCTCGTCCTCCCCGAACACGGCGGCGGCACCGTCCAGGAGCTGCCGCTTCCACTTGGTGATCTGGTTCGGGTGTATGTCGAAGCGTTCAGCGATGGTGATGAGGGGCTCCTCGCCCTTGATGGCCTCCAGAGCCACCTTGGCCTTGAACGCCGGTGAGTGGTTGCGTCGTGGTCTTCTCGGCATCTCCAATACCCTCCTCGGTCTTGTGCCTTGGAGCAGTATCACCTATCCGACTGTCCAGTTTCGCCGGGCCACTTCTGACTACAGCGTTGGCCGCTCAGTGATCTACGTTGCGTTCTCTCGGTCTGAAGTGGAAGCAGCCTACAAGAAGACCTTCATGACCGCCCAGAAGCATCACCTCGGCTTCTTCGATGTCAATGTAGGGAGCGGTGATCTGTGGTTGCCCAACCCCGGCACGGGGAGGCTGAGGCGTGTCCACTTCAACAAAACAAGTAGGTAGCGGCAACTTGAGAGCGGACCGGTGCGATGCCGCCTAACAAGCGCGTCAACCTGACGCGCCCAACGGTTCATGTAGTAACTTGGAGCCGCAGCCCGCGCAGGTTACGCGCGGTGCGTTGGGCAGAACTAGGGGTTGGGCGCCTGACAGCCGTCGGCGACCGGTCCTGCGGGGCGGAAGGGGGGGTCGTGAGGCGGTTTGAGGCCATCGCTGCCGTGATCGGCGCCTGCCTGCTACTCGCCGGCTGTTCTCACGTGGCGTCTTCATCGTCAGGCATCGACGCAACAGCCCCGGGGAGTCCCACTCCCGTAGCGAGCGCGTCGGCCACCACCCTGAGCGCCCTGTCGGCCACGGGTGTCCTTCCTCGGCCATCCTCTCGCACGCTTGAGCTCACCGGGGTGGTCGTCGGTTCTGAGGGGCGCTCCTACAGCACGAACGGGCCTGTCCGGCTCGCCGTTGTCACCCTCGCCGTGCACATCAGTGTGGACGGCATCAACGCAAAGCTCGAGCTGCCGCTCACGGTGAACGGCCGCTCGAAGGTGTTCGATGCCTCTGGCGCCGAGGTGCCCCGGCTCAAACGGGCCGACACGGTGGTGCACGGCCTCGTGCCCTGGATCGCGACGGTCCGCAGGCAAGGCGACGAGCCTTCGTGCTGCTCGAGATGAGGCCAGCCGATCGGCCCTAGGGAGGCGCCACCACGTGCAAGGCAAGCAGCAGTCGGTCATGCCGAACAAGCGCATCAACCTGTCGCGTCCAACGGTGTCCGTAGTAATCTCAAGCCGTAGTGCGCGCAGGTAATGCGCGGTGCGTTGGGCTGACGAAGCATGAACCGAAGCGAAACCAGACAACTGAGTCGCAACCTTGAGCGCCGCGTCCTCGCGGGCGAGCGCAAGGCCGACATCGTCGGTCAGGCGGCCGCGGACGGCGAGGACTGGCAGCTGGTCGCTCGCCGGCTCGCCGTGATCCCGACGCCGGCCAGCCGTCGCCGCTGCCGCGGGGCGAATCGGGCCCTCGTCGTCCTGCTCGCGCTTGCGGCGGCGGGTGAGGTCGCCGGCCTGCTCGCCTACGACCACGGCATCTGGCTGCTCCTCGACCTGCTCTTCCCGCTGTTCTTCATAGCGGCGCTGTCCTCGGTGGCGCGCTACCGCGCCCGCGGCTACACGCTGGCCGTGAGCGTCGCCACGCTGCGACTCGGCTGGTGGGCGCTCAGCGTCTCCGTCCACCACCTCGTTACCGCTCCCGGGGCGCTGATCTCGGCGCAGATCGCCGTCTGCCTCGCGATCGGCGTCCTCGCGCTCCTCGTCCAGCACCGGCTGCTGCCGGCGTCCTCGTGGACCAGCCTCGCGCCGCTGTCCGACTCCGAGGGCAACCTTGTGTTCGAGGAGTGAGCGCGCAGCCCAACAAGTGCATCAACCTGATGCGCCGGAGCGTCGAGGTACACCGTGGGCGCACAGCGCACAGGTCATGTGCGGTGCGTTGGGCACAGAGGGGTGGAGGATGAGGCAACTCGTTGCCGGGCTGGTCTGCTTTCTCGCTGGCGTGCTGCTCTGCGGCATCAACTGGCTCGGTGCGGCCGCAGCGGTGCCGGCGGTGCAGGAGTGGTCCGGCAGGCGCATCAGCGGTGGCTGGCAGTTGGTCGGCTACACGCGACTCACTTTCGGAGTCATCCTCATCGTGATCGGCCTCCTGCTGGTTCTCTGGTCCGTCATCATCGCGACGAAGGTGGATCAGCAGTGAGCGTCCTCGTGCCCAACAAGCGCAACAACCTGGCTCGCCGAGGCGTCGCGGCAAGACGAAGCCGCGGCGCTCGCAGACTATCCGCGGTGCGTTGGGCCGAACAGCGACGGGAGGTCACCTGACCATGCGGGCAGCGACGATGGTATTCGCTCTCCTTCTCGCCCTCGCTGGCACGCTGCTGGTCGGCTGCAGCTCCGACTCCGTTCAACGGCAGCTCACCTACTCGGTCTCGGCCGATAGCGGCCAGCTCGCTGCATCCGTGGAGGACAACCGGCTCGGCAAGCACACGACGTGCGATCGTCCTCGAGAATCCCCCCCGACCTTCCTTGCGCGAGCTGATCGCCATCCGCCACGTCGACGACGAGCAGGCAGACGGCGGCAACGCCACCGTCGAAGTGCCCGCCGGTGACTACTCCTACTCGGTCTACAGTGTCGGCGACGAGATCCACGGTTCCGGTGCCCAGTACTGGACGCCGGAGAATCGTGTTGGTGGGGACGAGGTGACCGTGCCTTGAGCGTCACTGGCAGGCATGTCGGTCGGCCCAACAAGCGGATCAAGCTGACTCGCCAAGGCGTCGCGGCAAGACGAAGCCGCGGCGCTCGCAGGTTAGTGCGAGCCATGAGATTGCGACTCGTACACTCAGGCACGGCGAAGCGATAAGGCGGTAGACCATGCTTTCCATCGGACCCGGCCTCATTGTCTGGGCCATCCTCACCGCGGCGATCATCGCCCTGATCGTGTTCGTGGTGGTCCGCGTTCTGGTCCATTCTGCGCGAAGGCCGCGGGACAGGGCGTAGTCGCATGGGCCGTGGCCGCTCTAACAAGCGTCAACCTGTCTCGTCGCAGCGCCGATGGATACATCGGCAATCGGCGCACTCGCAGGTTACGCGCGGTGCGTTGGGCGGACGTTACGGACAAGCGGCAGGAGCTCTCGCCGCTCCTGTCCAATGAGCAGCGAAGGGGAGGCAACATGAAGCGTCGTGCCGGGGGGATCACGCTCGTGGCTGCCTGTGCCACGGCAGTCCTGATCATGAGCACTGGAGCGATGGCGCACGGAAGTGCGCTGACGGGTCCATGGGCCTCGTCGAGTGCGGCTGTTCGCGCTCACGCCTTCCCGAGCTCATCGCATCTAGCCACTCCGAGCGGTACCGGCATCATTAGGGGGACCGTGCTCGACTTCTCGGGTCAGCCCGTTCCCTCTGCCTACCTGATGTGGGTGACGGCGGATTGGGAAGCCAGTGGCGGAGCCCAGACGGACGCGACCGGCTCCTACGAGATGACCGGCGTGCCGGCTGTCGCTGGTACCGGTCAGATCTGGATGGCGTCGGGCAGAGACGACGGGACTCTCTACTTCTGCCGTGGACTCACGTTCCTCGACCCCGGCCCCAACACGTTCGACTTCTGGCCGGGAAGGCTCCCGCTCACCCTTCAGCGCGGAGGACCGTGGGCCGGAGGGTCATGGGCCTCGGTGGACCTGTACGGCAGCAGTGAGGTCTCACCGATCCTCGAGACCAGCCAGTATCTGCACGTGGGATCCGCGGACGTCTTCGGCGGCTACGCCTCCGCCCTGCCCGGCGAGTACGCGAGCGCCGTCGTGACCTTCCGCGGCGGCGGCTGGCCCTCGAGGCGCACCGAAGCGGTGGAGATCGCGATGCCCCAGGGCGCACCGGCCATCGTGCAGGCCGGCGAGACTGGTGAGGTCAGCCTCGTTGCCGCGGAGAGGGATGCGGCTCGAGCCGAAGTGACCCGCTGGGCCTCTGGAGCGCCGGGCAGCACGGTGATGCTGAAGCTCGGCAACCTCTCGGCAGGTGACTCCTACAAGATCACCGGCGAGTCGATGAACGGGCGCGAGCCGACGAAGACCTTCACCACCGTCAGCGTGCCCTCCCCGGCCCCACATGCCATCTTCGTGAAGCTGCGCGTGCCCCGCGGAGTCCCGACGGGGGACAAGTACAACTTCGAGGCGACGAGGGTGGGCACTCACCTCAGCCTGGTCGCCTCCTACCAGGTCTGCGCCTTCGAGGCGACGCGCCACCGCATCGCGCGCGGGCAAGGCGTCAAGCTGAGGGGCCGCGTCCCGATCATCCCGGACGACCGTGGGCGCAACAACACGATGACCTTGACCCTGTTCAGGCACGCAGGCACCGTCGGTCAACCTCGGACGTGGCGAGCAAGGGGGTGGACGAAGGTCACCACGATTCGCACCGCTTTCGACAATCGCCGGGGCCGTTTCTCGACTCCCGTCCTGCACCCCGGCCGCACGACGTCCTATGTGATCCGCTTCCCGCGCTCGTTCGACCCGAGCTGGCGTGGGTTCACATCGGTCGAGACCGTCCGCGTCGATTGAGGGCGATTGAGGGAGCCGTCCAACAAGCGGATCGAGCAGAACGCCAGAAGGGCTGCCGGAGACCGGCAGGCCGGCCGCGTCTGCTCATGCGCGGCGCGTTGGGCGGACAGGAATTGAGAGGTGTGACGCGGGCAGACGCTAACGGCCCAGAGCGGAGTCGCACGTTCGGCCGTGCGTGGATGGCTCTTCGTCGTCGCCACTGTGCTCGTGCTCGCCGCGACGCTCGTTGCCTGTGGCACGACGCTCTCCCACGACGAACTCGTCGGCCGGTACACGAGGGACTCCCCGAACTCACGCGACACCCTGACCGTCAGCGGCGACGGGACCTTCGCCATGCTCCTACGATTGACGGTGAGCGAGCGCCAGTCGAGGGGTCAGACGATTGACGGTGAGCGAGCGCCAGTCGTCGAGGGCACTTGGTCGATCGACGGCGACGGTGTGATCTTCAACGTCAAGGATGGCGACACGGTGACCGGGTCGCTCCAGGGTTCGCAGCTGACGACGAGGGACGAGAGTGGAGCCGAGTCCGTTTGGCAGAAGCAGTGACTCCCCACGCCCCCTCACGCGCCGCTGTCAGCCGCCCAACCAGCGGATCAAGCTGGCTCGCCGCAGCGCCGAAGTTGTTATGAGCAATCTGCGCGCTCGCAGCTTATGCGCGGTGCGTTGGGCGGGCCACTCGCACAACGGGGCGGGGAGGTAACTCCATGGAGCCACTCGAGCCACAGGACTGGGACCCGCGGGCAGCGCGCGCAGAGGCAGCTCTCACCCGGACAAGCCCATGGCTGGCCGTGCTCGTCCTGCTGGGCGTCGCCGTCTTGCTCGTCATCGCGCTGGTCCTGTTCACGGACTTTGTGGGGCCCGTGCTCAATTTCTTCGCTGACTGGATCAAGAATGGTCCGTGAGGGCGGGCCGCCCCACAAGCGGATCAAGCTGGCTCGCAGAAGCGCAGACGGCCTCACGGGGGGCCGGCGCGCTCGCGGCCTATCCGCGGTGCGTTAGGGCGACGAGGCTGCGGCCATATATCCAAAGATGTATACCGGGCGAGGCTCGCGCCCGCGAAAGTACGCCTGCTCGATAGATGCACGACGCCGCTTCGTCGCGTACCGTGCGTAGCGGCAGATGGTTCTCGGAGACGCAAGAGGGGCCAGAGTGAGTCGCAGCGCGCCGAACGTCAGCGGGCAAGCCGCATTGCGGCTGGGGCCGGCCCGCCGGCGTTCGGCGCGCGGCAAATGCAGTCTGCCTTTCACGCACTCGCAGGCTCGTGGCCGCGTCATATACAGAAAAGGGCCGTCTGCAATTGGGACTTATACAGACTGCCTAATTGTTGTTAGGCGTACATCTGGCAAGGGGAGCGATGGGCTGGTTCAGAAAGCGTGACAAGTCTCTCGTAGAGCAATTCTGGGACCCCCATGGAATCGACCCGGCCGTCCTGGCTGAGAGGCGCCTTCATCCTGCAATCGACCTCACACCGTTGGCCAAGGCGCTCGGTGGCAAAGTGCGCCCCTGTCAGCACCTCAGTCGCAATGTGGGAGAGGTTGAGTATCAGGAACTGGTGGCGAAATGGCACGGCTTTCGGGTTCGGGTGGGCACAAGTGACACGCGTGTGGACTGCAGCCTGGGACCATTCCCGGCACCTGTCGGCTTTTCGGTCAATCAGCCAAACCTGGTGGGCGGCGGGCAAGAGCCCTTGGAGCGTCCCGTTCCCCACCTCGGCTTGCAGATCTTCTGGTCGAGGGTCTGGCGCTCAGCCGACATCGCCGCCTGGCTCCAAGTGCAAGGGAACGCCGACCTGATAGCGGCACTTCATCTCGCGGCCGATGAGGCGCTCCATGTTTGGGGCGAGGTCTCCTTGGTCGGCCGTCCGGAGCGAGCGTCGGTACAGACGATTGAGCAGCTCTGGGACCTTGCCGAGGCTGTACGCAGTGACGCCGACCCGGACTTGGTCGACGGCCTGACCTTCGACCTGGAGAAGGTCCCTGCCGACCTGCGGCCGCTCGAGTCCCTGGTCCGCCGCTTCGCAGTTGGCGATGACATCCTACGGGCGGAGCTGCTCGCCGAGGCCACGCCTGATGAGCGTGCACAGCTCTCCCACTGGGTCACGCCTCTGCTGTCGCGCATCGATGCGTTCCTCGACACGTTCGAGGAGCCGCACTCGGATGAGGCGATACTCCTTGGTCGATTGGCCGAGGCCACGTGCGAGATCAACCGCAGTGACGCCTAACAAGCGCGTCAACCTGACGCGATCAACGGTGACTGTAGTGACCTCAGACCGCAGCCCGCGCAGGTTACGCGCGGTGCGTTAGGAAGAGTGGACGGTGAGCGACTACCCGCAGGTTCCCGAGGCCGTTGGAGACAGGGCGCAGCAGTTCCCGGAATCGTCCGATGGCGCCCAGCGCGTGACACTCATCCTGGCCAACGGTCGCCGAATTCCGCATGTCTCGCTCGCCGGTCACGACATCGTCAAGGTTGGCACGAAATGCGTGGAGTGCGCTGCTGACCTCGGTTTCGCAGTGGGCGACATCGTCGATGCGGTCTCAGAGGTGTAACGGGCCGGGGCGTTATGTACGACCTTCCTAACAAGCGCGTCAACCTGACGCGGTCAACGGTTTCTGTAGTAACTTGGAGCCGCAGCCCGCGCAGGTTACGCGCGGTGCGTTGGGCATACGGGAGGCAGGCGTGAGCGAAGGGGCGACCAACAGGCGAGCCGACAAGGTGGTCGATGCAGTCGCGTTCTGCATCATCGGTGTTGCCTGTGTCGCCGGCATCGTCTGGGCTCGGGACGTGCCGTTCATCGTCGCCATGGTGATCTTCGGGATCTCCATCGTCTCGTGGTACGTCTGCAGGTTCGTCCGTGGACGCAGGCGACGGTCTCGTGCGTGCCCGCGGGTTCGAACTCGTGACTCCTCGGCCGCTGACGACTGACCATGTGCTCGGTGCGATGCCCACAAGCTGCATCAAGCTGGCTCGTCAAGCGTCGCGGCAGGGTGGCCGCGACGCTCGCAGCTTATGCGCCGGGCGTTCGACGTATCCGGCGGGACGGCGTCAGGAGGCGTGGTGAACGCAAGCTCGCGGAAGGCGCTCAGGTGGGCGCTGCTCATTGCCGGCGCGCTCGGCCTGCTGTGCGCTGTGGCGATGCTTCGCGTCGCCCTGGAGCAGTTGGCTTCAGACTGGCCGCTGATCACCGGCAAGGCTGGGCCCGCTGGGGCGCCGCCTCGACCTCTGCTGTCCGAGGCTGCTCGCCGGCGCTCTTTGTGCGCTGCTGCTACGTAGCCGTCCCTTGGCTCGTCAGGTCTACGCCGCCGCTGCAGCGGCGGCCATGGCTCGCCTACGCGCAGGCGGCGTGCGCCGGGCAGCCATTTGGCTGCAGCAGGTAGAGCAGACGTTGCACTACGTCCCGTCTGGATCGCCGCTCTCGTGGGCATCGCCGCACTGGCTCGGGATCCCGTCATTGCTGTGGTAGTCGCCGTCCGTCCTGCGCCGCGGAGGCTCCGCGCGGCATCGCCGCCGAATCACGCCTGTGAGGCTCGTATCAGGCCACTGTGACTGCGGGAGCGGAACGTCGAACAAGCGCATCAACCTGACGCGGTCAACGGCTTCTGTAGTAACCTCCAGCCGTAGTCCGCGCAGGTTATGCGCGGTGCGTTAGGCGGGCAGAAGGAGCGTCATTGAGCTACGACCTAATGGTGTTCGACCCCGGGGCGGCGCCTGCTGATCGTGCGACCTTCTTGACCTGGTACGACGAGCAGACACAGTGGTCGGAATCGCACGGCTACGACGATCCGATGGTGTCAGAACCCAAGCTCCGCAGCTGGTTCATGGACATGATCAAGGTGTTTCCGGCCATGAGCGGCCCGTACTCCGACAGCGGCGCGGACGAATCCAGCGTGGCCGACTACAGCGTTGGCCGCTCAGTGATCTACGTTGCGTTCTCTCGGTCTGAAGTGGAAGCAGCCTACAAGAAGACCTTCATGACCGCCCAGAAGCATCACCTCGGCTTCTTCGATGTCAATGTAGGGAGCGGTGATCTGTGGTTGCCCAACCCCGGCACGGGGAGGCTGAGGCGTGTCCACTTCAACAAAACAAGTAGGTAGCGGCAACTTGAGAGCGGACCGGTGCGATGCCGCCTAACAAGCGCGTCAACCTGACGCGCCCAACGGTTCATGTAGTAACTTGGAGCCGCAGCCCGCGCAGGTTACGCGCGGTGCGTTAGAGCCCAGTCGACGAAACCTAAGGGAGGACGTTGTTTCGTCATGGTTGAGTCGTGGCGCTGGCCGTCGCCTTGCGGCCGGCTGCGGGACTGCCATCGTCATCGCTTCTAGCCGGTCCGTCCGGCGGCGTCTTGGTTCACCGAGAAGCTCGACCAGGCCAAGCGGCCGAGCACCATCCGCGAAGGTGCTCGGGCCGGCAAGCGACGGCCTTCGTCCCTCACGGGCGAGTTCTTACATCGTCGGCGCTGGCGGCGCTCACTGTGGCGTGCAGGCAGAAGCTCCACGAGAGTCCGGTCGCGGGCCACGATGAACTGATCAAGTAGCCCACGGCCGGTGCTGAAGAGAACGCCCCCTACCCACCCACAAGGACGCTTCAAGGCCGTCACAGCGCGAAACCCGTCGAAGGTATGGAGGCGATGGACGAGCTCTAACAAGCGGATCAAGCTGGCTCGCCAAAGCGCCGCGGCAAGACGAGGCCGCGGCGCTCGCAGCTTATCCGCGGTGTGTTAGATGCACGTCGTCGGGGGGTCAGCGTGATGCGTAAGGAAGACACCAGTCGCATCTCTATCAACCACTCCGGGCCAGAGTCCTGTAGGGACCGCCAGAGCCCCCCACCCGCGCTACTCCGATCTCCGCACCGCCGACCTTCGAGTCGTTGGTGCCACTGTGGCAACCAGCAGCGCATCCTGGGACTCCGGCCCGTCCCTCGTGACTGGCCTGGGCTCCGGCATCTAACAAGCGCGTCAACCTGATTCGCAGCGGGTCTGGCTCGAGCTTCGTCGGGCCAGACTGCTCACAGGTTACGCGCGGTGCGTTAGCCAGACTGGGGGCGATGCGGTCGTGACTGCCGAGACTCAGCACCAGTGTCCACACTGTGGGGCGGCCTACGACCGTCTGCCGGAGTTCTGCACGTCGTGCGGTCGCCGTCTCACCAGCGTGAAGCCCGAGGGTCGTCTCACCCGTATTGGCCGCGCGCTGCGCATCCTCAAGCCCGCCGATCCTCTGGCGCGAATCCCAAGGGCGTCGGCGAGGCGTACAAACATGGGCCCATGAACCACCCACGCTGACGTGCTCAGCTTGGCTAACCAGCGCATCAACCTGTCGCGTCCAGCCGATAACATCCGCCTGGAGGGCAGCCCGCGCAGGTTATGCGCGGTGCGTTAGCCGCACCAGTTCGGGAGGTCCGCCATGACCGATGAGCAAGTAGCCACTGCCGCCATCGACTCGGCTCGACGTCCGACTCCCGTCTGGGCAGCTGATCGTCGCAGTCGCTTGCCTCATTGCGGGGGCGACTCGGCTGATGGCGTTCGCGACAAACAGGGCCTGGTTCTACCTGCCGAGTATCGTTCTGCAGGCTCTTGCCGTCGGCCTGGCGGTCCGGGCGCTCACGCAGGGGCCAGAGAAGATGGCCCTGTATTTCGCGATCCTTGTCGTGGCAGGCGTCGTGGCGCTGCTCACCGTCATCGATGTGTTCTTCGCGGCTCTGTTCTCGTGGGGCGGCTAACATGCGCAATCAACCTGGTCTCGCAGCGGCGCCGGCCTTGTACCCTGCAGCTGTCGCGCTCGCAGGTTATGCGCAGCGCGTTAGGCCGAACTCGAGGCGCAGATGCCAGCCGTGTCCGACACCATGTCCGATGTGGAGCCGACGCCCACACTGTCCGTGGGCTGGGTTCAGGGTGGGCCCGAGGCGGAACCGTGGAACGTGCACCTACGAGAGATCCAAGCAGGTCATGGCTCTGCGGGAGGGCGTCGAGTCGCAGCTCAACGTCAACGTGGTCTTCCAAGTTCCGGGCCGCTACCTGGAGCCGGAGTTCGACGGCGTCCGCACCGGCAGGTTCAGCAAGCGTGACGCCCATCTGCTGGTCCAGGTCGCCTTGCCGGCGGAACCGCCTGACGATGCGGCGTTCTACCTGAGAACAGCCATGGTCGCCGCCGTCGACGAGGCTGAGACCTGGAACGTGCGTCGGCGCAAGGGATTCGACACCGTCGTGTTGCACGATCTGGTGCGGCGGCTCTGAGTTCGGGTGGTCGGCCTAACAAGCGCATCAACCTGTCGCGAACCAACGGTCTCTGTAGAACTTGGGACCGCAGCCCGCGCAGGTTACGCGCGGTGCGTTAGGTGGATGGCCCGGCCAGCAAGTATGCGACCGCGAAGGCACCCGGAGGTGCGCAGTGACTGGTCCACTCGATTCCACGGGGCCTCACGAATCGCCGAGGCGGTCGAGGTTGGTAGCCAGCGACTGGCGTGCTGGTCCTAGACTCGCGCTGTTCTGGGTGGCGCTCGGGCTGTGTCTGCTTTCGCTCGTCGCGCTGGCGGTCGTGCTCTTCGGCTTCAGAGTGAGTTGGCGCGACGGTAACATCGCCCTGTTGATCGGCCTTCCGGCTGCTCTCATCTTCCTAGTCACGAGCCTCCTGCTGCGGGCCGGCCTCCGGACTGGCTACGTGCTGGCCTTCACATTGCTCTGTCTGATCGGTCTCGCACCGCGTTCAGCATGTGGCTGATCCAGTGAATCAGTGAGCGCCATTGAACCACCTAACAAGCGCGTCAACCTGACGCGGCCAACGGTTTCTGTAGTAACTTGGAGCCGCAGCCCGCGCAGGTTACGCGCGGTGCGTTAGGCGAACACGGGTAGACGGGGCCCTCCACTGAGCGAAGACGCCCGGGAGCGACTGACAACGGGGCTGGAGGCCAGTCGGCGTCCGGTCCCCTGGTCGACCACGGACACCGTCTGGGGCCTGGCCCTCGGCCTCTCACTGCCGCTGGGACTCAGGCTCGCGGACGTGTCCACCTCCGCGCTCCGGGAAACGACTCCCCCCTCCATGCGTCGGTACTGTTGGCGCTCGAGATCGTGTTCTACGGCTGGCTCGTGGGCTGGGCTTGGGCCTTCTCGCTCCGCAAGCACCACCTCGGCCTCGCTGCCTGGGGCTTCGTGCGGCCGCTTCCGGCCACCTATGGGTGCGTCCCGCTCGCACTAGTCCTCTCGATCGTCGTGCAGATGGCGCACATCGGCATCGCAACCCGCCACCTGTCTCAGTGCCGCCGTGGCTCACGGAGACGCACGCCGGCATCGCGCTCAGCTTCCTGAGTGCCTGCGTGATCGCACCCTCCGCCGAGGAGGTCTTCTTCCGCGGCTTCGTCTTCACCGGCCTCGCAGGTTCGACCGGCTGGCTCTGGGCGGCAATCATCTCCTCTGCTCTGTTCGCAGCGTCGCACTTCGATAGGCATACTCGGGATCGGCGCCACTGTTCATCGCCGGGACTGCGTCCTGTGCTGGGTGAGGCGCACTCGGGCTTCGCTCGGGCGTCCGCTGTCTTGACTCTCCCGGCCATGAACCCTCGTCTGGGGGGGTTCGTGTCAGTTCGTAGTCGGCGTGTGTCGAAAACCTAACAAGCGCGTCAACCTGACGCGGCCGACGGTTCCTGTAGTAACTTGGACCCGCAGCCCGCGCAGGTTACGCGCGGTGCGTTGGGCAGAAGTGGGGTGGAGACATGGACGTAGCGACACTTGGACAGAGGGAGGCGACCTCGAGGCGTCGTGGGCCCCGCGCCTTCATCGTCATCCTTGCCGCCCTCGTCGTCGTCGGGATTGTCGCCCTCGCCGTCTGGTGGGCTTATCCGCGAGTCTTTCCCGTCGAGGCGATCCAGGTTGAAGCCCGGGGATGCCTACACAGCTCTCTCGGGGGTGACCATCATGGTGCCCGGGCAGCAGGCAGCGCAGGCGTACAGGGAGCGGCGCCCGGCAGCATCGAGCGGTGTCGGCATAGCCGACAGCCTCGAACTCGCCAAGGCGATGCCGGGCTTCCCCGACGTCACCGTGTTCTCGTACTGGGACGCGGCGAGGAATCGCGTCTTCCGCGGCGTCGCCAAGACCTACGCGCTCGTCGGCTCGAGCGACGGGGGCGCGTCTGAAGTGCGCTGGCGCGACTTCGGTGCGGACGGTTCGGCGCTCGCCGTTGTGACGCGGGTCCCCGGCCACGACACAGGCATGGTGCTGGCTTTCGGGGTGCCCGGAGTGACGAGCGCAGCCTCTGCCCGTGAAGCGGCTAGCCGTCTCTGGTCTCAGCTCTCAGCACAGGGCGCGTCACCACCGTGAGCCTCCCGAAGCCGATGGCGAAGCACCTGCCCAACATGCGCATCGAGCAGAACGCCACAAGGTCTGCCGTGAACCGGCAGGGCAGTCGCGTCTGCTCATGCGCCGGACGTTAGCCGTGCAGGAATGGGATCCGTTTATCGCTTTCTATCCACGGTCGAAGAGGCGCCAGTCGTTCTCGACTGGTTCCGCATGCTGCAGGACGCGCCGGTCGAGAGCGCGCACGAGCAGGGCACGCTGTTCTTCTTTGGCCAGTTCGGGGCTCCCGACCCGGAGCCAACGAAGTCCCCCCTGGTCAGCGTCATCCTGCCCGCGAGCAAGCGTGCGCTCCGACGACCATTGGCGAAGTGCATTTCCTCGCCACGCCGCTTTCTGCCTTCGCGGGCTTGAACGCGGTGAGCCGCCAGTTCCGTCGCTGGCTTGGATCTCACCCCTGCATCTTCTCTCGCCGCCCCGACTTCAGCATCGGTGGGACTACTTCCTCGAAGGCAGCGTGCGGAACCACGACTCGGACATCTTCGCTTTGCCCGAGGGAATGACGGCCTTGCAGAACGGCTCCTACTTCGTCGATGCCGACGACAACGACACCTTCCTCGACCGCATCTGCCGCACGCTCCAACTGCGCGGCGTAGAGGGACTCCAGTACCGGCATCCATATTGAGAATGACGGATTAACAAGCAGATCAACACAGACGCCGCTGCGCGGCGCTGGTTATCTGCAGGACGTTAGCTGTAGCGCGAGGGGGCGTGTGGCCAAACCACTCGATATGAGCGTGGCTTCCGGAGCCCGTGGCGACTCCTTGGCGTCCGCTCGGCGGCGGCGCGCGGACACGCCTCCCGCATCGCGCTGTTCAGTGCGGTCTTCGGCCTGGCGCTGTGCTGCTTCTCAGTGGCCGTCCACCAGCACCTTCTGAGCTCGGTCCTGCCGGCGCGCCGACTCTGCTCGTCATCTCCTCGAGCTGGTGCCACTGGCAGGGATCGCGCTGGTGTCTCTCGGTCTTGTCCTCGGCGTCGGCGTGATCTTCTGGTGTCTCTGGAAGGGCGCCGCGTTGCCGCTGGCGGCTGTGTGGTTCATCGTTCCTGGTCTGCTTGTGCTGGCAGCCCTGCTCCTCTTCGTCGCCTGGGGACTCGTCTTCGCTGCCCTTTTCGAATCGCAACCGCTCAGGCCGCCCGGTTGATGCCGGTTCGCCACAAGTGTGATCAGTCCACCGGCGAAGCGCAACAGCTAACAAGCGCGTCAACCTGACGCGCCCTAACGGTGTCTGTAGTAACCTGCAGACCGTAGCCCGCGCAGGTTGTGCGCGGTGCGTTAATTAAGACCGAAAGTCCCGGGGGGGTCGGTCGGGCAGCGGTCGAGGGAGGAGTCAGGGCCTTCGCGGAGGGCTAGATACAGCTGAGTCTGAGGGGGGAGTCTTCCTCTTACGCTCTTCTGGTACGCATCCCCTCTTCACTTCCTCTCGGCGCTCGGCGCCGCCCTTCGGACGGCTGGTCCGGTGGCCTGTGGGCTCCTCGCGTTGGCCGCCGGGGGATTCCTTGCCGGCGTGCTACTCAGCTCTCGATCTCGGCGCAGCGGTGGCCTGCGGTGGAGGCCGGTCCTTCCTCCTGCTTCATGGGGCTGGCGTGCCTGATGCTCTCGGCGTCGCGCTCTAAAATTCTGCATAAAGGGGCTCGTCTCTCTCCTCCAAATGCGCCCAGTTCCTTCCCCTCACGTGGATCGTCTTCCTCCCCGTGTACGTCATCTTCCGTCGAATCGTGCCGCCGCACGTCCTCTTGCTGCCGCTGTTCGCGGTGGTCTTCGTCCCACCGTTGCTGATCGCCACCTCGCAGTACCTCGCCTTCGACCGCCTGCGGGAAGGCTTCCGCTACTGGCGAGCATGGCAGCACTTCCGCTCACACCTCCGCGCCGGCCTGCTCGTCATCGGCTACGCGCTGCTCGGCTTGCTTCTCTACCAGCTCGTTCACGCAGCTCTCCCGCTCGCGGGTCCAGCCCGCGGCGCAGCTGGGGTCGCGCTCGACGTCGTCTCCTCCCTGGTGCAGCTCATCGGGGCTCACCTGATGGGTCAGTATGTGGCCCTGGCATACGCCCGTGAGCGCGCATAGGCTTCGGTCTAACAAGGGATCAGCTGGCTCGCAGCAGTACGGGGGAGTACCCTCAGGCCGTACCGCTCGCAGCTTATCCGCGGTGCGTTGGGCGCACTACCGGGCTCCGCGAAGAAGCTCGTGCTAGGCTGGCGCAGGTCCACGCGAAGGGAGCTTCCCATGACTGATGCACCGCGACGCGGCTTCACTCTCACCGTACTCCTGCTCGCACCGCTCGCCGCGGGCGTGGCCGCCGCCCTGGCGCTCACCTACCTCACCTCGCCGCTCGACGACGAGACGCTCTCCTCGGCCGTGGCCGTGCAGAGCCTCCGCGGGGGACGCCGTCTTTGCTGCGCTCGTGGCGGCCGCGCTCAGCGCGCTCGTCATCGTCAGCCTCTACGCCTCCTGGCGGTCGGGCGTGCGGGTCGCCGTGCGTCTCGCCTGTGCCGGGCTCATGACCGCCGCCGGCCTCGCCGCCGCGCTCACCCTCGACCCCGCGAGCGCCGACCTGCAGTCGCGCTTCGGCATCTACGCACACGGCGAGGGCAGGGAGTTGCTGCTCGCCCTCTTCACGCCCTGGGTCGAGCGCATGGCGGCGCTCTCTTGGCTCTACGCTGCCTGCGGCGCGGCCCTGCTCGTGCTCGCGGCGGTCGCCGCCCTGGCGTCGCGGCGGGCGCGCAGTCGGCAGCCGCGCAGCGTCGTCCGCGCGGCCTAAGGCGGGCGAGACGTCTGAGTTCAAGTGCGAACAGCAACACTCGTTCCTCTGACACTCTCTCCTACCTGGCTTGTACATAGCATTCCTCCGGCGTCCTGTAGCCGAGCCGCTTCCGCGGTCGTGAGTTGAGCTTGGCGGCGACCGCGTCGCAGTCGGCCTGCGTCACCTGCGCCATGCTCGAGCGACTGGCTCCGTTGCTCATCGAGAGCACGCGGGTGGACGAGTTGAAGGTCATCTTCCAACGCTTGCCGACGCTCGAGTCGTCCTGGATCCAGAGACGTCGTCGGAGCCCCAGACCAGTGCCGGACGGGCGTTGTCCGGGTCCGGCCCGAACGAGTCGACGGCGCCCGTCTCGACCAGCTTCTCCGCTGGCTCGGTCATTCGGTCTCCTCGAAGTAGGCGTGAAGGGCTTCGGTGATGGCCCTGCCGACCTCCTCGCAGCGCCAAGCGAGGGCCGGCCGGGCCTCGCGGCCGAGCCGGAAGAACGCGGCGCCGATGCCGCGTGCCTCGAAGATGGCGCGGGCCACCTGATCGTCCGGGTGGGCCGGCGCCGGCAGGGTGCCGTGAGCCGTGCCGACGGTCTCCATGCGGTCGACCGGCACGAGCTCGGCGATGCTCCGGGAGCGTCGGAAGGCGGCCTGTCTGCACCGCTTCGAGCAGTACAGGCGCGGCCGGCCGGTGGTCGGCTGCGCGACCGCGGCGCCGCACTCCGTGCAGGTGGTCTCCATGGAGCCGATGCTAGGAGTTGCGTCACCCGTTTCGTCGCGCCAAGCGGCCCGAGTTTCGTTACGGCTCGGAGCAGTGCGAAAAGCCCAATTTGTCGTTTGCGCGCGCTGGGGGGCAGGCAGGGTCCTCGAATGCTCCCCTCGTGATTCGACACCGTCCCCTGGGCCGACGGGTTTGGGAAACATGCCACAGATGCGGTCCCACGCCATGCAAACCGAGGATTTGAGTGACGGAGGCGGAGTCCGCCGGAGGAGGTGAGAACGCGGCCTCGCTGGAGACCGCTGGTGGGCGCACGTGGATTCGAACCACGGACCCGGTTCCCTATCAGAGCAGGGGCAGTCCTCACGCTCCGTCCCGCTGCAATGCGTATCAGCCTGGTGCAGGTCTGAAAGGGCGTTCAGGCTCGCTCCGCCAAGGTCGCGTCGGCCGATTGCGAAGGGTTGGCAAGGGGTTCGGCAACAAAGCGCGGCAACAAGACCGGGGCCAGCAGATGCGCCTACATCCACTTGGGCCATGTAACTCATGCAGACTCCCGCGGCCTCCGGAGTGACAGTTGGCCTCTGCGCGCCCTTTCGGCAGTAGAAGTTGCAGTTTGGGCTGAAGGGAGCGGTTGCCGATCGCTTGTTGCCCATTTGCTGCTGGTTGCCAGGGGATGCGACAGCAAACTCGGCAACAGAAGATCAGGCTTCGGCTCGCAACGCGGCGGAAGCGACCTTGCGCGAGCCCTGAGCCGCCCATGCGCGATTGCGGACATGCCGGCGAACGCCGGTCTCAACGCCGACGGGACGCGGCGCCGCGCCCGCCTGGACAAGCCGGACGTCCACAGCCAACGCTCTCCGTTGACCGCCACGGCCATGCGCCGGATGCGGAGATCGGACCCCACCGGACTTCCCCACAACGCGACGACGAACGTGTTTCCCGGGAGCTTGTGCGCGACGTAGGTGCGGCCTGAGCGCCTGAGAAGGCGCAGACACTCCTTGATGCCGGGCCGCGTACTCCCCGCGTCGTGAAAGACGATGGCCGCGTCGCGCGCGCAGACGCTGAGGCAGAAGGCGAAGTCACTGAGCACCGCGCGATCCGTGTGCTCGCCGTCGATGAAGCAGATGTCCGGAGCCTCTTCGATGTCGCCGGCAGGATGCAGGAGCGCATCGGTGGCGAAGCAGGCGAGCTTGTCGATGTCCTCCGGGGCGACCCTCCGCAGGTTGTCGAGCATGGCCTGCTCGGAGTTACCGGCGTGCCGCTCGTCGCGGGTCCGGTTGTCGATGGAGTAGATGCGCCGGCACTTCGGGTCCTGCAGGTACTGCTGCAGGCTGCCGCCGAGGTAGGAGCCGATCTCCAGGTAGACGAACGAGCTCCTTCGCCTCCGCACCGCTCGCTGGACGGCCAGCCACGACCGGCGGTCCTTGGCGTTGGACTGGGTCTCGACGAGGTCGAAGAGCGCGGTGTCAAGGGCGGCGATGCGCTCCTCGAACTCGCAGGGCGCGTAAGGCGTGAAGGGCGCCATCTCCTACATCCTCACCCGGTCGCGCAGCCCGACGAGGTTCAGGTCGAGCGCCAAGCCCGCCTCGAACGGCTTCGCGCTGGCTCCGCTGCCGTCGACCTCGTGCGAGTCGGCGTCGATCACCTCGTAGATCCAGCTGTACTCCGGAGCGGACGTGCCCTCGGGCAGCGACCATAGCCAGTTCGTGAAGTCGCCGACGATGAAGGCGACGTACACCGGCCGATCCGGATCGGTCATGCCCGTAGACGAGTTCCCGGTTGCTGCGGCAGCCTTCTCGGCGGTCGTCATCGTCCACCAGGCCCATGAGTGGGCGTCGCCGGCGTTGCCCGCCAGCTGCTTCATCTGGTCGAAGAGCCAGACGGGCGGCTGCTCTGCCAGCTTGTTGGAGACCTCCGTCTCCGTGACAGTGCCATCGGCGCTTTCGACCCGCACAGGACCTCCTCCGCCGGCGATGAATACGCCCACCTGGGTGATGCCGTCTGACTCGTAGAGGGGGACCTCGCGGCGCCCTCCCTGGGTGGCCAGGAACCACTTCTCCTCGCCCGGCCCCGGCACCGGCCCCATGAGGTCCTCCCAGTACATGTAGCCGTTCTCGCCCCGTGAGGCGTGCGCGGCAACCAGCTCGGGCAGTCCCGCACCGGGGTGGTTCGGCCCGTAGGTCTGGCCGCTGGCGTTGGTCGGGTAGGGCGCCGCGGGCGACGTCCTCCCACGCAATGGCGCGGACCTGCTTGTGGACGGCCGAGGACACCGTTACCACCCCCGCGGGAGCGCTGCCTTCAAGCAGCCCGAGCAGCAAGCTAGTGAGCAGGAACGGCCCTAGATGGTTGGTGGCGAAGGTTGTCTCCAGCCCGTCGGCGGTGCACCGGCGGCGCGGGGGAGATCACGCCGGCGTTGTTGACCAGGACATCGAGTCGCCCAGTGCCGGCGAGGACATCTCCCGGCCAAGCTGCGAACCTGCGTGAGGCTGGACAGGTCCGCGGTCATGACCTCGACCTGGGCAAGCGGCACACGGCGGTGATCTCCGCCGCGACCGCCGCACCGCGTGCCGCGTCCCGGCCGGTAATGATCACCGTCGCGCCCAGCACCGCCAGCCGCAGCGCCGTCTCCCTGCCGATCCCGCTGGTGGCCCCGGTCACCAGGCAGGTCGTGCCCGACATCGTTCCCACGCGGCCTCCGGTGCTGGAGCGGACCTGTGCGCCCGGTGCGCGTTTCATTATTCGCCGACCGACCCGCTTGACGAGTACCTAATCTGCGCAGTGAGAGACCTGGCGGCGCGAACGACTAAGCGGGTGGCGGCTCCCCGCCAGCCGATGCCCGGAGGAATTCGCCCCAGCTGCCGCACCGACGACTGGCCGGCTAGGGCACGCTTCGGCAGCGCCCACACCCACTCGTTACGTCGTCCGAACAGGAAGAACCGCTCGCGTGTCTCGCGGACGGCGGTGAAGACCGGCCACGGGACGTACGAGACGGCGCCGTCCGGGCCCGCGGCGGTTACTCCGTCAGCCGTAATCTCGTAACGGACCCGCCCCTGCAGTCCGTGCCTCTTCACCGACATGCGGTAGAGCCAGCGAGGGGGGCGAGCCCAGGCTCTGGCCAGTTCGGCCAGGGTCAGGACCACGAACGCGCCAGCGGACGCGGACAGATCGGCCCGCCGGCACTGGGAACGCTGGCTGCCCGGGCAGTACGCGGCGATCGAGGACCCGGATGCCTTCTTCGCCGCGCTCGGGGAGGAGGCCGCCCGCCAGGTCGATGACCTGGCCGAGCGGCTCGCCGGGGACGGCGGGCCGGGCGAGGGGGTACCCGGAGCGGGCGGGGCGTTTTGCCTCGGCCCGGGCGCGGGCGTGCCCGCAAGTCGCGCGCCGACACTGCAGTGCTACTGGAATGCCTGACGCTGTGGCTCTCCAACCTGATGGGGGCGGAGCGCGACATCGCTGCCGCCACCGACGGACTGATCGCCGCGATCGAGGGTGCCGCAGGCCCGGTCGTGCTGGTGTCCAACGAAGTGGGCAGCGGTATTATCCCGGACAACCCGCTCGGCCGCCGCTATGCCGATGCGCTGGGCACGCTCAACCAGCGCGTTGCCGCGGTGGCGACAGACGTGGTGCTCATCGTGGCCGGCCAACCGCTCCTCCTCAAGCCGAGCCGGCAGCCGAAGGTGAAGCTGTGAGCGCCGTGCCCGCGATCATGATCCAGGGCACCGGCAGCCATGTCGGCAAGTCGGTGCTGGTGGCGGGGCTCTGCCGGGCGCTCACGCGGCGCGGGCTTGCGCGTGGCGCCGTTCAAGCCGCAGAACATGTCGAACAATGCGGCGGTGACTGCCGACGGCGGCGAGATCGGGCGTGCCCAGGCGCTGCAGGCGCGGGCCTGCCGGCGTGCCGGCCTCGGTCCACATGAACCCGGTGCTGCTCAAGCCGGAGACGCGATTGCGGCGCCCAGGTGATCGTGCAGGGCCAGCGCGCGGGCACGCTCGATGCCGCCGATTATCGGCCGCCGCAAGGCCGATCTGCTGCCGAAGGTGCTGGAGAGCTTCGCCGCTCGTCGGCCGCGATGCCGACATCGTCGTCGTCGAAGGCGCCGGCAGCCCGGCGGAGGTCAATCTGCGCGCCGGCGACATCGCCAACATGGGCTTTGCCGAGGCCGCCGGACGTGCCGGTGGTGCTCGTCGGCGACATCGACCGCGGCGGCGTCATCGCCAGCCTGGTCGGCACCGCATGCCGTGCTGTCGCCGGCCGACGCGGCGGCGGATCAAGGGCTTCATCGTCAACAAGTTGCGCGGCGACGCGGCGCTGTTCGCCGATGGCATGCGCGCCATCGAGGCGCGCACCGGCTGGCCGGGCCTCGGGGTCGTGCCGTGGTTCGCCGATGCCGCACCGCCTGCCGGCCGAGGATGGGGTCGACGATCGCAGGAGCGGCAGCCGGCCAGCGGCGGCCGTTTCACCGTCGCCGTGCCGGCCCTGCCGCGCATCGCCAATTTCGACGATCTCGATCCGTTGCGCGCTGGAGCCAGAGGTGCGCGTGGTGATGGTCGAGCCGGGCGCGCCGATCCCGCGATGCCGACCTGGTCCTCATCCCCGGCTCCAAGGCGACGATTGCCGATCTGAACGTTCCTGCGCGCGCAGGGCTGGGACATCGACATCGCCGCGCATCGGCGGCGCGGCGGGCGGGTGCTCGGCCTCTGCGGCGGCTACCAGATGCTGGGCGGCACGATCGCCGACCCGGAAGGCATCGAAGGCGCCGCCGAAACGGTCGCCGGGCCTGGGCCTGCTCGACGTCGAGACGGTGCTGTCGCGGCGACAAGACGACGGTGGCGGTCGTCGGGTCGCCATGTCGCCAGCGGCGAACCCGTCGGCGGCTACGAAATCCATCTCGGCCGGACGACGGGGCCGGACTGCGCGCGGCCCGGTGGTCGACCTCGACGGCCGGCTCGATGGCGCGGTGTCCGCCGACGGGCTGGTGGCGGGCACCTATGTCCACGGGCTCTTCGCCGCCGGACGGTTTCCGCCGCGCGTTTCTGGCCGAGCTCGGGGCGTCGCCTCGTCGCTCGCCTATGAGGCCAATATCGAGGCGCACTCGACGCACTCGCCGATCATCTCGAACGCACACGTCGCCATCGATCGGCTGCTCGGAATTGCCGGGCTACAGCCAGACCACCGTGATGCCGGCGGCCGCCACAAAAGCGAAGAGGATGGCGCTGGCGACCGAGATAGACCCTCAGCGCCCGGCGGATGTCGGTCGGGTTGGCGTCGCGCCGCCCGGTGGCGTTGACGAAGGGATCGCTGACGATGATGCCGGCATAGCGGCGCGGGCCGGCGAGCGCCAGGCCGAGCGCCGAGGCCATGGCGGCCTCCGGCCAGCCGGCATTGGGCGAGCGGTGACGCGGCGCCTCGGCGAACATGACGCGGAAGGCGCGCGAGATGTCGCCGCCGGCGGCCGGTGCGGCGAGCGCCACCAGCGCCCCGGCGATGCGGCTCGCCGGCAGGTTGACCAGATCGTCGAGCCGCGCCGCCGCCCAGCCGAAATGCTCGTAACGCGGCGGTGAGGTGGCCGATCAACGAATCGGCGGTGTTGATCGCCTTGTAGGCGAAGAGCCCCGGCAGGCCGAGAACCAGGAACCAGAAGGCGGGGGCGACCAGCCCGTCGGAGAAGTTCGTCGGCGGCGGATTCGATGGCGGCGCGGCAGAGCGTGCGCCTGGTCGAGGCTGCCGGGGTCGCGGCCGACGATCCGCGCCACCGCCGTGCGCGCCGCCGGCAGGCCGTCGGCGAAGGCATCGGCGACCGCCGCGACGTGGTCGTAGAGCGCGCGGCCGGCGATGAGCACCGCGGCGACGATGACGGTGCCGATCCAGCCGAAGGGCACCGCGCGGAAGGCCAGCTCCAGCGCGTAGCCGACGCGCGCCGCGAGCACGACGACGACTGAGCATCGTGAAGATGCCGGCGCGCCTTGCGCCACGCGGCACTCAGCGCCATCGACGGTTCAGCGTGCGGTCGAAGAAGCCGACGAGCCCGCCGATGAGGGCGACCGGGTGGGGCAGGCGGCGCCAGATCACGTCGGGCTCGCCGACGAGCGCATCGAGCGCCAGCGCGATGGCGAGCAGCCAGAGGTGGTCCGGTGAGATCAAGGGCTTTGCTCGACGCGCTGCGGCCTCGCGGCTGACCCGGTCGAGCGCGGCGGGAAGCGACGGGCCGCCGCAGACGGTCAGCCGCTGGGGCAGGACGATGCGCCGCGACGGCGGATAGAGCGTGGTCAGCGCCGGATGGGAGAGGAGGGCGGTGCCCTGATCGACGGCCTGCGGGTCGGCCGAGGCGACGACGATGTAGTCGGGGTGGTTCGCCACCAGCTTCTCCAGCGGCACGAAGCCGCCGGTCTTGCCGGCGAGCACGCCGCCGTCATTGGTGAAGCCGGCGATCGACAGCAGCTCGCCGGTCAGCGTGTCGCCGCCGGTGACGTAGCCGCGCCGCTGATAGACGATGGCCGTCGGGTGGGGCCGGCCCCTGGCGGCGGCGACGGCGGCCTTGCGCGCCGCCTCGATCACTGGCGATCAGCGCGGCGCCGCGCTCGGGATGGCCGACGAGCGCGGCGACCTTGCGGATCTCGGCGATCGACTCGGCGATGCTGTTCGGCGACGTCGAGCAGTTCGACACGATAGCCGAGCCGGGTCGAGCATGCCGCAGCGTCGCCGCGGTCGTTGAAGCGGCTCGCCAGCACCAGATCGGGTCGAAGGTCGACCACGGTCTCGGCGCCGGCGGCGTCGTGGCGGTAGTTGCGCCGCCTTGTCGGCCATGAACGACATCGCCGGATCGGCCGCATAGGGCGACAGCGCGACGATCTGGCCGGGATCGGCCAGCGCCAGCAGCAGCTCGTCGGCGCACATGTTGATCGAGACGATGCGCTGCGGCGCAGCGGCGAACGGCGCCCTGCGCCGAGAACGGCAAGAAGCGTCGCGACAAGCCGTGATGATGGTTGCGGTGTCTCATGGCCGTGAACGTCGCGCCGCGGACAATGCTCGATTTAGCCCCTGGCGGTCCGGCGGGGAAGCCGGGCGGCGCCCGCGACACGGCACATCGTGGGCGCGTCGCGCCCGATCCATCCAGACGGGGAACTGCATCATGACTCATCGCCTTCCGGCGCCTCGGCGCCGCATCGCTCCTGCTGGCGGCGGCGGCAACTGCGCCCGCCTTCGCCGAGATCCCGTCGATCGTGGTCACGCCCTACTATCTGCCGGTCGCGATCGGCCAGGCGGGCAGCGCCGTCTCGGTCATCACCCGCGATGAGATCGAGCGCGCCTCGCCGACCTCGGTCGCCGGGCTGCTGCGCACCGTTCCCGGCGTGACGGTGACCCAGTCGGGCGGGCCCGGCGGCGCTCGCCGAGGTGCGCCTGCGCGGCGGCGACAGCGGGCACACGCTGGTGCTCATCGACGGCGTGCGCGTCAACGATCCGACGACCGCCAACGGCGAGTTCGATTTCTCGGCGATCTCGCTCGACAACATCGAGCGCATCGAGGTCCTGCGCGGGCCGCAAAGCTCGATCTACGGCTCCGACGCCATGGGCGGCGTCATCAACATCATCACGCGCAAGCCGCACGGGAGCGCCGCAGCTTCTCCGCGACCGTCGAGGGCGGCAGCTACGGCACCCATGTCGAGCGCCTGTCGGGCGGCTTCGCCAAGGGCGATTTCAGCATGCTGATGAGCGGCGAGCATCTGGCCATCGAGCGGCTTCTCGCGGCGTCGGCAACCGCGACCATGACGAGGCCGACGGCTTCGAGAAGTGGAGCGGCTCGATCAGCGGCCGCTACGCGCCGGCCGACGGACCGCGCTTCGAGTTCGGCGCGACCGGCACCACCGGCACCTCGCGACTACGACGGCTCGCCGGGCTGGGGCGTCGACCCGGCCAATGCCAGCAACGACACCGCGGAGCAGTCGCTGGTCAGCGGATACGGCCGGCTCTCCTTCGCCAGCCCCGACGGGCACATCAAGCAGTCGCTCACCGGCTTCGCCAACCGTCGAGCACCGCCGCTACAACGAGCCGGCTCCGTCCGGCGATCTACGACTACGGCTCGCACACCGTCGGCGGCGAATATCGGGCGACGCATGGGGGCAGGGGCGTTCGGGCAGCTGCTCGCCGGCGCCCGGCTCGAGCAGGAACAGGCGCAATACACGCCGATGGATCTGTGGGGCTCGACCGGCTTCGACGAGACGGCGACGCGCTACGCGCTGTTCGCCGGCGACCAGATCTCGCCGATCGACCACCTCTTCCTGACCTTCAGCGGACGCTATGACGGCCAGCAGGGCGCCGACGGCTTCCTCACCGGCCGCTTCACCGCCGCCTACGAGATCCCGGCGACCGAGACCAAGCTGCGCGCCAGCCTCGGCACCGGCGCCAAGCGGCCGACCTTCTTCCAGAAGGCGTACAATCTCGCAGAACGGCGTCACCACGCCGCTGCAATCGGAGAAGAGCGTCGGCGGCGACGTCGGCATCGACCAGACGCTGTTCGATGGCCGGCTCACTGTGTCGGCGACCGCGTTCCTGAGCCGGTTCAGCAATCTGCTGTCCTTCGACTCCAGCCTCGGCGGCGGCTATCGGCGGCTACGTCAATGTCGGCCGCGCCACGATGCAGGGCGTCGAGCTGGCGGCGACCGCCGTCCTCATCCCGTCGCGCCTGACGCTGCACCGGCTCCTACACCTATACCGACGCCCGCGACGCCACGACCGGCCTGATGCTCGCCCGCCGGCCGCAGAACAGCGGCTCGGCGACGCTCGCCTGGACCGGGCAGATCGGGCTGGAGGCGTCGCTCACCGCGACCATTGTCGGCGGCCGCTTCTCGGGCACCGGCGAGACGCAGCCGCTGCCGGCCTATGCCCGCTTCGATCTCGCGGCCTCCTATCCGCTCAACCCGCAGACCCGCATCTTCGGCCGCATCGAAAACCTGACCAATGTGCGCTATCAGGACCCGGCAGGGCTACAACACCGCGGGCTTCTCGGCCTATGCTCGGCCTGACCTGGCGGCAATGGCGGGGCAGGCGTGGGTCCGGCGGGCTGGCGGCAGGGCGTTCTCGTCGTTGCGCTCGTCGCTCTGGTGGCGGCATTGTTTGCCGGCTCACTGGCCGTCGGGCCGGTCGTCCTGCCGCTCGACACGCTGCGCGACGTGGCGATGGGCAGGGGCAGCGAGGCGGCGCGCATCATCGTGCTCGAAATCCGCCTGCCGCGCGCCCTGCTGGCGCTGATGATCGGCGGCACGCTCGGCCTCTCCGGCGCCGCCCTGCAGGGGCTGTTGCGCAATCCGCTGGCGGCGCCCTCGCTCTTCGGGGCGCCCTCGGCGGCCGCCTTCGGCGCGGTGCTGGTCATCTCGCTCGGCCTCGCCGGGGCGCTCTCCTGGGCGCTGCCGGCCGCGGCCATCGCCGGGGCGCTCGCTCTCGGTCGCGCTGCTCATCCTGGTGGCGGGGCCGCGGGCGAGCCTGCTGGTGCTCATCCTCGCCGGGCTTGCGGTATCGAGCCTTGCCGGCGCCGCCACCGCGCTCGCCCTGAACCTCGCGCCCAATCCTTTCGCGGCGCTGGAGATCGCCTTCTGGCTGCTCGGCTCGCTTCAGGACCGCAGCATGGAGCACGTCATCATCGCGGCGCCCTTCATGGCTGTCGGCGTAGCGCTGCTGATATGGGACCGGCGCGCCTTCCGGGCGCTCACCCTCGGCGAGGACGCGGCGGCGAGCATGGGCTTCAACCTTGCCCGCGTGCGGCTTCGCGTGGTGGTGGGCGTTGCCGCCGCGGTCGGGGCCGGCGTTGCGGTCGCCGGCTCCATCGGCTTCGTCGGTCTGGTGGCGCCGCACCTGATGCGCCCCTTCGTCCGCCACGATCCGGGCCGGCTGATGATCCCGGCGGCGCTCTCCGGCGCGGCGCTGCTCACCGCCGCCGATATTGCCGTCAGGCTCATTCCGACCGAGGGCGAGATCAAGGTCGGCGTCTTCACCGCGCTCATCGGCGCGCCGTTCTTCATCGCCCTCATCATCGGCCGCCGCCACCAGCTCACCGGAGACGAGGCATGAGCGAGGCAGCCGCCGGCAAGGGACCGCTTCTCCGGCTCTCCCGGCTCAACGTCGCCTTCGGCCGGCGCGGCATCCTGCACGACATCGCGCTCTCGGTGCGCGAGGGCGAGTTCGCCGTCATCGTCGGACCGAACGGCTCCGGCAAGACGACGCTTCTCCGCGCCGCGGCGGGTCTCTTGCCGGCGCGCGGCGATCTCATCGTCGGCGGCGAGGACGTGCGCCGCGTCTCGCTCGCCGAGCGCGCCCGCCGCGTCGCCTATCTGCCGCAGGGGCAGGAGTTCTACTGGCCGCTCTCCGTCCGCGACGTCGTCGGCCTCGGCCGGCTGCCACGCGGTGCCGGCGCCTCGCTCTCGGCCGCCGACCGCGAGGCGGTCAACGCGGCGATGGCGGCGACCGGCGTCACCGACTATGCCGACCGCCCGGTCACCACGCTCTCCGGCGGCGAGCGCGCCCGCGTCGCCATCGCCCGGGTGCTGGCGACCGAGGCGCCTGTGATCCTCGCCGACGAGCCGACGGCGGCGCTCGACCCGCGCTATCAGCTCGTCGTCCTCGACATCCTGCGCAAGCGCGCCGCGGCGGGCGGGGCGGTGCTCGCCGCCCTCCACGATATCGGCCTGGCGGCCCGCCGGGCAACGCGGGTGATCGTGCTCGACGGCGGCCGCATCGTCGCCGACGGGCCGCCGCGCCAGGTGCTGACCAAGGAGCGGCTGGCGGCGACCTTCGGCGTCAACGCCCAGATCGTGGAGCTGCACGACGCCCCGGTGGTCATCCCGTGGACGGTGATCGAACGGCGCTAGGGGTGGGGAGAGACGAGCGCTGGAGGCCTCGCCCGGAGTCGAACCGGGGTAGCAGGATTTGCAGTCCTGTGCATGGCCGCTCTGCCACGAGGCCAATCAGCGAGGTCAAGGGGATAGGGGCGCCGCCGGTGCCGTGTCAAGCGGCGCATGCGGCGCAAGCCCCGGATTTCTCACATTTCGAAGGCCACCAGCCACACCATGGAGAGCGCCACGGTGATCAGCATCGGCAGCGCCGCTACCTTGATGTAGTGGTTGAAGCTGATCGGATAACCGGCCTTTTCCGCCATGCCGGCGGTGACCACGTTGGCGCTCGCCCCGATCAGCGTGCCGTTGCCGCCGAGGCAGGCACCCAGCGACAGCGCCCACCACAACACCGTGTGGTTGATGCCGGGGATGGATTCGGTCAGGTAGGCGACGATCGGCAGCATCGTGGCGGTGAACGGAATGTTGTCGACGATCGCCGAGAGGATCGCCGAAACCCACAGCACGATCAGCACCGCCAGCACCGGCGAGGAGCTTGAGACGTCGCGCACCCAGTCGGCGATGATCTGGATGAGTCCGGTCTGCTCAGCCCCGGCGACGACGATGAACAGCATCATGAAGAAGACCAGAGTCGGCCACTCGACCTCCTTCTCGACCATCTCGACGATATGCACGTCGCTGATCACCAGCAGCAGCGAGGCCCCTGCCAGGGCAGCGACGCTCGGCTCCATGTGCAGGCTGCCGCTGACCACGAACATCAGGATGGTGAGCGCCAGCACGGCGCCGGCCTTGGTCAGCAGCACCGGGTCGGTGATGCGGTATTCCGCCCTCAGCCGCGCCACCATCGCCGGCACGTCGTCGAACTCGTGCCGCGGCGTACTCCTTGCGGAACCAGAACAGGAAATAGACTGCCGCCGCCGCCAGGCCGATGATGCAGATCACCGTCAGGTGGGTGACGAAATCGGTGAAGGTGAGCCCGGCATAGGAGCCGATCATGATGTTGGGCGGATCGCCGATGAGGGTGGCGGTGCCGCCGACATTGGAGGCGAAGACCTCCGGCAGCAGCAGGGTGAGCGGGCTGATCTTCAGCGCCAGCGCGATCTCGATGGTCACCGGGATGATCAAGAGCATGGTGGTGACGTTGTCGAGGAAGGCCGAGGTGACCGCGGTGATCACCATCAGCAGCACCGCCAGGCTGTAGATGCTGCCGCGCGCCGCCTGGAACGACTTGTAGGCCATCCACTGGAAGACGCCGGTGCGCTTGAGCACGCCGACGATGATCATCATGGCGAGCAGCAGGAAGATGACGTTGCCGTCGATGGCGCGCATGGCCTCGTCGAAGGTGAGGATGCGGTAGCCAGGCGCGAAGGTGCCGACCGTGTAGCTGACGAACAGGAGCGCCGAGGCACCGACCAGGGCGGCCAGCGTCCGGTGCATCATCTCGAAGGCGATGAAGGCATAGACCGCCACCAGCACCAGCGTCGCGATCAGCAGCCCGGGGGTGAAGGCGCGCTGCAGCGTCACGGCGACGTGGGCCGTGTAGGTGCCGCTGCCGGGCGCCGCGCCCTGTTCCGGTTGAAACTGGTCGAGGGTGACGCGGGGCGATGTCTTGTAGGAGGAGCGGTGGACGCTCATCTCCACCGTCGTTCCGGGCAGGCTGCCGGCCGGCAGCTGCAGGCGAGCTTCGAACGTGCCGTTGCTTCCGGTCACCGCCGGCGCGGCCGGCATGACCGGCGTGCCGTTGACGAAGAAGTCCGGCTCGGCCTCCTCGATGCCCTTGCCCTGCGGGTTGGTGACCACGCCCGAGACCACCAGCATGTCTCCCGTGCCTGCCGGCGCGGCCCCGGCGAGCGTCGCCGGCGCCCCCACGAGCAGCATGAGCACGATCACCAGCAGACCGCGATACCAGGACATGAAGAACCTCAATTCGGCTTGGATGGCGGATGGCGCCGTCCGGCGCGCTTCGCCTCGCTGTGTGAACGCTTCTGCCCGGCCGCCCCGGGGGCATGCGCGATGTCGATGGTCATGGGGGAGGGCAGCGGCTGCGGCTCGTGCCGGGGAAGAAGATGGAACCAAGCGCCGGTGCTTTTAGCACCGGCCGGCGCGATCGGGAAAGCGGCGGCCGGCCGGCAGTCGTGCGGCACCGGGGCCGCACCGGTCCGCGGTATCTGTGCAAGACTATGCCGTCGGCCCGGCGCGGTCTTCTGCGTCGCCAAGCAGGTTAACCACGCGGTCGAGCACCGCGGTGCATTCCTCCGCGCTGAGCTGGTTCATGTCGAACAGGTCGGTCGAGCGCAGGCCTTCCAGCACAAGCAGCGCGATCATCGACAACTCCCGGTCGGCTGCCGTGCGCCGGACGCGCTCCACCACCCGCCTGGTGTGGGCGCGCACCGGGTCGAGCAGGTGCGGATTTTCGGCCAGCGCCAACAGGATGCCGTCGTTCTGGCCCGCGTGCGCGCACACCTTGGCCCGGTTGAGCTCGATCAGGGTACGGGCCACCGCATTGCTGCGGCCGGCGCCGTTTCGCGCTTCGGCGTCGGCGAGCACCGCATCGATTTCCTCAAGATGCTGCTCGACGAGGGCCTGGATGAGTGCGCCCTTCTTTGGAAAGTGATAGAGGAGGCCGCCCTTGGAGAGGCCGGCGCGCTCGGCGATGGCCTCGAGGGAGATGTGTGCGGCGCCCTTTTCCTTGGCCAGTTCTGCGGCAGCGGCGAGAATCTCTGCGCGTGTATCGGCGCCGGAGTGCTCCTTCCGGCCGGAAGCCCGATGCGTCGGGGACTTGCCTGGAGGGCTGTCAGCAGACATATGCGCGCGAACGATCCTCGCCGGACGGGGGATTGACTTTACCGTCCGGACGGTACAGTACCGGCGGGTTCTCGGCAAGATGCCGCACACGGCTGGACATTTGGCGGAAGTCCTATGAGCGGAAGTCCCAGGAAACGCCTTCTCGTCGGCGGGATCATTCTGGTTGTCGTCATCCTGGTGTGTGGCGCGCTGGTCTGGTTCAACCTCTTCAAGCAGCAGATGATTGCGCAGTATTTCGCGCATTTCCCGGTGCAGACCATCACCGTGTCGACGACCGAGGTGAAGCCGCAGCACTGGACGCCGGGCATTGACGCGGTGGGCACGGTGACCGCGATCGACGGCGTCGATGTCGCCGGCCAGGTCGGCGGCGTCGTGCGCAAGATCAACTTTGCGGCCAACGCCAAGGTTCAGAGGGGGCAAATCCTGGTGCAGCTCGACGATTCGGTCGAGCGCGCCGGCCTGATGGCGGCGCGGTCGAGCGTCGCCGTGAGCGAGGATGCGCTCAACCGCACCCGCCAGCTCTTCAACAACAACATCGCCACCACCGCCGATCTGCAGACCGCCCAGAACAAGCTCGACCAGGCGCAGGGCGCTCTCGCCCAGGTCGAGGCGACGCTCGAGCAGAAGGCGATCAAGGCGCCCTTCGCCGGCACCATCGGCATTCCCAAGATCGATCAGGGCCAGTTCCTCCCTGCCGGCACCGCCGTGGCCACGCTGCAGGACCTCAGCAAGATGCAGGTCGATTTCACTGTCCCTGAGCAGGAGCTGTCGCAGATCAAGCTCGGCCAGCCGGTGAGCCTCGGCCTCAGCGAGGGCCATCTCAATTTCAACGGCGCCATCACCGGCATCGACCCGAAGATCGACGCCGCCTCGCGGCTGGTCTCGGTGCAGGCGGTGGTCGACAACGCCGAGGGCACGCTGCGCCCCGGCCAGTTCGCGCGCGTGCAGGTGCGCGAGCCGGAGGAGAACGGCGTCATCGCCCTGCCGCAGACGGCCGTGGTGATCAGCCTCTACGGCAGCTACGTTTATCAGGTGGTCGAGGCGCCCGCGGCCAAGGAGGGCGCGCCCGCCGGCCACGCGAGCGGCAGCGCCGGCAGCGCCAAGGAGCAGCCGAAGCTCCAGGCCAAGCAGGTCTTCGTCGAGACCGGCCGGCGTTCGGGCAACCAGATCGAGATCACCAAGGGGGTCGAGGCGGGCATGCAGATCGTCACCTCCGGCCAGAACAAGTTGTCCAATGGCAGCCCGATCGCGGTCGACAACAGCGTCAATCCGGCGACGGCATCGGCGACGTCCTCGGGCGGCTAGGCGGCAGGGATGGGCTTTTCCGAACGCTTCATCCGCCGGCCGGTCCTCTCGACCGTCTTCGCGCTCCTCATCCTGCTCCTCGGCGCGCAGGGGATCACTGGCATGTCGATCCGCCAGTATCCCCAGGTCGACGAGACGGTGATCACCGTCACCACCATCTATCCCGGCGCCAGCGCTGACGTCATCCAGGGCTTCATCACCTCGACCATCGAGAAGGCGGTGTCCTCGGCCGAAGGCGTCGACTACGTGACCTCGTCGAGCTCGCTCGGCACCTCGACCGTATCGGTCCACATGCGGCTCAACGCCAATCCCGACAAGTCGCTCACCGAGGTCATCGCCAAGGTCCAGCAGGTGCGCGGCCAGTTGCCCTCGGACGCCAAGGACCCGGTCATCCAGAAGGGCACTGGCTTCGCCTTCGCGCTGATGTACATGGCGGCGCGCAGCGACAACATGAACCCGCAGCAGCTCACCGAGTACCTGACGCGGGTCATCCAGCCGCGCTTCGCCACCGTCCCCGGCGTCGCCAACGCGGAAATCCTCGGCGCCCAGGATTTCGCCATGCGGGTGTGGATCGATCCGGTGGCGATGGCGGCCCACAAGGTCACCGCCACCGACATTCTCGGCGCGATCAACGCCTCCAACTTCCTCTCCGCCCCCGGCAGCACCAAGAACGAATACTACGCCTATTCGATCGAGGCGAAGACCACGCTCCAGGACCCGGAGACCTTCGGTGACCTGCCGGTACGCGGCACCGGCGACAATGTCGTGCGCCTGCACGACGTGGCGAAGATCGAGCTTGCCGCCGCGTCGAGCGACGTCCGCGTCCGCTTCAACGGCCAGGACGGCATCTTCCTCGGCATCATGGGCACGCCCGAGGCCAACCCGATCGACGTTGCCGCCGGCGCCCGCAAGGAGCTGGCGAGCATCCAGAAAGACCTGCCCGAGGGCATGCAGATCTCGCTGCTCTACGATTCGACCGATGCGATCAGCTCCTCGATCACCGAGGTGGTCAAGACGATCGGCGAAGCCTCGCTCATCGTCGTGCTCGTGATCCTGCTGTTCCTCGGCTCGTTCCGTGCCGTGGCCATCCCCATCGTCACCATTCCGCTGTCGCTCATCGGCGTCTGCTTCCTGATGTGGGCGGTCGGCTATTCGCTCAACACGCTCACCCTGCTGGCGATGGTGCTGGCCATCGGCCTGGTCGTCGACGACGCCATCGTCGTGGTCGAGAACATCCACCGCCACATCGAGGAGGGCTATCCCCCGTTGCAGGCGGCGATCGCCAGCATGCGCGAGATCAGCACGGCCGTGATTGCCATGACCATCACGCTGGCTGCGGTGTTCGCGCCGATCGGCTTCACCACCGGCGTCACCGGATCGCTGTTCCGCGAGTTCGCGCTGACGCTCGCCGGGGCGGTGGCGATTTCCGGCACCGTCGCGCTGACCATCTCGCCGATGATGTCGGCGCGCATGCTGACCGCCACCAGCGGCCGCTTCGCCCATTTCGTCGACCACAGCTTCGATGCCGTCGGCGACTGGTATCAGCGGCGGCTGACCGGCTCGCTGGCGCTGCGTCCGATCACCCTTTTGATCGTCGCCGTGCTGATCGCCACCACCGGATTTCTGTTCACCCACACCTCCACCGAGCTGGCGCCGACCGAGGACCAGGGCGCGCTGTTCTCGCAGATCACCGGGCCGCAATACGCCACCGTCGATTACACCTCGCTGTTCGTGAACGAGATCGACAAGCGCACCCAGGACATCCCCGAGGTGCAGACCCGCTTTTCGGTCACCGGCTTCGGCGGCGGCAATTCCGGCTTCGCGGCCTGGGTGCTGAAGCCGTGGGGCGAGCGCAGCCGCAGCCAGGCAGAGGTGCAGCAGCAGATCCAGGCCCTGCTCAACAAGGTCGCCGGGCTGCAGGCCTACGTCTTCGCGATTCCTTCCTTGCCTGGCACCGGCGGCGGATTGCCGGTCTCCTTCGTCATCCAGTCGACCAACTCGTCGGCCAACGTCTTCGAGCACGCCGAGGCGATCAAGAAGCAGGCGATGGCCTCGGGCAAGTTCATCGTCGTCCAGGATTCGCTCGCCTTCGACAAGCCGCAGGTGCAGGTGCTCATCGACCGCAAGCGCGCCGCCGCGCTCGGCGTGTCGGTGTCGGACATCGCCAACACGCTCACCCTGATGGTCGGCGGCAACGGCGTCTCCAAGTTCTCGCGTGACGAGCGCGCCTACGACATCATCCCGCAGGTGCCCCAGCAATACCGCTTCAATCCCGAGGACCTGACCAAGTTCTTCGTGCGCAACCAGGCCGGCGCCATGGTTCCGCTGTCCTCGGTGGTGACCATCCAGACCCAGGCTTCGGCGCCCGCCGTCGAGCAGTTCAACCAGCTCAATTCGGCCACGCTCTCCGCCCTGCCGCGACCGGGAGTGACCAGCGGCGACGCCCTCGGCGTCCTCCAGGAAATCGCCGCCCGGCAGCTTCCGGCGGATTACTTCATCCAGTACGCCGGCCAGTCGCGCACCGAGATCGAAGCGGGCAACACGCTGCTCATCGCCTTCGGGCTTGCCGTCATCGTCATCTATCTGGTGCTGGCGGCGACCTTCGAGAGCTTCCGCGACCCGCTGATCATCATGATGGCGGTGCCGCTGTCGCTGTTCGGGGCGACGCTGTTCCTGAACCTCGGGCTGGCGACGATCAACATCTACACCGAGGTGGGGCTGATCACCCTGGTCGGGCTCATCACCAAGCACGGCATCCTGATGGTTCAGTTCGCCAATCAGCAGCGCGAGCAGCGTGGCCTCGACCGCCGCGAGGCCATCATCGAGGCGGCGCGCATCCGGCTCCGCCCGATCCTGATGACCACGTTCGCCATGGTCCTCGGCGTCATGCCGCTGATCGTGTCGAGCGGCGCCGGTGCCAAGGCGCGCTTCTCGATGGGTCTGGTGATCGCCACCGGCATGTCGATCGGCACGCTCTTCACGCTGTTCGTCGTTCCGATGTTCTATACCTTCCTGGCATCGCGCAGCCGTCCGGTGGACCGCGACCGCGACGCCGGCGCGCTGGCGCCGCCCGATCCGGCGCCGGCGGAGTGACGCGACCGATGGCAGCCGGCAAGCCCGCGCTTGTCACCGGCGGCACCCGTGGCTATTAGCGGACGACTTGGCGAGGGCCGGACCATGGAAAATTTCACCGCCGCACGCACGAAGATGGTGGACAACCAGCTTCGTACCCAGAGCGTCACCGACTACGGCGTGCTTGCCGCGATGGGCACGGTGCCGCGCGAGCAGTTCCTGCCGCCGGCGAGCCGGGCGCTGGCCTATATCGACAGCGACCTCGCCATCAAGGCAGCCACGCCGGGCAGTCCGGCCCGCTACATGATGGAGCCGGCGCCGCTCGCCCGGCTCATGCAATTGGCCGAGGTCGACAAGGCGGACGTCGTGCTCGTCGTCGGCTGCGGCACCGGCTACGCGGCCGCGGTGCTGGCGCGGCTGGCGGATTCGGTCGTCGCCCTCGAGGAGGATGCCGACCTGGCCGCCCAGGCTTCCGAGGTGCTCGCCGAGCTTGGCGTCGATAACGTCGCCGTGGTCACCGGTTCGCTCGAAGCCGGCTATCCGTCCGAGGCGCCATACGACGTGATTTTCGTCGACGGCGCGGTGGAAGTGGTGCCGGTGACCCTCACCGATCAGTTGAAGGACGACGGCCGTCTGGTGGCGGTGGTCGGCTACGGACGGTCCGCTGCGGCCACCCTGTTCAGGCGCAGCGGCAGCGATCTCGGCAGCCGGGCTGCGTTCGACGCCGACGTGCAGCCGCTGCCGGGCTTCCACAGGCCAAAAGCGTTTGTGTTCTAGGGGCTTCCGGCCGAAACGGTGCCTGTTGTACTTGCGCCGCACTGTCGGGATTCTGTGGGCTGTGACGGCATGAGCATTTGACCAAGCCCGACAGGCCGCTAGACTAGGGCCGACAGGGAAGGCCGGCGTTGACGAGTGGGGTGTTAGGGGTGCGGTACCAGGCTTCGGTGCTGGCGATGGCTGCGGCTGTCGCCGCTATTTCACTTGGTGTGGCGCCTGCGCGCGCGGAGACCCTGCTGCAGGCTCTGGCCTCGGCCTATTCCAACAATCCGACGCTGAACGCGGCCCGGGCAGGCTTGCGCTCCACGGACGAGAACGTCCCGCAGGCGCTCGCCGGCTACCGGCCGACCGTGTTTGGCACGGGCACGGCCGCGACCCAGCAAACGAACGGGGCTTCGTCCCATTCGACCTCGCTCGGGCTCGAAGTCGACCAGCCGCTGTTCAAGGGATTTCAGACCAAGAACAAGGTGAGCGCGGCCGAAGCCGGCGTGCGTGCCGCGCGCGAGTCGCTGCGCGGGACGGAACAGACCACGTTGCTTAGTGCCGTGACGGACTTCATGGACCTCGTCAAGGCCCAGGCCAATCTCAACCTTCAAAAGCAAAACGTCGATTTCCTGAACCAGCAGCTTGGTGCCGCCAACGACCGCCTGAGGGTGGGCGAGGGCACCAAGACCGACGTCTCTCAGACCCAGGCAAAGCTCGCCGCTGGCCAATCGCAATATGACCTGGCGGTGTCGCAGCTCAATGCGGCCATTGCGACCTATGAGCAGGTCATCGGGCACCGGCCGAAGAGCCTGGGCACCGCCAGACCGATCACCTCCCTGCTGCCGCAGTCGTTGGACGCGGCGCTGGCCGCCGGCCTTGCCTCCAACCCGGGTATCCTTGCCGCCTCCTACCAAATCGACGCGGCGTCGTTCGGCGTCAATGTGGCGGAGGGCGCTCTGCTGCCGACGCTCTCGGCAACCGGCACCTATCAGCATTCCGAGGCAGGCACGAGCACGGGCGTGGGCGCAGGCTCCTCGAACACGGCCAAGCTGATGGCCACCCTCAGGGTGCCGATCTACACGCCGGGGGTGGACTCCGGGGTGCGCCAGGCCAAGGAGGACCTCGGCCAGGCGCGCATTCAGCACGACGTCCAGGTCGCCCTGACGCGCCAGCAGGTGATCACGGCCTGGGGCTCGCTCGATGCGGCCCGCGCCCAGGCACGGGCGGCCGACGCCCAGGTGCAGGCACAGACCTTGGTGCTGTCCGGCATCCAGGAACAGCAGAAGGTCGGCCAGAGCACGACACTCGACGTTCTCAACGCCCAGCAGGACCTGCTGAGCGCCAAGCTGGCGGTGGTGAGCGCGCAGCATGATCGCGTCGTCGCCAGCTACGCTCTGCTCGCGGCAATCGGCAAGCTCAGCGCCGAGAATCTCGGCCTCCAGGTCGCGCGCTACGACCCCACCGACCACTATCGGAAGGTCCGCGACAAGTGGTTCGGACTGCGGACGCCGGACGGGCGCTGATCCCCGTTTCGATCCACAGGCATTTTCGTTAGGCTCGGGGGCAGGCGATTCGCGCGGGATTCGGGTCGCGCACCCTAGGCGTGACGATGGCAAAGCCAGGCTTGGCACAAGATCAGACCGTTGAGGAAATCCTGGCCTCGATCCGCCAGGTGATAAACGGCGACCAGTCGCGGCCGGCGCCCGCTGCGGCGCGGCCGGCGGGCGTGGCCATGCCGCCGACGCGCGGTCGGGCGGCCGCTGCGGAGCCGACGGTTGGCGGCACGGTCACGCCGATCCACGGCGGCAAGATCGCACCCACCGCGGACGCTGAAGGCGAGGACGCCGAGGCGGATGCGGCCTCGGCAGATGTGGATACGGAGACGGCGGAGGAACGCCCGGCGGGCAAGCGCGCCGAGGTGCAGGACGTCATCGAACTGGCGATTGAGCAGGCGCTCGACCGGGTCGATCCGGACGAGATGCGCGCGGAAACGGCCGATCTGGCCTCGGCGGATGCCGCCCCGCAGGCTCAGGCGCGCGCCGAACCGCCGGTAGCCAATGAACCCGAGGAGGCGGTCGAGCCTCAGACCGTCCACGAAATGCCGCGTATGGCCCAGCCTCAGCCCGCGCGGGAGGCACGGCATGCCGAACCGCAGGTGGCATGGCAAGCGCCGGCCGGTGCCGCGCCACGGCCCTCGCGCGAGGCGCCAGGCGCCGCCGAGGCCCCGCGTGAAATGCCACGCACCATCGCCTCGGCACCCCGGCCCACGGCGCCACCGGCCGCGCACGGCCTGCTGTCGCCCCGCGCCAATGCGGCGGTCTCCGCGTCGTTTGACGATCTCGCCCGGGTGCTGGCCCACCGCGATGCCCGCGACATCGACGAGATGGTGGAGGACCTTCTCAGGCCGATGCTGAAGAGCTGGCTCGAGGACAACCTGCCGTCCCTGGTCGAGCGGCTGGTCCGCGAGGAGATCGAGCGGGTCTCGCGCGGCGGGCGGTAGCCTCGCCGGCGGGTTTCCGGGCCCGGCGATTGACTTCCCCCGATTTCGTCTTACACCCCCGCGCAGTCACCAGATCCGCGTAAAGTCCGGAAACAATAATGCTCGACAAGTCCTTTGACGCGGCAGCGGTTGAGCCACGCATCTACCAGACGTGGCAGACGGCCGGTGCCTTCAAGGCCGGCGCTGGCGCCAAGCCCGGCGCCGCGCCCTATTCGATCGTGATCCCGCCGCCCAACGTCACCGGCTCGCTGCACATCGGCCACGCCCTCAACAACACCCTTCAGGACATCCTCATCCGTTTCCAGCGCATGCGCGGCCGCGACGTCCTGTGGCAGCCGGGCATGGACCACGCCGGCATCGCCACCCAGATGGTCGTCGAGCGCCAGATGATGGAGCGCCAGGAGCCGGGCCGGCGAGCCATCGGCCGCGACAAGTTCCTTGAAAAGGTGTGGGCGTGGAAGGCCGAATCCGGCGGCGTGATCCTCAACCAGTTGAAGCGTCTCGGCGCCTCCTGCGACTGGAGCCGCGAACGCTTCACCATGGACGAGGGCCTGTCGAAGGCGGTCCTCAAGGTCTTCGTCGATCTCCATCGCCAGGGGCTGATCTACAAGGACAAGCGGCTGGTCAACTGGGATCCCAAGCTGCAGACGGCGATTTCCGATCTCGAAGTCCAGCAGATCGAGACCAAGGGCCATCTCTGGCATTTCAAGTATCCGATTGAGGGCCAGCCCGAGCGCTTCATCGTCGTCGCCACCACGCGCCCGGAGACGATGCTGGGCGATACCGGCGTCGCCGTCCATCCCGACGACGAGCGCTATAAGGACCTTGTCGGCAAGAACGCCATCCTGCCGCTAGTCGGCCGCCGCCTGAAGATCGTCGCCGACAGCTATGCCGATCCCGAAACCGGCACCGGCGCGGTGAAGATCACCCCGGCGCACGACTTCAACGACTTCGAGGTCGGCAAGCGCCATGACCTCCCGGCGGTGAACATCCTCGATCCGGAAGCCAATGTCGTTCTCGACGGTAACGCCGCCTTCCTCGAGGGCGTGCCCGACAGCGACGAGCTCAAGGCGACGATCAGGGTGCTCGACAAGCTCGATCGCTTCAGCCGCGCGCAAGCGCGTCGTCGAGATGATGGAGGCGCAGGGGCTGGTCGACAAGATCGAGGACCATGTCCACATGGTCCCGCACGGCGACCGCGGCGGCACGCCGGTCGAGCCCTATCTCACCGACCAGTGGTACGTCGACGCCAAGACGCTGGCCAAGCCCGCCATCGCCTCGGTGCGCGAGGGGCGCACGACCATCATCCCGGCGAGCTGGGAGAAGACCTATTTCGACTGGATGGAGAACATCCAGCCCTGGTGCGTCTCGCGCCAGCTCTGGTGGGGCCACCAGATCCCGGCGTGGTACGGGCCGGACGGCAAGGTCTTCGTTGCCCATGACGAGACCGAGGCGCAGGCCGCGGCTGACGCGCACTACGGCAAGCACGAGGACCTGAAGCGCGACGAGGACGTCCTCGACACCTGGTTCTCCTCGGCGCTGTGGCCGTTCTCGACGCTGGGTTGGCCGGAGGAGACGCCAGAGCTCGCCCGCTACTACCCGACGAGCACGCTGGTCACCGCCTTCGACATCATCTTCTTCTGGGTCGCCCGCATGATGATGATGGGCCTGCATTTCACCAAAAATGCCGAGGGTCAGCCGCAGGAGCCCTTTCGCCACGTCTACATCCACGCCCTCGTCCGCGACGAGAAGGGCGCCAAGATGTCGAAGTCGAAGGGCAACGTCATCGATCCCCTGCACCTCATCGACGACTACGGCGCCGATGCGGTGCGCTTCACGCTCGCCGCGCTCGCCGCGCAGGGGCGCGACATCAAGCTGTCGGGCGGGCGCGTCGAAGGCTATCGCAACTTCGCCACCAAGCTGTGGAACGCGGCGAAGTTCGCCGAGCACTACGAGTGCAAGCCGGTCGCCGGCTTCGACTCGGCCAAGGCCAAGGCGACGCTCAACCGCTGGATCGCCACCGAGGCGACGCGCGCCGCGCGGGCCGTCACTGAGGCGCTCGACGCCTTCAAGTTCAACGAGGCGGCTTCCGCCATCTACCGCTTCGTCTGGAACCAGACCTGCGACTGGTACCTGGAGTTGGCCAAGCCGGTGCTGGCCGGCGAGGACGGGGCGGAGAAGGACGAGACCAGGGCGACGGTCGTCTGGGTGCTCGACCAGATCCTGGCGCTGCTCCATCCCTTCATGCCCTTCATCAGCGAGGAGCTGTGGGCGAATGCCGCGCGCGACGGCGCGCCGGCGCGGCCCAGGCTTCTGGCGCTCACCGAGTGGCCGCAGCTTGCCTTCGAGGACGGAGCTGCGGCCGCGGAGATCAACTGGCTGATCGACCTCATCACTGCGGTCCGCTCGGTGCGGTCCGAGATGAACGTTCCGGCAGCGGCCATGGTCAGCCTGTCGGTCTCCGACGCCGCTTTCGTCACTGCCGCGCGCCTGCAGCAGCTACGAGGCACTGATCATGCGCCTGGCGCGGGTGGAAGCGATCAACCTCGCCCACGCGCCGCTCAAGGGCGCGGCGCAGATCCTGGTCGGCGAGGCGACCGTGTCGATGCCGCTTGCCGGCATCATCGACATGGATGCCGAGCGGGCGCGGCTGGCCAAGGAGCGCGACAAGGCGGTGAAGGAGATCGCCCGCATCGAGGGCAAGCTCGGCAACCAGCAGTTCATGGCCAAGGCGCCGGAGGAGGTGGTCGCCGAGCAGCGCGAGCGGCTGGCCGAGGCGACCCAGCTCCGCGACCGCATCGACGCCGCCTTGGCCGGCTGGCGGACTGACGGACTTTCGGCCGGACGGGCTCGCCGCGGCGACGCGCCGGCTTGGTGCAATCCGGCGGCATGCGGCGCTATGATCGACCCATGACGGTCGCAGCTTCAGTGCCCGATCCGATGCGCCATCCTCGCGCGTCCTGGCTGCCTGGCGGCGGGACCGGCGCTGGCGGATTGGGTGGCGATGCCGTCGAGACGCCGGCCCAGGTGACCGAGATCAGGCAGGTGGGCGACGCGGTCTATGCCTGGGCCGGTGACCACTGGTTCGCGGTTTCCCTGTGCACGGACCAGCCGCTGTGCCTGACGCCCGGCCAACCGCCCGAGCTTCCAGCCGCGCCCGACGGCATCCCCAACGGCACCGTCGCCTACGCCGACGGCGAGGGCATCACCAGCGCCTGGTACACCGAGCCGACCGACCGCTATCCGCACGGTGCGCTGGGCGACAAGATCGAGGCCGGGGCGATGGTCGTCCAGGACGTCTACGGCCACCGCGTCACCGTCGAGCTTCCCGCCGACCAGGTCTTCGAGGACCTGACCCCGCGCATCGCCGATCTCGACGGCGACGGGCGCAACGAGGTGCTGGCCATCCGCTCGTCGTTGCGCGCCGGCGCGGCACTGGTCGCCTACGATCTTGCCGGCAGCTCGCTGATCGAGATCAACTCGACGCCGCCCGTCGGGCGCCCAACCGCTGGCTCAATGTCGCCGGCATCGGCGATTTCACCGGCGACCGCAGCCTCGACATCGCCGCCGTGCGCACGCCGCACATCGGCGGGACGCTGGAGATCGTGACCCTCGACCGCCGGCGCTTCCGCGAGGTCGACAGCGAGAAGGGCTTCTCCAACCACGTCTTCGGCTCGACCGAGCTGGGCATGTCGGCCGTCGCCCGCATCAACGACGACAATATCGCCGATCTGGCGGTGCCCGATCAGGACCGGCGCGTGCTGCGCTTCATGACGGTGGCCGGCGGGTCCTTGCGGGAGATCGGCCGCGTGCCGCTCGACGGCGTCGATCGTCACCGCCATCGGCACGCTCAATGCGATGGACCAGCCCGACCTTCGTGCTCGGCCTGGACGATGGCCGCCTGATCGCCATATCCAACGTCGAGCCGCCCAAGAAGAGAGCGGCGATCGCGCGACCGCGTCGCGCATCATGGAGACAGCCGAGGACGGACCGCTGCCCTGACCGGGGCCGCAACGGCGCAATGATTGAACGTCAGATCTGCGTGTCGCACACTCATCCACAGCAAGCGAATGACGTCGTGGGCAATAGACAACGCGGCTGCCGAAAACGCTGCAGTGCTGAAGGATTGGTTGCCAATTACGGCGATGGTCGATTCCGTTCAGACAGGCGAGGCGACGACTGATCGCAGCGCCGTGGGGCAGAGCGCCCCGAGGCTAACTGCGACATGCCGCCGGCGTCGAGCCCGCTCTATGCGCCGACACCCGATGCATGCCGCCCATATCGAGCTGGGCCTCGGCGCCGCCACCGACGGCAACACCACCGTGACGCAACTCGACGCCGTCGGTCGCCTGGCCGGGCCATTGTCGGGCTGGTTGAAAGGCGAAGCCGAATTGAGCGGCGCCGCCTTTTTCTCCGGTGGCAACTCGACCACCTCATTCAGTGGCGTCGGTCACCTCTACAAGGACTCGCCGAGCCATGCGATCGGTGTGTTCGCGGGGGCGACGCGGCTCGACGGTATCGACATCTTCACGTTCGGCGGCGAGGCAAAGGGCTATTTCGGCCAGAACGCGTTGACCGGTCAGGTCGCTTTGCTCACCTCCCAGGGCAGCGATATCTATACGGGCAACGCCCGCCTGGACCACTATTTGGCGCCCGACGACAAGGTCTCGGCCATGCTGGCCTACTATACGGGCAGCGGCTCCTCGGCATGGCTTGCCGGGCTCGGCTACGAGAAGCGGTTCACCGGCTCGGACTGGGGCTTGTCTGCGTCGGGCTCTTATTTGTCAGGCACCGGTGCCAGTGGCATCTGGGCGGGCAGAATCGCATTGAAGAAGTATTTCGATGCGCCGGGCGTGTCGCTTCAGGACCACGACCGGCTGGTGCCGTTCGCGGCAAGCTCGATTACGACCATCGGGCGCTAGGCGACAAACACCGCCGCGGCTCAGCCGGGGCGGTTTTCGCAGCGATGAACACAAAAAGGGGGCGCCCTGCGGCGCCCCCTGTCGCGTTCGGCCGAGCCCCGGGTCAGACCGAATAGTACATGTCGAACTCGACCGGGTGCGGCGTGTGCTCGAAGCGGATGACCTCCTCCATCTTCAGCTCGATGTAGGCGTCGATCATGTCGTCGGTGAACACGTCGCCGGCCTTGAGGAAGGCGCGGTCCTTGTCGAGGTTGGTCAGCGCCTCGCGCAGCGAGCCGCACACCGTCGGGATCTTCTTCAGCTCCTTCGGCGGCAGGTCGTAGAGGTTCTTGTCGATCGGATCGCCCGGATCGATCTTGTTGATGATGCCGTCGAGGCCGGCCATCAGCATCGCCGAGAAGGCGAGGTAGGGGTTGGCGCCCGGATCGGGGAAGCGGACCTCCAGGCGCTTTGCCTTGGGGTTGCTTGCCACCGGAATACGGCAGGAGGCTGAGCGGTTGCGCGAGGAATAGGCGAGCAGCACCGGAGCCTCAAAACCGGGAACCAGCCGCTTGTAGGAGTTGGTCAGCGGGTTGGTGAAGGCGTTGAGCGACCTGGCGTGCTTGATGATGCCGCCGATGTACCACAGGCACTCCTGCGACAGGTCGGAGTAGAGCTTGCCGGCGAACAGCGGCTTGCTGCCCTTCCAGATCGACTGGTGGACGTGCATGCCCGAGCCGTTGTCGCCGTAGACCGGCTTCGGCATGAAGGTCGCCGTCTTGCCGTAGGCGTGGGCGACGTTGTGGATGCAGTATTTGTAGACCTGCAGGTGGTCGGCCATGGTCACCAGCGGGCCGAACTTGAGGCCAAGCTCGTGCTGGGCCGAGGCCACCTCGTGGTGGTGCTTCTCGACCTTGGCGCCCATCGAGGCCATGGCCGCCAGCATCTCGGAGCGCATGTCCTGCAGCGAGTCGATCGGCGGCACCGGGAAATAGCCGCCCTTGGTGCTGCACGCGGTGGCCGAGGTTGCCGGTCTCGTAGTCGGTGTCGGAGTTGATCGGCAGCTCGACGTCGTCGAGGCGGAAGCCGGTATTGTAGGGCTCGGTGGCGAACTTGACGTCGTCGAAGACGAAGAACTCGGCCTCGGGGCCGAAGAAGGCGCGCATCGCCGATCTTGGTCTGCGCCAGATAGGCCACCGCCTTCTTGGCGATCGAGCGCGGGTCGCGCTCATAGGGCTCGTCGGTCAGCGGCTCGAGGACGTCGCAGACGATCGACAGCGTGGTCTGCGCGAAGAACGGGTCGATCGCCACCGCGTCGGGATCGGGCATCAGCTTCATGTCGGATTCGTTGATCACCTTCCAGCCGGCGATCGACGAGCCGTCGAACATGAGGCCTTCCGTCAGGGCTTCCTCGTCGATCAGGCTGACGTCGAAGGTGACGTGCTGCCATTTTCCGCGCGGATCGGTGAAGCGGAGATCGACGTACTTGACATCCTTCTCCTTCATCAGCTTGAGGACGTCTTTTGCGGTAGCCATCAGTGTTATTCCTTCCTTCTCAGCCCTGAGTTCAGGTTATGGGGACGGGATCGATTGGGGAGCGCCATCGTCGCCGGCGATGCGGACGAGGGCGCGGGGGCGCGAGGCGGTCAGATCGCGTCGACGCCGCTTTCGCCGGTGCGGATGCGGACGGCCTCCTCGATGTTGGAAATGAAGATCTTGCCGTCGCCGATCCGGCCGGTCTGGGCGGCCTTGCGGATCGCGTCGACGGCGCGGTCGACCATCTCGTCGGTGAGGACGATTTCGACCTTCACCTTGGGAAGAAAGTCGACGACATACTCCGCGCCGCGGTAGAGTTCCGTATGGCCCTTCTGGCGACCGAAACCCTTGGCTTCCGTGACGGTTATGCCCTGCAATCCGACTTCCTGAAGCGCTTCCTTCACCTCGTCGAGTTTGAAAGGCTTGATGATCGCTTCAATTTTCTTCATTGCCTCCGCGTCTCCGAAAAAAAGGCGCACAACATCGGTTGCAGACCAGCCGCCGTTTTGCACGCTCCATGCCAGCCGCGCTAAATCTCGCGACTGGCGGCTTCTTGGGCTGATTGCCGCGCGGCAGCGTGAGGGGCGGCTGAGCCGGCGTCAATTGTCGGCTAAGGAATAGGCAAGTGACTAAGAAATCATCAATTGACGTTGCATGGGCCTCGCAATTCGAGCGCCTGGTGTCCGGTGAAGCGCCCGGAGATCGAGGAAGTCCCGCGCGAAGTGGCGCTGATCTCCGATTCCGCATCGAGGTGCTGACCCCCGAGGAGATGGGCCAGGCCGACACCCTGACCATCGAGGGCGGCACCGCCGGCATCACACTGATGGAAGCCGCCGGACTGGCGGTGGCCGAGGCGGTCTACGACCTGCTGCCGCAGGGCGGCCGGGTTCTGGTGATGACCGGTCCCGGCAACAACGGCGGCGACGGGTTCGTCGCCGCCCGCCTGATGGCGGAGGCCGGCTACGAGGTGACCGTCGGGCTGCTCACTGCTCGCGACCGGCTGAAAGGCGACGCCGCCTTCGCCGCCGCGGCGTGGACCGGCACCAGCAAGGGGCTGTCCAGCGGCCTCATCGCCAGTGCCGACATGGTCGTCGACGCGCTGTTCGGCGCCGGCCTCGACCGGCCGATCGAGGGGATGGCCGCCCAGACCATCGGCGCGCTCAATCGCTCCGGCCTTCCGGTGGTCGCGGTCGACCTGCCGAGCGGCATCGACGGGCGCAGCGGGGAGATCCTCGGCACCGCCGTCAAGGCCACCTGCTCGGTCACCTTCTTCCGGCTGAAGCCCGGCCACCTGCTGCATTCCCGGCCGCGGCCACGCCGGCCGGCGGCTGGTCGTCGACATCGGCATCGGCGCCGGCGTGCTGGCCACCATCCAGCCGAAGACCGCGTGGAACCGGCCGGGCCTGTGGTCGCTGCCCGCGCTGGCGGCCGACGGGCACAAATACGATCGCGGCCACGCCGTCGTGGTGTCCGGGCCGGCGACGCGCACGGGCGCGGCGCGGCTGGCGGCGCGCGCGGCCTTGCGGGCAGGGGCGGGGCTCGTCTCCCTGGCCTCCCGGGTCGACGCCCTGGCGGTCAATGCCGCCCACCTCACCGCGGTCATGCTCCTGCCGATGAACGGCGCCGAGGGCCTGACCGCCATCCTGGCCGACAAGCGGCACAATGCCGTTGGCGCTCGGGCCGGCGCTCGGCGGCGGCGAGGAGGCGAGGGACCTGGTCGAAGCGGCGCTCGCCTCGCCGGCCGCGGTGGTGATCGACGCAGACGGCCTGACCGCTTTCGCCGAGACGCCGGAGCGGCTGTTTGCCGCCATCAAGGATCGCCGCGCGCCGGTGGTGGTCACGCCGCACGAGGGCGAGTTCGCGCGCCTGTTCACCGATTTCGCCAAGGTCGGCTCCAAGCTCGAGCGCGCCCGCCAGGCGGCTGCGGCATCCGGTGCCATCGTCGTGCTCAAGGGCCCCGATACGGTGGTGGCGCATCCGGACGGGCGTGCGGCGATTGCCGACAACGCCCCGCCGGCGCTGGCCACCGCCGGCAGCGGCGACGTGCTCACCGGCATGGTCGCCGGCCTTCTCGCCCAGGGCATGGTGGGCTACGAGGCGGCCTGTGCCGCCGTGTGGATGCACGGCGCGGCGGCTCAGACCATCGGCCGCGGGCTGATCGCCGAGGACCTGCCTGAGGCGCTGCCGGCGGTGTTCGCCGAGATAGGGGAGGACTGACCCGGACCGGCGACCCGGCCGGAACCGGGGGCGTTTTCCCTTTGAACCGCGAGAATCCCGATGATATAGAGGCCGCGCCTGGCCGGAGCCTCGGCCCGCGGCCACAATTTGTGCAGGGTGCATTCCCGATTGGTTGGATCGTCGCTGGCGTTCGGGAACTGGCGCCGAGCGGGCGTGGCGGAACTGGTAGACGCGCGGGATTTAGGTTCCCGTGACGAAAGTCGTGGGGGTTCAAGTCCCTCCGCCCGCACCAGACGCCGGCCTCAGGCTTCTCGGAAAGCGACGGGAGGAACCGGCGCCGGGCGCGCAGTCGGACGGGTGAGTGACGAGCAAGGATGGAACGGCCAAAATGCAGGTAACCGAGACCCTGGTCGATGGGCTGAAGCGCGAATTCAAGGTGGTCGTTCCGGCGACCGAACTCGACGGCCGGCTGATCGAGCGGCTGAACGGGCTCAAGGACGAGGTCCGCATCAAGGGGTTCCGCCCCGGCAAGGTGCCGTTGAGCCACCTGAAGCGGCTGTTCGGGCGCTCGGCCATGGCCGAGATCGTCCAGGACGTGATCTCCGAGGTCGCCCGCAACACCATCTCCGAGCGCGGTGAGAAGGCGGCCATGCAGCCGCACTACGAGCTGCCCGAGGACGAGGGCGAGGCCAACCAGGTGCTCGCCGGCAGCCACGACCTCGCCTACACCATGAGCTACGAGGTGCTGCCCAAGATCGACCTGATCGATTTCAAGACGATCTCGGTCGAGCGCCCGACGGTCGAGGTGACCGACGCCGAGGTCGAGGAGCAGCTCACGCGGCTGGCGGATTCGACCCGCAGCTACACCACCAAGTCGGGCGCCGCCGACACCGGCGACCGCGTTACCCTCTCCTACGTCGGCAAGATCGACGGCGAGCCGTTCGAGGGCGGCACCGACGACAACGCCGTCATCCGCCTCGGCGACAAGCGGTTCATCCCCGGCTTCGAGGAACAGCTCGTCGGCCTGTCGACCGGCGACAAGAAGACGATCACGGTCACCTTCCCCGAGGACTATGGCGCCAAGAACCTGGCCGGCAAGGAAGCCACCTTCGACATCGAAGTGAAGGCGGTGGCCGCCGGCGACGAGGTCAAGATCGACGACGAGCTTGCCAAGCGCCTCGGCCTCGAATCGCTGCAGAGCCTGACCGACACCGTGCGCCAGCAGCTCCAGTCGCAGTACGCCCAGGCGATCCGTCAGCTCGTCAAGCGGCAGATCCTCGACCGGCTCGACGAGACCCATCGCTTCGATCTGCCCGAGCGGCTGGTCGAGCAGGAGTTCGAAACCATCTGGCGCCAGATCGTCGCGGAGCTCTCCAACAGCGGCCGCACCTTCGAGGACGAGGACACCACCGAGGAGAAGGCGCGGGCCGAGTACCGGCAGATCGCCGAACGGCGCGTGCGTCTCGGCCTGGTGATGTCGGAGATCGGCGAGCGGGCGAAGGTCGAGGTCACCGAGGAGGAGCTGCAGCGCGCCATGGCCGCCCAGCTCCGCCAGGTTCCCGGCCAGGAGCAGGCGCTGCTCGATTACTACCGCCAGAACCCCGATGCCCTGGCGTCGCTGCGCGCTCCGATCTTCGAGGAGAAGGTGGTCGATTACCTGCTCGAACTGGCCAGCGTAACCGACAAGCCGACGACCGCCGAGGCGCTGATGAAGCAGGCCGAGGAAGAGGGCCTCGTCGGCACCTGACAAAGAGGCTGCCGCCGACCCCTTCCGGTTAGGCGGTCCATGCCATATCTATTGCCTGCACATGGGGATTTGCCTGTCTGGCGGGTCCCGTGGAACACCGGTGGTGCGGGCTGGCGCGCCATCCGGCATCGGGCGGCCGAAGGATTTCCATGAAAGACCCAATCGACACCTACATGCAGCTCGTACCCATGGTGGTCGAGCAGACCAACCGCGGCGAGCGCGCCTACGACATCTATTCGCGGCTGCTCAAGGAACGGCTGATCTTCGTCACCGGTCCGATCGAGGACCACATGGCGTCGCTGGTCGTCGCCCAGTTGCTCTTCCTGGAGGCGGAGAACCCCAAGAAGGAAATCGCCATGTACATCAACTCGCCGGGCGGTGTGGTCACCTCCGGCATGGCGATCTACGACACGATGCAGTTCATCAAGCCGGCGGTGTCGACGCTGTGCATCGGCATGGCGGCCTCGATGGGCTCGCTGCTGCTCTGCGGCGGCGGTGCCGGCCTGCGCTTCGCGCTGCCCAACGCACGCATCCTGGTGCATCAGCCCTCGGGCGGTTTTCAGGGGCAGGCCTCGGACATCGAGCGCCACGCCGAGGACATCGTCAAGATGAAGCGGCGGCTGAACGAGATCTACGTCAAGCACACCGGACAGAGCTACGAGACCATCGAACGCACGCTCGATCGCGACTATTTCATGACCGCGGACGACGCGCAGAAGTTCGGCATCGTCGACAAGGTGCTGAGCGACCGTGCGACGCTCGAGGCGGGCGAGGGGTCGGGGAAGGGCGCGTGACCGGCACCAGGACGCGGAACTGGCACAATTCTGCCGTTAAGTATCTCTTGAACAAATCGCGGATAGCATGATTGAGTCGTCGCGTGAGGATTGCGCCGGTGCGACCCGGCGTTAAGGTTGAGGTGAGTGTTCGCGCCCGGGGCGGGCGTGGGCGTGTAAAACGGGCTGAAAGCCGGCGTGCCGGCAAGCGCAGTGATGAGGGTGCAGAATGAGCAAGGTTAGCGGCAGCGACAACAAGAACACGCTCTACTGCTCCTTCTGCGGCAAGAGCCAGCACGAGGTCCGCAAGCTGATTGCCGGCCCGACCGTGTTCATCTGCGATGAATGCGTCGAGCTGTGCATGGACATCATCCGCGAGGAGAACAAGACCTCCGCGCTGAAGTCCCGCGACGGCGTGCCGACCCCGACCGAAATCTGCAACGTGCTCGACGACTACGTCATCGGCCAGCCTCACGCCAAGCGCGTGCTCTCGGTGGCCGTCCACAATCACTACAAGCGCCTGAACCACGCGGCGAAGAACAACGACGTCGAGCTCGCCAAGTCGAACATCCTGCTGATCGGCCCCACCGGCTGCGGCAAGACGCTGCTCGCCCAGACGCTGGCGCGCATCCTCGACGTGCCCTTCACCATGGCCGACGCCACGACGTTGACCGAGGCCGGCTACGTCGGCGAGGACGTCGAGAACATCATCCTCAAGCTGCTCCAGGCCGCCGACTACAATGTCGAGCGCGCCCAGCGCGGCATCGTCTACATCGACGAGGTCGACAAGATCAGCCGCAAGTCGGACAACCCGTCGATCACCCGCGACGTGTCGGGCGAGGGCGTCCAGCAGGCGCTGCTCAAGATCATGGAGGGCACCGTTGCCTCGGTGCCTCCCCAGGGCGGCCGCAAGCATCCCCAGCAGGAGTTCCTGCAGGTCGACACCACCAACATCCTGTTCATCTGCGGCGGTGCCTTCGCCGGGCTGGAGAAGATCATCTCCGACCGCGGCCGCAAGACCTCGATCGGCTTCGGTGCCAGAGTCTCCTCGCCCGAGGATCGCCGCACCGGCGAGCTTCTGCGCGAGGTCGAGCCGGAGGACCTGCTGCGTTTCGGCCTCATCCCCGAGTTCGTCGGGCGCCTGCCGGTGCTCGCCACGCTCGATGACCTCGACGAGGACGCGCTGATCAAGATCCTCACCGAGCCCAAGAACGCGCTCGTCAAGCAGTACCAGCGCCTGTTCGACATGGAGAATGTCGACCTCACCATCCATCCGGATGCGCTCATCTCAATCTCCAAGAAGGCGATCGAGCGCAAGACCGGCGCGCGCGGCCTGCGCTCGATCATGGAGGCGATCCTGCTGGAGACCATGTTCGACCTGCCCGGCCTCGACGGGGTGCAGGAAGTGGTCATCTCGGCGGACGTCGTCGAGGGCAAGGCCCGGCCGCTCTACATCTACTCCGAGCGGCGCGAGGACGTCGGCTCGACGGCCTGAGCCGGCTCCGGGAGGGCTGACGGACGGCCCGCAGGCGGCGGAATCCCGCCGGAAATCTCCATCTTGCCGGCGCCTTGACACCCTTGGCCCGCGACGCCACCTAATGGTCAACTGTGCCGGCACGGGGGTTGCTTGATTCCGTCGTATCAGTGCCGCCGCCGGCCCCCGCCGCGTGACGCCGTTTCCGCCTCCCGGGAACGGACTGTCAGGAAAGGAATTGAAATCGCATGACAACCGAACGGCCGGGTTCCATCGGACTGCCCGCGAGCGACAGCGACGTTTTCCCCGTCCTGCCGCTCCGCGATATTGTCGTGTTCCCCCACATGATCGCGCCGCTCTTCGTCGGCCGTGAGAAGTCCATCCGTGCGCTTGAGGAAGTGATGCGGGCGGAAAAGCAGATCCTGCTGGTCACCCAGCAGAACCCCAGCGAAGACGAGCCCAAGCCGGAGACGCTGTTCTCCGTCGGCACGCTCGCCTCGGTGCTCCAGCTCCTCAAGCTCCCCGACGGCACAGTCAAGGTGCTGGTCGAAGGGGCCGGACGGGCCGAGATTCGCCTGTTCACGGACAACGAGTCCTATTACGAGGCGCATGCCCACCGGCTCCCCGAGGTCATCGGCGACACCGTCGAGGCCGAAGCGCTGGCGCGCTCGGTGATGACCGAGTTCGAGAACTACGTGAAGCTCAACAAGAAGATCTCGCCGGAGGTGGTCGGCGCGGTCGGCCAGATCGACGACTATGCTAAGGTCGCCGACACGGTCGCCTCGCACCTGGCCGTCAAGATCGCCGAGAAGCAGGGCATCCTGGCGCTGCCGACCGTGGTTGAGCGGCTGGAGCGCGTGCTCGGACTGATGGAAAGCGAGATTTCGGTTCTCCAGGTCGAGAAGCGCATCCGCAGCCGCGTCAAGCGCCAGATGGAGAAGACGCAGCGCGAGTACTACCTGAACGAGCAGATGAAGGCGATCCAGAAGGAGTTGGGCGACTCCGAGGATGGCAAGGACGAGGTTCAGGAGCTCGAGGAAAAGATCGCCAAGACCAAGCTCTCCAAGGAGGCGCGGGAGAAGGCGACCAACGAGATGAAGAAGCTCAAGCAGATGAGCCCGATGTCGGCCGAGGCGACGGTGGTCCGCAACTACCTCGACTGGCTGCTCGGCATCCCGTGGGGCAAGAAGTCCAAGGTCAAGTACGACCTCAACTATGCCCAGGAGGTTCTCGACGCGGACCACTACGGCCTCGAGAAGGTCAAGGACCGCATCGTCGAGTATCTCGCTGTGCAGAGCCGCTCGAACAAGCTGAGGGGCCCGATCCTGTGCCTCGTCGGCCCGCCCGGCGTCGGCAAGACCTCGCTCGGCAAGTCGATCGCCAAGGCGACCGGCCGCGAGTTCGTGCGCATGTCGCTCGGCGGCGTGCGCGACGAGGCAGAGATCCGTGGCCATCGGCGCACCTACATCGGCTCGATGCCCGGCAAGGTCATCCAGTCGATGCGCAAGGCCCGCAAGGTCAATCCGCTGTTCCTGCTCGACGAGGTCGACAAGATCGGCATGGATTTCCGCGGCGATCCGTCATCGGCGCTGCTCGAGGTCCTCGATCCGGAGCAGAACTCGACCTTCAACGACCACTATCTCGAGGTCGACTACGATCTGTCGAACGTGCTGTTCATCACCACGGCGAACACGCTCAACATCCCGCCGCCGCTGATGGACCGCATGGAGATCATCCGCATCGCCGGCTACACGGAGGATGAGAAGGTCCAGATCGCCCGCCGCCACCTGATCCCGAAGATCCTCAGGGAGCACGGCCTGGCGGAGAAGGAGTTCGCGGTCGACGACGAGGCGCTCAAGACCGTGATCCGCCGCTACACCCGCGAGGCGGGCGTCCGCAACCTCGAGCGCGAACTGGCAACGCTCGCCCGCAAGAGTGTCAAGGAGCTCATCCTCTCGAAGAAGAAGGCGATCAGGGTCACCACCAAGAACATCGAGGATTTCCTCGGCGTTCCGCGGTTCCGCTACGGCGAAGTCGAGACCGAGGATCTGGTCGGCCTGGTCACCGGGCTGGCGTGGACCGAGGTCGGCGGCGAGTTGCTCTCGATCGAGGCCGTCATGATGCCTGGCAAGGGCAAGATGATCGTCACCGGCAACCTTCGCGACGTGATGAAGGAGTTGATCTCGGCGGCGGCCTCCTATGTCCGCAGCCGCGCCATCGACTTCGGCATCGAGCCGCCGATGTTCGACAAGCGCGACATCCACGTCCACGTGCCCGAGGGCGCCACGCCCAAGGACGGCCCCTCGGCCGGCGTTGCCATGGTCACCGCCATCGTCTCGGTGATGACCGGCATCCCGGTCCGCAAGGACGTGGCGATGACCGGCGAGATCACGCTACGCGGCCGCGTGCTGCCGATCGGCGGTCTCAAGGAGAAGCTGCTGGCGGCGTTGCGTGGAGGCATCAAGAAGGTGCTCATCCCCGAGGACAACGCCAAGGACCTGGCGGACATCCCCGAGAACGTGAAGAGCGGCCTTGAGATCGTGCCGGTGGCGCGCATGGACGAGGTTCTCAAGCAGGCCCTGGTCCGCACGCCGGTGCCGATCGAGTGGCACGGGGGCAAGGAAGAGCCTGCCACGCCCATGGTCGCCGAAGACGACGGTCCGGGCGCCTTGGTTGCGCACTAAGGCTTTGGAATAACAAGAGAAACGGCGTCCGCCCAGCGGCGGGCGCCGCTTTTTTGTGCGCCGCACGATTTCGATCAAAATCGCGGGATTCCGCCGTTTTCGCTTGCCAGAGGCGGATTTTGGCAGGACTGTCCTCCGCGAAGTCGATGGCGCGAATTGCTTTCGGCTCTGACGAGGGAAAGGGAGTTTCCATGAACAAGAATGATCTGATAGCGGCTGTGGCTGAGCGGACCGGCATGTCCAAGGCTGGGGCCGGACAGGCAGTCGACGCGACCTTCGATGCGATTACCGATTCACTGAAGGCAGGCACGGAAGTGAAGATCATTGGGTTCGGCAACTTCGCGGTCGCCAAGCGCGCCGCCAGCGTCGGACGCAATCCGCGCACCGGTGAGGCGATCAACATCGCCGCGTCGAAGACACCGAAGTTCAAGGCCGGCAAGGGCCTCAAAGACGCCGTCAACCGCTGACCAGCGGCGACCCATTTTCCCGACAGGCCCCGCGTCCAGCGCGGGGTCTCGTCGTTTTGGGAGGCAAGCGGACCGTCCCGGGGCGCGGCAAGGGCCATGCTGCATGGACTGCCGGGCGGCGAGCGCAGACCTTGCACAGGCGGGTGGCGCCCGCCTAAATGCTGGCGCTGAAGACGGGCGGTTAGCTCAGTTGGTAGAGCGCCACGTTTACACCGTGGATGTCGGGGGTTCGAGTCCCTCACCGCCCACCATGCCGCGCCGACAAATCCTTGACTTGACAGGGGCGCTCGCTTAACTCCTGCCGACGCGCCGCAAAGGCGCGCGGATAACGCCCGCGGGGGCGTAGCTCAGTTGGTTAGAGTGCCGGCCTGTCACGCCGGAGGTCGCGGGTTCGAGCCCCGTCGCTCCCGCCAGTTTTTCCAATCCCCTGACATTTCCCTCGGCTGCCGGTTGCGCGCCGCGAGGGGGGTTGTCCGCAGCGCGCTCATCATGTTGTGCGGCGCGGCCCAGCCGCTATGGCGCGCCCGCTATTACAGCCAGTCCGGTCAGGACATGTGGCTCGACACCCGCGTCTTCCACGGCAAACCGGGCAGCACCTCGTGGAAATCGGCGGCTACAAATCACCTCGGCGGCCCGCAACGTCGTCGCCGAGATCGACGTGCCCGTCCGCTCGCTCGCCGGCCTGCTGGCGGAGCGCGGCCTGCGCCACGTCGACTATGTGTCGCTGGACATCGAGGGCGGAGAAATGGCCGTCTTGTCGGCTTTTCCCTTCGCCGATCTCGACGTCGCCGTGTGGACCATCGAGAACAACGCGCGCAGCCCCGACGTGCCCGGCCTCATGCAGAGCAACGGTTACAGTTTCGTCGAGGTCCTCGGCGTCGACGAAATCTACGCCAAGACGATCTAGCCGGCCGCGTCGCGGCGACCGCCAGCCGCCGCCAGGGGCGGCGCGGGCCGAGGGCCGCGGGAGGAACCGGCGAAGATTGCCCGAGCGTCCGGGCTTTCTGACTTGCGACTCCCGCCTTGCTCGGCTAAGCCACCGGCACATTCTTCGCGGCCGGAACCCGGGGGCGGGTGAGGCTGGCTATCGCGGCATTCGGCTAGGCAGGGGGTAGCCTTGCCGCTATGCTGCAACGCGGTAAATATCGTGCTGGGGCGGGGGTCCGCAGGCGGTTTCGCCTACGGTGACCGGAGAGCAGAATGGAAAGCCTGTTGAGTGCCTATCTGCCGATCGTGGTGTTCATGATCATCGCGGCGGTGATTGGGTTGGCGCTTCTCGTTGCCCCGTTCATCATCGCCTACAAGAGCCCGGATGCGGAGAAGCTGTCGGCCTACGAGTGCGGTTTCGCCGCCTTCGACGACGCCCGCATGCAGTTCGACATCCGCTTCTATCTGGTCGCCATCCTGTTCATCATCTTCGACCTGGAAGTGGCCTTCCTGTTTCCCTGGGCGGTCTCCTTCGGCGTGCTCGGCTGGGCTGGTTTCTGGTCGATGATCGTGTTTCTCGCCGTGCTCACCGTCGGCTTCATCTACGAGTGGCGCAAGGGAGCGCTGGAATGGGATTGACCGCGCCCGCCGACAGCCCGCTGGTCGATGCCACCGGCCGGCCGCTGAAGCGCAACGACGACCCCTATTTCGTCGGGATCAACAACGAGCTCGCCGACAAGGGCTTCCTGGTCACCGCCACCGACGACCTGATCACCTGGGCGCGCACCGGCTCGCTGATGTGGATGACCTTCGGGCTCGCCTGCTGCGCGGTCGAGATGATGCAGATGTCGATGCCGCGCTACGATTGCGAGCGCTTCGGCTTCGCGCCGCGCGCCAGCCCGCGCCAGTCGGACGTGATGATCGTCGCCGGCACGCTGACCAACAAGATGGCCCCGGCGCTGCGCAAGGTTTACGACCAGATGCCGGAGCCGCGCTACGTCATCTCGATGGGCTCGTGCGCCAACGGCGGCGGCTACTACCACTATTCCTATTCGGTCGTGCGCGGATGCGACCGCATCGTTCCGGTCGATATCTACGTGCCCGGCTGTCCACCGACCGCCGAGGCGCTTCTCTACGGCGTCCTGCTCTTGCAGAAGAAGATCCGGCGCACCGGAACGATCGAACGCTAGCGCGGGCAGGGGGACCGGGTCTTGGACGAGACATTCAACGAGCTCGGGGATTACATCGCCGCCCAGCGCGGCGACGCGGTTGACGATTGGCATGTCGCCTACGGCGAGCTGACGGTCACTGTCGCGGCCAGCGAGATCGTCTCCTTCGTGCGCTTCTTGCGCGATGATCCGCGGCTTGCCTTCATCAACCTGACCGACGTGTGCGGGGTCGACTGGCCGCAGCGCGAGCGGCGCTTCGACGTCGTCTATCATTTCCTCAGCCCGCGCCAGAACATACGCATTCGCGTCAAGGTGAGGACCGACGAGGCGACGCCGGTTCCTTCGATCACGCCGGTCTTCCCCGGTGCCGACTGGTTCGAGCGCGAGGCCTACGATTTCTACGGCATCCTGTTCACCGGCCACCCGGACCTGCGCCGCATCCTCACCGACTACGGCTTCCAGGGGCACCCGCTGCGCAAGGACTTCCCGCTCACCGGCTACGTCGAGGTGCGCTACGACGACGAGCAGAAGCGGGTGGTCTACGAGCCGGTGCGCCTCTCCCAGGAGTTCCGCGATTTCGATTTCCTGTCGCCGTGGGAAGGCACCGAGTACGTGCTGCCGGGGGATGAGAAGGGTAAGGGGCAGTAGGCAGTCGGCAGTCGGCAATAGGCAATCGGATGACCGAGATCAGGTCGTACCGCGATTTACGGGTCTGGAAGGAAGCAATGGATTTGGCTGTTGAATGCTATGACCTGACGCGCGGTTTTCCGCGCGAGGAGGCGTTTGGCATGACCTCGCAGATCCGCCGGGCCGCGGCCTCCGTCCCCGCCAATATTGCCGAAGGCTATGGGCGCAATAGCACCGGGCAATACGTGCAGTTCCTGCGCACGGCTCAAGGCTCATTGAAGGAACTCGAAACGCATCTCTTGCTCACCGCGCGTGTCGAACTGGTAGAGCAGGACGAAATTGAACCGCTGTTGAAGCGCGCTGACGATATTGGCCGCATGCTTCAATCGCTTGCCAAGTCCGTACAGGCAGCCGGAGCATGATTGCCATGCCGACCGATTGCCGACTGCCGAACGCCGATTGCCATGTCAGAGACTGACGTCCGCACCTTCAACATCAATTTCGGGCCGCAGCACCCGGCGGCGCACGGCGTGCTGCGCCTGGTGCTGGAGCTCGACGGCGAGGTCGTCGCGCGCGTCGACCCGCATATCGGCCTGCTCCATCGCGGCACCGAGAAGCTGATCGAGCACAAGACCTACCTTCAAGCGATTCCCTATTTCGACCGGCTCGATTACGTCGCCCCGATGAACCAGGAGCATGCCTTCGCGCTCGCCATCGAGAAGCTGGTCGGGATCACGGTGCCGCGCCGCGCCCAGCTCATCCGCGTGCTCTATTGCGAGATCGGCCGGCTGCTCAACCACCTGCTCAACGTCACCACCCACGCGCTCGATGTCGGCGCGCTCACCCCGCCGCTGTGGGGCTTCGAGGAGCGCGAGAAGCTGATGGTCTTCTACGAGCGCGCCTCCGGCAGCCGCATGCACGCGGCCTATTTCCGCGCCGGCGGCGTCCATGAGGACCTGCCGCAGAAGCTGATCGACGACATCGGCGAGTTCTGCGAGACCTTCCCTAAGGCGCTCAACGACATCCACGGCCTTCTCACCGACAACCGCATCTTCAAGCAGCGCAACGTCGATATCGGGGTGGTCAGCCTAGATGACGCCTGGAAGTGGGGCTTCTCCGGCGTCATGGTGCGCGGCTCCGGCGCCGCCTGGGACCTGCGCAAGGCACAGCCCTACGAGTGCTACGCGGAGATGGATTTCGACATCCCCATCGGCAAGAACGGCGACTGCTACGACCGCTACCTCATCCGCATGGAGGAGATGGCCCAGTCGGTGAAGATCATGAAGCAGTGCATCGACAAGCTGAACGCGCCGGAGGGCAAGGGGCCGGTCGTCTCCGAGGACGGCAAGGTGGTGCCGCCCCGGCGCGGCGAGATGAAGCGCTCGATGGAGGCGCTCATCCACCACTTCAAGCTCTACACCGAAGGCCACCACGTGCCGGCCGGCGAGGTTTATGCCGCGGTTGAGGCGCCCAAGGGCGAGTTCGGCGTCTATCTGGTCGCCGACGGCACCAACAAGCCGTATCGCTGCAAGATCAAGGCGCCATCCTACGCGCACCTCTCCGCCATGGATCACATCGCTCGCGGCCATATGCTGGCCGACGTGACGGCGCTCATCGCCACGCTCGACATCGTCTTCGGGGAGATCGATCGCTGATGGCCGTCCGTCGTCTCGCCGAGAAGCAGCCCGAGAGCTTCGCCTTCACCCCACAGAACCTGGAGTGGGCGAAGAAGGAGATGGCGAAATACCCCGCCGGCCGCCAGGCCTCGGCGGTGATTTCGCTGCTCTGGCGGGCGCAGGATCAGGAAGGCTGGGTGACCGAGCCGGCGATCCGCGCCATTGCCGACCTCCTCGGCATGGCCAGGATCCGCGTGCTTGAGGTCGCCACCTTCTACACCATGTTCCATCTGGAGCCGGTCGGCGCCAAGGCGCACATCCAGGTCTGCGGCACGACGCCCTGCTGGCTGCGCGGCGCCGGCGACATCAAGGACGTCTGCCGGCAGCGGATTGGCGACGAGCACCACCTGACCGCGGACGGCGCCCTGTCGTGGGAAGAGGTCGAGTGCCTCGGCGCCTGCGTGAACGCGCCGATGGTGCAGATCGGCGCCGACACCTACGAAGACCTGACCGCGAAAAGCTTCGACAAGCTGATCGACGATATCGTCGCCGGCCGCCCGTTGAAGCCGGGCACGCAGATCGACCGCCAGTTCGCAGCGCCGGTCGGCGGGCCGACGACCCTGACGGAAGACCCGACAGCCCCGCCGGCTGACGGCAACAGTGCGCCCGAGGCCGGCGCTGACGAGCCAAGGAAGAGCTGAGACCGATGCTCGCCGACAAGGACCGCATCTTCACCAACCTCTACGGCCTCCACGACCGCGGCCTCAAGGGCGCCATGGCGCGCGGCGCCTGGGATGGCACCAAGGCGATCCTGGAGAAGGGCCGCGACGCCATCATCAACGAGATCAAGGCGTCGGGTCTGCGCGGCCGCGGCGGCGCGGGCTTCCCCACCGGCCTCAAATGGTCGTTCATGCCCAAGGAGATCGGCGAGCGGCCGCACTATCTGGTCGTCAATGCCGACGAATCGGAGCCCGGCACCTGCAAGGACCGCGAGATCCTGCGCCACGACCCGCATCTGCTGGTCGAGGGCTGCCTGGTTGCCGGCTTCGCCATGGGCGCCCACACCGCCTTCGTCTACGTGCGCGGCGAGTTCATCCGCGAGCGCGAGCACTTTCAGGCGGCAGTCGACGAGGCCTACGCGGCCGGCCTCATCGGCAAGGGCAACAAGAACGGCTGGGACTTCGACATCATCGTCCATCACGGCGCCGGCGCCTACATCTGCGGCGAGGAGACGGGCCTGCTCGAAAGCCTCGAAGGCAAGAAGGGCATGCCGCGCCTGAAGCCGCCGTTCCCGGCCGCGGTCGGCGTCTATGGCTGCCCCTCGACGGTCGCCAACGTCGAATCGGTTGCCGTTGCCCCGACCATCATGCGCCGTGGCGCCGCCTGGTTTGCCGGCTTCGGGCGGCAGAACAACACGGGCACCAAGCTCTTCTGCATCTCCGGCCACGTCGAGAAGCCGTGCACGGTGGAAGAGGAGATGGGCATCACGCTGCGCGAGCTGATCGAGCGCCATGCCGGCGGCGTGCGCGGCGGCTGGGACAACCTGCTCGCCGTCATCCCCGGCGGCGCCTCGGTGCCCTGCCTGCCGGCCTACATGTGCAACGACCTGATCATGGACTTCGACGCGTTACGCGACGTCAAATCCGGCTTGGGAACGGCCGCCGTGATCGTTATGGACAAGTCGACCGACATTGTACGGGCGATCGCGCGTCTGGCCTATTTCTACAAGCATGAGAGCTGCGGCCAGTGCACCCCCTGCCGCGAAGGCACCGGGTGGATGTGGCGGGTGCTGGAGCGCATGGCCGAGGGCCGCGCCGAGAAGCACGAGATCGACATGCTGCTCGAGGTCACCTACCAGGTCGAGGGACACACCATCTGCGCGCTAGGTGACGCCGCCGCCTGGCCGGTGCAGGGTCTCATCCGCCATTTCCGCGGCGAGATCGAGCGGCGCATCGACACCTATCACATGACCCACCCGGATTTCGGGCTGCCGGTGATGACCGAGGCGGCGGAGTAGGGCGGCATGAGCGACACCCGCCATCTCGCCGAGTTCAACGTCGCGCGGATCCGCTATCCGCTCGACGATCCGCGCATGGCCGAGTTCGTCGACAATGTCGATCGCGTCAACAAGCTCGCCGAGAAGATCGAGGGTTTCGTATGGCGCCTGCAGGATCACAGCGGCCACGCCATGAACATGCGGGTCTACGACGACCCGACCATCCTGCCCAACCTGACTCTGTGGTGCGACACCGCGGGGCTGGAGCGTTTCATATGGCAGACGCTGCACGGTCGCTTCTACCGCCGGCGCGAAACCTGGTTCGTGCCCATGGAGACGCCGCTGGTCATGTGGTGGGTGGCGGCTGGCGAGCGCCCCGACATGGCGGAGGGCGTACGTCGCCGCGATCACCTGATCGCGCATGGGGCGAGCGATTATGCCTTTGGCTGGGAGAGCTTGGCCGATGCGGCGCTATGGAAGACCCAGCGCGGCGTCAAGGCTGATGATGGCGTGCGCGCTCATGGCGGCAGGCCGATGATGACGGAAGCGGCGGAGTAGGGACCATGCCGGTAGTCAAGGTAGACGGCAAAGAAATCGACGTCCCGGCCGAGTACACGCTGCTCCAGGCGTGCGAGGCGGCCGGCGCGGAGATTCCGCGCTTCTGCTTCCATGAGCGGCTGTCGATCGCCGGCAATTGCCGCATGTGCCTGATCGAGGTGAAGGGCGGCCCGCCCAAGCCGCAGGCGAGCTGCGCCATGGCGGTCCGCGACCTGCGCCCCGGACCCGATGGCGCGCCGCCGGAGATGTTCACCAAGTCGAAGATGGTGAAGAAGGCGCGCGAAGGGGTGATGGAGTTCCTGCTCATCAATCACCCGCTCGATTGCCCGATCTGCGACCAGGGCGGCGAATGCGACCTGCAGGACCAGGCTATGGCCTACGGCGTCGACGGCAGCCGCTTCCAGGAGAACAAGCGCGCCGTCGAGGACAAGTACATCGGGCCTCTGGTCAAGACGACCATGACGCGTTGCATCCAGTGCACGCGCTGCATCCGCTTCGTTGCCGAGGTGGGCGGCATCGAGGATCTCGGCGCCACCGGCCGTGGCGAGGACATGGAGGTCACCTCCTACCTCGAGCAGGCCATGCACTCCGAACTGCAGGGCAACGTCATCGACCTCTGCCCGGTCGGCGCGCTCACCTCCAAGCCCTACGAGTTCCACGCCCGTCCGTGGGAGCTCAACAAGACCGAGTCGATCGACGTCATGGACGCCGTCGGCTGCGCCATCCGCATCGATACGCGCGGGCGCGAGGTCATGCGCATCATGCCGCGCCTCAACGAGGCGGTGAACGAGGAGTGGATCTCCGACAAGACCCGCTTCATCTGGGACGGTCTCAGGACCCAGCGCCTCGACAAGCCCTATGTGCGGCGCAATGGCCGCCTGGAGCCGGCGACGTGGGCGCAAGCCTTCGCCGCCATCGCCGACAAGCTCAAGGCGACCAGGCCGGAGCGCATCGGCGCGCTCGTCGGCGATCTCGCCGGCGTCGAGGAAATCTACGCGCTGCGCGAGCTGATGACCGCGCTGGGCGTCAAGAACATCGATTGCCGTGAGAGCGGCGCCAAGCTCGACCCCGCCGCCGGCCGCGCCAGCTACATCTTCAACCCGACCATCGCCGGCATCGAACAGGCGGACGCGATCCTCATCGTCGGCTCCGACCCGCGCCACGAGGCGGCAGTGCTCAACGCCCGCATCCGCAAGCGCTGGCGCATGGGCGACGGCGTGCCCATCGGCTTGATCGGTGAGGCGGTGGATGTGACCTACCCCTACGACTATCTCGGCGCCGGGCCGCAGAGCCTGAACGAGCTTGCCGGGGGAACCTCCGACTTCGCCAAGGCCCTGGCCGCGGCCAAGCGGCCGCTGATCCTGGTCGGGCAGGGGGCACTGGCCCGTCCCGATGGCCCGGAGGTGCTGGCGCTGGCCGCCAGGCTCGCCAGCGCCGGAGAACGCGATGAGGGCTGGAACGGCCTGGCGGTGCTGCATACGGCGGCCGCCCGCGTCGGCGGGCTCGACCTCGGTTTCGTGCCGCAGGGTGGCGGCCTCGACACGGTCGGCATGGTCGCCGCGGCCGCTTCCGGCGAGCTCGACCTCATGGTCCTTCTCGGCAACGATTCGATCGACATGCACGCGCTGGGAAAGACGTCCGTGGTGTACATCGGCACCCATGGCGATGCCGGCGCGCACCGCGCCGACGTCATCCTGCCTGCTGCCGCTTACACCGAGAAATCAGCCACTTACGTCAATACCGAGGGCCGCGTGCAAATGACCGAGCGGGCCGCCTTTCCGCCCGGCGAGGCGCGCGAGGACTGGGCGATCCTGCGCGCCCTGTCGGATGTGCTCGGCGTCCGTCTGCCCTTCGACACGCTGGCCGAACTGCGTGCCGCCCTCTATGCCGCCTATCCGCACTTCATGCGCATCGACCAGATCGCACCGGGGACGCCCGACGACGTGGCGGCGCTCGCCTCGCGGGCCGGCAAGGTCGGCGGCGAGCCGTTCAAGAACGCGATCGACGATTTCTACCTGACCAATCCCATCGCGCGGGCTTCCGCGGTGATGGCGGAATGCTCGGCGCTCGCCGCCGGCAGCCTGGCAACGGCGGCGGAGTGAACCGGCGATGAGCGGCTTCGTCTCAACCTACGTCGTGCCCGGCATCATCATGGTCGCCGAGAGCCTGCTGCTCCTGGTCGCGCTCCTCATCTTCGTGGCCTTCATCCTCTATGCCGACCGCAAGATCTGGGCGGCGGTGCAGATGCGGCGCGGACCCAACGTCGTCGGCCCCTGGGGGCTGCTGCAGAGCTTTGCCGACCTCTTCAAGTTCGTCTTCAAGGAGCCGGTGGTCCCGTCCAGCGCCAACAAGGGCGTCTACCTGCTGGCGCCGCTGGTCACCTCCTTCCTGGCGCTGTCGGCCTGGGCGGTGATCCCCTTCGACGCCGGCATGGTGATCGCCAACATCAACGTCGGCATCCTCTACCTCTTCGCCATTTCGTCGCTTGGCGTCTACGGCGTCATCATGGCCGGCTGGTCGTCGAACTCGAAATATCCCTTCCTCGGCGCGCTGCGCTCGGCCGCACAGATGGTCTCCTACGAAGTCTCGATTGGCTTCGTCATCATCACCGTGCTGCTCGCCGCCGGCTCGCTCAATCTTTCCGACATCGTGGTGTCGCAGAAGGGCGGCCTCGGCACGCTCATCGGCCTGCCCAGCAGCTTCCTCGACTGGTACTGGCTGCCGCTGTTCCCGATGTTCATTGTCTTCTTCATCTCGGCGCTGGCCGAGACCCAGCGGCCGCCGTTCGACCTCGCCGAGGCGGAATCGGAACTGGTCGCCGGCTATGCGGTGGAATATTCCTCGACGCCGTTCCTGCTCTTCTTCCTCGGCGAATACGTGGCCATCTGCGTCATGTGTGCCCTGACCACGATCCTCTTCCTCGGCGGCTGGCTGCCGCCGATCGCCATTCCGCCGTTCACCTGGATACCGGGCATCATCTGGTTCGTGCTGAAGGCGTGCTTCGTCTTCTTCATGTTCGGCATGGTGAAGGCGTTCGTGCCGCGCTACCGCTATGACCAGCTCATGCGGCTCGGCTGGAAGGTGTTCCTGCCGCTGTCCCTGTTCATGGTCGTGCTGGTGGCGGCGTTCCTGCAACTGACGGGCTGGGCTTGAGGCGAGATCATGCGACTTGACCAATCCGCCAAAGCGCTCTTCCTCACCGACTTCGTGTCGGCGCTGTTCCTGTCGCTACGCTATTTCTTCGGCAAGAAGGCGACGCTCAACTATCCCTTCGAGAAGGGGCCGGTGAGCCCGCGCTTCCGCGGCGAGCATGCGCTGCGCCGCTATCCCAACGGCGAGGAGCGCTGCATCGCCTGCAAGCTGTGCGAGGCGATTTGCCCGGCCCAGGCGATCACCATCGAGGCCGGACCGCGCCGCAACGACGGCACCCGCCGTACCACCCGTTACGACATCGACATGGTGAAGTGCATCTATTGCGGCTTCTGCCAGGAGGCCTGCCCGGTCGATGCCATCGTCGAGGGACCGAACTTCGAGTTTGCCACCGAGACGCGCGAGGAACTCTATTTCGACAAGGACAAGCTGCTCGCCAACGGCGACCGCTGGGAGCGCGAGATCGCCAACAACATCAAGATGGACGCACCCTACCGATGATCGCTCGAGGCCCATCGTTGCGAAGGGTTGAGGCGCTCGCCGCCGGGGCGCTGATGGCCGCCGCCTGCATGCCCGCTGCCGCCGCCGAGTTCTCGACGCGCCGGGACATCCCGGCGGCCGCGGATCCGACCGCGCTCTGCGAGCCGGCGCGCTGGTCCGGCAAGGCGGCGCCGGCGACATCGGTCATCGCGGTTGCCGATCAGATGGACGCCGGCTGGTGGGTCGTGCTGGCCACGGTTCCGGCCGGTCAGGACGTCCAGGCGACCGTGCGCGCGATGGAAGCGTGCGGGCTTCGCCCGTTCAATGATTTCTCCGGCAAGTTCGATGGCTTCAAGTCCGGCTTTCAGGTCGTCGTCGACGGGGCCTACGCAACCAAGTCCGAAGCCGAAAACGTCAGGTCCGCCGCCTCCCGCTGTGCGCCTGATGCCTATGCGAAGCGGGCTCGATATCTGGGCGAATGACGTGATCCTATCGGCCATCTTCTTCTATCTGTTCTCGGCGGTCACCATCGCCTCGGCGATCATGGTGGTCGGCGCCCGCAACCCTGTCCATTCGGTGCTGTTCCTGATCCTCGCCTTCTTCAATTCGGCCGGCCTCTTCGTGCTGCTCGGCGCCGAGTTCCTGGCGATGATCCTGGTCGTCGTCTATGTCGGCGCGGTCGCCGTGCTCTTCCTGTTCGTGGTGATGATGCTCGACGTCGATTTCGTCGAGCTGCGTCAGGGCTTCCTCAATTATCTGCCGATCGGCGCGCTGGTCGGCATCGTGCTGCTCGCCGAGCTGCTCGTGGTGCTGAGCGGCTGGGCCTTCGCCCCGCACACCGCCACCCACGTCGTCGTGCCGATCACCGGCACTATGAGCAACACCGCCGCGCTCGGCGACGTGCTCTACACGCGCTACATCTTCTTCTTCCAGGCGGCGGGCATGGTGCTGCTGGTGGCGATGGTTGGCGCCATCGTGCTCACGCTGCGCCACAAGCCCAACGTCAAGCGGCAGTCGATCGCCGATCAGGTGGCGCGCAGCCCGGCGACGGCGATCGAGGTGCGCAAGGTCGAGCCGGGGAGGGGGATCTGATGATGAAGCCGGCTGCCCGTTTTTGTCCTCCCCCTGAAAGGGACGAAGGGAGAGCGCCATGACCATCGGCTTGTCGCATTACCTGACGGTCGCCGCCATCCTGTTCACCATCGGCGTCTTCGGTGTCTTCATCAATCGCAAGAACGTCATCGTCATCCTGATGTCGGTCGAGCTGCTGCTGCTGGCGGTGAACATCAATCTCATCGCCTTCTCGGCCTTCCTCGGCGATCTCGTCGGTCAGGTCTACGCGCTGCTGGTGCTCACGGTCGCCGCCGCCGAGGCATCCATCGGGCTCGCCATCCTCGTCGCCTTCTACCGCAATCGCGGTTCGATCGCTGTCGAGGACGTCAACATGATGAAGGGCTGAACGCGGCATGTATCAGGCGATCGTCTTCCTGCCGCTGCTCGGCGCCATCATCGCCGGGGCGATTTCCATCGTCGGCGCCGCCCGCCGCTATCCCGGCGGCGAAGCCGGCGATCACGGCCAGAACGGCCGCGCCCGCGGCCATGCCCGCGAGCCCCACGATGGCGACGGGCACGACCACGAGCCGGCGGCGGAGGGCTCGCGCGCGGCGGAGATCATCACCTCCGGTTTCCTGATCGTTTCGGCGCTGCTCTCCTGGGTCGCCTTCTTCTCGGTGGGCCTGAGCGAGGGCGAAACGCTCCATGTTCCGGTGTTCACCTGGATCGCGTCGGGCACACTCGATGTCGCCTGGGCGCTGAGGGTCGACACCCTGACCGTCGTCATGCTGGTCGTGGTGACCACCATCTCGGCGCTGGTCCACGTCTATTCCATCGGCTACATGGCGCACGACCCGTATCGGCCGCGCTTCTTCGCTTATCTGTCGATGTTCACCTTCGCCATGCTGATGCTGGTGACCTCCGACAACCTCGTGCAGTTGTTCTTCGGCTGGGAGGGCGTCGGTCTCGCCTCCTATCTGCTCATCGGCTTCTGGTACACGCGCCCTGCGGCCAATGCCGCGGCGATCAAGGCCTTCATCGTCAACCGCGTCGGCGACTTCGGCTTCTCGCTCGGCATCTTCGGCATCTTCATGCTGTTCCACGCGGTCGACTACGAGACCATCTTCGCCAACGCCAAGAGCGTCGCCGGCACCCCCATGCACTTCCTGTCGTGGAACCCGGACGCGCTGACCGTGCTCTGCATCCTCCTGTTCATGGGCGCCATGGGCAAGTCGGCGCAGTTCCTGCTGCACACCTGGCTGCCGGACGCGATGGAAGGCCCGACCCCGGTCTCGGCTCTCATCCACGCCGCCACCATGGTCACCGCCGGCGTCTTCATGGTGGCGCGGCTGTCGCCGCTGTTCGATCTGGCGCCGGTGGCGCTCACTGTCGTCACCTTCTTCGGCGCCACCACCGCCGTCTTCGCCGCCTCTGTCGGCCTCGTGCAGAACGACATCAAGCGGGTGATCGCCTATTCCACCTGCTCCCAGCTCGGCTACATGTTCGTGGCGCTGGGCGTCGGCGCCTATGGCGTGGCGATCTTCCACCTGTTCACCCATGCCTTCTTCAAGGCGCTGCTCTTCCTCGGCGCCGGCTCGGTGATCCACGCCGTCGCCGACGAGCAGGACATGCGCAAGATGGGCGGGCTCAGGACCCACATCCCGCTCACCTACTGGATGATGATCGCCGGAACACTGGCGCTCACCGGCTTTCCCCTCACCGCCGGCTATTTCTCCAAGGACGCCATCATCGAGGCCGCCTTCGGCGGCAGCAATCCGCTTGCCGGCTATGCCTGGGTGATGACCGTCGCCGCCGCGCTGATGACCGCGTTCTATTCGTGGCGGCTGATCTTCATGACCTTCCACGGCCGGACGCGCGCCTCCGCCGAGGTGATGAAGCACATCCACGACTCGCCGCCGGTGATGATGGGGCCGCTCTATGTGCTCGCCGCCGGTGCGCTGTTCGCTGGCCTCGCCTTCTCCGGCCTGTTCATCGGTGGCGGCGCCGAGGCCTTCTGGAAGAGCGCCGTCGTCCTTCATGCCGAGGCGGTGCGTCCCGCCTGGTGGATCGCCATCCTGCCCACCGTGATGATGCTCATCGGCGTCGCCATCGCCGCGTGGTTCTATCTGGTCGATCCGCGCGTGCCGCGGCTGCTCGCCCGGCGCAACGACTGGCTCTACCAGTTCCTGCTCAACAAGTGGTACTTCGACGAGCTCTACGACATACTCTTCGTGCGCTCGGCCAAGGCACTCGGCCGCTTCCTGTGGAAGAAGGGCGACGGCTGGCTGATCGATGGCTTCGGGCCGGACGGCGTCTCGGCGCGCGTCCTCGACGTGACGGCGCGCGTCGTGCGGCTCCAGTCGGGCTACCTCTACCACTACGCTTTCGCCATGCTGATCGGTGTCGCTGCGCTGGTCACCTGGCTGATGTTCGCCCGTGAGGATGCAATGAGCGACTGGCCAATCCTCTCGACGGTTACCTTCCTGCCGCTGGTCGGCGCCATACTGGTGCTGGTTATCCGCGGCGACGACGAGGTCGCGCGCCGCAACATCTACCACGTGGCGCTGTGGACCACGGCCGTCACCTTCGTGCTCTCGCTGTTCATCTGGGCCGGTTTCGACGCCAGCAATCCCGGCTTCCAGATGGTCGAGCAGGCGCCGTGGCTGTCGCGCACCATCAACTACAAGATGGGCGTCGACGGCATCTCGATGCTGTTCGTCATCCTCACCACCTTTCTGATGCCGATCTGCATCATCGCCAGCAAGCTGACGGTGAAAAAGTACTTCAAGGAGTACATGATCGCCTTCCTGGTGCTCGAGACGCTGATGATCGGCGTCTTCTGCGCGCTCGACCTGGTGCTCTTCTACGTCTTCTTCGAGGGCGGCCTCATCCCGATGTTCCTGATCATCGGCATCTGGGGCGGCCCGCGGCGGGTCTACGCCAGCTTCAAGTTCTTCCTCTTCACGCTGCTCGGCTCGGTGCTCATGCTGCTGGCGCTGATGGCGATGTACTGGCAGGCGGGCACGACCGACATCCCGACGCTGCTCAACCATCCTTCCCACCGGCGATGCAGACCTGGCTGTGGGTCGCCTTCTTCGCCTCCTTCGCCGTCAAGCTGCCGATGTGGCCGGTGCATACCTGGCTGCCCGACGCCCATGTCGAGGCTCCGACGGCGGGTTCGGTGATCCTGGCGGCGATCCTCTTGAAGATGGGCGGCTACGGCTTCCTGCGCTTCTCGCTGCCGATGTTCCCGCTCGCCTCGGCGGAGCTTGCGCCCTTCGTGTGGACGCTCTCCGTGGTGGCGATCATCTACACCTCCTACGTCGCGCTGATGCAGGAGGACATGAAGAAGCTCATCGCCTATTCGTCGGTGGCCCACATGGGCTTCGTGACGATGGGCATCTTCGCCATGACCGCCCAGGGCGTGCAGGGCGGCATCTTCCAGATGCTCTCCCACGGGCTGGTCTCCGGCGCGCTGTTCCTTTCCGTCGGCGTCGTCTACGACCGCATGCACACCCGCGAGATCGCCGCCTATGGCGGGCTGGTCAACCGCATGCCGGTCTATGCCCTGGTGTTCATGGTCTTCACGCTCGCCAATGTCGGCCTGCCCGGCACCAGCGGCTTCGTCGGCGAGTTCCTCACCCTTATCGGCACCTTCCAGGTCAACACCTGGGTCGTCTTCTTCGCCACCACCGGCATCATCCTGTCGGCCGCATACGCGCTGTGGCTCTATCGCCGCATCATCCTCGGCGTGCTCGACAAGGAGAGCCTGCGCGGCATCCTCGACCTGTCCGGCCGCGAGATCGCCATTCTGGCGCCGCTGGTGCTGCTCATCATCTTCTTCGGCTTCTATCCGGCGCCGGTGCTGCATGTGACCGGGGCGGCGGTCGACCAACTGGTCAGCAACTATCAGGCGGCGCTGTCGGCCGCCGGCAAGCTCGCGTCCGTGGCGCAATAGGGGAGGCGGGATCATGCCGAGCGACTTTTCCTTTCTGCCGGCGCTGCCGGAGATCATTATGGCGGTCGGCGCGCTCGCGCTGCTCATGCTCGGTGTCTTCGGCGGCAACCGCGTCGTCACGCTGGTCACCTATCTCGCCGTGATCCTGCTGGCGCTGGTCTTGCTGGTGGTCGCCTTGTTGCCCGCTGACGGCGTCACTTTCAACGGCGCCTTCGTCCTCGATCCCTTCGCGCGGCTGATGAAGATCCTCGTCCTCATCGGTTCCGGCGTCGCCATCGTCATGTCCGTCGGCTTCGCCCGCGCCGCAGAAGTTCGAGCGTTTCGAGTACCCGGTGCTCATCGTCATCGCCACGCTCGGCATGATGCTGATGATCTCGGCCAATGACCTGATCGCGGTCTATCTCGGCCTCGAGTTGCAGTCACTGGCGCTTTACGTGGTGGCGGCGATCAACCGCGATTCGGTGCGCTCCACCGAAGCCGGCCTCAAGTATTTCGTCCTCGGCGCCCTGTCGTCGGGCATGCTGCTCTACGGCTCGTCGCTCATTTACGGCTTCACCGGCCAGACCACTTTCGCCGGCATCGCCGAGGCGCTGCAGGGCGGCGCCTCCACCGGCCTCATCTTCGGGCTCGTGTTTCTGATCGCCGGCTTCGCCTTCAAGGTTTCGGCGGTGCCCTTCCACATGTGGACGCCGGACGTCTACGAAGGGGCGCCCACGCCGGTCACCGCCTTCTTCGCGGCCGCGCCCAAGGTGGCGGCGATGGCGCTGTTCATCCGCGCCATGGTCGGCCCCTTTGCCGCCGTCACCCACGACTGGCAGCAGGTCGTCTCGTTCATCTCCATCCTGTCGATGGTGCTCGGCGCCTTCGCCGCCATAGGCCAGCGCAACATCAAGCGGCTGATGGCCTATTCCTCCATTGGCCACATGGGCTACGCGCTGGTCGGGCTGGCTGCCGGCACCCAGGCCGGCGTGCAGGGCGTCATCATCTACCTGTTGATCTACATGGCGATGACACTGGGCACCTTCGCCTGCATCCTGGCGATGCGCCGCGGTGAGACCATGGTCGAGGACATCGACGATCTCGCCGGCTTGTCGCGCACCAATCCGGTGATGGCCTTCATGCTGGCGATGCTGCTCTTCTCGCTCGCCGGCATTCCGCCGCTCGCCGGCTTCTTCGCCAAGTTCTACGTCTTCCTCGCCGCCATCCAGGCCGGCCTCTACGTGCTGTCGGTGATCGGCGTGCTCGCCAGCGTGGTGGGCGCTTACTACTATCTGCGCATCGTCAAGGTCATGTACTTCGACGAGCCAGTCGGCGCCTTCGCCCCGATGGCGACGGAACTCAAGGCTGTCCTCGGTGTCAGTGGCATCTTCATCCTGTTCTTCATCTTCATCGCCGGGCAGATCGGCACCGCCGCGGACCTCGCTGCCAAGACGTTCTTCTGAGGCGATGGCAGGCGCGCTTCCGCACGGCTATCGCCGCGAGCACCATGACAGCCTGCCGTCAACCAATGCCCGTGCCCTGGCTGCTGCCCGTTCGGGCGCTGCCGGCGGCCTCTGGGTCACCGCCGGCGAACAGACCGACGGCCGCGGCCGCCGCGGGCGCGGCTGGGTGACGGGCCTGGGTAACCTCGCCGCCTCGCTGCTCCTCCTCGATCCGGCGCCGCGCGAAGTCGCCGCGACCATTTCCTTTGTCGCCGCGGTGGCGCTGCACCAGGCAGTAGTCGACGTCGCGGGGCCGGCGGCAGCCGAGCGCCTGGCACTGAAGTGGCCGAACGATCTGCTCCTTGACCGCCTCAAGGTCGCCGGCATCCTGGTCGAGGGGGAGGGGCTTCTCGGCGGCGCGTTCGCCGTCGTCATCGGCGTTGGCGTCAACTGCCGCACACATCCCGAGATTGCCAGGGGGCATCCGGCCAGCGATTTCGCCGCGCGTGGCTTGGCGCTAGAAGCGGAAGCGCTGATCGCGCGCCTGGCCGTCCGCATGGGCGAGGAACTCGCCCGTTGGGACCGCGGCCGCGGCTTTGCCGAGGTGCGGTCGGCATGGCTGAAACGCGCCGTGGGCGTCGGCGAACCGATCCGGGTCAACCTTGCCGGCGGGTCCGTTTCCGGCCGTTTCGAGGCGCTGGACGACGCCGGGCAGCTCGTGCTTGCCCGCGCCGATGGCGTGCGCCAGGCGATCGGCGCCGGCGACGTCTTCCTGGGTTCCACGGGCTAGCCAATGCCACGCACTCCGGAGGACGAACTGGTCTTCCTGCCGCTCGGCGGGGTCGGCGAGATCGGCATGAACCTCGCTCTCTACGGCTACGGGCCGCGCCACAACCGCACCTGGATCGCAGTCGATTTCGGCGTCTCCTTCGCCCATGCCGATCTGCCCGGCGTCGATCTCGTCTTCCCCGATATCGGCTATCTCGAAGAGGAGCGCATCAACCTCAAGGGCATCGTCATCACCCACGCCCACGAGGACCATTTCGGCGCGCTGATCGATCTGTGGCCGCGCCTGCAGGTGCCGGTCTACGCCACGGCCTTCACCGCCAACCTGCTTGCCGCCAAGATCGCCGCCGAGTCCGACGCCTCGCCAGTGCCGGTCAACCTGGTGAAGCCCGGCGACCGCATCGCGTTGGGGCCGTTCGAGGTCGAATACATCAACGTCACCCATTCGATCCCCGAATCCCACGCGCTCGCCATCCGCACGCCGCTCGGCCTGGTGCTGCACAGCGGCGACTGGAAGCTCGACGATCACCCGACGGTGGGCCTGCCGACCGATGTCGAGCGGCTGAAGGCCATCGGCGAGGAAGGCGTGCTGGCGCTCATCTCGGACTCGACCAACGTGCTGCGCGAGGGTACCAGCCCGAGCGAAAGCGAGGTCGAGCGCGAGCTGGCCGAGATCGTCCGCTCGGCCAGGGGGCGGCGCGTCGCCTTCACCACTTTCGCCTCCAATGTCGGCCGCCTGCGCTCCGTCGCGTTCGCCGCCCGCGCCGCCGGGCGCGACGTGGTCGTCGTCGGCCGCGCCATGCGCCGGGTCATCGACGTCGCCACCGAGCTCGGCATGCTGGACGATACGCCGCCCTTCCTCACCGAGGACGCCTACGCCTATCTGCCGCGCGACAAGGTGGTGGTGTTGTTGACCGGCAGTCAGGGCGAGCCGCGCGCGGCGCTCGCCCGCGTCGCCTTCGACGACCATCCGCGCATCGAGCTGGCCGAGGGCGACATCGTCGTCTTCTCGGCGCGGGCCATTCCCGGCAACGAATACGAGATCATCAAGATCATGAACGCGCTCAGCGCGCGCGGCATCCATGTGATCACCAACGAAGACCGGCTGGTCCATACCTCCGGCCATCCGCGCCGCGGCGAGATGCGCCAGCTCTATGGCTGGCTCAAGCCGCGCATCGCCATCCCCGTCCACGGCGAGCCGATGCATCTTGCCGCCCACGCCGACCTCGCCCGCGAACTCGGCGTCGGCAAGGTGGTCGAGATCGAGGACGGCACCATGACCCGGCTGGCGCCGGACCCGGTCGCCCAGATCGACGAGATCGAGGCCCGCCGGCTCTACAAGGACGGCCGGCTGATCGCCGATCTGGACGGCATCGGCGTGGTCGAACGGCGACGGTTGTCCTTCGTCGGCCACGTCACTGTGGCCATCGTCACCAGCGAGCGCGGCGAGGTGTTGGACGAGCCGCAGGTCGATCTTCTCGGCGTTCCTGAGGCCGACGCAGCCGGCCGGCCGATGGAGGAGACGGCGATGGAAGCGGTGCTGGCGACGCTCGAATTCGCTGCCGCGGCCGGTGCGCCGTGATCCCGACGCGCTCGGCGAGGCGGTACGCCGGGCCGTGCGCGCGGCCATCGCCCAGGCCTGGGGCAAAAAACCCCTTTGCACCGTCTTCGTCTCGGTCGTATGAGCACCGCAATGATCGGCCGTCTCAATCACGTGGCCATCGCGGTTCCCGACCTCGATGCGGCTGCCGCGCTCTACCGCAACATGCTCGGCGCCGATGTGTCCGCGCCGGTCGCCCTGGCGGAGCATGGCGTCACCACGGTCTTCATCACGCTGCCCAACGCCAAGGTCGAGCTGATGGCGCCGCTCGGCGACGAGTCGCCCCTGGCCGGCTTTCTGGAGCGCAACCCCTTCGGCGGCGTCCATCACGTCTGCTACGAGGTCGCCGATGTGCGTGCCGCCAGCGCCAGCCTCAGTGCCCGCGGCGCCCGCGTGCTCGGCGATGGCGAACCCAGGATTGGCGCGCACGGCAAGCCGGTGATCTTCGTCCACCCCAAGGACTTTCTCGGCACGCTGATCGAGCTCGAAGAAGCGTGACGGCGTCATGAATCCGATCGCAATCGTCGGCATCTATTTCGTCCTTTGGTGGCTCATCCTGTTCACCATCCTGCCCTTCGGCATGCACACGCAGGACGAGGAGGGCGAGGTCGTGCTCGGCACCGCGCGCAGCGCCCCGGTCCGTCCGAATCTGGTGAAGAAGGCGATCGCAACAACCATCGTCACCACGATCGTCGTGGGGGCGCTGGTCTTCGCAGTCGAATATTACGGGCTGTCGGTGTGGAGCGTGGCCGACTGGTTCGACCTTCGCCAGTAGAAGGCAAATAAAAAAGCAAGGCCTTTCGGCCTTGCTTCAGCGAGTTCCGCGTCTCACACCCTTCAGCGGCGTCCACGGCCCAATTGGCTTATTGGGCCATTTTTCGAACTGCCGCGGCGGCTGCCTGTTGGGCGCGCCTGAAGGGATCTTCCTCCCAAGACTTAGACCGCGATGCCGTTCTTATTCGACGAAAACCAGCTCCCACCAGCGTCCGTCTTTTCTTAATTTGGGAGACTATCGAAAGTCGGACGGCTTGTCACCATTTTGTGCGCCCGCGCCTAATCTTTTTGCACGAATCGAATGTTGGGCGTCCTATGCCGCCGGGTGGCGGCGCGCCTCTCCACGACGCCTCCGGGATGGCAAAAGGGCTTGTGTTTTCATGAGCATGTCGTTTGACTGCGCCGCCGTTGGTCCTCCGGAGATTGTCTGATGCGCCTGTCCCGCTACTTCCTGCCCATCCTGCGCGAGGCGCCCCGTGAAGCAGAGATCGTTTCCCACCGGCTGATGCTGCGCGCCGGCCTGATCCGCCAACAGGCGGCGGGCATCTACTCATGGTTGCCGCTGGGCAGCCGCGTTCTCGCCAGAATCGCTGAAATCGTGCGGGAAGAGCAGGATCGCTCCGGCGCAATCGAGATTTTGATGCCGACCATCCAGTCCGCCGACCTGTGGCGCGAGAGCGGCCGCTACGAGGACTACGGCAAGGAGATGCTGCGAATCAGCTGACCGCCACGAGCGCGACATGCTCTACGGGCCGACCAACGAGGAAATGGTCACGGAAATCTTCCGCGCCTATGTATCGAGCTACCGGGCGCTTCCTTTCAATCTCTATCATATTCAGTGGAAGTTCCGCGACGAGGTGCGGCCGCGCTTCGGCGTGCTGCGCGGACGCGAGTTCCTGATGAAGGATGCCTATTCTTTCGACATCGACGAGGCGGCAGCGCGGATTTCCTACAACAGGATGTTCGTCGCCTACCTGCGCACCTTCAAGCGCATGGGGCTGACGGCGATTCCCATGCGCGCCGAGACCGGCCCCATCGGTGGCGACCTCAGCCACGAATTCCTGGTCTTGGCGGATACCGGCGAATCGGGCGTCTATTGCGACAAGAACATCCTCGACCTGCCGGTACCCGGCGAGGACGTGGATTACGATGCGGACCTCGGGCCCGTGATCGCGCCCTGGACGTCGTTCTATGCGGCGACCGAGGACGTCCACGACGCGGGCCGCTTCGAGCATGAGGTGCCGGAGGAACGGCGATTGAACACGCGCGGCATCGAGGTCGGCCAGATTTTCTATTTCGGCACCAAGTACTCGGTGCCGATGAAGGCCGTCGTCTCCGGGCCGGACGGCAGCGAACGCCCCATCCACGGCGGTTCGTACGGCATCGGCGTTTCGCGGCTGGTGGCGGCGATCATCGAGGCCAGCCACGACGACGCCGGCATCATCTGGCCGGACAGCGTGGCGCCGTTCAAGGTCGGCTTGGTCAACCTCAAGGCCGGCGACGCGGCGGTCGATGCCGCCTGCGACACGATTCACCGGCGCCTTATGAATGCCGGGGTCTCGGTGCTCTACGATGATCTCGACCAGCGCGCCGGCGCCAAATTCGCCACCATGGACCTGATCGGCCTGCCCTGGCAGGTGATCGTCGGGCCGAAGGGGCTGGACAAGGGCGAGGTCGAGGTCAAGCGGCGGGCCACCGGCGCCCGCGAGACGATGAGCCTGGATGCGGCGGTGAACCGGATGACCGCCGCCTGAGGAGACAAGCGCATGGCCAAGGAACCGAGGGCGAGGGCGGCGCTTCCGACCGGGACCCGGCCTTTCGCCCGGTTCGAGTGGGCGCTCGCCGGGCGCTATCTGCGCTCGCGCCGGCGCGAGGCGTTCATCTCGGTCATCGCCGGCTTCTCCTTCATCGGCATCATGCTCGGCGTCGCCACGCTGATCATCGTCATGGCGGTGATGAACGGCTTCCGCCAGGAACTGATCAGCAAGATTCTCGGGCTCAACGGCCACGTCATCCTGCAGGCGATGGACACCAAGCTGACCGACTATGCCGCCGTTGCCGAGCGGGTCGCGGCCGTGCCCGGCGTCAAGTCGGCGATCCCGCTGGTCGAGGGGCAGGCGCTGGCCAGCGGCGCCAACGCCTCCAGCGGCGTCCTGGTGCGCGGCATCCGCCAGCAGGACCTGCCCAAGGTGCCCGGCATCTACAACAACGTCCGCCTCGGCACGCTCAAGGATTTCGACCAGTCGCACGGCGTCGCCATCGGCACGCGGCTGGCCGACCAGCTCGGCCTCACCGTCGGCGACAAGCTCACCCTGGTCACGCCGCGCGGCAGCGTCACGCCGATGGGCGTCGACGCCGCGCATCAACGCCTATCCGGTGGTGGCGATCTTCGAGATCGGCATGTCGGAATACGATTCGACCGTCGTCATCCTGCCGTTCCCGGATGCGCAGCACTATTTCAACCTCGATGACGAGGCGAGCGCCGTCGAGATCTATCTCAACAATGCCGACATGGTCGACGCCATGCGCCGGCCGATCGAGCGCGCCGCCAACCGCCAGGTGCTGCTCACCTCCTGGCAGGAGCGCAACGCCACCTTCTTCTCCGCGCTCGAGGTGGAGAAGAACGTGATGTTCCTGATCCTGACGCTGATCGTGCTGGTCGCCGCGCTCAACATCATCTCCGGGCCTCACCATGCTGGTGAAGGACAAGGGCCACGACATCGCCATCCTGCGCACCATGGGGGCGACGCGCGGCGCGATCCTGCGCGTGTTCTTCATCACCGGCGCCTCGATCGGCACGGTCGGCACCGCTCGCCGGCGTGCTGCTCGGCGTCGTGGTCAACCTCAACATCGAGTCGATCCGCCAGTTCCTGTCGGCGCTGACGCGCACCGAGCTGTTCTCGCCGGAGCTCTATTTCCTGAGCAAGCTGCCGGCGCAGATGGACGCGCGCGAGACGATCACCGTCGTCGTCATGGCGCTGGCGCTGTCCTTCCTGGCGACCCTCTATCCGGCCTGGCGGGCGGCGCGCCTCGATCCGGTCGACGCGCTGCGCTACGAATGAACGCATCCGCCCCGCGCTCCCGCCGAAGCCGGCGTCAGGAGGACCGCCGGGCCGCGGCCGGTGCTGCGCCTCGACGGCGTCGAGCTCCACTACCGCGAGGGCGAGGGCCGGCTGACCGTGCTCAACGGCGCCGACCTGTCGGTCTATCCGGGCGAGATGGTGGCGCTGGTGGCGCCATCGGGCGCCGGCAAGTCGACGCTGCTGCATATCGCCGGCCTGCTGGAGCGGCCGGACGGCGGCGAGGTGGTGATCGGCGGCCGGCCGACCGGCAAGCTCTCCGACGCCGACCGCACCATGTTCCGCCGCCTGCACATCGGCTTCGTCTACCAGTTCCACCACCTGCTGCCGGAGTTCACGGCGCTCGAGAACGTCATGATGCCGCAGCTCATCCGCGGCATCGACCGCAAGGAGGCGCGGCGGCGCTCAATGCAGCTTCTCGCCTATATGCGGGTGAAGGAGCGCGCCGAGCACCGGCCGGGCGAGCTTTCCGGCGGCGAGCAGCAGCGGGTGGCGATCGCCCGCGCCGTCGCCAACGCGCCGCGCCTGCTGCTCGCCGACGAGCCGACCGGCAACCTCGACCCGACCACGGCGGATTTCGTCTTCGACGGCCTCACCCGGCTGGTGCGGGCCTCGCGGCTGGCGGCGCTGATCGCCACCCACAACCACGAACTCGCCCGCCGCATGGACCGCGTCATCACGCTGATCGACGGCAAGGTCTACGAGGTCGGCCGCGAGGCGAGCCGAGCCCGAGGGCCGCCGCGAAGCCGGCGAGGATTCGGCCGGCCGCCGGAACAGACCCGGAACAATAATCAACTTTCCGTATGGTGTTTGAGCGTTAACCCGGTCGCGGGTAATCTCCGCCCTTTGCGGCGGAACCGGCCCCGCGCGGGCCGCGTTGGCGAAGCTGATCTCCGCAGTTGTTCCGTGTCAGAGGAGAATGAGCATGGCCGCGCGTGCGTATTGGCAGGGCCAGATCCGGCTGGCGCTGGTGTCGATCCCGGTTCAGGTGTTCCCGGCGACAAAGAGCGCTGCGCGCATCTCGTTCAACCAGATCCACAAGCCGAGCGGCAAGCGCATCCGCTACGAGAAGGTGGTGCCCGGCCTCGGCGCCGTCGATGCCGACGACATCGTCAAGGGCTACGAGGTGGAGAAGGGCAAGTACGTCCTTCTCACCGACGACGAGATCGGCGACGTCAAGCTCGAGGCCAAGCACACCATCGATCTCGTCCAGTTCGTCGACGAGGACGAGATCGACACGGTCTATTTCGAGAAGCCATATTTCGTCTCGCCCGACGAGGACGAGGTGGCCGGCGAGGCCTATGTGGTGTTGCGCGACGCGCTGAAGGCGACCAAGAAGATCGGCCTCGGCCAACTGGTCGCCCGCGGCTCGGCGAGCATCGTGGCGCTCAGGCCGTCCGGCAAGGGCCTGGTCATCGAGACGCTGCGCTACGCCGACGAAGTGCAGAATTCCGAGCAGTTCTTCTCGACCGTCCCCGGCGCCAAGCCGGAGAAGGAGCTGCTGTCGCTGGCCACCGAGCTGATCGAGCGCAAGGTCAAGCCGTTCGACCCCAAAGCCTTCAAGAACCAGTACGAGATCGCGCTGCGCGAGCTGATCGATGCCAAGCTCGAGAACCGTGCCCCGCACGAGATCGACGAGCCGCAGCTTGGCGGCAAGGTCATCGATCTCATGGAGGCGCTGAAGCGGAGCGTCCGCGACCGCCAGGCGGCAAGCGCCGGCAAGGCGTCCGCCAATGGCAACAAGGCGCAGAAGGCTGCCGCCGCCAGCGCCTCGACCCCGACCAAGAAGGGCAAGCGCCACCAAAAAGACGGCCAAGAAGACGGCGAAGAAGGCTGCCAAGTCCCCGGCCAAGGGCCGCCGCGCTGCCTGAAGCGAGCGGCGCCGTTCGGCCGTTGCCCGGGCGCGGCCCTGCGATAGGTTGACGGCATGGCCGACCGCCTCGCCAGCTACCGCGCCAAGCGCGATTTCTCCAAGACCGCCGAGCCCGGCGGCAGCGCCGCCGACCGCTCCGGCGGCGGCAACCGCTATCTCGATCCAGAAGCACGACGCGACGCGGATGCACTTCGACTTCCGCCTCGAGCACGACGGCGTGCTGATGTCGTGGGCGGTGCCCAACGGGCCGAGCTTCGACCCGGCCGAGAAGCGGCTGGCCGTCCATGTCGAGGACCACCCGCTCGACTACGGCGATTTCGAGGGCACCATCCCCAAGGGCAACTACGGCGGCGGCACCGTGATGCTGTGGGACGAGGGCACCTGGGAGCCGGTCGGCGACGCCGATGAGGGTCTGAGGAAGGGCGACCTCAAATTCGTCCTCCACGGCCAGCGGCTGCGCGGCCAATGGGTGCTGGTGCGCATGAAGCCGAAGAAGGGCGAGCGCTCAAGCCACGAGAACTGGCTGCTGATCAAGGAGAAGGACGACTACGCCGGCGCGGAGAAGACGCCGATCGTCGAGCGCGCGCTGGCGAGCGTCCGCAGCGGCCGGACGATGGAAGAGATCGCCGCCGGCAACGTCGAATGGGTCGAGGGCTTCCGCTTCAAGGAGGCAAGCGCCGGCGAAGGGAAAGGCGGCCGGCAAGGGGCGCGACGCCGAACCGCCCGCCTTCGTCGCCGCCGCAGCTCGCCACGCTCGCCGAGGCGCCGCCGGCCGGCGATACCTGGCTGCACGAGATCAAGTTCGACGGCTACCGCGCCATCGCCGCGGTCGGCGGCGGCAAGGCGCGCATCTTCACCCGCAAGGGGCTCGACTGGACCGACAGGTTCGCGTCCGATCGTCTGGCCGCTCGCCGACCTGCCGTGCCGCTCGGCCCTGATCGACGGCGAGGCGGTGGTGCGCGACGCCGAGGGGCGCAGCGACTTCGGCCGGCTGCAGGACGCCATCGCCGAGGGCAAGGGCGACATCGTCTACTACGCCTTCGACCTTCTCTCTCTCGACGGCGAGGACCTGCGCCGCAAGCCGCTCGTCGAGCGCAAGGCGCGCCTCGCCAAGCTGCTCGAAGGCCAGCCGGCTGGCGGGCCACTTTTCTATTCCGACCACGTCGTCGGACATGGCGCCGAAACCTTCGCCCGCGCCTGCGAGATGGAGCTGGAAGGCATCGTCTCGAAGCGTGCCGACGCGCCCTATCGCTCCGAGCGCACCAAGGGCTGGCTCAAGGTCAAATGCGGCCACGGCCAGGAGCTGATCGTCATCGGCTGGCAGCCCTCGACCGTGCGCCACCGTCCGTTCTCCTCGCTGCTGGTTGCCACCCGCGACGAGGACAAGCTGACCTATCGCGGCAAGGTCGGCACCGGCTTCGGCGAGCGCGAGCTGAAGGCGGTGTGGCGCGAGCTCGACCAGCGTCAGGTGAAGACGCCGCCCGCCGCCGACGTCCCGGCCGCCATTCGCCGCAAGTCGCGTTTCGTCAGGCCGGAGCTCGTCGCCGAGGTGTCCTTTGCCGGCTGGACCGACGACGGCTACGTCCGCCACGGCGCCTTCAAAGGTCTGCGTCAGGACAAGAAGGCGGCCAAGGTCGTCCGCGAGAAACCTTACGAAAGCGTGCCGGCGCCAGCCGGCGCCAAATCTGGCGGCAAGCCGGCGCGCCAGGCGGAACCATCCGCGGTGGTTTCCATTGATGCAGGCAAGGACGAGCGCGCCATGGAGATATCAGGCGTCCGCGTGACCCATCCCGACCGGGTGGTCTTCGCCGGCCAGAGCATCACCAAGCGACGGCTGATCGACTACTACCTGTCGGTCAAGGACCTGATCCTGCCGCATGTCGTCGACCGGCCGCTGAGCCTGGTCCGCTTTCCTTCCGGCGCCGAGGGTGACGGCTTCTTCCAGAAGCACGCTTCGCCCGGTTTCCCCGATGCCTTCAAGCCGATCAGCGTCAGGGAGAAGGAAGGCAAGGGCCAGTATCTCTATATCGAGGACGAGCGTGGCCTGGTGGCGGCCGTGCAGATGGGCGTGCTCGAACTGCACATCTGGGGCGCCCACAACAAGACACTGGAAAAGCCCGACCGGCTGGTCTTCGATTTCGATCCCGACGAGGCGGTGGAGTTCGCCACCGTGCGCGAGGCCGCCCGCGACATGCGCGACCGACTGAAGCATCTCGGCCTCACGTCGTTCCCGATGGCGACCGGCGGCAAGGGCATCCACGTGGTCGTGCCGCTGACGCCGCGCAACGATTGGGACGATATCCGCGCCTTCGCCGAGGCGATGGCGCGAACGATCGCGGCGGAGGATCCCGATCGCTATCTCGCCGAGATGTCGAAGGTGAAGCGCAAGGGGCGCATCTTCATCGACTACCTGCGCAACGCCCGCGGCGCCACGGCGATCGCCCCCTTCTCGACGCGCGCGCGCAAGGGCGCGCCGATCGCCTGGCCGGTTTCGTGGACCGCTCTCGGCCGCCTGGCGAGCGCGCACGAGGCGACGGTCGACAACGCCGCTGTGCTCCTCAAGCGGCAGAAGAAGGACCCATGGGCGGGCTACTTCGATGTCGATCAGGTGCTGCCCCTCGATCGATTGACGGCAAAGTAAATTTGCACAGCCAGCGAAGAAAATAGCCGGCTAACTATTTCTTGATGCGCGTCAATTCGCTGTGTCGATTTTGGCTCGCCACGCCGCGCGATGACGATATAGTCGCGACGTCTTGCATCCACCGAGGGGGTTCGCATGGACGATATTCAGGGCACCATCTACGCGCCACCACGCGACGGTCTGCCGTTTCTGGTGGTGACGTTCACCAAGGACGGCATCTCGACTCAGCAGGCGCAGACCCGCTCCGAAGCGCGCATGTTGTTGAGCCGCGATGGTGCCCGCCGTTCGCGGCTGGAAGGCCGCATGGATGTACTGACCGACGTCAAGGCGTAACGGCGCCCGCGCGGCGGTGAAGGTCGCCGCAAGGCTCAGGCGGTGCTGTCGTCGGGTGCCGAATCTTCGCGCAGCACGACGGCACCGCAGCGCAGGCATTCGAAGCGATCGAAATCGGGCAGGTTCGGATCGGACTTCTGGCCGATCATCGCGGTTCTGCAAACCGGGCAGGGCAGCGGATAGCGCCGCGGCCCGTTGTTGTCGTCCTTCACGGTCCCCCACCTGTGCTCCTTGTGCCCTGGCGCATAAGCGCATGACGGGGCGGGCGTTGTATTTGATTTGGATCAATTCCAGCCTGTTCGGTCGCGGCCGAACGCCAGCAAAAGTGCTGGACAGCGCAGGCTGCGAATAAGAACATACAGAGAACACTGTGGATAAAGTGCCCTTTAGGCGGCTTTGCTTAACACCGCGCATATCTAGCGATTAGGGTCCGGCAGGGCAGTCGATCGGGCAGCAATAGGAGGGTCAGAGACATGGCCGGTAGCGTCAACAAGGTCATCCTCATCGGCAATCTGGGGGCTGACCCGGAAATCCGCCGCACCAATGACGGGCGGCCGATCGCCAATCTCAGGGTGGCGACCTCGGAGAACTGGCGCGACAAGGCGACCGGCGAGCGGCGCGAGCGGACCGAGTGGCACCGCGTGGTGATCTTCAACGAGGGGCTCTGCCGGATTGCCGAGCAGTACCTGCGCAAGGGCTCCAAGGTCTACCTCGAAGGCCAGTTGCAAACGCGCAAGTGGCAGGACCAGTCGGGCCAGGACCGCTATTCGACCGAGGTCGTTCTGCAAGGCTTCAATTCGCAGCTCACCATGCTCGACGGCCGCGGCGAGGCGGGCGCCGGTGCGGGCAGCGATGCCGGTGGCGATTTCGGCCGCTCGAGCCCGATGGAGAGCGAGCGCGGGCAGGGACGCTCGGCCGGGCGGTCGGGCGGCGGCTCGCTCGCCGAAGAACTCGACGACGACATCCCGTTCTAGCGCGATCGCCCTATCCGGCTGATCCCGCGTCCGCAGGGGCTTCGGCTCACGGCATGCCGTTGAGGAATGCCACGATGCCGTCGGCGACGAACTGCACCGACAGCGCGGCGAGCAGCAGCCCGAGCAGCCGGCTGACGACGATGCGTCCGGTCTCGCCGAGCAGGCTTTGGGCGCGGTTGGCGACCAGGAAGACGGCGAGGCACACCCCCACCATCAGCAGGATGCTAGCCAGCAGCAGCATCGTCGCCCAGGGCGAGGGTGCGCGCGTCGCCAACAGGATAGTCGCCGAGATGGCGCCCGGCCCGGAGATCAGCGGGATCGCTAGCGGGAACACGGCGACGTGGCCGCTGTCGTCGCGGTTGGCGGCGTCGTGGGCGGCGCTGGTCTTGCGCTCCATGCGCTGGCCGAAGACCATCTCGAAGGCGATGACGAACAGAAGCAGGCCGCCGGAGATGCGGAAGGCAGCGAGCGATATGCCGAGGAAGCCGAGCAACTGCTCGCCGACGAGCGCGAAGGCGACGAGCACGCCGGCTGCAACGATGGAGGCGCGGTAGGCGGTCTGGCGACGGGCGCTGCCGGTCATGCCGGTGGTCAGCACGACGAAAACCGGTGCCAGGCCGACCGGATCGATGGTGACCAGCAGCGTGACCAGCGCGTTCAAGAGATAGTCGAACATCGGCGAGGCTCCTCGGCGCATGCTGCCAGCGAAGCAGCCGCAACGCCAGAGACGGTGACAGGCGAGATCGTCACGCCGCAGGCGAGGGGCCCGCCCTCCGCCGATCGACGCAGTGGTTGTGACGTCTGACACTTCCCGTCCGGCCGGCAGCAAGGATAAGCACCTCGCATCCACTCCGGAGCACCCCATGCTCGACCGTGCCTATCGCAAGCGCCTTGCAGCCGACCTGCCGAAATGGCGCGAAGCCGGCTGGGTGACCCCCGACGGCGCCAGCGCGATTCTCGCCGACCTGCCGGCCGGCGCGGCAGCCTTCGGCCTCGCCGCCGTCGTTGGCATGTTTGGCGGCCTGCTCGTCGGCCTCGGCATCATCGCCTTCGTCGGCGCCAACTGGCAGGAGATCCCGCGCCTTGGGCGCCTGGGCCTGCTCGCTGCCGCGCTGGCACTGGCCTATGGCGCCGCCGGCACGCTCAACCGGCGCAGCCTGCGCGTCTTCGGCGAGGCGGCGCTGCTCGTCGCCGGTCTCGTCTTTGCCGCGTCGATCGCGTTGGTCGGCCAGAGCTATCACTTGAGCGGCGAGTTTGCCGATGCGGTCGCCCTGTGGCTGATCGGCACCTTTGCCGCGGCGGTACTGACGGGTTCGCCAACCCTGACCGCCCTCGGCCTGGTCGGCGGCGGCTTCTGGACCTATGTGGAAACCTTCGATCTCAACGCCGCGCCCCATTGGCTGGGGCTGCTGCCGGTCGTCGTCGGCGCGGCCATCGCCACGGTCATCGGTTCGCCCAACGATCGCCTGCTGTCGGTGCTCGCCCTCTTCTTCTGGCTGGCGCTGGCCATCGCCTCGGCCGGAGACCGCTACGACTGGTCATTCGCCGGCGGCATCACGCTGGCGGCTGCCGTCTCGTTGCTGCTGTTCGCACTGGGCGCGGCGTTGACGGGCCTCGGCACCGGGCGCATCGCCGCGCTCGGCCGCGACATGCTGTGGCCGGCGCTGGTTGCGGTCCTGCTCTGCCTCGGCACCGAACAGGCGATCGACGGCCCTTGGACCGGCGCGCAGCCCGCGGCCGCGCTGGTTCTCCCCACGGCGGCGATCGCGGTCGTGCTCTCGGTTCTCGCCGCCATCCGCAAGGGCGTATCGATGATCGATCCGGGGGCGATTGCGCTCATCGCGATTGCCGCAGTCGTGTTCGCCCACTACGCGCCCGGCGACGAGCTGTGGACCAGGCTGGCGGGCGGGGCGATCGTTCTGCTCGCCGCGCTGTGGGCCGTCGGCCTCGGCCAGACCGGCACGCTGACAGCCGCCAAGCCGATCGGCCTCTTCGCCCTCGGCGCCGAGGTCGTCTATCTCTACGCCGTCACCCTCGGCTCGCTGATCAACACCGCCGTCGCCTTCCTGCTCGGCGGCGTGCTGTTCATGGCGCTGGCCTGGGGCCTTTACCGCCTCGACCGCCACCTTGCCCGGCGCGCCGCGCCGGCGCCCGCGGCGGAGGCGACGCCGTGAAACGCTGGCTTCCCTTCGGCGCGGCGCTCGCCATCGCCTTTCTGGTCCAGGCGGGGCTGGTCGGCTGGCTGGTCGTCGACCGCGCGCTCCTCCTCAAGAACGGGCACGAGGTGCGCCTCGCCGTGGTGCCGGTCGATCCGCGCGACCTGCTGCGCGGCGACTACGTCGTGCTCTCCTACGACATCTCGCGGCTGGACAGCGGCACGCTGGACGGCGACGATGAATTTTCCTCCGGCGAACCGATCTACGTGGCGCTCGTCCAGTCGGGCGAGGCCTGGAAGGCGACGGCGATCACCCGCGCCAGACCGGCCACCGGTACCTGGATCAAGGGCGCGGTGGACACCATCCTGGCCGGCAGCCCCGGCTGTGGCGGCGATTGCAAGACCTATGTCGTCGACTATGCCATCGGAAAATTCTTCGTACCCGAAGGCACCGGGCGGGAGCTGGAGAAGCTCAGGAACGATCAGCACCTCGCCGTCGATGTGGCGCTCGGGGCCGATGGCCGCGCCGCGCTCAAGCGGCTGCTGGTCGACGGCGCGCCGCGCTACGAGACGCCGCTGCTCTAGCGGTCCTCGGCGGCGAGGCGTTCCACTGCCGCGGCGACCAGCCGCGCGCGCTCCGCCAGGCCCGGGGCGGTGCGCGCCCGTACCTTGGCCAGCACCTCCGGCGGTGCGCTGTCGGGGGTGCCGGAAGAGAAGGGCGGCGCCGGCGCGTATTCCAGCCCGAGCTGGATCGCCTGCGCCACCGCCGGCCCCGCCAGCTCGGCGACCAGCGCCAGCGCGAAGTCGATGCCCGCCGTCACCTCGCCGCTGGTCATCAGCTTGCCGTCGCGCACGAAGCGCGCCTTCACCGGGATAGCGCCTAAGGCGGCGAGAAAATGATGCGACGCCCAGTAGGTGGTGGCGCGCTTGCCCTTGATGAGGCCGGCGGCGCCGAGCAGCAGCGCGCCGGTGCACACCGAGGTGACATAGCGCGCTTGCCTCCCCTGGCGCCGCAGGCTTGTAGCGCGCCACCGGGGCGCGCGCTGCTGCGGAAAGTGTCGCGGCGGCCCTCCCGCGCGCCTGCGCGATTTTCGCCCTCGCTGAAACGCCGCCGGGCGGCGCATGATGGCGGCCTACGCGAAAAGGAGACGGGCGATGGTGGATTACATCCGGTCGGACGCGACGAAGGCGGCGAACCTGCCCTTCAGCGACGCGGTGCGCGTCGGCGACGTGCTCTATCTGTCGGGCCAGATGGGCGTGAAGCCGGGGACAAAGGAACTGGCGCCGGGCGGCGTGACGGCGCAGGCGCGCCAGGCGATGGACAATATCGGCGCGACGCTGGCCGCCAACGGCTTAAGCTTCGACGCGATCTTCAAGGCGACGGTGATGCTCGCCGACATGAGCGACTGGCCGGCCTTCAACGACATCTATGTCGGCTATTTTCACCCCGACCGACTGCCGGCGCGCTCGGCCTTCGGCGCCAGCGGCCTGGCGCTCAGCGGCCGCGTCGAGATCGAGGTGTGGGCCTGGGCGGGGAAGTGAGCACAGGCCTTCGTTCCCGCGGGCGGTTGGCTCCGGGATTTGACCTTTCAAAGAGCATCCTCACGGTCTGAACCATGAGGGGGTGGCGGGCGCTCGATGAGTGCCGCGTCGGGTAGTCCAGTAGTGGCGCTCAGCCGAGCGCCCGCCGCGGCGACTTTTGGCACCCGCACTCGCGCTCCACCGGGTGAACGGTGCGCTGCCCGGTTCATCACCGGTCCGCTACCTGGCCCCGCACCCTTGCGGGCGCGGTTCTGAACCCACCCGGTTTAAGGTGGTCGATGGCCACAGCCGGTCGTAATGCCGGCGGGCGAGCTGAAGCAGGCACCTCCCGGTCCGCGCTGGTCCGATGTCCCGCGCGGAGCAGGCGCCGCTCCTCTCCCCGTGACGGTTCGGTCGCGACACGACCCCTCGCGGGAGAAGATACCCATCAATATGAGGCCGCCTCCGGAGAGGGGGACAACTATTTTTCGTGCGGAGGGCAATCCCCCCCGGGCCTCGCCATTTTCAGATGCGAGCCGCGAAGCGGTGCTTCGCAGATCGGGGCGTGGGCCTGGGTGGGGAAGTGAGGCGAGTAGGCCTGCGCCATACGGAAGTGCCCGCCGTATTGGTCCTCTCCCCCCTTGCGGGGGGGAGACAGAGAGGGGGGTACGGGAAGGACGCTGCGACAGACTCCGTTCATGCCCGACACCGGTCGGGCATCCAGGCCGGACTAGCAGCGAGCACATCTTCGCGTCGCCGACTCTCACCTGGGTTCCCGCCTTCGCGGGAACGAACGGAAGGGAGGTTATGTCCTGATCGCCCGGTGCAGGTCCGCGTGCGGCATCGACGCCCATGGCTCCTTCGTCGCATCCACCCCGTCGCGCTGGGGCAGGAAGACGGTGAAGCCCAGCCGCTCGATCTCGGCCGTCAGCGCGGCGTTGAAGGCGCGTTCGGATTCGGAGAACAGCGGGGCGGCAAAGTAGAGGGTGGGCATGGGAGGTTCTCTGGAACGGCGAGGCGGTTGGCCCTTTCTACCTCTCCCATGGGGAGAGGTCGCGAGCGAAGCGAGCGGGTGAGGGGATGTTGCCCCACGAGCGTTTGTACGCCCTCACCCCACGCACCTAAGTCGCTCCGCTCCATAAGGTGCGTGGCCCTCTCCCCACGGGAGAGGAGATGCCGTCGCGCTGTGGGCAGGAAGACCGCAAAGCCCTGCCGCTCGATCTCCGCCGTCAGCGCCGCGTTGAAGGCCAGCTCGGCCTCGTTGAACAAAGGGGCGGCGAAATAGACGAGGGGCATGGGCGGCTTTCAGGAATGGGGGGCGCTCTTTCTACCTCTCCCATGGGGAGAGGTCGCGAGCGAAGCGAGCGGGTGAGGGGATGGTGCCGCCTCACGAGGGTCCGTACGCCCTCACCCCACGCACCTAATTCGCGACGCTCATAAGGTGCGTGGCCCTCTCCCCACGGGAGAGGGGGAGCCCGCATCAACCCCGTCGCACTGGGGCAGGAAGACCGTGAGCCCAGCCGCTCGATCTCGGCCGTCAGCGCCGCGTTGAAGGCCAACTCGGCCTCGTTGAACAAAGGGGCGGCGAAATAGACGAGGGGCATGGGCGGCTTTCAGGAATGGGGGGCGCTCTTTCTACTTCTCCCTGGGGGAGAGGTCGCGAGCGAAGCGAGCGGGTGAGGGGATGTTACCTCACGAGCGCTGGTACGCCCTCACCCCACGCACCTAAGTCCCCCCGATCAGGTCGGGGGTCCCAAGGTGCGTGGCCCTCTCCCCACGGGAGAGGAAGAGGGTCCACGGCTCCCTGGTCGCGTCCACCCCGTCGCGCTGGGGCAGGAAGACCGTGAAGCCCAGCCGCTCGATCTCTGCCGTCAGCGCCGCGTTGAAGGCCAGCTCGGAGTTCGGAGAAGAGGGGGGCGGCGAGATAGAGGGTGGGCATGGGCGGCTTTCGGGAATGGCGAGTACGTCGGCCCACCTCTCCCATGGGGAGAGGTCGCGAGCGAAGCGAGCGGGTGAGGGGATGTTGGCTCACGAGAGTCCGTACGCCCTCACCCCACGCACCTAAGTCGCTCCGCTCCGTAAGGTGCGTGGCCCTCTCCCCACGGGAGAGGGGGCGTGCCAGTGGCAGGAAGACCGTGAAGCCGAGCGCCTCGATCTCGGCGGTCAACGCAAAGTTGTAGGCCAACTCGGATTCGGAGAAGAGCGGGGCGGCGAAATAGAGAAGGGGCATAACTCAGCAAACGATGCGCGGTCACAAATGACGACGCATCCAAATACACCCAATCCCAGCGTCCGCCGGCTTCGAATTCGTGGGCCGCGGCACTAACTCAAAAATCGCCCTCAACGGAAGGCGTTACCAACCAGCTCCATTCACTCTACCCACTACTAACGACGTCGTATTTGCAAGTTCCGCCCGTCCCTGTTCAGTAATCGAAAGCACCGCTCTATCTTGTTCCAGGTGCACGTCACCATTCCGATTCATCTCGTAGATAAGATCCGTGAGAGGAACAGGTCCGAACACGAACATACTTTCGTCACCAAATTCTTTGCGGCTCACGATCTTCATCTCGCCAACCAAATCGATCATCCGCATTGGTGCAGAAACGTCACTAAGCGCCTTTAGCGCTACATAATACTGCGTTGTCGATGGCACGATCATTTTCTGGCCTCCTCAGGCTGCGCTACTTGGAGCCCGCTGAACAGCGGCGATTTCCAAAATAATAGAATCAAATATTTCTCTGGCCTGTGAGACAAGCTGTTCGTCGCTCCGAATCCCATGTCCGACAAATGATATCGAAAAATCCATGTCCCTTCGCTCAATTTCTTTCTGCCCCTTCATAAAAGGCGACATGTCTTCAATCGGAAACGCATCCTCAGCGCCCCGAGAGGTTACGTAAACCGTCGATTCTTTTGAATTATAAACCTTAGGAGCCAATTCCGAAATGATTAGGCAGATTTTTCCGTCCGACGAATTAGTCAGATCCAGTCGTGCTTGAGAGATAACGCTGCGAAATCTGCGCTTGGACTCGCCCGCCCCGATCACGAAAGGATTGCAATCGGTAATGCCCAACCGTTTGAGAACTTCATTAGCGGCAGCCATGCCTTTGCCGAAAGAAATAGGATTTTCACGAAGCCGAAAAAGAAACGTGTCTGCCAACAATTTCATCATATACAGTTCGTGTTTGTTTGCGGCAAGCTCGCGATTATCTCGTTGTGTGAGATTCTCGGATAGATCAAATAAAAAAGTTCGAAGACGCGCGTCGTCGAATTTTGCCAAAATTGACAATGACGTCGGTAGAAGCTTTCGAATCTTATGCTGTCCACTTCCGACAGAGATCTCGCTCAACCAAGCCTGCGCGATGGGCCAACTCGGCAACCGCGTCGTTTGGGCATCGGTAGCAATAAACGAGAACTCGCGCCAATAATTCTCGCAACACGGCCTTGGCCCGCACAGCAGTCCTTTGGTAAACAAGTGCGGAATATAATAAATAGCGTTGATGGAAAAAACTCTCTATTGCCGAAATTGAATTATCCGAGAATGCAATCCTGAAGCGCTCGCCGGTTCTGCAAAGCGTGCAATTAGTTACAATCCGGTCGAGATCGAAAGCACCAATTTCCAGGCCGGAGGCCCGAGGGTCGCGCAAGGTATAATCAAGCCTGTCTGCGTCAAGGCCACTCGCAACAATATCGCGTATGGCGAGCAAGAATGACCCGGCAGTTGGAATCGCATCCTTTTTTGCGGAAAGCAAAATCGCCTGCGCTATCAGAAACACGTAATCCCGATAATGCGCCTCGTCATCCGAGTATTGATTTAGAGGGCTGCGCGCTATCTCGTCTAGTATGAGCAGAACTCCGGCGCTCATGAAATGCGAGGGTCGGAATTGCGTTTTCTAGCGCCGTTACCTCAATCCCCAATATAACTGCAATTCGTTGGAAGAAGACCCGTGGGTTATCTCTACTTGGAGAGGCGGCGTCTGCGGGGCGTGCTATTTTCTGATCCCGTATTTCATCATATATCGCAAGAGGAAGATCTAAGAAGCGAGCAACGTCGTCTATATCTGAGATAGCGTGTTCAAAAGAATGGCTCATCGGCAAATGACCGATGTCGTGAGCAAGGCCACATATTTTCAAAGCCAACCATAGTGTATTGACAACAAACTCAGCCGGAAGGGGCAAAGGTAGCTTCTGAAGGTCCAAAAGCTCGCCTTTTGGCGGATTATGCAAGAACCTCGACGCGTTGCCGACTTGTTTCTGCCAAGTATCAAGTAAGAGTGCTTTAGTATTCGTCACATCGCGGATATGGATAATGTTCTCATCCAGAAATTTGGCAGATTTGGCGAGAAACGCCGCCAAGACATGTGGATGCGCATTGCGTAGAGCATGAACGAACATACGCCCGCAGAGGTGGGAAACACCAAGAGAGTGGACGAACCGGCTATTCTTATTGCAAGGATACGCAGCATAAGCTGCTGAGTTTTGGAGGACGAAATGCAGTCGCTGAAAATAGCGGCTGTCGATCACGTCCCGCTCGAAAACGGAAAACCCGAAGTAGTTATGAATGACATCCCGAATTGGTGAGATGCGCGCATCGTCGGTCGCTGACCGAGTTCCGTGTTCTGTCGGCACTGCGTCAATTGCCCCCGTCCCAGCCGGACGAATGTTAGTTGTATTCGCTGTCCAATGCACTTCCTTTCTGCGGCCAGACGAGCGGCGGGCTATGCCTCGGAAGACGCACCGAAGGCGTGGCTGCACAACGACGGCTACGGTTGGGTGGCTCACTCCGCCGCCTCGACGTCCTCCGCCCCATCGCGGGCCGCGCGTGAGGCGCGGGCGCGGGCAAGCACCGGCTTGAGGAAGGCGCCCGTATAACTTCGCTTGTCGCGGGCGATCTGCTCGGGCGTGCCGGCGGCGACGATCTCGCCGCCGCCATCGCCGCCCTCGGGGCCGAAATCGATGATCCAGTCGGCGGTCTTGATGACCTCGAGATTGTGCTCGATGACGACCACCGTGTTGCCCTGGTCGACCAGCTCGTGGAGGACTTCGAGCAGCTTCTCGACATCGGCGAAATGCAGGCCCGTGGTCGGCTCGTCGAGGATGTAGAGCGTGCGGCCGGTGGAGCGGCGCGACAGCTCCTTGCTGAAGTTTGACGCGCTGGGCCTCGCCGCCGGAGAGCGTCGTTCGCCTGCTGGCCGACATGGATATAGGAGAGGCCGACGCGATCCAGCGTCTCCATCTTGTCGCGGATGGAGGGGACGGCGGCGAAGAAGCCGCGCGCCTCCTCGACCGTCATGTCGAGGACATCGGCGATCGACTTGTTCTTGAAGCGGACCTCCAGCGTCTCGCGATTGTAGCGCTTGCCCTGGCAGACGTCGCAGGTGACGTAGACATCGGGCAGGAAGTGCATCTCGATCTTGATGACGCCATCGCCCTGGCACTTCTCGCAGCGCCCGCCTTTGACGTTGAAGGAGAAGCGGCCGGGGCCATAGCCGCGCGCCTTGGCCTCGGGCAGGCCGGCGAACCACTCGCGGATCGGCGTGAAGGCGCCGGTATAGGTGGCCGGGTTGGAGCGCGGGGTGCGGCCGATCGGCGACTGGTCGATGTCGATGACCTTGTCGAGATATTCCAGCCCCTCGAGGCGCACATGCGCGGCGGGCACGTCGCGGGCGCCGTTCAGCCGGCGGGCGACGGCGCGGTAGAGCGTGTCGATGGTCAGCGTCGACTTGCCGGAGCCGGAGACGCCGGTGACGCAGGTGAACAGGCCGATCGGAATCTCGGCGGTGACATTCTTGAGGTTGTTGCCAGTGGCGCCGACGATGCGGAGCTGCTTGTCCTTCCTCGGCGGCCGGCGGGTGGCCGGCACCTCGATGAAGCGGGTGCCGGAGAGGAACGCGCCGGTGAGCGAATCCGGGTTGGCCATGATTTCGGCCGGCGTGCCCTTGGCGATGACGTGGCCGCCGTGGATGCCGGCGGCCGGGCCGATGTCGACGACGTAATCGGCCTGGCGGATGGCGTCCTCGTCGTGCTCGACGACGATGACGGTGTTGCCGATGTCGCGCAGGTGCTTGAGCGTGCCGAGCAGGCGCTCGTTGTCGCGCTGGTGGAGGCCGATCGACGGCTCGTCGAGGACGTAGAGCACGCCGGTGAGGCCGGAGCCGATCTGCGAGGCCAGCCGGATGCGCTGGCTCTCGCCGCCCGACAGCGTGCCGGAGGCGCGGGCGAGCGTCAGGTAATCGAGGCCGACGTCGACGAGAAAATTCAGCCGCGCGCGGATCTCTTTCAGGATGCTCACCGCGATCTCGTTCTGCTGCTTGGTCAGCGTCTCGGGCAGGTGGGCGAACCAGGCGAGCGCCCGGCGGATGGAGAAATCGGTGACTTGCGCGATGTCGAGGCTATCGAGCTTGACGGCGAGCGCTTCCGGTTTCAGCCGCTTGCCGGCGCAGGCCTCGCACGGCTTGGCCGAGTGGTAGCGCTCGATCTCCTCGCGGATCCACTGCGAGTCGGTCTCCTTGTAGCGCCGCTCGAGATTGGGGATGACGCCCTCGAAGGTCTTGGTGGTGCGGTAGGCGCGCAAACCGTCGTTGTAGTTGAAGGTGACCTCGTCATCGCCGGTGCCGTAGAGGATGACGTTTCTCACCTTCTCCGGCAGCTTGTGCCAGGCGGTGTCGGTCGAGAACTTGTAGGCGCGGGCGAGGGCCTCCAGCGTCTGCTGGTAATAGGGCGACTGGCTCTTGGACCAGGGCGTGATGGCCGCCTCGCGCAGCGACAGCGTGTCGTCGGGAACGACCAGCGCCGGGTCGACGACGCGCTCGGTGCCCAGCCCGTCGCAGACCGGGCAGGCGCCATAGGGGTTGTTGAAGGAGAACAGCCGCGGCTCGATCTCGGGAATCGTGAAGCCGGAGACAGGACAGGCGAACTTTTCCGAGAAGATGACGCGGTTGGCGGAATCGATGTCGCCGCGCTTCATGCCGCCTTTTTCCGCCTCGGCGGCCGGCGGACTCCCTCCCCCCTTGCGGGGGAGGGTTGGGGAGGGGGGTGTCGCTCTGTCGAGAGGTCTTGCCCTTACCCCTCTCCCGGCGCTTCGCGCCGACCTCCCCCGCAAGGGGGAAGGTGGAGTGAGTGCTCGTGACGGCTTTGGGAGCATCCGCGAACTCGGCGATGGCAAGCCCTTCGGCGAGCTCGAGCGCGGTCTGGAAGGAGTCGGCGAGGCGGGTCGCGATGCCGTCGCCGACGACGATGCGGTCGACCACCACCTCGATGTCGTGCTTGAGCTTCTTGTCGAGCGCCGGGGCTTCGGCGATCTCATAAAAGGTGCCGTCGATCTTCACGCGCTGGAAGCCGCGCTTCATCAGCTCGGCGAGCTCCTTGCGGTACTCGCCCTTGCGGCCGCGCACGATCGGGGCGAGCAGATAGAGGCGGGTGCCTTCGGGCAGCGCCAGCACGCGGTCGACCATCTGGCTCACCGTCTGGCTCTCGATCGGCAGGCCCGTCGCCGGCGAATAGGGCACGCCGACGCGGGCGAACAGGAGCCGCATGTAGTCGTAGATCTCGGTAACCGTGCCGACGGTCGAGCGCGGGTTGCGGCTGGTCGTCTTCTGCTCGATGGAGATGGCCGGCGACAGGCCGTCGATCTGGTCGACGTCCGGCTTCTGCATCATCTCGAGGAACTGGCGGGCGTAGGCGGAGAGGCTCTCGACATAGCGGCGCTGGCCCTCGGCATAGATGGTGTCGAAGGCGAGCGACGACTTGCCCGAGCCCGACAGGCCGGTGAGCACGACCAGCCGGTCGCGCGGCAGGTCGAGGTCGACGTTCTTGAGGTTGTGTTCCCGCGCCCCGCGGATGGAGATGAACTTGCCCGGGGCAGGGCTGGTCTCGGCCATGGCTCGCTGTTCCGAAGGGGATTTGCGGCGTCGGCCGCGCTCCAAACTTATGCTCTTGCTGGCGCCAGACAAGCGGCGGCTCCGGATCGTCCAAAGGGAATATGGGGCAGGGACTTAGGATTGCTGCCAGTCTTGTCAGCAGCCTCGCGCTATGGCAAGAACAAAAGCGGAACACGGAGGCACCGGTGACAGAGGCGGCGGAACGCTACTGCCTGTTCGATACGGAATTCGGGCTCACCGGTGTCGCCTGGAGCGAGGCCGGGCTGACGCGCGTGCAACTGCCCGAGGCCGACGTCGCCGCGACGCGGGCTCGGCTGGAGAAGCACGGCGCGGTGGAGGGCGAGCCGCCGCCGGCGGTCGCCGCGGCGATCGCGCGGCTCTGCGCCTATTTCGAGGGCGCCGAGACGGAGTTCGCCGACCTCGCGCTGGCGCTGCCGGACGAAACCACAGAGGAGCGGCGGCGCATCTACGCTGCGGCGCGGTCGCTCCGCTGGGGCGAGACCGCGAGCTACGGCGACGTCGCGAAGCGGGCCGGACATCCCGCGTGGCGCCCAGGCTGTGGGGCAGGCGATGGCGGCCAATCCGGCGCCGATCGTCATCCCCTGCCACCGGGTGCTGGCGGCCGGCGGCAAGCTCGGCGGCTTCTCCGCCTATGGCGGCGTGCTCACCAAGGAAAAGCTGCTGGTGCTGGAGCGGGCAAGGCTGCTGTAGGGCCGGGCGAGGGGCGCCGGCCTCATGGTTCTAGAATTCATAGAGCAACACGCGCAGCATGTTCCTGAAATTGGGGGCCAGAGAGGCCAAACCGCAGAGGGCGCGTTCGCCGAACGGCAACTGCCTGACAAACGGAGAGGTGAATACGGAGATCGCCGCCAGGCGCTTGAGCTTCGGATCGATCGCGTCGACCTCACGCACGTCGTCAACGGCCCACCGGTGCGTCGCGCCCAAGGTATCGGCGAGCGCCTTCTGCCCGCGGCGGACGGCAAACGAGCTGAGGATGTCGAGCGCAATTCGTCCTCGGGAGAAATACGCGATCAGGCGGTTGAGGAGCTCCTTGACGTCTTCCGGCGCCAGATATTCGAGACAGCCCTCGGCGATGATCATGGTCGGCCTGTCGGTAGGAACGTGCGGCAGCCACGCCGGATCGGTGATCGAGGCCCCGATCATCGTATAGCCTTCGCCATCGCTGTAGAAATTCCTGCGCAGGCTGATGACGTCGGGGTAGTCGACGTCGAACCAGCTCACCGTATCTGGCGGGGTGATCCGCGTGACCCGCGTATCGAGACCGCAGCCCAGATAGACGATGACGGCGTCGGGAAGTGCCGCGACGAACTTTCGGACCCATTCGTCGTAGTGCAGCGCGCGCACAACGGTAAGGGGCCCGCCCTGGGCTTTGATCCTGGTGAAATCAAAGTCGATCGCATCGAGGATCTTCGCCGCCGTCGCATCATGCAACAGGGAGCGCTGCGACCGGCTGTCGACGGCCTTGGCATGGAGTGTGAGCAGCAGCGTCGCCTGCGCCCCGGTCAATTCCAATTTGTGTTGGGCTGGCTGCCGGTCCGCAGATCGCTTCAGGGGCATGAGTTTGCGCCTTGACTGATTTCCGGCCGATTACCATCGAATTGCGACCAGGAGAAGAATGCCCGGTCGTCAAACGGCGGGGGCCGTCGTAATGCATCGCTGCTGACATGCCCTGACATCGCGGTGGGGCACGATGACCTCGCACGACAGGAGGTGATAATTGCGATGACTGTCGGTACCTACACGGGAAGCTGTCACTGTGGCGCTGTGCGCTTCGAGGTCGACATGGATCTCGCCAGCGGAACGGGACGCTGCAACTGCAGCTACTGCACCAAGCTGCGCAAACGGGTGACGGCCGGTGAAGAGGCATTGTCGGACTATCAGTTCGGCACGCGCTCCGGCACCATCTCTTCTGCAGGCATTGCGGAATCCACCCGTTCGAGCGCGGTCATGTGAAGGAGCTGGGTGGCGACTACGTCTCTATCAGCATCGCCTGTCTCGACGGCGTGACGCCGGAGGAATTTGCAGCCGTGCCCGTGACATTCGCCGACGGGCGCAACAACGCCTAGTGGCAGGTGCCCGCGGTCACGGGCTACCTTTGAGGCGTTGGCAACCCAGCTACCATGTCCTGACGCGGCGGCGGGGGGCAGAATCCCAGCCGGTCATGGGGGCGGGAAGGGCCCCCGGGGGCAATTTCTGTGACGGGCGTCATAGCCAAGTCGCGGTCACGCCCTAGTTCTTCCGGCTCGTTTTGCGCCGCTGTCGATTTTCGATCTGCCCGTTCGTCCTGGGAGGAAGCGCGGGCGAGGCAGGTTGGTTCGACCCGGCTATTGGCAAGGGCGGCGGCAGTTTCCGCCAGAAACATCAACTTGACCGGCTGCCTCGCGGCGGCCGAATTGGAGATTTCGTTCCATGACCTCGCGCTTCCTCCGCAACGCGGTCGTGCTCGGCCTGATCTCGGCCATCGGACCGTTCGCCATCGACATGTACCTGCCGGCGCTGCCCACCATCGCCGACAACCTGCACGCCTCGACCGCGGCCACGCAGATGACGCTGATGGCCTTCTTCATCGCCTTCGGCCTCTGCCAGATCGTCTACGGGCCGGTCTCCGACATGGTCGGGCGCAAGGCGCCGCTCTATTTCGGCCTCGTCGTCTACGCGCTCGGCGCTGGCGGCTGTGCCCTGGCGCCGTCGATCGGCTGGCTGATCGCCTTCCGCGCGCTCCAGGGCGTCGGCGCCGCCTCGGTCATGGTAATCCCGCGGGCGATCATCCGCGACCTCCACACCGGCGTCGAAGGCGCCCGGCTGATGGCGCTGGTCATGCTGGTCATCTCGGTGTCGCCGATCCTGGCGCCGCTGACCGGCAGCGCGCTGATCGTGCCCTTCGGCTGGCGCGCGGTGTTCGTGGCGGTGACGGTGGCCGCCGCGGTGAGCTTCGGGCTGATCGCGACGGTGCTGCCCGAGACGCTGCCGGCGGAGAGGCGCGTGCGCCTGGAGCGGGCGAGCGTCACGTCCAGCTTCGCCACGCTGATACGCGACCCGCGCTTCCTGGGGCTCACCTTCATCGGTGCCCTCGGCATGGGCAGCTTCTTCACGTTCCTGTCGAGCGCCTCGTTCATCTACATCGACCATTTCGGCCTTGGGCCGACGGCGTTCTCGATCGCCTTCTCGCTCAACGCCGTCGGCTTCATCGGCTCCTCGCAGTTGGCCGCCTGGCTCGGCGGGCGCTATGGCCTTACCCGGCTGGTCGCCGTCTCGGTCGCCGGCTACGCGGCGGTGCTCGCCGTGCTGCTGGTGGTGACGCTTGCCGGCGTCGACAGCCTGCCCGTGCTGATGGCCTTCCTGCTCGTCGGCTTCTCCTTCATGGGTCTGGTCATCCCGACCACGATGGTGATGGCGCTCGACGATCACGGGCCGATCGCCGGCATGGCGGCCGCGCTCGGCGGCACGCTGCAGATGCTGACCGGGGCGCTGATGATCGTGGTTGCCAGCGCCGTCTTCAACGGCACCGTGCTGCCCATGGTGGCGATCATGACGGCCTGCGCCTTCGGCGCGCTGGCGCTCTGCGGCATGGCGCTCAAGCGTCGCACGGCCGCCCCGCAAGGGGCCGAGGACGTGGCCGGCGCCGAGGCGAAGACCGAGCCGGCAGAATAGCCGGGCGATCAGTGCCGCCCGCGCGGCTTCGTGGTCGGGGGCCGCCGTGGCTCCTGGCCGGCGCCGGGCGGCTGGTGTTCGGCGGCTATGGCCGCCGCCTTTGCCGCCATGTCCTCGGCGCTGTCGATGGCCTGCGCCAGAATGGGAGCCGATTCCGGCAGATCCTTCACTTCCTCCCAGTATCGGCCAAACCTGCGAATGGCTGCCGCCAGATACGGGTCGGTAATGCCTATGATGGTCACGTCCTCGAAGGACCCTACCTTGAACGCCATTGCACCTCCCATGCGCAGCTGAATGGCGGCCTCCTTCATATAGCGCTAGTGGATTGAATCCAACACTTGGTGCCCGCGCCTGACGGCGGCGATGATTTTGTCGGGATCGGCGGTCCAGGTGAAGGGTTTGGGCATTTGGTTGGTGTCCTCGACAAAGCGGTTGATGGCGACCTGGAGATCGACGACGGATCGGAAGACACCGCGCTTCAATCGTCGCTTCGACAGCTTGGCGAAGAAGCCCTCCACGGCGTTGAGCCAGGAGCAGGAGGTGGGCACGAAGTGGAAGGTGAATTGCTCATGCCGGCTGAGCCACTGGCGCACCTTGGGGTGCTTGTGGGCAGCGTAGTTGTCGAGGACGACATGGATCAGCTTGCCGGCCGGGACCTCGGCCTCGACGGCGTTGAGGAAGCGGATGAACTCCTGGTGGCGGTGGCGCTGCATGTTGCGGCCGATGACGGTGCCGTCGAGGACATTGAGAGCGGCGAACAGCGTGGTGGTACCGTTGCGCTTGTAATCATGCGTCATGGTGCCGGCACGCCCCTTCTTCAGCGGTAGCCCCGGCTGAGTGCGGTCGAGGGCCTGGATTTGGCTTTTCTCGTCGACCGAGAGCACGATGGCATGCGCCGGCGGATCGACGTAGAGCCCGACCACATCCCGGAGTTTGGTGACGAACTGAGGGTCGGTAGAGAGCTTGAACTGTCGTACTCGATGCGGCTGCAGCCCGTGGGCCCGCCAGATGCGCTGAACCGAGGAGACGCTGATGCCAGTCGCCTCGGCCATCATGGCGCCCGTCCAGTGGGTTGCCTCGGCGGGCGGATCGGTGAGCGTCAGGGCGACCACCCGTTCCGCTATGTCGGCAGCAAGGGGCGGCACCCGGGACGGCCGCGTTTTGTCACGCAGGAGGCCGTCAATCCCTTCTTCAGCAAAGCGTTCCTGCCAACGCCAGACGCAGGTCTTCGACTTGTGCGTTTGGCGCATGATCTCCACCGTGCCCCAGCCATCGGCCGACAAGAGCACGATCGCGGCCCGCCAGACGTGCTTCTGCGGAGCGTTGCGGTTGCCGATGATCGCTCTCAGGCGACGGCAATCGGATGGGGTCAGCGTAATCGAAATCCCAGGGCGCATGCCCAAAACTCGCATGCGCCAATCCCCATGGGAATCCCAAGACGGATTCACCCGTCAGATTTGATCCACTAGCAAGATGTCTGCATATTGCAAGCAACATGGTCGTGATGAGGGAACGCGTCGAAATCCCTGGCTTGTCCTGTCGATTTCGCTCCCGCTCTTTCGTCGTGGAGGATAGAGCGCGGGATGAGCCCGCCTCGCAGACGAGAGGACGAGAGCGATGCGCTTCATGATGCTGGTGATCCCCAGGGGATACGAGACGGCCGAACCGGGCACGCTGCCCGACGCCGAGGCGATTGAGCGGATGACGAAATACAACGAGAGCCTGCAGAAGGCTGGCGTCCTGCTGGCGCTCGACGGGCTGCATCCGCCATCGATGGGCGCGCGGGTGAGCTTCGCTGGCGGCAAGCCGAAAGCCACCGATGGCCCCTTCGCCGAGGCCAAGGAGGTGCTCGGCGGCTACTGGATGATCCAGGTGAAGTCGCGCGAAGAGGCCATCGAATGGGCCAAGCGCGCGCCGATGGGCGACAACGAGATCATCGAGGTCCGCCAGGTGCAGGAGATCGAGGATTTCGAACCGAGCGAGGCGATCGAGCGCGAGGCAGCGCTGCTCGACGTGCTCAACGCCGACAAGTGACGGCGGCAGCGGAGGAACCATCATGCTTTCCGACATGAACGCCATGGCGACCATCGCCGTGAAGGATCTCGACGTGGGGCGCGCCTTCTATGGTGGCACGCTGGGGCTGACGCCGACAGGAGCGGAGAGCGGCGAAGTGGCGCTCTTCCGGAGCGGAAGTGCGACGATCGTGGTCTATCGCTCCGCGCTTGCCGGGACCAACAAGGCAACCGCCGCGACCTGGGGCGTGGGCGCCGAGCTGGACGGCATCGTCGCCGCGCTGAAACGGGCCGGCGTCAGCTTCGAGCACTACGACTTCCCAGGCAGCAAACGGGACGGCGACGTCCACGTCTTCGGCGCCTTCCGCGCCGTCTGGTTCAAGGACCCCGACGGCAACATCCTCCACATCAACAACGGCTGAGGCGCCGACGCGCCGGACAGGAGCCCGTTCCCATGCAAATCAATTCCTATCTCCATTTCAGCGGTGACTGCGCCGAGGCCATGCGCTTCTATGCGGAGCTCTTCGGCGGAAAGATCGACATGATGGTGACCCACGGCAAGTCGCCGATGGCGGCGTCTGTCGGGCCCGACTGGCAGGACAAGGTCATGCACGCCCAGATAAGCCTGCCCGATGGCTCCATCCTGATGGGGATGGACGCTTCGCCTGCCTATTACAAGACGCCGCAAGGCTATTCCGTGTCGCTGCAGGACAACGATCCCGCCAAGGTCGATCGCGTCTATGCGGCGCTCGCAGACAAGGGCACGGTGACCATGGAATTGCAGAAGACCTTCTGGGCCGCGCAGTTCGCCATGCTGACCGACCGCTTCGGAACGCGGTGGATGATCAGCGGCGCCTCGCTCATGTGATCGGCAACGCCCTTTACGCGACCGCCCACCGGCGATAGGAGGCGCAGCTTCGGCGCGTCCGCCGGCGGGAGGGATCGTCCATGACCTACGTGCTGCTGATCGTCGAAGGGCCGGAAGACCGGCGCATCGCCGGCCGCGAAGAGGGCGAGCGGCGCTACGCCCGCATGCTGAAATATGCCGAGGGGCTGAAGGAGCGCGGTCAGCTCATCCGCACCGAATCCCTGCTGGGGCCGGACGGCGCCGTGCGGGTCAGCCGGCGCGACGGGACGGCGACCTCGGTCGATGGCCCGTTCACCGAGGCCAAGGAAATGATCGGCGGCTTCTTCCTGCTCACCGTCGAGGACCGCGACGAGGCGATCGCCCTCGCCAACGACTGCCCGGCGGTGGAATGGGCGTCCGTCGAGGTGCGCGAACTCGGCCCCTGCTTCCTGGGCAGCGACTAGTTTCCCTGGGCCTTGTCAATTCCGCCGTCGTCCGCTCGTCATGCTGACGGGCCGGAGCCACCGGTCATCGAGAAACATGGAGAGACGATCATGAAGTTCATGACCATCGTGAAGGGGCCGGAACTGACCGGGCCGCCGCCCGAGAAGCTGATCGATGGCATCGTGGCGCTCGGCGAGGAAGCCAAGAAGGCCGGTGCCTTCGTCGAGTGGGGCGGGCTGCACCCGACATCGGAAGGCACGCGGGCGCGAATCACCAAGGGCAGGATCACCGTCACCGACGGCCCGTTCACCGAGGCCAAGGAGGTGATTGGCGGCTTCACCACCTATGACGTCGCCTCCAAGGCGGAGGCGCTCGACTGGACGCGCCGCTTCCTGGAGCTGCACGTGAAATATTTTCCGGAATGGGAAGGTGAGGTGGAGATCCGCCAGCTCTTCGACGAGCCGCCGCCTGAGGCGTGACTGCGGGGCGGCTTGCGCGGATAGGCAAGCGATGGTCTATCGGCGGTCACCATGGCCGCCGACCTCACCCGCACCATCGACGCTCTGTGGCGCATCGAATCGCCGCGACTGATCGCGGGTCTGGCGCGCATGGTGCGCGACGTCGGCCTGGCGGAGGAACTGGCGCAGGACGCGCTGGTGATCGCGCTGGAACGCTGGCCGCAAACCGGCGTTCCCGACAACCCCGGCGCCTGGCTGATGGCGACGGCCAAGAACCGTGCCATCGACCGGCTGCGCCGGGCGAAGATGGCCGCGCGCAAGCATGCCGAGATCGGCCGCGAGATGGAGGAAGGGCTGGACCCGACGGCCCATATCGAGGCGGCGCTCGATGACGACATCGGCGACGACATGCTGCGGCTGGTGTTCACCGCCTGTCATCCGGTGTTGACCACCGAGGCACGGGTGGCGCTCACCCTGCGCCTGCTCGGCGGGCTCACCACCGGCGAGATCGCCCGCGCCTTCCTGGTGCCGGAAGCGACGATGGCGCAGCGCATCGTGCGCGCCAAGCGGACACTCGCGGACGCAAATGTCGGCTTCGAGGCGCCGCGCGGGGCGGAGCTGGCGCCGCGGCTCGCTTCGGTGCTGGAGGTCATCTACCTGATCTTCAACGAGGGCTACACCGCGACTGACGGCGCCGACTGGACGCGGCCGCAGCTTTGCCAGGATGCCCTGAAACTCGGCCGCATCCTGGCGGGGCTGGCACCGGGCGAGCCGGAGGTGCACGGGCTCACCGCGCTGATGGAGATCCAGGCCTCGCGGCTGGCCGCCCGCGCCGGGCCCGGCGGCGAACCGATCCTGCTCATGGACCAGAACCGGGCGCGCTGGGACCATCAGGCGATCCGCCGCGGCCTGGCGGCGCTGGCGCGGGCCGAGGCGCTGGGCCCGCCCGGGCCCTACACGCTGCAGGCGGCGATCGCGGCCTGCCACGCCCGCGCGGCGGCGGCCGAGGACACCGACTGGGCACGCATCGCCGCGCTCTATGGTGCGCTTGCCGCGATCCAGCCCTCGCCGGTGGTCGAACTCAACCGGGCGGTGGCGGTGGGCATGGCTGAGGGGCCGGCGGCGGGGCTTGCCATCCTCGAGGCGATCGCGGCGGAGCCGGCGATGAAGGCGTACCACCTGCTGCCAGCGGCCCAAGGCGACATGCTGGAGAAGCTCGGCCGCAAGGCGGAAGCGGGCGCCGCATTCGCGCGCGCCGCGGCGATGACCCGCAACCAGCGTGAGCGCGCCGTGATGCTGAAGCGCGCGGCGGAGTGTAGAGCGTGACAATGGATGCACCCCACGGACAGCCGGCCGGCGGACCGCTAAGCCCGCGCGAGGCCACCATCCGCCGCGTCTTCCGCTGGAGCCTGATCCTCAAGGCGATCGACAGCGCCATCGAGATGGGGGCGGGCGTCGCCCTCTATTTCATCGCCCACTCGGCGATCATCGGCTTCGTCCACTGGCTGACCCATACCGAGCTGGCGGAGGACCCGCGCGACTTCCTCGCCAACTGGCTGATGCACTCGGCTGAAGCCTTCTCGGTGCCGAAGAAGACGGCGGCGGCCGTCTATCTGTTCTCCCACGGCGCCATCAAGCTGGTCCTGGTGATCCTGGTGCTGCGCGACAAGAGCTGGGCCTATCCGCTGTTCATGGCGGCGCTGGTGCTGCTGATCGGCTACCAGACCTATCAGATCACGCTTACCTTCTCCCTGTGGCTCGCCGTGCTCACCGTGTTCGACGCGGTGGTGCTGGTGCTGACCTGGCACGAATGGCGGCTGCACCAGCGAATGAGAGGGCACGGACAGGAGCAGCGGCCATGACCAAAGCGGCGATACCCAAGGCGGAGCGGGGCGCGGAGGGGAAGGCGGAGTCCTCCGCCTCGGACCTCATCGATGCGCGCATCGCTGCGCTCGGCGACTGGCGTGCCAGGACGCTATCGCGGCTGCGTACCCTCATCCGCGAGGCCGACCCCGACGTGGTCGAGGCGATCAAATGGCGGAAGCCGTCAAATCCGGCCGGCGTGCCGGTATGGGAGCACGCCGGTCTGCTTTGCACCGGCGAGACCTACAAGGACAAGGTCAAGCTGACCTTCGCCCGCGGCGCCGCGCTCGACGATCCGGCGGGCCTGTTCAACGCCAGCCTCGACGCCGGCACCCGCCGCGCCATCGATCTTCGTGAGGGCGACGAGATCGACGCGACGGCGTTCGTGGCGATCGTCCGCGCTGCCGTGGCGGTCAACGTGGACAAGGCGGCGAAGCAGTCGACTCCGGCACGGGCTTAGGGCCGCCGGTGTCATCGTCCGCTGTCGCTCTATATCCTGCTTGGAAGTTCCTGCCGCACGCACAGGGCGGGGAGCGGAAGGGAGCGAAATGAGCAGGCAAATCCTTGTCGTGCTTTACGTGGTGGCCATGGTGGCACTCGTCGTCGGCGTCGATTTCGGGTTCTTCAGAAATCGCTTCTGGGAACGGCTGATGGTGAACGCCGGCATCGTCCTGGTGTTTGCAGCTTTCTATCTGAGGTTCATCGGGCGCCCATGATCGCATGGGCGCCAGCCCGACTGAATTCGTCGGCCAGCGGGTTGCTACCTCCGATTGAGGCTCGCAAGCGGCCGACGCAAGCACCATACTGGTACTATTGCCGATGATTGCGACGGATAGGCTCCGGCAACTGGGTTCACAGACAATTCGTTCCCGCCTAGGTCAGGCGCAAAGGCGGGTGAGCCGTGGGCTCCCAAGTTGAACGGCCCTTCACGACGATCTGCCCAAGGACCGGCAGCCGCGCATTCGTTTGCGATGAACTTCTGAATCTGACCGAACCCATCGAAGTCATCTGTCCGATCTGTGACCACTGGCACATCTGGAACCCGGCGACACTGACGCTCGCAGAGGCGGATGACGTCAGCGCCGAGGTTGCCCCCATGAATTCAAACTGAGGCACTACCACACGGGCGCCGGCAATGTCTGGACCTGGACCGCGCTGGACGCCGTTGCGGGCGCCTTCGGCAACCAGATCGATTACGGTATGCTGGTGAAGCTGTACGGCGAAGAGAAGGGGCCTGTGGGGCCTGAGCGCAAGTACAGCCCCGGTGAGTGCATCGGCGCCCGCAAAGAGACGATCACCGGCAACCCCGATAAGCGGCACATTTCAACGTCGCATGTCGAGCGGTCGAACCTGACCATGCGGATGAGCATGCGGCGGTTCACTCGCCTGACCAATGCGTTCAGCAAGAAGATCGACAACCACATTCACGCGCTGTCACTCTATTGCGTCTGGTACAATTTCTGCCGCACACACAAGGCGCACAAGCTGTCGCCTGCAATGGCGGCAGGCGTTACCGATCACCTGTGGTCGATGGAAGATATCGCCGCGCTGGTCGAGGCACGCTCCCCGAAGTCTAGCAAGCGGGGACCTTACAAGAAGCGGATTGTTGTCGGAACGTAGACAAATGGCTGAAGAAGGAACCAAGATGCCGGTCGTACGGATAGCCGAGTTGGAAATCGACCCGGCGCAACTCAACGCCTACCGAGGTCTCGTGGCCGACCAGATCGAAGCCGCAGTCAATTTAGAGCCGGGTGTGCTGATGCTCTACGCCCTGGCGATCAAGGACCGCCCAGACCATATCCGCGTCGTAGAGGTTTACGCCGATCAGGCGGCATACGAGGCACATCTGCTGGCGCCCCATTTCCTGAAATACAAGTCCGAAACCACGACGATGGTTCGCTCGCTTCGGCTTGTCGAGACGAACCCAATCATTCTCCGCGCGAAGGGCGACGGAATTTCAAACTGAGACACTACCCATATATAGGTGCTGTCCGAGGACAGCACCTATATATGCCGCGTCTTGACACGAGAACAAAACATGAACATACTCCCTTCTCAAGTCGGGAACGGGAGATGCAAATGACTGATTTCATTCGCGATGCGGCGGCGTTGCTGGCGATCAGTGCCTTTGTCGGAATGGTCGCCCTGTGGTCGGTATCGCTGAGCGGCGTGGTGTAGGCAGGGGTGCCGCCCCGGCCCCACCGTCATCCTCCGGCGAGGCGTCAGCCGAGACCGGGGGATCGCTCTCGGCAGACACGCAACGCCGGCGGCTGCTGAGGCCGATCCTCCGCTTTCGCGGAGGATGACGGAGAACGCGAGGGTGACGGGAGAAGGATGCGCGGTGGCGCGTCGCGGTCCTGGTGTGGCGCCGCCGCGGCCGTTGGGCCGGTGGTATTTGGCGCGGACCATCCTGCTCCTCGCATTTCGCGGCATTTACCCTCGGGCACACCGAAGGTGCGAACCGGGGGCCGCATGTGGGCCGCGGCCTCCGGCGTGGGCGCAGCGGGGACAAGCAGCCAGACGGGTGCCGGCGTGCATGGACAGGACGGGATGCCTCGTGGACACTTGAGCCTCGAGGAGAACCGCAAGGTGAGTCGCATCGTCGGCGAGGTGGGCTTCGTCCACCTCCGCGTCCATTCCGCCTATTCGCTGCTTGAAGGCGCGCTGCCACTGAAGCGGCTGATCGAGCTTGCCACCGCCGATCGCATGCCGGCGCTCGGTATCGCCGATACCGGCAACCTGTTCGGCGCGCTCGAATTCTCCGAGAAGATGACCGAGAAGGGCATCCAGCCCATCGTCGGCTGCCAGGTGGCAGTCGATTTCGCCGACGTCGCCGAGGACAGCCGCCCGGGCGGACCGGGGCGCGGGCGTCCGCTCGCCGACCTCGTGCTCATCGCGGCGAGCGAGGCCGGCTACTGGAACCTGGTGCGGCTGGTCTCCAATTCCTACGTGCAGGGTGTCGCCAACGAGCGCGCCCATGTCGGCTTCGACGCGCTCAGCGAGCGTGGCGAGGGCCTGATCGTGCTCACCGGCGGCCCCGGCGGTCCGCTCAACACGGCACTCGTCGACGGTCAGGCGGAACTGGCCGCCCAGCGTCTCGACCGGCTGGCGGCTGCCTTCGGCGACCGGCTCTATGTCGAGCTGCAGCGCCACGGCACGGCGGCCGAGCAGGCGGCGGAGCCCGTGCTGATCGACATGGCCTATGCCCGCGGTCTGGCGCTGGTCGCCACCAATGAGGCATTCTTTCCCAAGCGCGACGACTACGACGCCCACGATGCGCTGATCGCCATCGCCGAGGGCGCGGTGATCGCCGAGGGCAACCGACGGCGGCTGACGAGCGAGCACTATTTCAAGACGCGCGCCGAGATGGTCGAGCTGTTCAGCGACCTGCCGGAGGCGACCGAGAACACGGTCGAGATAGCGCTCCGCTGCTCGTGGTGGCCGCGCATCCAGAAGCCGATATTGCCGCGCTTCGCCGGCGCCGGCGCCGACCCGGAAGAAGCCGACCGGGCGGAGGCCGCGGCGCTGCGCGAGGCCGCCAGCGCCGGAACTCGCCAAACGGCTGGCCGATCATGGCCTGGCGCCGGGCTTCAGCGAGGAGGACTACCGGCAGCGGCTCGACTACGAGCTCGGCATCATCGAGAAGATGAAGTACCCCGGCTACTTCATGATCGTCGCCGACTTCATCCAGTGGGCGAAATCTCAAGGGATTCCCGTCGGCCCCGGGCGCGGCTCGGGGGCCGGCTCGGTGGCCGCCTGGTCGCTCACCATCACCGATCTCGACCCGTTGCGCTTCAACCTGATCTTCGAGCGCTTCCTCAACCCAGACCGCGTGTCGATGCCCGACTTTGACGTCGATTTCTGCCAGAACCGGCGCGACGAGGTCATCCAGTACGTCCAGCAGAAATACGGCGCCGACCAGGTGGCGCAGATCATCACCTTCGGCACGCTGCAGGCGCGCGCCGTGCTGCGCGACGTCGGCCGCGTGCTGCAGATGCCCTACGGCCAGGTCGATCGGCTGGCCAAGATGGTGCCGGCCAATCCGGCCAATCCGGTGACCCTGGCCCAGGCGGTCAACAGCGAGCCGCAGTTGCAGACGGCGCGCGACAGCGACGAGACGGTGGCGCGTCTGCTCGAGATCGCCATGAAGCTCGAGGGGCTCTACCGCCATGCCTCGACCCACGCCGCCGGCATCGTCATCGGCGACCGGCCGCTCCATCAGTTGGTGCCGCTCTACCGCGACCCGCGCTCGGGGATGACGGTCAGCCAGTTCAACATGAAGTGGGTGGAGCAGGCGGGGCTGGTCAAGTTCGACTTCCTCGGCCTGAAGACGCTGACCGTGCTCGACGTGGCGGTGAAGCTGATCCGCCGGCGCGGCATCGACATCGACCTGTCGCGTCTGCCACTCGACGATGCCGGTACCTTCGAGATGCTCCAGCGCGGCGACACGGTCGGCGTGTTCCAGGTTGAAAGTGCGGGCATGCGCCGGGCGCTGGTCGACATGAAACCGGACCGATTCGAGGACCTGGTCGCGCTGGTGGCGCTCTACCGGCCGGGACCGATGGCCAACATCCCGACCTATTGCGCCCGCAAGCTCGGCAAGGAGCCGGTGGAATACCAGCACCCGGTGCTCAAGCCGATCCTCGAGCCTACCTACGGCATCATCACCTATCAGGAACAGGTGCAGCAGATCGCCCGCGACATGGCCGGCTACACGCTGGCCGAGGCCGACCTGCTGCGCCGCGCCATGGGCAAGAAGATCAAGGCCGAGATGGATGCCCAGCGCGGCCGCTTCATGCAGGGCGCCGCCGAGCGCGGCTACACCAAGGAACTCGCCAACGAGATCTTCGATGCCTGCGCCAAGTTCGCCGAATACGGCTTCAACAAGTCGCACTCGGCGCCCTATGCGCTGATCACCTACCAGACGGCCTATCTCAAGGCGAACTATCCGGCCGAGTTCATGGCTGCGTCGCTGACGCTGGACTCGGGCAACACCGACAAGATCGCCGAGTTCCGGCGCGAGGCGATCCGCCTCGACGTGCCGGTCGAGGCGCCATCGGTCAACCGCTCCGGCGTCGAGTTCGATGTCGCCTACGACGGCGAGGGAAGGGGGCGCATCCTCTATTCGCTGGCGGCGCTGAAGGGGGTGGGCGCATCCGCCGTCGAGGGCCTGGTCGCGGCGCGCGGCAGCGAGCCCTTCCGCGACCTCGCCGATTTCGGCCGGCGCATCAATCCCAAGGTCACCAACAAACGCGTGCTGGAGAGCCTGATCGCGGCCGGCGCGCTCGACGAGCTGGAGGCGGACCGGGCGCGGCTCACCGCCGGCGTCGACCGCATCCTCGGCATGGGAACGCGAGCGCAGGAGAGCGCCGCCACCGGCCAGGGCGACATGTTCGGCGGCGCCGAGGATCGCCAGCCGCTGCTCCTGCCGGTGGTCGAGCCCTGGCTGCCGGCGGAGAAGCTGAAGCGCGAGCACGACGCGGTCGGCTTCTATCTCTCCGCCCATCCGCTCGACGAATATGCCGGCGTGCTGGCCAAGATGCGCGTGCAGACCTGGGCCGAGTTCGCCCAGTCGGTGCACGGCGGGGCGACCGCCGGGCGGCTGGCGGCGACCGTTACCGCCAGGCAGGAGCGGCGAACGCGCACCGGCAACAAGATGGGCGTGGTGCAGCTTTCCGATTCCACCGGCGCCTTCGAGGCAGTCGCCTTCTCGGAGGAACTCAACCGCTATCGCGAGCTGCTCGAGCCCGGCAATTCGGTCGTTGTGCTGGTCAACGCCGAGGACCGACCGGAGGGCATCAACATGCGCATCCAGTCGGTCGAGTCGCTCGACAAGGTGATGGCGGGCCTGAAGCAGATCCGCGTCTTCGTGCGCGACGCCGCGCCGCTTGCCAGCGTCCAGCGCCAGCTTGGCGCCAGGGGCGAGGGCGAGGCGAGCCTGGTGCTGCTGCTCGAAGAGGGCCAGCGCGAAGTGGAGATGCGGCTTCCCGGGCGCTACGCGGTGACGCCGCAGATCGCCAGCGCGCTCAGGGCCGTGCGCGGCGTGGTGCAGGTGGAACTGGTCTAGGGGCCGCGGCTCTGCATGTAGCCTGGATGGAGCGGAGCGAAATCCGGGACGGGAATTCGCCCCGCAATCCGCTTCGCTCCTTGCTGGCTACGCCGCTTGGGTCTTGCCGCGCAGCCGCTCCAGCAACCGCTGTAGCTTGTCGATGGTGCCGTCCTCAGCGAGCGGCGTGAAGACGACCAGCCGCAAGCCGCTACCGCCCTCGACGGCAAGGCTCATGTGCTCGAAGGTCATGCGGCCGACCACGGGATGATCGATGCGCTTGGCGCCGGCCATCGGTGCCAGCACCTCATGGCGTGGCCACCAGGTGCGGAACTCGGGGCTCTTGTCGGAGAGCGTCGCGATCAGCCGTTCGAGGTCGGGATGGCCGGCGTAGCGGGCGGTATCGGCGCGGAAGGTGGCGAGCGTCACGCGCGCGAGCTGCTCCCAGTCGGTGATGAGGCGGCGATGGGTGGCGTTGGCGAAGACCATGTGCATGGTGTTGCGTTCGTCGCCTTGAAGCGCGCCGTAATCGCCGAAGACGGCGGCGGACGCCGCGTTCCACGCCAGAAGGTCCCAGCGCCAGCCGGTGACGTAGGCCGGCTGGCCCGCCAAGCTCGCCAGCATGCGGGAGACGCCTTCATCGACGCGCTCGGGCGGCGGAGCGTCGGCCTCGGGCGGCGGCCGGCCGCTGAGGACGAAGAGGTGGAGGGTCTCGGACGGGTCGAGGCGGAGCGCCTTGGCGAGGCCAGTGAGGGCCTCGCGCGACGGGCGCACGTCGCGTCCCTGTTCCAGCCACGTGTACCAGGTGGTGCCGACACCGGCGAGCATGGCCACCTCCTCGCGGCGCAGCCCCGGCGTGCGCCGGCGTGCGCCCTGCGGCAGGCCGACGTCGGCCGGCGCGAGGCGCTCACGGCGGGAGCGCAGGAACTGGGCGAGCGCCTGCTGGCGGGCTTCGACCCTGTGATCTGCAACGGTCATGGGCCGCATCATAGCAGGATCGATACCAGGATAAATCCGGACCTGAATGCGGTTCGCGGCGCGGGCCATGTTCGGCACCCAACCTGCAAGAGGAGCAGATCATGCCGTCTCAACATGCTGTTATCATTGGTGGAACGTCCGGAATCGGACTGGCCACCGCGCGCCGGCTTCGGGAACTTGGATTGGAGGTCACGATCGCCGGCCGCGACAGGGCGAGGCTGGAGGCCGCAGCGCGGTCGGCTGACGGAGCCAAGGCACTGATGCTGGATGCCCGCGACCCAAAGGCGCTCGGCGAAGCCTTCGCCGGCATGGGGCGGATGGATCACCTGATCCTCGTGCTTGGCGGCAACCGCGGCATGGGCCCGATCGCCTCGCTGTCGCCCGAAGACATGCGCGCGCCGTTTGAGGACAAGGTGTTTCCGCACTTGGCCTGCGTCCAGGCAGCGCTGCCGGTGCTTGCGTCAGCGGCGAGTATCACGCTCGTCTCGGCGGTTTCGGCGCAGGCCGCGATGCCCGGCACGGCGGCACTCGGCGCCGCCAATGCGGCGATAGAGGCGCTGGTGCCGATCCTGGCGGCAGAACTGAAGCCGATGCGGGTCAACGCCGTCTCGCCCGGCGTCATCGACACGCCTTGGTGGGACTTCCTGCCGGCCGATCAGAAGGCCGGCGCCTTTGCCGACTTCGCCGGCCGCACGCCGGTCGGGCGCATTGGCACCGCCGACGACGTCGCCGCGGCAATCGTGTTTCTCGTCCGTGATACCTTCGTCAACGGCCAAGTGCTCGTCTGCGACGGCGGGGCGCGGCTCGGGGCCTGAGCATGAATCCGTGGTGGCGCCCCGGGAGCGCGCCACCACGGTCCAGCGCCAGCTCGGGGCCAAGGGCGAGGCGAGCCTGGTGCTGCTGCTCGAGGAGGGCCAGCGCGAGGTGGAGATGTGGCTTCCCGGGCGCTACGCGGTGACGCCGCAGATTGCCAGCGCGCTGCGCGCGTGCGCGGCGTCGTTCAGGTGGAGCTGGTGTAGAGTCTAGTTCTAGCTGGCCTAGTTTGGTCGAAGCATCGCTGATCGGTCGAGCGCGACACGGCTGCCCGTGCGAGGGCAAAATCGATAACGCGTAGCCTTGTCGGTTTGCGAAATGTCAGGCGACGGCCGCCGACCGCGGCGCCTGCTTGGCGATAATCCGTGCAACGTCCGCGGCCGTACAGGGTTCGCTGAAGAGGAAGCCCTGGAATTCATTGCAGCCTTCCGAGGTCAGGCTCGCGAGCTGCTCCTTGGTTTCCACGCCCTCGGCGGTCGTGGTGATCCCGAGGCTGCTGCTCAATCCGACCACGGCACGAACGATCGCAACGCTGTCTTCCCTCCCTGGCAAATCCCGGATGAAGGACTGATCGATCTTGATCCTGTCGAACGGGAAACTGCGAAGATAGCCGAGCGACGAATAGCCGGTGCCGAAATCATCCATCGCTACCCTGATCCCCAGATCATGGAATTGACGAAGAATGGCGGTCGTGGCCTCGTTCTCCTCCAAGAGCACCAATTCGGTGATCTCAAGCTCCAGCCGGTCGGGAGAAAGGCCGGATGTCGCGAGCGCGTTGACCACAGCCGGCACCAGGTTACGGCTTTTGAACTGCGCCGGTGAGACGTTCACGGCGACGGCGATGTGCTCCGGCCAGTTTGCCGCTTCCCCGCAGGCCTGGCGGAGCACCCATTCTCCCAAGGGGACGATGAGACCGGTTTCTTCCGCGACCGGAATGAATTCAAGCGGCTGGACGATGCCGCGTTCCGGATGATGCCAGCGGACGAGCGCCTCGCAGCTCGTGATCTGCCCGGTTTTGACGTCGATGATGGGCTGATAGTAAAGCTCAAACTCGCCATTCACGATCGCCTTGCGCAGGTCGAGTTCGAGGGCGCGTCGCGCCTGCATGCGGGCGTCCATTTCGAGCTCGAAGAAGCGGTAGAGGCCGCCGCCATCTGCTTTGGCGCGGTAAAGCGCCAGATCGGCGTTCTTCATGAGAACATCCGGCTCGCTGCCGTCGGCAGGCGCGATGGCGATGCCGACGCTCGACCCCCACGATCACCTGATGGCCGTCGAGATCGTAGGGAGCGCCGACGACCTCGATGAGACGCGTCGCGAGCGCTGTGACATTTTGCGCGTGTTCCGTGGGAACCTGCACGATGGCGAACTCGTCCCCGCCGAGCCGGCCTACGATGTCCTCGCCGCGGACGCAACTCTGCATGCGTTCGGCAGCCGCCTTCAGCAAGAGGTCGCCGATCGGATGTCCGAGCGTATCGTTGACGCTCTTGAAATGATCGAGATCGAGACTGAGAACCGCGATCGATCCGGAACGCCGCAAGTGGCTGACAAACGCCTCCATCTGTTCATAGAACGCCACCCGGTTCAGCAAGTTCGTGAGAGCATCGTAGTGCGCCAGGTGCTTGATCTTCTCCTCGGTGATAAGCCGCTCGGGTGATGTCCTCGAAGGTTGCCACAACACCCCCATCAGGCATCGGCCGATATGAAATCGCGATGCTGCGGTCGTCGCTCAGGTGTTGGATGAACGATCCATCCGAGCGTTCGCGGAAGACATTCTTCTGCAGCGCGAGCGTTCCTGCGACGTCCGTGTCCTCCAGCCGGGATGTCGCGAAGGCGAGTTCCATCAACTGACGCGTGGTCATGCCGGGCAAGACTTCTTCCGGCGGCAAGCCGTAAAGCTCGGCAACGCGCAGATTGAAAACGACGAGCCTCTCGTCGGCATCGAACATGCAAAGGCCTTGCGACATGTTCGTCAGCGCGGAGTCAAGTCTCGACTTGGACTCGGCTAGCTCCAGCTCTACCCGTTTGCGCTCTGTGATGTCCTGATTGACGCCGTAGGTCTTGATCGTTCGACCGTGCTCGTCTTTGACGATGAAGATGCGCACGGTGATGTAGCCCGGTTTTCCATCGCCATAGACCATGCGATGCTCGAACTCGCGGCTGTATTTGGGATCGGCCGTCTCCATAGCGGCCTTCACTTCGTCGCCGACGACGCTCATCGAATCCGGATGCACGAACCGCCGCGCGTACTCGGCGGAAGACATCACGTAACCGCCGACTGCCTCTGCAGTCGTGTGAAATATCTCATAGAAAATGTCGTTAAAGGTGAACTGGTCTGTCGCGACGTCGTACTCCCAGTGACCCGCGCGCGCCATCTTGAGCGCATTGGCGAGTTGCGCCCCGTTGATGCGAAGAACCTCGTTCCGCTCGGCAAGCTCGCGTTGAGCGTCCTTGAGCGCGCCAAGCGTGCGGTCAAGCACGCGGAGCGGAAATGTCCGCAAAGCGAAATACATGCCAAACCCGAGCAACAAGCTCAGGTGCGCGGCAAGACCGGCCTGGTAGAGGGTGCCCTCGAAACTCGCCGACACCTCGATATAGCCGAGCGAGACGCCGCTGACGACGATGTCGGCGCGGCGCGTTACGACCGGGGCCGCCAGCGGCGGCCCGTCTTCGAGCACCAGCTTGTCGCCAATCGCGTACGATTCTCTGCTGGACCGGCGCGTCATTGGCCCCCGGCAATCGAATCTGCTCGACGAGACGGATCTGCTGATACTGCCATAATTGGGCGTCATGCGTGTAGATGTACTGCGCCACCCGGTTGGCATTGAGGTGGGCTTTGAAGGCCAGCGTCTCCGACGTGTTCCGGTAGCCGACGAAGCAGAAACCCGCTCGGCACTGTAATGGCAGTGACGATCGCGACGCCGAGTGCGATCGTGCTGACGATGGTGCGAAGGGAGATCGATTTCATCAGCGGTACCTTTCAGCCCGCCGACGGGCAAGTTTCCGGTCTCGTGGAGAATTGCTTGACCTTTCGGCGATCGCAGGAAATCGAGCAGGCGTTCCGCTCCCGCTTTGTTGTTCTTGGAAAAGACCAGGAAGAACGGTCTTCTCGTACGGGTACTTTCCGCTCTTCAAGTTCTCCGGAGTCGGCTCGACCCCATCGATCGGAACGAATCGCAGGTCGCGCTTCTCGGTCACGATCTGGCTGAAACCCGACTGGACGAAGGAGCCGGAGATGTGCTCGGCAAGCGTGGCGTTGTCTTGGTCGGTCGGCGCCACCGGAATCTCCGGGCGCGTCCGCGCCGCTTCGATGGCGTCTTGGATTCCCGGGAAGAGCTCCTCGAGGATGAGCGTGTCGCCGTCGAACTTGGTGCGCAGGATGATGTTGAGCGGCGATCCGTCCGCCCATTTCGGGTTCTGTGGACCTGAATATCCCGACGAGTTCGGTGCTCTTCAGACTGTTGGGTTTGGCGTGAGAGGTGATAAACACCAGCGCGGTTCGCGCGAATGGAATCACAGTCAGGCCAATTGCGGCTTCCTCGGGAGTCAGCGACCGGGTCGATACAGCCATGTCGATGACGCCGTCGGCGGTTGCGGCGATGGCGCCTTTGCTGCCAAGACCGGGGATCATCTCGATATTGATCCCTGTGGACGGCAAGAAACCCGGCTGCGACCTGCTCGGCCATTGGCATAGCACCGCCGGTGCCAGCCAACTTAAGCGTCTCCGCCGGCGCCGCGTGGCCCGCCAGCAACGGACCTGTGAGGCACACCGCAAATGCCAAGTTCGAAAATGAACGCATCGGGCATCCTTTCGGACCGTCGAAGCGGGACAGTGCTCCTGAATCTATGAAGCGAGACTGTTCAGCCGCTCATTTTCTGTCGAATGGTCAATGAGTTACCTTTGGGTCGTTTCAAATTGTCGCCTTTGTGGACTTATGTGAACCGCCCCGCAAATCACCTCGGCAGAGTGAACCAGACAACCTCTCGCACCGGAATTTGCTTCTGAACTCCGCGTTCGGTGAAAGTGGTCTAGCCGCTGCGCGGCCGCCCGGGCCGGCTGCTTCAAACCTTCGTGGCTGGTCTCGGCGACCGTTTCACCGCTATGGTGACGGCATGATCCGCGCCGTCATCGCCATCGCCGCACTTGCCACGATCCTCGCCACCGCCGGCAATGCCGCCGCTGCCTACCGGCTGGCGCCGTTCAAGGACGACCTGTTCAAGTATCCCGGCATCCTGCAGACGCAGGACGACGGCAACTACGTCATGGTCGACTATTCCAAGAAGCGCGACCTCTATGGCCGCGACACCATCGTGGAGAAGAAGGCCAAGCCGGAATATGTCAGCCTGGTCGGCGCGGCGACCTACGAATACGAAGGCGCCAGCGGCCGCACGCTGCACTACATGGGCACCGGCAAGGTCTCCGGCGGCGCCAAGGCGGTCGTCATCTACATCCACGGTATGGGCGGCAGCCGCGTGCAGGGCGTCAACGAGTGGATGTTCGGCGGCAACTTCAACCGCATCATGAACCTGATGGAGCACAACGACGGCGCCTATCTGTCGCCCGACTTCTCCGATTTCGGGTCGCACGGCGCCACCGACATCCGCAACCTCGTCCTCGATCAGGCACAGCGCTCGCCGCACGCCGCCATCTTCATCGCCTGCGGCTCATGGGGCGGGGCGATCTGCTGGCAGCTCGCCGCCGATCCCAAGGCGGCCGACCACATCTCCGGTCTGCTGCTGCTCGGCTCCAATCACGACGACCGCTTCGTCCACTCGCCCGCGGTGACCGGCGCCGGCCACCGCTTTCCGGTCTATATCGGCCACGGCACCGCCGATCCGATCTACGGATGGAAGGACGAGGTCGCCTTCTACAACAAGGTGCGCGCCGCCGACCCGAGCTATCCGATCAAATGCGCCATCTTCAACACCGGCGTCCACGGCACCCCCATTCGGATGACCGACTGGCGGCTGATCCTGAACTGGATGCTTCAGGTCGACGGCCGTTGACGCCGGCCTCGCGCCGGACGGGCAGGGGATGACCGCACAATCGCCTTGACCGCCTCAGGTGGCCCGGCCAATATCCCCGTAAGTTAAAAAGAAGATGTTTCTTGCTCGCGGGTGACGGTGTGTGGACCGCGCCGCCTGAAGGCGGCAGGCCGGGCTTAGGGGGTGCGTCATGGGACGAGTTCGATGGGCCGCCGCTGGCGTGGCGCTCCTGGCCGCACTCTGCCTTTCGCCGGCACTGGCCAAATCCGGCATCACCGTCGTTCCCGCCAGCTATCACGCCAAGACGCAGCCGCCGGTGGCCGTGCAGTCGTTCCTGCTGACCCTGATGCAGCGGGGCGGCAACTGGGACGACAAATACCGCCACGTCGTGGAAGTGCTGGCCACCGACAAGCGGCTGATGGCCAACATCAAGAAGGCAGCCAAGATCTACGGCGTCGACCCCGTCGACATCGTCGGCGCCATCGTCGGCGAGCACACCTTCAATATGAACGTGCTCGACACGTTGCAGACCTATTACGTCAAGGCGCTGCAGTACATGAACAACAAGTCCCTGACCTTCGAGTACCAGGGAGAGCTGGCCAAGGATTTCTTCGAGCGGCCGCAGTTCGCCAATTGTGAGACGATCAAGATCAACTTCGAGAAGTGGGACTGCCGGGAGACCGTGTGGAACCGGCAGTTCGAGGGTAAGGCAGTCGGCGGCAAGTCCTGGCCGCCGACGCGGCTGAACCGCGTGTTCTTCGCGCCCGCCTACGCCGGCCAGACCTTCGGCGTCGGCCAGCTCGGACCGGTCGTCGCGCTCAGCGTCACCGACATCGTCCACCGCAAGAACGGATTCCCGCTGCTGTCCATCGACGACGCGCCGCAGGTGTTCTCGCAGATCATGAGCCCGGACGCCTCGATGTACTACATCGCCGCGGCGCTGCGCATGTCCATCGACAGCTACAGGAAGTACGCCGACTTCGACATCTCGCAGAACGCCGGCATCGTCGCCACGCTCTACAATCTCGGTGACGCCGCCACCCGCGCCCAGGATCTCAAGGCAGTCAACGACCAGCGGGCCAAACAGGGCCTGCCGCCGCAGTTCCCGCAAGAGAACTTCTACGGCTGGTTCATCAACGAGAAGATCGACGATCTGCGCAAGCTGGTGGCGGGCACCCTCGATACGGCCTCCATGCACTGACGCGCGGCCGGCGTCGTATCGCGGCAGCGGGACTGATCAGCCGTCGCCGGAGACCCTGCCCAGAACTCCAAAATCCTGAGATTTCGCGCCGCCGTCCGCGATCACGAAGCCTTCCGCCTGAAGGCCGCGCTTGAGCAGCTCGCGAATGGCCGCTGCGCGGCTCGGCATGTGCCGGGCGAAGCGCCAATTGTCCAGCGCATTCCATTCCGCGTCGGACAACATGATCTGGAGCCGGTTTCCACGTTCCGCCATGACATCCCCATCGGACGGCCACCATTGGCAGGCGCTTCAGCATGTGTGACGTCCAGGAAATTAGTCAAGTGGGTCTTTGACTTTTTTTGAGGCACTTACTCATTTGCTGCCGTTGCGGTCCTTGTCGGTGCCGGCGGCATTTGAGCCTAGGTATTGTTCGGCTCAAAGGGAGAGAATGCAGAATTGAATTGGAACGGGGAGAAGTCTTATGGTCATCAAATAGGGATTTGAGGCGGGCAATCCTCAAGGGTCGGACGTACCACTGGAGGTCGCCATGGAAAGAATTTTTACCCCCGAAGATTTTGTTCAGGTGCTCAACGTAGATGACGCTGGCCCCAACGTAACTGTCGGCACGCGAACAACGTATTGGCTGGTCGATCACCTGGAGAAGGTCTCCCGGGCTGCCGAGCGCCGTTGCCGGCCCTCGGCGCGGCAGGCAGGCGATGGCAGCGCGGCGTCTTTACGCGACGCGTCGGTTCATCTCGATGTGGCGGCGGCGATCTACCGGCTGCTGCTTGAGCGCAGCGGCGACGATGCGCTCAGCCTGTCGGACTGCCTGGCCTGCGTTTGCGCGGCGATGCTTGAACCACTGGGCATCCGCAACCGCTGCAACTTCGAGTTCTACTGCGAGCCCGGATGCTCAATTCCCGCCTCGCGGGCGTTTGCCGTGGGGGCAATCGCCGTCGAGGCGGTGATCAACGCGCTCCACCACGCCCACCCGGCGGGGGTCAGGGGCAGGCTGTCGATCGCCTGCCGGCGCAAGGGCGACGCCGTCATCATGGAAATCGGCGACGACGGCGTGGGCCTGCCGGAGGGCTTTGCGCTTGGCCGCGACGCCGGCATCGGCCTCGGTAACGCCATCGACATGGCCGACGCCGCCGACGCCCGGCTTTCGCTGGAGTCGCGGCCGCTTGGCCTGACCCTGCGCCTGGTCATGGACGCCGCCGCGGCCGTCGACGGAGCCGCTTCTCCGTGACCGGGCCATCGGTCCCCGAGCGCGGGCTGCCGACGGCGGCATGTCCGGCGACGAAGCGCATGGTCGTGCTGCCGGCGCGCATCTGGGCCATGAAGCAGCCGACCCGGGTGAACTGCCCGGTCTGCGGCGCGGTGCACATTTGGGATCCGGCCGGAGGGCGCCTGACCGCCCCGGTCGAAGGTGGCCGGGCCGCCGGGCGCGCGCCGGCCTGCGGCTGACCGCCCTCTGCCGCCAGGCGGTCGCTTGCTTTCGGCGGATCATCCCCATATAAGGCGCTCCATCTCACACGCGGGGTTCGGGTCAATCGGCCGTCCTGGAGCGGGCGAACGACCCTTCCGGTGTCCTCATTTCGAGGGCTCAGCCCCCGCGGCGGCATAACCGGTAAAGGAGCACGGTAGTCATGGCACTGCCCGATTATTCCATGCGTCAGCTTCTCGAGGCTGGCGTTCATTTCGGCCACCAGAAGCATCGCTGGAACCCCAAGATGGCTCAGTACATCTTTGGGGTGCGCAACAACATCCACATCATCGACCTCGCCCAGACGGTGCCCATGCTGCACCGCGCGCTGGAGGCGGTGAGCGACGCGGTGGCCGGCGGCGGCCGCGTGCTGTTCGTCGGCACCAAGCGCCAGGCGGCGGAGCCGCTGACGGCGGCGGCCAAGCGCTCGGCCCAGTACTACGTCAACGCGCGCTGGCTGGGCGGCATGCTGACCAATTGGAAGACCATCTCGCGCTCCATCCAGCGCCTGCGCGAACTGGAGACGCTGTTCGCCGGCGAGGCCCAGGGCCTCACCAAGAAAGAGCGCCTGATGCTTACCCGCGAGAAGGACAAGCTGGAGAAGGCGCTCGGCGGCATCAAGGACATGGGCGGTGTGCCCAATCTCCTGTTCGTCATCGACACCAACAAGGAGAAGATCGCCATCGACGAGGCCAACCGCCTGGGCATCCCGGTGGTGGCGGTGGTCGATTTCGAACTGCGATCCGGACAACATCGCCTTTCCGATCCCTGGCAACGACGACGCCGGCCGCGCCATCACGCTCTATTGCGACCTCATCGCCAGGGCGGCGATCGACGGCATCAGCCGCGCCCAGGGCGAGGCGGGTATCGACATCGGCGCCCAGGTTGAGGTGCCGGACGAGCCGACCGTGCTCGAGCCGGTGGGCGAGGCGGGAACCGAGGGCGACGTCGACATGACGGCGGCGGCGCAACTGGAGCCGCAGGCGCGCGACACCGGCAAGAAGGCGAAGGCGGCGGAAGCCCCGGCGGCAGAACCGCTCGAACCGCTGTTCGAGACGCCGGCCGGCACCCGCGACGACCTCAAGAAGATCTCCGGCGTCGGTCCGGCGATCGAGAGGAAGCTCAACGCGCTCGGCGTCACCCGCTTCGACCAGGTGGCGGGTTTCTCCGACGAGGACATCGCCAAGATCGACGACGCCCTCAACTTCAAGGGCCGCATTTTGCGCGACGACTGGATCGGGCAGGCGAAGTCTCTGGCCGGCGGCTAGGAGCGACGGCCGCCCGGCCGTGAAACGAGGATTGATGACATGGCTATCACCGCGGGAATGGTGAAGGAACTCCGCGACCAGACGGGCGCGGGCATGATGGACTGCAAGGCGGCGCTCACCGAGACCGGTGGCGAGATCGAAGCCGCCGTCGACTGGCTTCGCACCAAGGGGCTCGCCAAAGCGGCCAAGAAGGCCGGCCGGGTGGCCGCCGAGGGCCTGGTGGCGGTCGCCGCAGAGGGCACGCGCGCGGTCATGATCGAACTCAACTCGGAGACCGATTTCGTCGCCCGCAACACCGACTTCCAGGCGCTGGCCAAGGCTATCGCCGAGGCGGCGCTCGGCACCGACGGTTCGCTCGCCGCCATCCGGTCGGCCAAGATGCCCTCGGGCAACACGGTCGAGCACGAGATCAAGGCGGCGATCGCCACCATCGGCGAGAACATGACGCTGCGCCGCAGCGCCTTAGTCTCGGTCAAGGAGGGGGCCGTGGCGAGCTACGTCCACAGCGCGGTCGCGCCCGGCCTCGGCAAGATCGGCGTCATCGTCGGGCTGGAATCCTCCGGCAAGGCCGACAAGCTCGGCGACATCGGCCGGCAGGTCGCCATGCACGTCGCCGCGGCGGCGCCGCTGGCGGTGCGCACCAGCGAACTCGACCCGGCGGTGGTCAACCGCGAGCGGGCGATCTTCGCCGAGCAGGCGCGCGAATCCGGCAAGCCCGAAGCGATCATCGAGAAGATGGTCGAGGGCCGGTTGCGCAAGTTCTACGAGGAGGTCGTGCTGTTGTCGCAGACCTTCGTCGTCGACACCGAGAAAACGGTCGAGCAGGCGCTGAAGGCAGCCGAGAAGGACATCGGCGGCGCGGTCACCCTGACCGAGTTCGTCTGCTTCCGGTTGGGCGAGGGCGTCGAGAAGGCGGAGAGCGACTTCGCCGCCGAGGTCGCCGCCGCCGCCGGAACGCACTGAACACTGCCGACAGGCAGTCGGACATAAAGGGCCCGGACGGGAGACCGTCCGGGCCCTTTCGTTAACCGCCGCTGGGTCACGATGGGGCCGCGGCCGCGGTGACAGGGCGGCGGCCATCGTGTATCCCGATGGCGGATTTCCAACGTTTCCCCGAGTTGCGATCATGACAACGTCGCTCCGCTACAAGCGGGTTCTCCTCAAGGTCTCGGGCGAGGCGCTTCTCGGCGACAAGGCCTTCGGCATCGACGACGCCGTGGCCGCGCGGATCGCCGACGACGTCGCCGCCGCGGTCGCCCTCGGCGTCAAGGTCGGCCTGGTCATCGGCGGCGGCAACATCTTCCGCGGCGTCACCATCGCCAAGGCCGGCGGCAACCGGGTCGCCGGCGACCAGATGGGCATGCTGGCGACCGTCATGAACGCCATCGCCTTCCAGCAGAAACTGGACGAGCGCAAGGTGGCGAGCCGGCTGTTTTCGGCCGTGCCCATGCCCTCGATCTGCGAGGTCTTCAGCCAGCGCACCGCCTAGGCCGCCTTCGAGGCGGGCGAGGTGCTGCTGTTCTCCGGCGGCATCGGCCACCCCTTCGTGACCACCGACACCGGCGCGGCGCTGCGCGCGGCCGAGATGGGCTGCGACGCGCTGTTCAAGGGCACCCAGGTCGACGGCGTCTATTCGGCCGATCCCAAGACCGACCCCAAGGCCACCCGCTACGACCGGCTGAGCTACGACGCGGTGCTCCGCCAGGGGCTGGGGGTGATGGACCTTGCGGCAATCGCCCTTGCCCGCGACAACCGGATTCCGGTAATCGTGTTTTCCATCAAGCAACCCGGCGCTTTCGTTGATATTCTCAAGGGAAAGGGTCGGGCGACGGTGGTCGCCGAAGGCTGAACCGAGCCTCGCGGAGGCCGCCCGCGGGAACGCCTGACACACGGCGGCCGCGATTGGCCGATAACGATCAGGGGAAGAAATGGACAGCGAAGAAATCAACCGCAGGATGCAGGGCGCCGTCGGGTGCTTGCGGGGGGAACTGGCAGGCTTGCGCACCGGTCGCGCCTCGTCGAGCCTGCTCGAGCCGATCCACGTCGAGGCCTACGGCGGCACCATGCCGCTCAACCAGATGGCCTCGGTGAGCGTGCCGGAGCCGCGCATGCTTTCGGTGCAGGTATGGGACAAACCAACGTGCATGCCGTCGACAAGGCGATCCGCGAGGCCAATCTCGGCCTCAACCCGATCGTCGAGGGCACGCTGCTGCGCATTCCGATCCCCGAGCTCAACGCCGAGCGGCGGCAGGAGCTGGTCAAGGTCGCGCACAAATATGCCGAGGCCGCCCGGGTCGCCGTGCGCCATGTGCGCCGCGATGCGCTCGACGCCATCAAGAAGCAGGAGAAGGACGGCGACATCGGCCAGGACCAGGCCCATGCCGACGGCGAAAAGGTGCAAACCATGACCGACGGCACCATCTCCGATATCGATCGAGATCCTGGCCGCCAAAGAGGCCGAGATCATGCAGGTCTAGGGGCCAAGGAGCGAGAGCGGCATGAGCCTGCTCGCCGATCAGAAACAGGCCGTTCCGCCGCGCCGCAAACGATCGCGGTGCCCCGCCACGTCGCCATCATCATGGACGGCAACGGGCGCTGGGCGACGGCGCGCGGCCTGCCGCGCGGCGAGGGTCACCGGCGCGGCGTCGAGGCCGTGCGCCAGACGGTGCGCGCGGCGATCGACCTCAAGATCCGCTACCTGACGCTCTACAGCTTCTCCTCGGAGAACTGGCGGCGTCCGCGCGACGAGATCGACTTCCTGTTCGGCCTGTTCCGGCACTACATCCGCCGCGACGTCGCCGAGCTGCACGCCCAGGGCGTGCGCGTCAGCATGATCGGCAGCCGCGAGGGCGTGCCGACCGACATCCTGCGCGATGATCGAGGAGGCCGAGGCGCTGACCGCCGGCAACCATACGCTCCATCTGATCTTCGCCTTCAATTACGGCGCCCGCAACGAGCTCGCCCGCGCCATGCGCGCGATCGCCGAAGAGGTCGAGGGCGGGCAGGCTCGACCCGGCCGAAGATCGACGAGGAGACGATCGCCAGCCAGCTCGACACCGCCAGCTTCCCCGACCCCGATCTGGTCATCCGCACGGGCCGGGAAATCCGGCTAAGTAATTTCCTCCTGTGGCAATCCGCCTATGCAGAACTGATCTTCCTCGAGGTGAACTGGCCGGACTTCGGCCGCGATGCGCTGGTCGCGGCGCTGGAGACGTTCGCCAGCCGCAGCCGGCGCTACGGCGGTCGCGGCGCGACGGGAGAGCGCGTGAGCGTGGCCCGCATTGCCGACGGCGGTGTCTTGCCGGTATCGAGGAACGAGATGCTCGTCCGCTTCGCGTCGGCCGACGATTCTCGCCGGTCTGGCGCTGGCTGCCACCTGGTTCGGCGGCTGGGCCGCGGCGCTCGCGGTATCGGCGGTAGTGGTCGTGGTGCAGCTCGAATGGATCGGGCTGACCGGCGGCAGGACCGTGCCGGCGCTGATCTTCACCGCCATGCTGGTGGGCAGCTTCGCGCTGCATCGCCGTTGGCCATGCCGGGCTGGCCATGGGGCTGGCCGCGCTGGCGGTGGTCGTGGCCGTGGCGGTGGCGCGCGAGCCGTGGGCGCCCGCAGGCGTCGCCTATGCCGCGATGTTCGGCCTCGGCGTGCTGCTGTTGAGGGACGCGCCGGACCACGGCGTGGCCGCGGTGCTCTTGGTCTTCGCCGTTGTCTGGGGCACCGACAGCGGCGCCTTCTTCATCGGCCGCGCCTTCGGCGGTCCAAGGCTGTGGCCGGCGGTATCGCCGAAGAAGACCTGGGCCGGCGCCATCGGCGGGCTTGTCGCGGGCATCGTCATCGGCCTGGCGGTGGCGGCGCTGGCGCGGGTTCAGGTGGCGCCCGGGCTGGCGCTGGTGTGCGCGCTTCTGTCGATCGCGGCGCAGGCCGGCGACCTCATCGAATCGGCGATCAAGCGCCGCTTCGGCGCCAAGGATTCGGGCAACATCGTTCCCGGCCATGGCGGCCTGATGGACCGCGTCGACGGTCTGGTCTTCGCCACCGCCGCGGCGGTGGTCATCGGCCTCCTGCACGGCGGGCCGTGGCATCTTGCTGCCGGGGCTGCTCGGATGGTGACGGCGAGCGCTCGCCGAGGCTCCGCAATCGCGGCCCGGGCGGGCGCCGCGCCGGGTGACCATTCTCGGCGCCACCGGCTCGGTCGGCACCAACACACTGTCGGTCATCGCCGAACGCGCCGGTGACTTTGCCGTCGAAGCAATCACCGCCAACGGTAATGCCGGCAAGCTCGCCGAGGTCGCGCGCACGGTCGGCGCGCGGCTGGCGGTCGTCGCCGATCCGGCCGCCTATGGCGACCTCAAGGCGGCGCTCGCCGGCACCGGCATCGCCGCCGCCGCAGGGCCGGAGGCGGTCTGCGAGGCGGCCGAGCGGCCGGTCGATCTGGTGGTCGCGGCAATCGTCGGCGCCGCCGGGATCGTGCCGACTTACGCCGCCGTCCGCGCCGGCCTGAGGGTGGCGCTCGCCAACAAGGAATGTCTGGTCTCCGCCGGCGGCCTTTTCATGCGCGCGGCGGCCGAGGCGGGCGTGACCATCCTGCCGGTCGATTCCGAGCACAACGCCATCTATCAGGCGCTCGGCGGGCGGCCGGTCGCGGAGGTCGAACGCATCGTGATCACCGCGTCCGGCGGGCCGTTCCGAACGTGGAGCAGCGAGCGCATGGCGACCGCCACGCCGGCCGAGGCGCTCAAGCACCCCAACTGGACCATGGGCCGCAAGATCACCATCGATTCGGCGACACTGATGAACAAGGGTCTCGAGGTGATCGAGGCCCATCATCTGTTCGGCGTGGCGAGCGCCAGGCTCGAGGTTCTGGTCCACCCGCAATCGGTGGTGCATGCGCTGGTAGCCTTCCACGATGGCAGCATGATCGCCGGCATGAGCCGGCCCGACATGCGCATGCCGATCGCCCATTGCCTGTCGTGGCCCGAGGCCAGGCCGCTCGCCGGCCGCCGGCTGGACCTGGCTGAACTGGGCAGCCTGACCTTCGAGCGGCCGGACTGGGACCGCTTCCCGGCGCTGAGGCTTGCCCGCGAGGCTCTTGATGCGGGGGCGTGGGCGACCAATATCCTCAATGCCGCCAACGAGGTGGCGGTCGCGGCCTTCCTTGACGGACGCATCGGCTTTCTTGAAATTGCCGGATTGGTCGAGCAAACGATCGATCGCGTCGCGGCCGGTTCCGCGCCGGCGGCGCCGGAATCGGTCGAAGCGGCGCTTGCGCTGGATCGCGACGGGCGCAGGATTGCGGGTGAACTGGTGAGCGCCCGCCCGGCGCCTTAACAGCAGAAGGACCGCTGGCATGGGACTGGTTGATTGGATCGGGAGTGCCGGGTGGTCGGCCGTGGCCTTCATCGTGCCGTTCCTGTTCGTTCTCACCCTGGTGGTGTTCTTCCACGAACTCGGCCACTTCCTGGTGGCGCGCTGGACCGGCGTCTCGGTCAGGACCTTCTCCATCGGCTTCGGGCCGGAACTCTTCGGCTTCAACGACCGCAAGGGCACGCGCTGGAAGGTCTCGGCGATCCCGCTCGGCGGCTATGTCCGCTTCTTCGGAGACGAGAACGAAGTCGAGCGTGCCCGACCGCGACGCATTGAAGCAGATGGACCCGGAGGAGCGGGCGCGCACCTTCGCCGGCAAGGGCGTGGCGGCGCGGGCGGCGATCGTCGCTGCCGGTCCGATCGCCAATTTCATCCTGGCGATCGTCATCTTCACGGTCATCTTCAGCGTCTACGGCCGCGAGGTGATGTCCCCGCGGGTCGATACGGTGCTGCCCAATTCACCGGCGGCGGAGGCCGGCTTCCAGCCCGGCGACGTGGTCCAGTCGATCGACGGCACCAAGATCAGCAGCTTTGCCGACCTGCAGCGGATCGTCAGCTTCAGCGGCGGCGACACGCTCAGCGTGGTGGTCCGTCGCGACAACCAGGACGTCACCCTGTCGGTGCGTCCGAAGCTCACCGAAACCGAGGTTTTCGGCCGCAAACAGCGCATGGCCATGCTCGGCATCAGCCGCAGCCCGAGCGGCGTCGGGGTGGTCACCGAGCACTATTCGGTGCCGCGTGGCGGCGTGGGTGGCGACCGAGGAGACCGGCTCGATCGCCGGGCACACGCTGTCCTACCTGTTTTCGGTCATCGTCGGGCGCGAGCCGGCCGACCAGATCGGCGGCCCGATTCAGGTGGCCACGGTCTCGGCCGACGTCGCCAAGCTCGGCATCGCCGCGCTGATCAATCTGGCGGCGATTCTGTCGATCAGCATCGGGCTCATCAACCTCTTCCCGATTCCCATGCTGGACGGCGGCCATTTGCTGTTTTTCGCGGTCGAGGCGGTCCGCGGCAAACCGCTCAGCGAACGGGTCCAGGAGATCGGCTTCCGGGTTGGATTCGCGGTGGTGTTGATGCTAATGATTTTCGCAACCTGGAACGACATTATTCATTTGAGTTCCTTGTGAAATAAGGCTTCCATGCGTGGCGACCGGGCAACGCGGGAAGAGATTCGGACATGCCGAGGGGGATGCGCCTTGCGGGGAGGCCAAAAGGCTGCAATTCTGCCGCCGCTGGGTCATGACGGGGCGCGTCTGTTCGCTTGGCTGATGCGGACTGGACAGGCAGACGAGCAAGGCATTCGAACCATATGAATTCATTTATGTTTTTCGCCCGTAAACTGGCGTTGGGTTTGATGCTGGCGTTGGCCGTGCCGGCGTTTGGCGGGGCGGCGGCGCTGGTCAGCGCGGGAATCGCCCATGCCGCGGTCGCCTCCAGCATCCAGGTCAAGGGCAACCAGCGCATCGAAGCGGCGACGGTCAAGACCTACCTGACCATCAAGGCGGGCAAGAGCTACGACGGCGCCGATATCGACGCGTCGGTCAAGGCGCTCTACGCCACCGGCCTGTTCTCCGACGTCGGCATCACCCAGCGCGGCAGCGTGCTGGTGGTCACGCGTGGTCGAGAACCCGATCATCAATTCGGTGGTCTTCGAGGGCAACAAGAAGATCAAGTCGGACGCTCTGGCGCAGATCGTCGAGCTCAAGCCGCGCGGCGTGCTGACCGACGCCAAGCTCAAGGCCGACATCTTCCACATCAAGGAATACTACCGGACCAAGGGCCGCAGCAGCGCCGAGGTCGAAGGGCGGATCACGCGAGCTGCCCGACAACCGCGTCAACATCGTCTTCGCCATCAACGAGGGCGAGCGCACCGGCGTCGGCCGCGATCCATTTCGTCGGCAACAGGGCGTTCTCGTCGCAGCGCCTGTCGGGCATCATCTCGACCAAGAAGACCAACTGGCTGAGCTGGCTGACGCAGAACGACATCTACAGCGAAGACAAGCTGAACGCCGATGCCGACCTGCTGCGCGCCTTCTACCTGAAGCACGGCTATGCCGACTTCCAGGTGCTGTCGCAGGACGCCACCTTCGACGCCGCCAAGGGCAACTACGCGATCACCTTCACCCTCGACGAGGGGCCGAAATACAAGTTCGGCGACGTCAACATCGATTCGTCGATCCAGGGCGTCGACACCAATGCGCTGGCCGAGGATCGTCAGGACGAAGAGCGGCCACACGTTCGATTCGACCAAGATCGAGAAGTCGACCGAGGACCTGACCATCGAGCTGTCGCGGCTCGGCTACGTGTTCGCCGCAGGTGCGCCCGCGCGGCGACCGCGACTACAGCAACAACACCATCAACCTGACCTACGTCATCGACGAGGGACAGCGCGTCTACATCGAGCGCATCGACATCCGCGGCAACACCAAGACCCGCGACTACGTGATCCGGCGCGAGTTCGACGTGTCGGAGGGCGACGCCTACAACCGCGTGATGATCAACAAGGCCGAGCGCAAGCTGCGCGACCTCGACTATTTCAAGACCGTTTCGATCACCACCGAGCCGGGCTCGGCGCCCGACAAGGTCGTCGTCGTGGTCAATGTCGAGGACAAGTCGACCGGATCGTTCGGCATCGCCGGCGGCGTCGAGACCACGGCCGGCAGCACCGGGCTGGTCGCCGAAGTCTCGATGGACGAGAAGAACTTCCTCGGCCGCGGCCAGAAGGTGCATCTGGCCGTCGGCGGCGGCCTCAACGAGCAGTCGATCAACGGCTCGTTCACCGATCCGTATTTCCTCGGCAACCACATGTCGTTCAGCCTGAGCGGCTACCGGACCTATTCGAACTCGAGCTCGGCGCGGCCGTTCAAGACCACGACCACCGGCGGCGGCGTCACCTTCGGCCTGCCGATCACCGACGAACTGACGTTCGACGTCGGCTACAAGCTCAACAACATCGATATCGCACAACTTACGACAACGGCACCGACTGCAGCACCGAATGCCGCGGCGTGCTTCTTCCCGGCGGGATCGCGGCTGACCTCGATGGCCGGCTGGGGCGTGACCTATTCGACCATCGACAGCAGGCTCGATCCGCATGAGGGCCTCTATTTCCGCTTCGCCCAGGACGTCGCCGGCATTGGCGGCGATGCCCGCTTCATCCGCAGCACCGCCGACGCGCGGCTCTATACGCCGCTGCTCGAGGGCAGCGACTTCGTCGGCCTGCTGAAGGTCGACCGGCGGCAACATCACCGGTCTCGGCCAGCCGGTTGCGACCATCGACGATTTCTTCAAGGGTGGCGAGACGATCCGCGGCTTTGCCTCGCTCGGCTACGGTCCGCGCTACTACGACCCGGCGGCCGGCTACAACATCGCGCTCGGCGGCAAGAACTACATCAACGGCACGGCCGAGGTGCAGTTCCCGTTCCCGGCGCGTGCCGCCGGACTTGGGCCTGCGCGCCGCGCGTCTTCGCCGATGCCGGCATGCTGTGGGGCGCCGACGTGCCGTCGACCTGCACCGGCGTGCCTGCGACGCGACGAAGGTCATGGACGACATGGCGATCCGCTCCTCGGTCGGCGCCTCGATCATGTGGCAGTCGCCCTTCGGTCCGATCCGGGCCGATTTCGCCCAGGCGCTCACCAAGAAGAGCTACGACAGCACGCAGTTCTTCCGCATCGGCACCAGCGCCGCATTCTGATCGGACTGGCTTGCAAGGCGCGGGCGCGGGGACCCCGCGCCCCGTCTGCGTTGCGGGCGCCGCACAGGCCCTGCGCGCCGGCCGTCTCGGGCCGGCGCTGCGGATCGCCGCCCGAGCCATCGACAATTCACGGAGGATGGGCCAAAACGTCGTCGCCGGGCGCCGCGGATGCGCCGGGCGCTGCGGGAGACGGATCGATGGATGACGGGCCGACGGTGCTGCAATCGTTCGACATCGAACGCATCCTGGAGCTTCTGCCGCACCGCTACCCGTTCCTGATGGTCGACCGCATCGTCGATATCGACGGCGACAACGCCGCCGTCGGCATCAAGAACGTCACCTTCAACGAGCCGCATTTCGCCGGCCATTTTCCCGGCCGGCCGGTGATGCCCGGCGTGCTGATCATCGAGGGGATCGCGCAGACGGCCGGCGCCATCTGCGTGGCGTCGATGAAGAGCGCGCGGCCGCAGCTGGTCTATTTCATGACCATCGACGAGGCCAAGTTCCGCAAGCCGGTGGTGCCCGGCGACGTGCTCGAATATCACGTCAAGAAACTGAAGCAGCGGCGAAACATCTGGCGCTTCGCCGGTGAAGCAAAGGTCGGCGACACCCTGGTCGCCGAGGCGATCGTGAGCGCCATGATGGGCGAACCGCAAAGCTCCGCATGACCGGTATCCATCCGACTGCCATCGTCGAGGACGGCGCCCGCATCGGCGCCGACGTCACCGTCGGCCCGTTTTCGCTGATCGGCAGCGCACGTGTCGCTCGCCGACGGCGTCATCGTCGATGCCCGCGTCATCATCACGCGGCCGCACCGCCATCGGCGCGCGCACGCGCATCTCGGCCGCACGCCTATATCGGCGGCGAGCCGCAGGACCTGAGCTATCGCGGCGAGGACACGGCAATCGAGATCGGCGCCGACTGCATCATCCGCGAGAACGCCACGATCCATCGCGGCACCAGCCGCGGCCGCGGCGCCGACCACCATCGGCGACCACTGCTTCATGATGGTCGGCTCGCACATCGCCCACGACTGTATCGTCGGCAACCACGTCATCCTGACCAACAACGCGATGCTCGGCGGCCATGCCCAGATCGGCGACTACGCCATCCTCGGCGGCGCGGCGGCGGTGCAGCAGCGCGTGCGCATCGGCGCCCACTGCCTTCATCGGCGGGGTGACCGGCGTCGAACGCGACGTGGTGCCCTATGCCATGGCGGTCGGCCATCATGCCGAGATCGCCGGCATCAACGTGCGCGGCCTGAAGCGCCGCGGCTTCACCCACGCCGACATTCATGGCGCTGCGCGCGGCCTACCGCATGTTCTTCGGCGCCCGCGGGCCGCGGGCCGAGCGCATCGCCGCGGTGGAGCGCGCCTTCGGCGAGGTCGCGGCGGTCGGCCCGCTGATCGAGTTCCTGCGCTCCGCCGGCGACCGGCCGCTGACGCTGCCGCGCAAGCCGGATGCCTCGACCACGATGACGAAGACGACGACGCGTGAGGCCCGGGCGAGCCGCTGGCGATCCTGGCGGCTGGCGGCAACGTGCCGTTCCAGGTGGCGAGCGCCGCCGCGGCGGCCGGGCGCAAGGTGCTGGTCATCGGCCTCGAGGGCGAGGCGGACGAGCGGCTGAAGGCGTTCCGCTTCGAGACCATCAAGTGGGGCCAGTTCGGCCGCACCGAGGAGCTGATGTCGGCGCACGGGGCGCGCGAGGTCGTGCTCATCGGCTCGGTCAGCCGCCGGCCCGATTTCCGCAGCATTGGCCTTGATCTCGGCACGCTCCGCCTGCTGCCGCGCATCCTGAAATCGATCGTCGGTGGCGACGATCATGTGCTCGGCAACCTCATTACCTATCTGGAGGAGCGCGGCTTCCGGGTGGTCGGCGCCCACGAAATCGCGCCCGAGCTGGTGGCCGAGGCCGGGCAACTGGCCGGCCCGCGGGCCGAGCCAGGCGATGCTCGACGACGCGCGGACCGCGATGACGGCGGCCCGGGTGATCGGCGAACACGACATCGGGCAGGGCGGCGGTTGCGGTCAACCGGCTGGTGTTGGCGGTGGAGGCGGCCGAAGGCACCGACGCCATGCTCGAACGGGTCGGAGCATCTGCACGCCATCGGCCGGGTGAAATGGTCCGGCCGGGCGGGGGTGCTGGCCAAATGCTCCAAGCCGCAACAGGACCTGCGCGTCGACATGCCGACCATCGGCCCGCGCACCGTCGCCGCCGTGGTCGCGGCCGGGCTTGCCGGCATCGCCATCGAAGCCGGGCGGGTGATGATCGCCGAGCGCGCCGAGACGTTGAAGGCGGCCGAGGACAGCGGCACCTTCATCCTCGCCGCTGCCGACGGCGACGTGCGGCCGGCGTCATGACCACCGCGCCTGCGGTGTCGCGTCCGCTCAAGGTCTTCCTGATCGCCGGCGAGGAATCCGGCGATGCGCTCGGCGCCGGGCTGATGCGGGCGCTGAAGCAGGCGGCCGGCGGCCCCGTCGCTTTCTCCGGCGTCGGCGGCGGCGCGGATGGCGGAGGAGGGGCTCGCCTCGCTGCTTTCCCATGGAGGAGATCGCGCTCCACGGGGTGACGGCGGTGCTGGCGCGCCTGCCAAACCTGTTGCGCCGGATCAGCCAGACGACGGCGGCGGTGGTCGCCGTCCAGCCCGACGTGCTCGTCGCCATCGACTGCCCGGCCTTCAGCCTGCGTGTCGCCAGGCGCGTGCGCCGGCAGGCTCCCCGCATCACGATCGTCGACTATGTTTCGCCCACCGTCTGGGCCTATTGGCCGGGCCGGGCGCGGCGCATGGCCCGCTTCGTCGACCGGCTGCTCGCCATCCTGCCCTTCGAGCCGGACGTCCACCGCCGCCTCGGCGGGCCGCCGACCACCTATGTCGGCCACCCGCTGATCACGCGGCTTGCCGATTTCCGGCCGGCGGCGGGCGAGCGCGCGGCCATTGGCAGCGGCGCGCCGCCGGTGCTGCTGGTGCTGCCCGGCAGCCGGCGGAGCGAAGTCACCCGGCTGATGGCGCCCTTCGGCGAGACGGTCGCGCGCGTGGCCGAGCGCTGCGGCCCGCTCGAGGTGCTGCTGCCGGCGGTGCCGCGGCTCATCGATGAAATCCGGGCGCGGGCCGCCGACTGGCCGGTGACGCCGACCATCGTCGCGGGCGAGGCGGCGAAGCTTGCCGCCTTCCGCCGGGCCCACGCCGCGCTCGCCGCCTCGGGCACCGTGTCGCTGGAGCTGGCGCTCGCCGCCGTGCCGACGGTGATCGCCTATCGCACCGATCCCCTGGTGCGTCCGTTCAAGTTCATGCTGAAGGCGAAGTCGGTCGTCCTTTCCAATCTCGTCCTCGACGCGCTGGCGGTGCCGGAATTCATCGATGGCGCCAGCGAGCCAGAGCGGCTCGCCGCGGCGCTGGTGCCGCTGCTTTCCGACACGCCCGAGCGGGCGGCACAGCTTGCCGCCTTCGCCCGGCTGGAGCGGCTTATGGACCCGGCCGGTCCGGCCCCGAGCGCGCGGGCAGCCACAGCGATCCTGGAAACGCTGAAGGACCGCCAGGGGCCGGCGTAGCCCCACCCTCTCCCGCAAGGGGAGAGGGTTCGGCCCGTACCGCATGCAGTCGCCCTGCCCACAAGGGGGAGGTGGCAACCACACATGTCAGGTGCGGATCGACTGCCCGCCTGGCAATTAGCGCCGCTTGGAGATGGGCACGTATTCGCGCCGCTCGGCGCCGGTGTAGAGCTGGCGCGGGCGGCCGATGCGCTGCGACGGATCCTCGATCATCTCCTTCCACTGGGCGATCCAGCCCACCGTGCGCGCCACCGCGAACAGCACGGTGAACATGGTGGTCGGGAAGCCCAGCGCCTTCAGCGTGATGCCCGAGTAGAAGTCGACGTTCGGGTAGAGCTTCTTCTCGATGAAGTACTCGTCGGTGAGCGCGATGCGCTCCAGCTCCATCGCCACCTCGAGCAGCGGATCGTCCTGGATGCCGAGCTCCTGCAGCACCTCGTGGGTGGTCTTCTGCATGATCTTGGCGCGCGGGTCGTAGTTCTTGTAGACGCGGTGGCCGAAGCCCATCAGGCGGAACGGATCGTTCTTGTCCTTGGCCTTGGCGATGTATTCCGGGATGCGGTCGACCGTGCCGATCTCCTGCAGCATGTTCAGCGCCGCCTCGTTGGCGCCGCCGTGCGCCGGCCCCCACAGGCAGGCGATGCCGGCGGCGATGCAGGCGAACGGATTGGCGCCCGACGAGCCGGCGAGCCGCACGGTCGAGGTCGAGGCGTTCTGCTCGTGGTCGGCGTGGAGGATGAAGATGCGGTCCATGGCGCGCGCGAGGACCGGGTTGACCTTGTACTCCTCGCAGGGCACCGAGAAGCACATGCGCAGGAAGTTCGACGAGAAGTCGAGCGCGTTCAGCGGATAAACGAAGGGCTGGCCGATGTGGTACTTGAACGCCATCGCGGCGATCGTCGGCATCTTGGCGATCATGCGCAGCGAGGCGATCATGCGCTGGTGCGGATCGGTGATGTCGGTGGAGTCGTGGTAGAAGGCCGACATGGCGCCGACGACGCCGCACATCACCGCCATCGGATGGGCGTCGCGGCGGAAGCCGCTGAAGAAGCGCGTCATCTGCTCGTGGACCATCGTGTGGTAGGTCACGCGATGGTCGAAATCGGCCTTCTGCGCCGGCGTCGGCAGTTCGCCGTAGAGCAGCAGGTAGCAGGTCTCGAGGAAGTCGCCGTGCTCGGCGAGCTGCTCGATCGGGTAGCCGCGGTAGAGCAGCACGCCCTCGTCGCCGTCGATATAGGTGATGGCGGACTCGCAGGACGCCGTCGAGGTGAAGCCGGGGTCGTAGGTGAAGCGGCCGGTATCGCGATAGAGCGTGCCGATGTCGATGACGTCGGGCCCGATGGTGCCCTTGCGCACCTTCAGGTCCCAGCTGTCGTCTGCCGATGCGAGAGCCGTGCCAGTGTCGTCCGGCGTTTCCGTATTATTCGCAGTGGCCATTAACCAAGCGCCTTGTCGTTGGGATTATCGAGATTGGATAGACGTGAATTGTATTTGTTGCGACGCAACAAGTCCATCACGCGGGTGTGGCAGAGCATGCATAGATAGCGCGCCGGCGACCGCGGTCCAGCGGCAGAGGCGCGTCAGACTGCCGCCTGATCGGCGATGCGGGCCAGGCTTTCGTCGCGGCCGAGGAGGGCGAGGACCTCGAAGATGCCGGGCGAGGCGGTGCGGCCGGTGAGCGCCGCGCGCAGCGGCTGCGCGATCGCGCCGAGCTTGAGGCCGCGTTCGGCGGCGAAGGCCTTCACCGCCGCCTCGGTCGCGGCGGCCGACCAGTCCGCGATCGCCTCCAGCGTTGGCAGGAGCGCGCCGATGAGCGCGCGGGCCTCGTCGGTCAGCAGGGCGGCGGCGGCCGCGTCGATCGGCAGCGGCCGCTCGGCGACGATGAAATGGGCGCCGGCGATGAGGTCGTTGAGCGTCTTGGCGCGCTCCTTGAGGAGCGGCAGGGCGGCCTTCACCGCGGCGCCGTGAGTTGCAAGCTTCGCGGCAAACGCCGGCCCGTCGGCCAGTGGGGCAGGGCGGCCGTCGAGCGTGGCGTAGAGCGCGTCGTCGCTCTGCTTGCGCAGGTAGTGGGCGTTGACGCTCTCCAGCTTGGCGAAATCGAAGCGGGCGGCGCCACGTCCGATGCCGTCGAAATCGAACCAGGCGATCATGTCGTCGAGCGACATGATCTCGTCGTCGCCGTGGCTCCAGCCGAGCCGGGCGAGGTAGTTGCGCAGCGCCTCGGGCAGGTAGCCCATGGCGCGGTAGGCATCGACGCCCAGCGCGCCATGGCGCTTGGAGAGCTTGGCGCCGTCCGGCCCGTGGATGAGCGGGATGTGCGCCATTACCGGCAGCGGCCCAGCCCAGCGCGTCGTAGAGGATCTTCTGGCGGCCGCCATTGGTCAGGTGGTCGTCGCCGCGGATGATGTGGGTGACGCCCATGTCGTGGTCGTCGACGACGACGGCGAGCATGTAGGTCGGCGTGCCGTCCGAGCGCAGGATGATGAAATCGTCGAGGTCGCTGTTGGGGAAGGCGACGCGGCCCTGGACCTGGTCCTCGATGACGGTCTCGCCGTCGATCGGCGCCTTGATGCGGATGACCGGGGCGACGCCCGCCGGCGCCTCGGCGGGATCGCGGTCGCGCCAGCGCCCATCATAGCGGGCGAAGCGGCCCTCGGCGCGCGCCTTCGCGCGCATCGTCGTTCAGCTCCTCGGCGGTGTCGTAGGCGTAATAGGCCTTGCCGCCGGCGAGCAGCTGCTTCGGCGACCTCGCGGTGGCGCTCGGCGCGGGCGAACTGGTGGACCGCCTCGCCGTCCCAGTCGAGGCCGAGCCAGGCGAGGCCGTCGAGGATCGCGGCGATCGCCGCGTCGGTGGAGCGCTCGCGGTCGGTGTCCTCGATGCGGAGCAGCATCCTGCCGCCGGTGTGGCGGGCGTAGAGCCAGTTGAACAGCGCCGTGCGCGCCCCGCCGATGTGCAGGAAGCCGGTGGGCGAGGGGGCGAAGCGGGTGACGACGGGTGCTGACATGGAGCTTCAGGACGTTGCGAAGACCGGCGTGCTGTACCATAGGTGCGGCGCAGGATGTCAGCCCCCCGCCACCCGGAGCCAGCAATGGACTTCCCGGATTTCGTCATTCGCCCGCTTGAGCCGGGGCCGGATACCGAGGCGTTCCGCGCGATCCGCCTGGAAGCTCTGAAGACGTCGCCGGAATCCTTCGGCAGCGACTATGCGACGGAGAGCCAGCGGCCACCGGAATGGTTCGCCGAGCGGTTGTCCGAAGGCGTCATGTTCGGGGCCTTCCATGGCGAGGAACTGCTTGGAATCGCTGGGTTCTACGTCGAGCCCGCGATCCGGCGGGCGCACAAGGGGGTGCTGTGGGGCGTGTTCGTGCGGCCCAAGGCGCGTAGCGCCGGGGTCGCCCGGCGGCTGGCCGAGACCGTGCTGGCGCACGCCGAGGGCAAGGTCGAGCAGGTCAACCTGTGCGTGGAGCGTGGCAACATGCACGCCCGCCGGCTCTACGCCAGCCTCGGATTCGTCGAATACGGGCTGGAGAAGAACGCCATCAGGATCGGCGACCGCTATTTCGACGACGTGATGATGGTGCGGTCGTTCGTTTAGGCTGTAGTTCGCATGGCGCGGAGCGAAAAGAGGGAGGGCGCCCTGGATTGCGCTCCGCACCATCCGGGCCGCGGGCAGGCCCTTGGCGTTCTCCCCTAGATTTGGCAGATAGACGGCGCAAGAGGCCGGGAAACAAGTGCCGGCCACCAAGGATTTCCCATGACTACCGAAAATACGACGCGCGAAGCCGGACAGGATTTCATCCGCGACATCGTGCGCGACGACATCGCCAGCGGCAGGCACGCTGCCGTCGTCACCCGCTTTCCGCCGGAGCCGAACGGCTACCTGCATATCGGCCACGCCAAGTCGATCTGCCTGAACTTCGGCGTCCCGCTGGAGTTCGGCGGCCACTGCAACCTGCGCTTCGACGACACCAATCCGGTCAAGGAGGAGCAGGAATACATCGACTCGATCAAGGCCGACGTCCACTGGCTCGGTTTCGACTGGGGCGAGCAACCTGTTCCACGCCTCCGATTATTTCGAGCAGCTCTACGCCTGGGCCGAGCACCTGATCCGCACGGGCAAGGCCTATGTCGACGACCAGAGCGCGGAGGAGACGCGCGCCACCCGCGGCACGCTGACCGAGGCCGGCACCAACAGCCCGTTCCGCGAGCGCAGCGTCGAGGAGAACCTCGATCTCTTCCGCCGCATGCGGGCCGGCGAGTTCCAGAACGGCGCCCGCGTGCTGCGCGCCAAGATCGACATGGCGTCGGGCAACATCAACCTGCGCGATCCGGTGCTCTACCGCATCCTGCACGCCACCCACCCGCGCACCGGCGACGCCTGGTGCATCTATCCGAGCTACGACTTTGCCCACGGCCAGTCCGACGCCATCGAGGGCGTCACCCACTCGCTGTGCACGCTGGAATTCGCCGACCACCAGCCGCTCTACAACTGGCTGCTCGACAATCTGCCGGTGCCCTCGCGGCCGCGGCAGATCGAGTTCGCCCGGCTCAACATCGACTACACGCTGCTCTCCAAGCGGGTGCTGACGACGCTGGTGCGCGAGGGCCACGTCGCCGGCTGGGACGACCCGCGCATGCCGACCATCGCCGGCCTCAGGCGGCGCGGCGTGCCGCCGGAGGCGATCCGCGCCTTCGCCACGGCGATCGGCGTGGCCCGTGCCGACAGCCGCGTCGACGTCGCCATGTTCGACAGCGCCGTGCGCGAGGCGCTGAACAAGACCGCGGCGCGGCGCATGGCGGTGCTGCGGCCGCTCAAGGTGACCATCGCGAACTACCCGGAAGGGCAGAGCGAAGCAGCTCGAGGCGGTGAACAATCCGGAAGACCCGTCCGCCGGCACGCGGCATGGTGACCTTCGGCCGCGAGCTCTACATCGAGCGCGACGACTTCATGGAGGACCCGCCGAAGAAGTTCTTCCGCCTGGCGCCGGGCGCCGAGGTGCGCCTGCGCTACGCCTATTTCGTCCGCTGCACCGACGTGGTGAAGGACGCGAGCGGCGAGGTGGTGGAGCTGATCTGCACCTACGACCCGGAGACGCGCGGCGGCAATTCGCCGCCCGACGGGCGCAAGGTCAAGGGCACGCTGCACTGGGTGTCGGCCGCCGACGCGGTCGCCGCCGAGGTGCGGCTGATCGGTCCGCTGTTCACGCGGCCCGACCCGAACGCGGCGAACTTCCAGGCCGACCTCAATCCGGACTCGCTGGTGGTGCTGCCGGATGCGCGGCTGGAGCCGGCGATCCTCGCCGGCAACGACGATACGCCGGTGCAGTTCGAGCGGCTGGGCTATTTCAAGCGCGACGCGGATTCGACGCCGGACAGGCCGGTGTTCGTGCGCACCATCGGCCTCCGCGACACCTACGCCAAGACGGTGGCGGGGGGCTGAGGGCAGCCAGTAGGCCGTAGCTCGCAAGGAGCGAAGTGGATTGCGGGGCCATGCATCCTTCCCCGATTGCGCTGTGCTCCCTCCGGGCTACGCGTCCCGGGATATGAACGCCCCCATCTGACAAGCGCTGCAACCCGCGTTAGCATGGGCACCGGGGCAGATTGCGATGGCGCGCGGGGACCGCGAAGACACGGCAGCGATCACGGAAGGCGCCGAGGCGGCTGGCCAGAAGCGGGCGCGGTTGCCCTTTGCGCCGCCGGGCCGGCTGCGCGCCCTCGGTCGGCCGGACCGGCGCGGCGTGGCTGGCGCTCGCCGCCACCTTCGAGCGCGAGATCGACGCCGGGCGGGGTTTCCTGTGGCTCCCGGTCGCCTTCGGTGCCGGCATCCTGGTCTATTTCACCTTGCCGGCGGAACCCTGGGCGCCGGCGCTCGGCCTGGCAGGGGCCGCGCTCATCGCCGCGGCCTGGCGGGCGCGGCTCAGCGCCGTCGTCTTCCGCGTGCTGGTCGTCGCCGCCTGCCTCGCCTGCGGGCTTTTCGCCGCCAAGCTCAGGACCGACTGGGTCGCCGCCCCGGCGATGCCGCGCGAGGCGACCGTCACGGTCTCCGGCTGGATCGCGGCGCGCGAGGAATCCGGCGCCCATGGCGCCCGGCTTTATCTCCGCGTCCACGCCATGACCGGCATCGGTACCCGCTCGACCCCACGGCTGGTGCGGGTGACGGTACGCAGCCACGCCGACGCGCTTTCGGTGGGCGATGCGGTGACGCTGCTGGCGCGGCTGGAGCCGCCGGGCGGGGCGGTGATGCCGGGCGGCTACGATTTTGCCCGCGTCGCCTACTATGCCGGGATCGGCGCCGTCGGCTTCGCCTATGGCGCTGCCAAGCCGGCCGACCTCGGCCCGGCGCCGTTGGCGATCCGTCTCGGCGCGCCGCTGGCGCATCTCCGCGACACGATCCGCCGGCGGATCGAGGCGGCGCTTCCCGGCGACAGCGGCCACCTCGCCACGGCGCTTATCACCGGCGACCGCCGCGGCATCTCCGAATCCACGCAGGATGCCATGCGCGCCTCCGGCCTGGCGCACATGCTGGCGATATCCGGCCTGCACATGGCGCTGGTGGCAGGCACCGCCTTCTGGCTCATCCGCGCGCTGCTGGCGCTATCGGCCACTCTGGCGCTCAACCGGCCGATCAAGAAATGGGCGGCCTCCGGCGCGCTCGCCGTCGCCGCCGTTTATCTCGGCATCTCCGGTGCCGGCATCGCCACGCAGCGCGCTTTCGTCATGCTCGCCATCATGCTCGCCGCGGTGATGCTCGACCGGCCGGCGATCACGCTGCGCAACGTCGCGCTCGCCGCCTTCGTCATCCTGGCGCTGGCGCCGGAAAGCATCACGACGGCGAGCTTCCAGATGTCGTTCGCCGCGACCGTGGCGCTGGTCGCCGGCTACGAGGCGATCGGCGTGTGGCGCGAGCGGCGGCTCGCCCTCGACGGTCCGGCGGCGGCCGGCGTACTCGGCCGGCTGCGGCGCGCCACGGTTGGCCTGGCGCTCACATCGCTCATCGCCGGACTGGCGACGGCGCCGCTCGCCGCCTTCCATTTCCAGCGGGTGGCGCCGCTCACCCTCATCGCCAACCTCGCCGCCATGCCGGTGGTCGGAACGGTGATCATGCCCATGGCGCTCGCCGCCGTCGTGTTCATGCCCTTCGGCCTCGAAGCGGCGCCGCTGACGGTGATGGGCTGGGGACTCGACTGGGTGAGCGCGGTGGCGCGACAGGTGGCGGCGTGGACGGCCGGCCACGGCGTCGTGGCGGCGATGCCACTCACCGCGCTGGCGCTCGTCGCTGGCGGCTTCCTGTGGCTGGCGCTCTGGCGCGAGCGCTGGCGGCTCGCCGGGCTGGTACCGATGGTGCTGGCGCTGCCGGTGGCGCTGATGGCGCAGCACCCGGACATCCTCGTCGACGATCGCGGGACCACGGTGGCAGTGCGCGGCACCGACCACCGCTATGCCGTCGTCAACGGCAAGGGCGCGAGCTTCGTGGTCGAGAACTGGCTGAGGGCCGACGGCGACGGACGCGGGGCCGGGGAGCCGACGCTGACGGCGGCCGTCGCCTGCGACCCGCTCGGCTGCGTGGCGCCGTTCGGCGAGAAGGGCGCCCGCGTCGCCGTCGCCAGCAGCATTGCCGCACTGGAGGAGGACTGCCGCATGGCGGCGGTCGTGGTCTCCCGCTTCAGGGCGCCGCCGGGCTGCGCCGCCTTCGTCATCGACGGGCGGGACGTGGCGCGCCACGGCGCCCACGCCCTCTATGCGACAGGGATCACCGCCTCAGACAGGCCGGCCTTCCGGGTGACCACCGCCTATGGCGATGTGCGGCGGCCGTTCATGCCGCCGGGGTCCGGGAAGTAGCGTTCCAGCTTGCTCCGTTCATGCCCGGCTCCGACCGGCATCCAAGGGAGAGCTGCCATTCGGCAAGTCCTGCCCGGGCTCCCGCCTTCGCGGGAGCGAACGGAAGGGAGCGAAATGCCTCGTGGTGGGGCGTGGAGAGAGCAAGCCTCGATCCTTCGGGGGCTGCCTTCGGCAGCCACCTCGGGACGAGGCTGAGCCTGCTTTGTTTCAGTACCGCCGGATGAGCCCGATCAGGCGGCCCTGGATGCGCACGCGGTCGGGGCCGAAGATGCGCGTCTCGTACGCCGGGTTGGCGGCCTCCAGCGCGATCGAGGCGCCCTTGCGGCGGAGCCGCTTGAGCGTGGCCTCCTCCTCGTCGACCAGCGCCACCACGATGTCGCCGGTATCGGCGGTGTCGCTCTTGCGGATGAGCACGGTGTCGCCGTCGAGGATGCCAGCCTCGATCATCGAATCGCCGCGCACCTCCAGCGCGAAATGCTCGCCCGGCGACAGCATGTCAGGCGGTATGCCAATGGTGTGGCTCTGGTGCTGGATCGCATCGATCGGCACGCCGGCGGCGATGCGGCCCATCATCGGCACCAGCACCGGCTCGTTCGAGTTGGCGCTCTCCGGAGTTTCGCGGACGCGGCCGAGGGTGCCCTCGATGACGCTCGGCGCAAAACCGCGGGCGCGGGCCGGCGCCATGGCCGTCTGCATGGATTCCGGCAGGCGGATGACCTCCAGCGCGCGCGCCCGGTTGGGCAGCCGCTTGATGAAGCCGCGTTCCTCCAGCGCCTTGATCAGCCGGTGGATGCCCGACTTGGAGCGCAGGTCGAGCGCATCCTTCATCTCGTCGAAGGAGGGCGGAATCCCCGTCTCCTTCAGCCGCTCATGCACGAACATGAGCAATTCGAGTTGTTTGCGTGTCAGCATGGAGGGGTCCCGCGCGCTCGACAGAGTCGGTACAAATCAGGAACAAAATACATGTTCCTTATGTGTTCCACAACCCTCTTGATATTCGGTAAAGGGACTGCCTTGCGTGCGCGGCTGACATTGCCGCAGATGTGCCCCTTGATGGGGGCAGACCGGCCAAGTGAATCTCTACGCCATCGTGACCTCGATACGCCGCGATGGGACAGTCGCGTGTTGCTGGCGCGGCAGAACGCGACGGGCGGGCCCGCCGACAACCAATCAGGGCCGACGCAGTGAGCCACCGGGTCGATTCTGCGCGCGTTGCCGTGGTGGCAGCCCGATCTCGGCAGCGGACACGGCCGGTACCCGTGATATAGGTGCGCCCCATGCTGGAACAGATTCTTGCCTCGCTTGCCGGTTTCGTTGTCGCCGTCATCTCGGCCGGCGGCTATGCCGGCGTGGCCGCCCTGATGGCGATCGAGTCGGCGTGCATCCCGCTGCCGTCGGAGATCATCATGCCCTTCGCCGGCTATCTGGTATCGACCGGGCACTTCAGCCTCATCGGTGCGGCGACCGCGGGGGCGATCGGGTGCAACCTCGGTTCGACCGCCGCTTATTACGTGGCGGCCTATGGCGGCCGCAGCATCGTCGAGCGCTGGGGGCCCTATCTGTTGATCCGGCCGGACGATCTCCATCGTGCCGAGCGCTTCTTCGCCCGCTACGGCGGGGCGACCGTGTTCATCGGCCGGCTGCTGCCGGTGGTGCGGACCTTCATCGCCTTTCCGGCGGGGCTCGCCGGCATGCCGATGCTCCGGTTCCAGGTCTTCACCTTCGTCGGCTCATGGCCGTGGTGCTTCGGGCTTGCCTATGTCGGCTACCTCCTCGGCGACCAGTGGAACAGCAATCCGACCCTGCATCGCGTCTTCCACGAGTTCGATCTGGCGATCGTCGTCCTTGTGCTGGCCGCCGTCGCCTGGTTCGTGTGGTCACATTGGCCGCGGCGGCGCCTGAGGACGAAGGCCGGGAAGAGGCCGTCCGACGACGAGGCGTAGCCAGCCCATCACCGGACGAGGCATGCGCCACGCGCGTTTCTCGCAGAACCACGCAAAAGCCTGGCGAGGACAAGACCACCATCTCGCGGGCTCCGGTCGGCCCGCCGGTGTTGCCGGGCTCAGGGCAGTGGAATGATGCGGCACGCCTCGCCGGCCCTGGCCGCCGGGGCGTGGGGCAGGCGGACGATGACGCAGTCGGCCCGGGCGAAGGCGCCGAGCATCGAGGAATCCTGGATGGGGAGGGGGATCGCCGCCGGCAGCTCGCCGTGCCGGGTGGCCAGGCGCGCCCGGACGTGATCCTGCCGGTTGTCGTTTTCCGGCAGGTCGCCACCGAGCACCGCCGATTGCGTCGGGTCGCGCTGCTTCTGGCCGAGCAGGGCGGCGATCAGCGGCCTCAGGAAGAGGACCGCGCAGACCAGGCTCGAGACGGGGTTGCCGGGCAGCCCCAGCACGCGCGTCTCCTCGATACGGCCGTACATCAGCGGCTTGCCCGGGCGCATGGCGACCCGCCAGAAGTCGAGCGTCAGATCGGCCTCCTTGAGGGCGTCCTGCACCAGGTCGTGATCGCCGACCGAGGCCCCGCCGATGGTCAGCACGACGTCGGCGGGCAGCGCCAGCGCCCCCTCGACGGCGCGGGTGATGGCGGCGCGGTCGTCGCGCACGATGCCGAGATCGTGCGGTTCGCCGCCAAGCGCCTGCACATAGGCGGCCAGCCCCGCCGAACTGGCAGCGAAGATCTGGTCGGGAGTGGGGATCTCGCCGGGCGGCACCAACTCGTCGCCGGTGGCGATGATGGCGACGATCGGCCGGCAGCGGAGGGGCAGATGCGCATGGCCCATGGCGGCGGCAAGCGCCAGTTCGCGCATGCCGAGCCGGGTGCCGGCGTCGAGCAGCAGGGCATTCTCCTGGAAGTCGAGCCCGGCACGGCGGATGTGGCGGCCGGGCGTCGTCGGCTGCCTCACCGTCACCGTGCCGTCGGCGTTGGCCTGCGTGTTCTCCTGGATGAGGATGGCGTCGGCGCCGGGTGGCACCGGTGCGCCGGTGAAGATGCGCACCGCCTCGCCGGGGCCGACGGTGCCGTCATGGTGGCGGCCGGCGGCGGCCATGCCGACGACCTTGAGCACGGCGGGCACCGGCGTCGTGTCGGCGGCGCGCACGGCGTAGCCGTCCATGGAGGAGGCGTCGAAGGGCGGCTGGCTGCGCCGTGCCTTGAGCGGTTCGCCGAGGGTGCGCCCGGCGGCCTCGGCAAGCGGGGCGTAGTCGCAGGACACCGGCGCGGCGCCGACGATGATGCGGGCGACGGCCTCGTCGACGGGGATCAGGGGGCTCATGCGCGCTTGTCCTTTGCCTTCCATGTCCCCGACTTGCCGCCGCGCTTCTCGATCACGCGGATGCCGGTGATCGCCATGCCGCGGTCGACCGCCTTGGCCATGTCGTAGACGGTGAGGCAGGCGACCGAGACCGCGGTCAGTGCCTCCATTTCGACGCCGGTCTGTCCGGCAACCTTCGCCGTGGCGCGAACGCGAAGGCCGGGAAGATCGTTATCCGGCTCAATATCGACGGCGACGGACGTGAGCGCCAGCGGGTGGGCGAGCGGGATCAGCTCGTGGGTGCGCTTGGCCGCCATGATGCCGGCGAGCCGCGCCGCGCCGATGACGTCGCCCTTCTTGGCATTGCCGGAGACGATGAGATCGAGCGTGGCCGGCTGCATGGTCACCGCGCCCTCGGCGACCGCGACGCGCTCAGTGACCGCCTTGGCGCCGACATCGACCATGCGCGCCGCGCCGGTCTTGTCGAGATGGGTGAGCGTCTTCTTCACGCCAGAACCTTCCGCATGAAGCAGCGTCGATCGACCGGGAGGCCGACGGCCACCTCGCAATGATGCAGCAGATGGAAGCCCGGGGTCCATTGGTTTCGCGGCACCTCGCGAAAGCCGACCCTGGCGTAGAACGGGCCGTTCCAGGGAACGTCGCGGAAGGTGGCAAGGGCGACGGCGGCGGCATCCTCGGCGACCGCGAAAGCCTCTGCCGCTTCGATCAGCCGGCGGCCGAGCCCGCGACGGGCGTGGGCCGGGGCGACGTCGAGCTCGTAGATGTGCAGCGCCCGGTCGAGGAAGCCGGTGAGCGCGAAGCCGACCGGCGCGTCACGCTCGTCGGCGGCGACGAAGACGGCCCCGTCGCGGGCCGTCGCCGCGATGAACTCGGGATCGCTGACCTCGTCGTGGCTGAGATCCAGCCAGTCCACTGTCGCCAAGAGCGTCGCCGCGGCGCGTTCGATGTCGGGAAGCAAGGCGTATTCCGACGGCCGCGCCCGGCGGATGGCGTAGGCCATGGTTCAGGCGGCAGCGGTCGTGCCGATGAGGCGGGCGGTGGCGGCGGCGACGTCGGCCTCGCGCATCAGGCTCTCGCCGACAAGGAACGCGCCGATGCCGGCCGCCTGCAGCCGGGCGATATCGGCGGGGGTGAAGATGCCGCTCTCGGCGACCAGCACGCGGTCCTTGGGCACCTTCGGCGCCAGCACCTCGCTGACCTCGAGCCTGCTCTCGAAGGTGTGGAGGTCGCGGTTGTTGATGCCGATGAGCCGCGATTTCAGCGCGAGCGCGCGCTCGAGCTCCGCTTCGTTGTGGACCTCGACGAGCACGTCCATGCCGAGGTCGTGCGCCGTTGCCTCCAGAGCATGGGCGTCGGCGTCGCTGACTGCTGCCATGATGATGAGGATGCAGTCGGCGCCAAGCGCGCGGGCCTCGTGGACCTGATAGGGCTCGAACATGAAATCCTTGCGGATCGCCGGCAGGTCGACGGCACGGCGTGCCGACACCAGATCGCTGGCGCCGCCCTGGAAGAAGCGGCTGTCGGTGAGCACCGACAGGCAGGTGGCGCCGCCCGCCTTGTAGGCCTGCGCGAGGCTCGGCGGGTCGAACTCTTGCCTGATCAACCCTTTGGAAGGACTGGCCTTCTTGATCTCGGCGATGAGCGCCGGACGACCTTGGGCGATGGTCCGTTCGAGTGCCGAAAAGAAGCCGCGGGCGGGCGGCTGCGCCTTGGCATGGGCCTCCATCTCGGACGGAGGCGTCGCCTGCTTGGCCGCCGCGATCTCGGCGCGCTTGGCTTCTTCGATGGTCTTGAGAATGTCGGCCATGAGCTACCCTTGGCATGATCCGCTGATCTGCCGCAAGCACGGAGGCCTCATCCTGCGGCGGCCGCCACAGGCGGCCCTCGAAGGATCGGCGGCCTCGTGGTTCGAGGCTCGCTGCGCTCGCGCCTCACCATGAGGCTGCACTTCACACCGCTCAGCCGTTGGAGACGCCAATGAGCAACGCCAGCCGGTCGGACGCCTTGCCGCTGTCGATGCTCTCGGCCGCCATCGCCGCGCCCTCCTTGAGGTCGACGGCGCGGCCGGCGACCACCAGCGCCGCGCCGGCATTGAGCAGCACCGTGTCGCGATAGGCGCCTTGCTCGCCGGCAAGCACCGCCTTCAGCGCCGCGGCATTGTGGGCGGCGTCGGCGCCCTTGATCGCCTCGAAGGGCCAGGTCCTGAGCCCGGCGTCGGCAGGGGTGACTGTGAAGGTGGTGACCGCGCCATCCTTGAGGCGGGCCACCTTGGTCTCGCCGGCCGGCGACATCTCGTCGAGCCCGCCGGCGCCATGCACCACCCAGGCCGAACTCGGCGCCGAGGCTGGCAAGGACGTTGGCCAGCGGCTCCACCCAGTCGGGCGAGAAGACGCCGAGCAGATAGCGCTTGACGCTGGCCGGGTTGGACAGCGGGCCGATGAGGTTGAACACCGTGCGGAAGCCGAGTTCGGCGCGGGCCGGACCGACATGGCGCATGGCCGAATGGTGGGCCGGGGCGAACATGAAGCCGATGCCGGCCTCGCGGATGCAGGTCGCGATCCGCTCCGGCGTCAGCTCGATGTTGACGCCGAGGGCAGCGAGCGTGTCGGCGGCGCCCGATTTCGATGACAGCGCGCGGTTGCCGTGCTTGGCGACCGGCACGCCGGCACCGGCGACCACGAAGGCGGAGGCGGTCGAGATGTTGTAGCTGCCCGAGGCGTCGCCGCCGGTGCCGACCACGTCGATGGCCTCGGCCGGCGCCGTGACCGGCGTCATCTTGGCGCGCATGGTGGCGACCGCCCCGGCGATCTCGTCCACCGTCTCGCCGCGCAGCCTGAGGCCGGTGAGAAAGGCGCCGATCTGAACCGGCGTTGCCGCGCCCGACATGATGACGTCGAAGGCTTCCTCGGCCTCCTGCCGCGAAAGCCGCCCGCCGGCGGCAACCTTGCCGATGGTGGCTTTCAGGTCAGCCATGGTGTGCCCCGCTCGTTCCCCAGCCCGTGCGCCCGTCCGGCCTCATGGTGAGGTGCCCGGCGCAGCCGGGCCTCGAACCATGGGCCGCCCCGTCCTTCGAGGCTCGTCCGGTGGACGAGCACCTCAGGATGAGGGGCGGAAAGAAGCGTCATCATCGCGCCCGACCGTCCACTACGCAACGGATCGCGCGACACGGTTCTTGGCGTTCCAGGCGGCGGCGATGTCGAGAAAGTTTTTGAGGACTAGGTGGCCGTGCTCGGAGGCGATCAACTCCGGGTGGAACTGGACGCCGTGCACCGGATAGTGCTTGTGCATGGCGCCCATGATGACGCCGTCCTCGGCCGTCGCCGTCACCTCGAGCACGTCCGGCACGCTCTCCGGCGCGATGGTCAGCGAGTGGTAGCGGGTCGCCTGGAAGGAGTGGTTGATGCCGCGGAAGACGCCGCGGCCGTTGTGGGTGATGGTGCTGACCTTGCCGTGCATCAGGCTCGGCGCGCGCACGATGGCGCCGCCATAGACCTGGCCGATCGATTGGTGGCCGAGGCAGACGCCGAAGATCGGGATCTCCGGGCCGGCGCGCGCGATCAGGTCGAGGCAGATGCCGGCGTCGCTTGGCGTGCAGGGGCCGGGCGACAGCACGATCGCCTCGGGGTCCATCGCCATCACCTCGTCGACGGCGATCTTGTCGTTGCGGCGCACGGCGAGCTTCGCCCCCAGCTCGCCGATGTAGTGGACGAGGTTGTAGGTGAAGCTGTCGTAGTTATCGATGACGAGAACGGTCATGGCTGTGCTGTCTCATTTTGCGGGGTGAGATGCAAGATTGGATGCAAGCCCCGCGCCTTGACAGGGGACGCGCCGTTCGTGGAATGTTCCGGGCAATCGGCGGTCGGCAGGTGAGGCACCATGCCGTCCCGGCGGCAAATTGCCGGGCACACGTCACGAGCGTATTTCCCTGGCCGTCGGTATCATCGACCCGGGCGGCGCGGCTGATGAACCGCACCGCTGGCAGCGTGATGATCGGCAGCGGCGTGCTGATCGCTGCGCGGGCCTGAGGGCCCCCTCCGCCTGGTCAGAACGTCACTTTCAACTCGCCGCCCGCCTGAAGATGACTGCCGGTGCCCTTGTCGCCGCTTTCGCCGATCACGAAGGCGGTGAGCGAGGCCCTCTTGTTGAGGGAGAGACCGACATCGGCGCCGTAGTCCACCCAGCTGATGTCGCCGCCGGTCGCCGAATAGGGTGAGCCGGCGACCGTCCCGGAGACCCGCGCTTGCCCGATGCTGTGGCCGACCCCGGCATTGAGCCCGAGCTTCACGTGGTCGTTGACCGTCCAGTTGAGCTTCGCATCCGCGTGGACAAGCGTCGCCGTGCGGGTGGCGCCGGAAACGGTTGCCGGGAACGGATTGGCCGACGACGACGCCTCGCTGTAGCCGTCATAGGAAAAAACGCCTTCGCCGACATCGGCTGACAGCGCCAGTTGCATCTTCTTCGTCGGGGTGAGCACCAACCCGCCCTTGATATAGCCCTCGGCGAGCGTCGAGTGGGTGAAGCCGGTGCCGGTCGCCGTGCCGGAGCCGTTGGCATAGACGCGCTCGAACATGTCGTTCTGGGCCGGCGAGACGAAGCCGCCGATCTCGGCGAAGGGGCGCGCCGCGCCCATGACCTCGGGCAGCCAGCGCAGCCCGGCAGCGACGGTCACCGGCAATTCGACGGTGGCATGGTCGTAGTCGCGATTGCCGTAGCCGATGCCGCCGAACAGCGTGAAGTGGTCGTTGATCTCGCCGCTGCCGTGGATGGCGACGGTGGTGCTGCCGGCCGCCGCGGTGAGGCCGATATGGTTGCCGCCGCCGAGCACCGGATCGAAGGCACCGGCGAGCAGCGAATTGAACGTCTTCTCCTGGCTGAACAGCGCCTGCTGGGCGTCGCCCAGTTCGCCCATGGAAACGCCGACGCTCGAAGTCGTCGTGAAGGCGCTCGTGATGGCATCGATCACCCCCTCTTTCTTGGCAACGGCGTAGTTGGTGCTGTCGATATAGGTGACGAGATAGCCGGTCGGATTGGTGTCACCAGGCATCAGCGCCTTGCCGACGATGGCGACGCCGTCGGCCGAGAGCCCGTCGGCCGTCAACAGGCTGATGCCCTTCATGTTGAGCCCGGCGTTCGAGAGCAGCGTCTTCAGGTTGGCCATGCCTGTCGCCTGAGTCCAGCGGAAGGCGTGCTCGTTGCCGGTGACGTGATCGGTATAGAAGATGTCGTAGTCGGGCGTGGAGGTACCGACGATGACGCTGCCGTCGTCGCTGACCGCATTGGCGTGCGAATAGATATCGCCCGGCAGCACGCCGAGATCGGCCATGCCGCCGGCGTGTGTCCAGCGGAAGGCGTGTTCCGGCCCGACTCCGACAACCGAGGACCACCCGACCACGACCGAACCGTCATAAGAGGCATCCTTGGCGAACGAGCTGTCGTAGTCGCCGCCAGCATTGGACAGCGTGCCGAGGTCCTGAAACAGGCCCCCTTGCGTCCAGCGGAAGGCGTGCACCGCGGAGGTGCTGTCGACAGAGCTGTCGCCCACCAACACCTTGCCGTCGCCGCTGATGCCGAGCGCCTCGCTGCTGCCGCTGCCGCCGATAACGCCCAGATCAGTCATGACGGACGCCTCAGTCCAGCGGAAGGCGTGAGAGACCGTAGTGCTGGTTCCGTCGCTCATGCGGCCGGCAACGACCTTGCCATCGGCGCTGACTGCATAGGCGGCCGAAGAGGTGGTGTCCTTGTCGCGGCCGTCGATATCGACGGTCCCGCCCGCCGCGGTCCAGCGGAAGGCATGATCCTTGCTAAAATGCGTCGCGTCGGGGCCGCCATAATTGGCGAAGCCAACGACGACGGTGCCGTCGGCGCCCAGATCGGTGCCGTAAACCTCGGCGCTGGGATAAGAGCCAGAGAACGGTGGCAGCGTGGTTTGAGGATCATCAAATGATTGCTGGACCAGTGCGCCTACCGGTATCCGGCTTACGATTGTCTCAACAGAATATGTAAATTTCCCTTGTGTATTCTCGCGAATAAGTATCGCGTCAGTAGGCGTGCCGGTAAGAACGAGATACGCTGAAAACGCTAGCGCTTGGGGATAGTTATTGAAGCCGGCAACTACTTGGTATTTCGCGTTGTCGTATAACACCGTGAACTGCTCGTCTTGCCCTGCCCGCGCCGGCGGTGCGATCAACCCAGGGCTCGCCAGCGCCACCGACGCCATCAGGGCGGCGCGCAAGGCCGCCGTTGTTCGTCGCCGGCTTTTCGCAGCGGCACCGAGCTCACTGCCTGAAGCGCGCTTCGCAAGCGCCAACGCGTGCGTCCGGATATCGGTCATCGTCGCTCACCGCCCGCAGCGCCGCCGAGGTGCGCGATCGTCGCTGTCCCTAACTCGCCGTGCGCCGAAACCAGCCCCGCCGTGGCGTGACCGCCCCGTGCGTAGCCTGACTGGCGGGCCTTGGGCCAACGCTTCCAGAATCCAGCCACGGCGGTCCCCCACTGCTGCGGGTGCCCTCAGCGGCACCCAACCGGCCTGAGGTCGACCTACTCACCGCCCGCATGGGCAGAACTGCTGATTGCCAGAATTACGCTCTGCCCGACCGACCCCTGCGCCCCACCCTCAATTAATGCACGTGCGGCGGCAGGGTGCAATCTGTGGGCGGCCCTGGGAAATCGCGTTTTCAACCGCTAATTACGACCCGCGAAACGGCACGCGGTATCCGGCGCCGACCCAACCTAGAGAAGGGCGCGGAAGCCGGTGCCGATCTCGAAATGGCTGCCGAGGCCTTCGGCGCTGCTGCCGAACGCGAAGACGTCGATGGTGTCGCGGGCGTTGAGCTTGTAGCCGAGGCGGGCGCCGTATTCCTCGAAGGTGTACTCGGCCGGCGTGACCGAAGCCGCGCCGAGCCCGGTGACCGAAGCGGTGAGCGGGCCGCTGGAGCCGAAGGTGCGGCCGATGGCACCGGAGAGGGTCATGTCCCATTTGGGCGTCAGCGCTTCGGTCCACTGGGTCTGGACCTTGACGAAGCTCGCCCCGGCCGAGCGGTCGGAGAAGGTGGCGGGGAAGGGGTTGGAGGCGCTGCCCGCCTCAGCGTAACCGGCAACGTTCAGCCACGAGTGGCCGACGGCGGCGGAGAGCGCGATCTCACGGGTCGGCTTCGGCGTCCACACCACCCCGGCGCGGGCATAGACGCCGCCCATGAAGCCGTTGGTGGAGCCGGTGCCGGTCGCGGTGCCGGCGCCGTTGGCATAGGTGCGCGACAAGGTCAGGTCCATGGCCGGCGCCACCCAGCCGCCGCCCTCGATGAAGGCGGCGAGGTCGTGGCCGCGCGGCGTGGTGTAGCGGAGGCCCGCCGCGGCCAGCCCGGCGCTGGTGACGTCGACGCCGGAATAGGACTGGGAGGTGAAGGCGATGCCGCCGACCAGCGTCGTGTTGCCGTTGAGGTTCCAGCGTCCGGAGGAGCCGAGGGTGAAGGAACCGGCGGCGCCGAAGCCGCCAAGCTCGCTGCCGCCGCCGACCGGCTGGTTGAAGCCGAGCAGGCCGTCGGCGGTGCCGCCGACATTGTTGGCGACCGAGCTCTGCTGGGTGGCCACGCTGGCGAGCGACGCGCCGACGCTGGAGGGAGTGGTGATGCCTATGGAGTCGTCTGGGCAGGGGCCGTCGCAATAGCGGACCAGATACGCGCTCGTGGAGCCTGAAGGCGTGCCCGGGAAGATTCCTGCTCCAACAATCACCTGCCCGTCCTTGGAAATACCATTCGCGCTCGAAAGCCTGATATTCGTCATGTCGACGCCAGCATCAATCAGGAGCTGGCGCAGGTCCTTGATGCCTGTTGCCTGTGTCCAGCGGAATGCGTGCGATGTGGCCGCGTCGTAGCTGACGCCGAGAATATCGCCGGTTGGCCCGCTGACGCCCGTCGAGTCCGAGACGCCAACAACGATGGTGCCGTCGCCGCTTACATCATTCGCAATTGAAGCGGTGTCGCCGGGCAGGACCCCCAAGTCGGTCGGCGTGTTGGTGGGCGCGGTCCACATTGTGGCGTGGGTGCGGTTGGTATGGGTACTCGCGATCACCACGTCCATGTCGGCGCCACCGACAACGACGGAGCCATCGAGGTTGACTGCCGTCGCCACCGAATTCCCACCAAACCCGCCCAGGTCCGTCATGACGCCGGTGTTGGTGCTCGGGGTCTGATCCCAGCGGAAGGCATGTGATCCACCGCCCGTCACGTCAGTTCCACCGACGACGACTGAACCGTCGGAGTTAACTGCGGTGGCAAAGGAATTGCTGGCTGCACCGGCCAGCGAGCCGAGGTCGGTCATGGTGTTGTCCGATCCGATGCGGAAGGCATGCTCAACATCCGTTGGACCGAGCTTGCTTCCACCGACGATCGTGCTGCCATCATTGCTGATGCCGAACGCTGCGGAGAAGGTGTCGGCGTCGTCGGCCGGCGATGCGAGGGTGCCGAGGTCGGTGGTCACGCCGTCGGAGGCTTGCCACCTGAATGCATGGTACGCGCCCAAAGTGCCGGTCTCGCTCGCGCCAACGACATAGAAATCACTCGCGTTTGCCGAGAGATCGTAGGCGAAGAGGCTGTTTTGGGCGGTGTCGCCGAGGGCTGGGATGGTCGCAAAGACTGGGTCAGGACCGAATAGCGGCGTGAAAGTGACAGCGTATTCGGTCCGCGATATCTGTGGGATGTAGACCTTGTTGATGGTGTAATAACCGGAATCAATTGACAAGAACGGGTAGTCTGCAGCGTGGACCCTTATTGCGCGTTGGGCCTGGGTGTAGCTGACGGCGACGGCGATGCTTGTAGCGGCATTGCTTGATGTCGCCAAAGACAACTGAGCGAATACCGATATCCCTGCCATTGATGCACGCCGCCACCGGGGACCATGCCGGCCATTGCGACGGTCGTCGCCGCTCAAGTCTGGCTGGCGGGTCCCGGGCCTGCGCGAATTACCGTTCGTTCGCCGTGCACCGGCCGCTTTCTGACCAAGCACCCCTTGCCCCCCGTTTGCACACGATGGTCGATCCCCAGCGTCTGCACCGGCCGCCACAAGCCCCATTGGCGGTCGCACCATGCGCAATTAATGCATAGGGTCGTACAACCTCAAAGCGTGAAATTTGGCCATTGCGTCACCACAGGCCGGCGGTCTCGCGGGCCCTACTGCCCGCGGCCGACGCGCGAAGCGAACCGCACGGCCTCCTCGGCGGCGCGGAAGAGGGCGCGCGCCTTGGCCTGGCATTCCGCGTGCTCGTTCTCCGGCACCGAGTCCGCAACGATGCCGGCGCCGGCCTGGACGTACATCTTGCCGTCCTTGACCACCGAGGTCCGGAGAATGATGCAGGAGTCCATGGCGCCATCGGCGGAGAAGTAGCCGACGCAGCCGGCATAGATGCCGCGCTTCTCCAGCTCCAATTCGTCGATGATCTCCATGGCGCGCACCTTGGGCGCGCCCGACACGGTGCCGGCCGGGAAGCCGCCGGCGAGCGCATCGAGCATGTCGTGGTCGGCGGCGAGCCGGCCAATGACATTCGACACGATGTGCATGACCTGGCTGTAGTATTCCAGAAAGAACTGGTCGGTGACCTTGACCGAGCCGATTTCGGCGACGCGGCCGACGTCGTTGCGGCCGAGGTCGAGCAGCATCAGGTGTTCGGCGCGCTCCTTGGGATCGGCAAGCAGTTCCGCGGCGAGCGCCTTGTCCTCGTCCGGCGTCTTGCCGCGGGGGCGGGTGCCGGCGATCGGCCGGATGGTCACCTCGCCGTCGCGCACCCGCACCAGGATCTCCGGGCTGGAACCGGCGATCGCGAAGCCGCCGAAGTCGAGATAGTAGAGGAAGGGCGAGGGGTTGGTGCGCCGCAGCGCCCGGTAGAGCGCAAACGGCGGCAGGTCGAAGGGCGCCTCGAAGCGCTGCGACAGCACCACCTGGAAGATGTCGCCGGCGGCGATGTACTCCTTCGCCCGCTTCACCATGTCGAGATAGCGCTCACGCGGCGTGTTGGAGACGACCGCGATGTTCGGATCGAACTCGGCGCTGTCGGCAGACTTGTCGAGCGGCGCGTCGAGCGTGTCGACGACCGCGGTCAGCCGCTCGATGGCGCGGCCGTGGGCCTGGCTGCTGCTCACGCCGGCCTGCGGGCGCACCGGCGTGACGATGGTAATCTCGTCCTTGACCGCGTCGAAGACGACGATGACGGTCGGCCGGATCATCACCGCGTCGGGGAAGCCGAGCGGATCCGGGTTCGGCTCCGGCAGCGTCTCCATCTGGCGGACCATGTCGTAGCCGAGATAGCCGAAGATGCCGGCCGACATCGGCGGCAGCGTGTGGGGCAGGTGGATGTGCGATTCCGCGATGATGGTGCGCAGCGCCTCCAGCGCCGGCTCGTCCATCGCCTGGAAGCGGTCGTGGGCCTGCGGGTCGCGGTTGATCTCGGCGTGCGCCCCCGCGGCGCGGAAGATCAGGTCCGGCTCGATGCCGATGATCGAATAGCGGCCGCGCACGGCGCCGCCTTCAACCGATTCCAGCAGGAAGCAGTTGGCGCGGCCCGCCGACAGCTTGAGCATCGCCGAGACCGGCGTCTCGAGATCGGCCACCAGCCGCGTCCACACCACCTGGGGCACGCCGCCGTCATAGTCACGCGCGAAGTCGTCGAGGGCGGGTTCGACCAGCATGGCAGGGTCGGAAGCGCTACTGGGTCTGGCTGACGCCCAGCACCGCCGCGATGGCGGACTGGTTGATCTGCACGTTGATCTTGGACTGGCGCTCGGTGACGTAGGCGGCGAGCAGGTCGTTGACGAACTGGCTGTCGAGCTGGCTCTTGATCTGGGCGAGCTGCGGGTCGGCGGGGTTGAACGTCGGCACCGTGCTGTCGTCGACCTTGAGCAGGATCTTGTTCATGGCGGTGGTCCCGTCGGCGACGGTGACGTAGCCCGCGGGCCCGTCGAAGGCGGCCGATACCGCCGCCGCCGAAAGGTCGTCGGTCGGCTTGGAGCCGCGCGTCAGGCCGTCCGCCGTCTTCACCGTCAGCCCGGCGTCGGTCGCCACCTGGGCGAGATCGCCGCCGGTGCCGACCTTGGACTTGAGAGCGTCGGCCTGATCGGCGAGCTTCTTCTGCCGCTCGGTGTCCTTCCAGGCGGCGATCACCTTGTCGCGCACCTCGGCCAGCGTGCGGTCGTGCGACGGCATCACCTGGTTGACGTCGTACCAGACATAGGTGTCGCGCACCGGCTCGATCGGGTTGTTCTCCATGCCGACGTCGGACTCGAAGGCCGACTGCACCAGCGTCGGCGGCAGATCGGGGATCGGCTTGCCGTCGGGGCCCTTGCCGGTCTGGTCGACCTGCGCAACGGTCTTGAACTTCAGGCCGTACTTCTGGGCGGTCTCTTCGAGCTTGGCGCCGCCGGCGCGCGCATCCTCGATGGAATTGCGGATGGCGGTGACCTCGCCAGCCGCCTTCTGGGTGGCGATCTCCTGCTTGAGCTGTTCCTTGACCGCGTCGAACGGCTTGACCACCTCTGGCACGATGTCGCTGACGCGCACGATCACCGGACCGAAGCGCCCGTCGATGATACTGCTGACGCCCGGCGCGGTCATGGCGAAGGCGGCATCGGCCACCGCCGGATCGACGATCTTGTCCTTGGTGACCTGGCCGAGATTGACGTCGGCGGCCTTCAGATTGCGCTCGGCGATGATGTCGTCGAAGGTCTTGCCGTCGGCGAGTTCCTTGGCCGCCGCCTCCGCCTCCGCCTTGTCCTTGAACACGATCTGCTCGACGTGGCGTGTGCCGGGGGTGACGAAACGGCTCTTCTGCTGGTCGTAGGCCTTCTGGGCCTCCGCGTCGGTGACGTCGCCGGGCTTGGCGATATCGGCCGGGCTCAGCGTGAAATAGGAGATCGAGCGGTACTCCGGCGCCTTGTAGTCGGCCTTGTGGGCATTGAAATAGTCGGTGAGGTCGGCATCGGAGGGATCGGCGATGTCGCTCGCGGCCGGCGCGGCCAGCACCACGTAGCTCAGCTTGCGCGAATTGTCGCGATACTCGGCCACCGCCTTGATGATCGATTTCGGGCACGGTGACGTTGCCGGCCAGGCCCTGATCGAGCTGATTGCGGATGAAGTCGGCCTTGAGCATCGTCACCAGGTCGTCTTCGGTCACGCCCTGCGCCTGGGCGACCTGGGCGAAGTAGTTGCGTTCGAACGTGCCCGTCGGTCCCTGCAGCCTGGGGTCCTCGCGGATCATGCTGCCGACCGTGTCGGACGACAGGCTGAGGCCCATCGTGTTGGCGGTGTCGTCGAGCGTGGCCTCGGTGATCATCTGGCTCAGCACCTGGCGGGGCACACCAATCTGCGCCGCCTGCTCGGTGGTGATGTTGCGGCCGAACTGCTGGCTGAGCTGGCGCAAATCGTTGTTGTAGCGGCGCTGGAACTCGGCGCCGGTGAGGCGGATGCTGCCGACCTTGGCGATGTCGTTGGCGCCGTAGCCGCGGAACACATCGGCGACGCCCCAGACGCCGAAGCTGATCACCAGGAGCAGCATCATGATCTGGACGACCCAGCCGGACGTCAGTTTGCGTAGTGCGTCGAGCATCTCAATCCTCAGTGGCGGCCGCTGACCTGGGCACGCTCTCTTTTCGGGCGCGGATAATAGGGTCGGGGCGCCCGCCGCCGCAAGGAATAGTCGCGCGGCCGGCTGCGGTCAAAAAAGCGCGGAATTTGGCGCTCTTGCGGCGGTCGTCCGGCCTCCGTCAGGCGGCCGGCTTCATCCACCTTTCGACCAGGGGCGCCGAGCGCGCATATTGCGGCACGACGTGAAGGGGGGCGCCGAGCGCCGCCGCCGCCCGCCACGGCCAGCGCGGATCGGCCAGCATGGCGCGGGCCAGCGCCACCAGATCGGCCTTGCCTTCGGCCACGATCGCCTCGGCCTGATGCGGGTCGTCGATGAGACCGACGGCGCGGGTGACGACGCCGGCGTCCTTGCGGATGCGTTCGGCCAGATGCACCTGGTAGCCCGGGCCGAGCGGGATCTTGGCGTCATGGACGTTGCCGCCGCTGGACGCACAGATGTAGCCGACGCCGGCCTCCTTCAGCGCGCGGGCGACATCGACCGCCTCGTCGATGGTGACACCGCCCTCGGTCCAGTCGGTGGTGGACAGCCGGGCGCCGACCGTCACCGAGGCGGGGACGGCGGCGCGCACCGCCTTGGCGACGGCGAGGATGAAGCGCATGCGGTTTTCGAGCGAGCCGCCCCAGTGATCGCTGCGGCGGTTTGACAGCGGCGACAGGAACTCGTGCAGCAGGTAGCCGTGGGCCCCGTGGATCTCGATGAAATCGAAGCCGGCGCGCACCGCCCGCTCGGCGGCATTGGCCCAGGTGCTGATGAGGTGCTGGATGCCGGCTTCGTCGAGCGCCCGCGGCATGTGCCAGCCGGGCGCGAAGGGGATGGCCGAGGGCGCCACGATCTGCCAGGCGTCCTCCTCGGCGGTGAGCGGGCCGCCGCCCTGCCAGGGGCGCTGGCTGGAGGCCTTGCGGCCGGCGTGGCCGAGCTGGATGCCGAAGCGGGTGCCCGCCGGTGCCACGCGGCGCGCGGCGGCAAGCGCACGCTGCGCCGCGGCCTCGTTGTGGTCTGAGTAGAGGCCGAGGCAGCCATGGGTGATGCGACCGTGACGCTCGATGCCGGTCGCCTCGACGGTGATCATGCCGGCGCCGGACATGGCCAGCGTCATCCAGTGCTGCATGTGCCAGTCGGTGGCCGAACCGTCGTCGGCCGAATACTGGCACATGGGGGCGACGGCGATGCGATTGGGCACGGTCATGCCGCCGATGTCGAGCGCCGAAAACAAGGCTGATGTCATCGAGATACCCGGTTGGGCGAAAGGAAGGGAAACCGCAAAGGTGGGGAAGAACCGGCAGAAGGCAAGGGGAGCTTGCGCCGCACCCGCTTCAGCGGTGTGCCAAGCGCGCCGACGACTGCATGAATCCGTGTCGGCGCGCCTGGTTGCGCCCTACTCGCCCCAAATAAGAAACAGGCCGATGTCGCCCGGCATGCCGTCGGGGAAATCGACCACACGTGCGGCCAGGTGGAAGCCGCGCGGACGCAGCTCGCGCTCCCAGCGCATGTACATCTCGGCCGATTCGCCACGCAGCGTCCGCGGCCATTCCGGGTCCGGCGCATTCACCGCCCGGCCGCCGTCGCTGCACAACTGATGCGGGAAGCGCAGCAGCAGGAACTCCGTCGCACCGTGCTCGGCCGCCTCGCGGGCATTGTGGACCAGCCGGTTCCACTCCTTGTCGGAGATGTGGGTGTCGATCAGGCGGCTGACGTCGCGCTTGTGGATCTCGGCGGCAAGCTGCCGCTCGCGACCGCGCTGGACGTCCAGCTCTTCCTTGAAGTGGCCGACCAGGTGGCGGAAATCGTTGACCGACAATTCGCCGTCCGGGCGGCTGTCGTGGTCGACAGGGTCGCCCGGCGCATGGGCACCGTTCAGCTTGCCGTTGCCCTTGGAGTTCTTCTGCCACGGCATCGCGAGCCTGCTCCTGGGCTCGGGCGGCAGCGGCACCGGCTCGTATTCGCCACCGCCGAGCGAGCGCAGCAGGTCGGCGCGGCGGACGATGCCGACGATCCTGCCGTCGCGCACGACCGGCAGCCGCTTGACCCGGTGCTCGGCCATCAGGGAAGCGATCTCGTCGGCGCGGGTCTCCTCGCCCACCGTCAGCACCGGGCTGGTCATCACCTCGCGGGCGACGGCAAGCGGGCTCTGCAAATGCTGGACGAAATCCGTGTTGAGCGTCTCGCCTTCGGCCAGACGCTGGAGCCACCACTCGCTCTTGGTCTCGCGTTCGGTGCGTTTGCGGCCGACGAGGTCGCCTTCGCTGACGATCCCCACCAGCGTGCCGGTGTCGTCGACGACCGGCACGGCGCTTATCTTGTGTCCAAGGAGGGTGCGGGCCACGTCGCGTATCGACGTGGTCGGCGTCACGGTGACGATGTCGTCGTTCATCAGGTCGCGCGCAATCATCATTTCTCGTTTCCTGGACTGACGGGCCCCTCGTCGGCGTCCGGGTAGCCCGGCCATGGCACAAGTGCCTTGATCTTGCGCAAAGGTGGAGCGTGCGAAGGCCGGCGGCAGAGTGCTTTTCCCATGGATTTCGGCTACGGCTGACGTGGTTTCAAGACAGGAGCGATGACGGGAATGTCAGGAAGAATGAAACTCGCTGCCGGTAACTGGAAGATGAACGGCACCCGGGCGAGCCTCGCGGAACTCAAGGCGATTGCCGCCGGCGCGGCCGGGGCGGGCGCGGAGGTGGCGATCTGCCCGCCGGCGACGCTGATTTCGGCGGCGGTCGCGGCAGTGGCGGGAACCAGGGTGGCGATCGGCGCGCAGGACTGCCACGCCGCCGTCAAGGGCGCCCATACCGGCGACATTGCCGCCGAAATGATCGCCGACGCCGGTGGCAAGATGGTCATCGTCGGCCACTCGGAGCGGCGCACCGACCACGGCGAGACCGACGCGCAAGTGCGCGCCAAGGCCGAGGCCGCATGGCGGGCCGGCCTCCTCGCGATTTTCTGCATCGGCGAAACTGAGGCGGAACGCCGCGCCGGCCAGACCGAGGCGGTGCTCTCCCGCCAGATCGCCGGATCGGTGCCGGACGGGGCCACCGCCGACCGGCTGGTGATCGCCTACGAGCCGGTGTGGGCGATCGGCACCGGCCTGACCCCGTCCGACGATGACATCGTCGCCGCCCATGCCCATATCAGGGCGCAATTGGCGGGGCGGCTCGGACAGGACGTGGCCGATGCGGTGCGCATCCTCTACGGCGGTTCGGTCAAGCCGGACAACGCCGGAAGCATCATGGCGCTTGCCGGCGTCGACGGCGGGCTGGTCGGCGGCGCCAGCCTCAAAGCCGCTGATTTCCTTACGATTGTGGCCGCCTGCGGGTGACCGCGATCGGCCGGGCGGCGGCTCTGGTGCCGTCCGGCCCGATCGTGTAAAAGGCGCCCAACCCCGAATTCGGATAGCCTGATGGAAACAGTAATCATCGTCATTCACCTGATGGTGATCGTGGCGCTCGTCGCGGTCGTGCTGCTGCAGCGGTCGGAAGGCGGCGCGCTCGGCATGGGCGGCGGCGACCAGTTCATGACCATGCGCGGCCAGGGCAATGTGCTCACCCGCGCCACCACCATTCTGGCGGCGATCTTCTTCGCCACGTCGCTGGCCATGACGTTCCTGACCCGCCTGAACGCCCCGCCGACCTCGGTGCTCGACACCACGCCGGCCGCCCAGACGGCACCGGTGGCGCCGGCCGGCGGAATCCCGGCCGCGGATACCGGGAATGGCCGGCAACGGCATCCTCGACCAGCTCAACAAGTACACCAGCGGTCCGCCGGGCACGGTGACGCCGAAGAGCGTCGTGCCCGATACGACCACCGCGCCGGCGGCGCCCGCCGGCACTACGACGCCATCGGCTCCGGCAGGCACCACGCCATCGGCTCCGGCAGGCACCACGCCGTCGGCTCCGGCAGGCAGCCAGGCTCCGGCCTCGTCGCAGTAGCCAAGATGACCACCCACAAGCTTTCCCCGGCGCGAACCCTCAACCGCCGGGGGCGGCATCTTTTTGTTCAGCGGGCCCGCGTTTTGGACTTCGCGAATTAGGCGGGCAGGGGATAGGATCGAGGCCCATGGCGCGGTACGTCTTCATCACCGGCGGCGTGGTTTCCTCCCTCGGCAAAGGCATCGCTTCGGCAGCCCTCGGCGCGCTGCTCCAGGCGCGCGGCTACCGCGTCCGCCTGCGCAAGCTCGACCCCTATCTCAACGTCGATCCGGGCACCATGAGCCCGTATCAGCATGGCGAGGTCTACGTCACCGACGACGGTGCCGAGACCGATCTCGACCTCGGCCACTACGAGCGCTACACCGGCCGGCCGGCGACCAGGATGGACAACGTCACCACTGGCCGCATCTATCAGGAGATCATCGCCAAGGAGCGGCGCGGCGACTATCTCGGCGGCACCGTGCAGGTGATCCCGCATGTCACCGACGCCATCAAGTCGTTCATCCTGGCCGGCAACGACGACGTCGATTTCGTGCTGTGCGAGATCGGCGGCACGGTCGGCGACATCGAGGGCCTGCCGTTCTTCGAGGCGATCCGCCAGCTCGGCAACGACCTGCCGCGCAACCACGCGGTGTTCATCCACCTGACGCTGATGCCCTACATCGCCACGGCGGGCGAGCTGAAGACCAAGCCGACCCAGCACTCGGTGTCGGCGCTCCGCCAGATCGGCATCCAGCCCCACATCCTGCTGGTGCGCGCCGACCGGCCGATTCCCCACGAGGAGCGGCGCAAGCTGTCGCTCTTCTGCAACGTGCGCGAATCCGCCGTCATCCAGGCGCTCGACCTCGCCCACATCTACGACGCCCCGGTCGCCTACCACGCCGAACATCTCGACGACGAGGTGCTGGCCGCCTTCGGTCTCGAGTCGCCACCCGGTCCCGACCTGGCGCCGTGGCACGCGCTGGCCGAGACCATCCGCAACCCGGAAGGCAAGGTGTCGATCGCCGTGGTCGGCAAGTACACCGGTCTCAAGGACGCCTACAAATCGCTGACCGAGGCGCTGCAGCACGGCGGCATCGCCAACAAGGTCAAGATCGACATCCAGTGGATCGAGTCGGAGGTGTTCGAGAAGCAGGACCCGGCGCCGTGGCTCGAGGGCGTCAACGGCATCCTGGTGCCCGGCGGCTTCGGCGAACGCGGCGCCGAGGGCAAGATCGCCGCCGCCAACTTCGCCAGGCTGCGCGGCGTGCCCTATTTCGGCATCTGCTTCGGCATGCAGATGGCGGTGATCGAGGCGGCGCGCAACCTGCTCGGCATCGCCAATGCCTCCTCCACCGAGTTCGGCCCGACGGCGGAGCCGGTAGTCGGCCTGATGACCGAATGGCTCAAGGGCAACCAGCTCGAGAAGCGCGCCGCCGACGGCGACCTCGGCGGCACCATGCGGCTCGGCGCCTATCCGGCCATGCTCCAGCGCGGCAGCCTGATCAGCCGCATCTACGGCGGCGCCACCGAGATCTCCGAGCGCCACCGCCACCGCTACGAAATCAACATCACCTACCGCGACCGGCTGGAGAGCCACGGCCTGCATTTCGCCGGCCTGTCGCCCGACGGGCTGCTGCCCGAGACGGTGGAGCTGGAAGGCCACCCGTGGTTCGTCGGCGTCCAGTATCACCCCGAGCTGAAGTCGCGGCCGCTCAAGCCCGCATCCGCTCTTCGCCTCGTTCATCGAGGCGGCGGTGGAGCAGAGCCGGCTGGTTTGACTTGGCTCGCTCCTTGAAGCTCACCTCATCCTGAGGAGCCCCGCCCCATCCTTCGAGACGGGCGCTTGCGCGCCCTCCTCAGGATGGGGGGCGGGGCGTTTCGAAGGGCGAGCTGAACCCTGCCAACCCTCAGCAACGGAACACGCCCATGATCTACGAACTGCGCGTCTATCGCTGCCTGCCGGGCCGCCTGCCGGCGCTCCTCAACCGCTTCGACACGCTGACGCTGAAGGTGTGGGAGCGGCTCGGCATTCGTCAGGCCGGCTTCTGGACGACCGTCATTGGCGAATCGAACAGGGAGCTGATCTATCTGCTCGTCTGGGAATCGATGGCCGAGCGCGAGACCAAGTGGCTGACTTTCCAGAATGACCCGGAATGGATCGCCGGCAGTGCCGCCAGCGAGGCGGACGGCAAGATCGTCGAAAACGTCGCCAATCAATTCCTGACGCCGACGGCCTTTTCGAGCGTCAGGTAGCAGGCGGCGATCACGGCCGGCGCGCGATCAGCACGTTGGATTCGAGGATTTCGCTGACCATTCCCTCGGTCGCCACCTCGGCGGCCAACGCCTTGATCTCCATCGAGAGCGCCGCCGCTTTCTGCGGCCCGAGCGCGTCGGGTGAGGTGCGCGACAGCGACAGGGCGCGGTCGACCAGGTGGCTGGCCGGAAAGCTGAACCGCTCGACCACCGACAGGCCGTCGACCTGGCTGAAGGCTGAGTTGATCAGGTAGGCCTGATGGTGCGTCCAGTCCGGCGAGCGCCATTGCGGCGTGCTCGGCTCGTAGCGCTCGACGATCTGGCCAAAACGCCTGTGCCAGTCGCCGGCGCCCTCGCGAATGGTGTCGACGTCGAACAGGGCGACGGCGCCGTCCGCCTCGACGATGGCGTCGAGGCGCTTCAGCGTGTCGGCACGGTCCATCCAGTGGAAGGAGCGGCCCATGGTCACCAGCCGGAAGCGGCCGAACTGGTCGCCGAGGTCGTTCGAGCTGCCCTCCACGAAGCGGACGTTTTCGGCGACGCCGGCGGCCGCCGTTCGGCCGGCTTCGAGCATCCCGGCGGCGGGATCGACGGCGACCACCTCGCCGACGAACGGCGCCAAGGCAATGGCGAGCAGGCCCGGGCCGCAGCCGAGGTCGAGGACGCGGTCGTCGCGGTCGAGCGCCAGGTCCGCGACCACCTTGCGCACGAGGCGCGGCGCATAGGTGGTACGGGCGAAATAGTGGCGGGCGGCCGACTGGAAGCGGTCGGGGTCGAAGGGGATCACTGCGGTCATCGCGTTCAGTTGCCTGCGATGCGGTCGAGCCAGTCCATCAGCGGCACCAGCGCCGCGCCGGGCGTGCCCATATGGCTGGCCTTGACCGATATCAGGCGGTTGCGGTCGTTCTGAGGCGCCTTGCGGAAGAGGGCGGCGGCGTTGCCCTGGCTGGAATCGCGGGTGCCGGCGGCCCAGAAGACAGGGGCGTGGAGCGCCGGAAGAAGGCGCGATGGCGACAGCACGCTCTCCGGCCCGAGGAAGGAGAGGAAGGCGCGCGGCGTCGCCTTCACGGTCAGATACTGGCCGAGCACGTGGTCGGTGAACTGGACCGTGTTGTCGCCCTGGCCGGCCGCCACCATGGCCGCGGCGCGCCGGACGCTGGCCGCGACCTTGGCATGGCGGTTGAAGTCGCCCGGCTCGCCGTCAGGCGCCAGCGCCACGACGCCGGCAAGCCCGTCGTGGGAGGCGGCATAGGCGAGCGCCGCCAGCCCGCCGAGGCTGTGGCCGCCGACGACGATGGCGGTGAAGCCGTCGGCCCTGAGCCGCGCCACCGCCCGATCGATGTCGGTGAAGCATTCGGTGAGCGGGCGATCGTAGATGCGCCGCGCCGACCAGCACATCTCCGGCGTCTCGACCCCATAGCCGGTCTCCTGGAGGGTGTTGGCCATCTCCGCGAACTGGACGGGCGAGCCGGTCTTGCCGTGGAGGAGGACGAGGCCGACGCGCTGGAAGGCGAAGGCCGGCTGGGCGGCCAGCGCCAGCACGAACAGGGTGAGCAGGAGCGCGCTGGCGCACAGCCTTGTCCTGTCTCGCGATCTTGTCTGCATGCTCCCCACCGGCTTTGGCCGCTCATCGACGCTCTCCGCCGACTATCGCCCGGAGGCACCGCCCATGCCAAGCGCTTCCCCCGTTCGATATGCAACGCATCGGAGCCGCCAGCGTCGACTACCGGGAAGCTTGCGCATGAGGAAGTAAGGAAATATATGAGTAGTCAACTTCCAGAATGAGAGCATTGTCATGAGCGAAGCAGAGACCAGCAGCCACACCGCCGAACGGTTGTTGACCCGGCCCGCAGGGGCCACGATGGACGAGATCATCGCTGCGACCGGCGGGCCGCAATATAACCTGCTGAAGGCGCTGGAGGCGCGCGGCTACCGCGTCCGCCGGCGCAAGGAGGGGCGGGTGACGCGATACTTCGCGACGCCGCCGGCAGAACGCAGCTATGCCGCCACGGTCACCAGCAAGGGTCAGGTCACCATCCCCAAGCAAGTGCGCGAGAGACTGCGCATCCGCTCGGGCCAGACGGTACGCTTTGTCCTCGACGAGGGGGAGCGGGCGTCGATGACGCCCGAGCCGGCAAAGCTGGCGGACCTTGCAGGCGTCCTCGGCAAGCCGCCGCGCTCGGCCACACCGGAAGAGATCGACGAAGCCATCCGGCAGGGGGCATTGGCGCGCTTCCGGCGGGCGAGCGGGGGCAGTCGGTGATTGGTCTCGATACCAACGTCCTCGTGCGTCTGCTGGTGGCCGACGATCCGGCGCAGACGCGGAGGGCGACGCGTTTTGTCGAGCAGTACTGCACGCCGGAAACGCCGGGATTCATCAACGTCGTCGTGCTGGCCGAACTGGTCTGGGTTCTCGCCAGCGCCTATGCCTACCGTCCGGTGCAGATTGCCGACGCCCTGGAGAGGCTGATAGCCGGAACCGACCGGGTCGCAGAGCATCATGACGCGGTGCGCGCCAGCCTCGCCGACTATCGGTCGGGGCGCGGCGACTTCGTCGACATCCTGATCGGCCGCATCAATCGTGCCCACGGATGCGAGGCGACTGCGACGTTCGACCGACGGGTGTCGCGGCTGGCCACGTTCCGAAGCGTCGGCTGAGCCCCGGGGCAAGACAACCCGCCACGCCCGTCTTGCGAGTACGCATCCCGAAGACTCTGTGGCAGGATCGCGTCCCCGCCGAATCTCCTGCCACCCGAGCCATGCCGCGCCCCATCGACCACCTCGTGCTTGCCGTCCGCGATCTCGATGCGGCGCGGGCGACCTTCCAGCGTCTCGGCTTCACGCTCACCCCGGTTGCCCGCCATCCCTTCGGCACGGCCAATTCGCTGGCCCAGTTCGGCGGCTCCTTCCTGGAACTGCTGGCGGTCGCCGACACCTCGGCCATTGCCGTCGGCGACGGCGCCCATTTCTCCTTCGGCGGCTTCAATCGCGACTTCGTCGAAGGCGGCGAGGGCCTGTCCATGCTGGCGCTGAAGAGCGCCGACGCGGCGGCCGACCGCGCCGATTTCGCCGCGCACGACCTGCGCACCTACGAGCCGTTCGGCTTCGAGCGCGTCGCCACCGGCCCGGACGGGGCCGAACGCAAGGTCGCCTTCTCGCTCACCTTCACCAGCGATGCGCGGCTGAGGCGCGCCGGCTTCTTCACCTGCCGGCATCACTATCCGGAGAATTTCTGGCGCACCGAATTCCAGCGTCATGCCAACGGCGCCAGCGCCATCGCTTCCGCCGTGATGGTGACACGCGACCCGGCGGACTTTCATGAGTTCCTCACCCATTTCACCGGCGTCCACGAGCTCACCGCGACCAGCTTCGGCGTCGCCTTCGAGCTCGGCGACGGCAGCCGCGTGGAGGTGCTGTCGCCGCTCGGCTTCAAGGCGTTCTTCGGCGAAGAGGCGGAGCCGGACCCGCGCCGGTTCCTCGGCTGGCGCGTGCGGGTGACCGATCTCGGCGCGGTGGCGGCGCTGCTGACCGAGAACCGGGTGCCCTTCGGCGCGGTCGCCGGCGCCCTGGTGGTGCCGGCGGAAGCCGCCCACGGCGCCGCGCTGGCGTTCGAGACAGCCGGTTGATAATCCCCACCGCTGCAAACTGACGCTATAGTCCGGCGCCATGAAACCGAACCCGCACGTCGCCGTCGGCGCCGCCACCTTCGGCAACGACCTGCCGCTGACCCTGATCGCCGGCCCCTGCCAGATGGAGAGCCGCGCGCACGCCTTCGCCATCGCCGGGCGGCTGAAGGAGATGGCGGAAAAACTCGGCATCGGCCTCGTCTACAAAACGAGTTTCGACAAGGCCAACCGCACCAGCCTTGCCGGCCGGCGCGGGCTGGGGCTCGACAAGGCGCTCGCCGTCTTCGCCGATCTCCGCCGGGAGCTGGACGTTTCGATCCTCACCGACGTTCATGAGCGCGGCCACTGCGCCGAGGTCGCCGAAGTGGTCGACGTGTTGCAGATTCCGGCGTTCCTTTGCCGGCAAACCGACCTGCTGGTGGCAGCCGCAGAGACCGGCAAGCCGGTCAACATCAAGAAGGGCCAGTTCCTGGCGCCGTGGGACATGAAGAACGTCGCCGCCAAGGTGACGGACAGCGGTAATCCGAACGTGCTGCTCACCGAGCGCGGCGCCAGTTTTGGCTACAACACGCTGGTCTCCGACATGCGGTCATTGCCGATCATGGCCGAGACCGGTGCGCCGGTGATCTTCGACGCCACCCACTCGGTGCAGCAGCCGGGCGGGCAGGGGACCGCGTCCGGGGGCGACCGGCGCATGGTCCCGGTGCTGGCGCGGGCAGCAGTGGCGGTCGGCGTCGCCGGTGTTTTCATCGAGACCCATGAAGACCCGGACAACGCCCCCTCCGACGGCCCCAACATGGTGCCGATCGATCAGTTGCCGGCGCTGATCGAGGAATTGATGGCCCTCGACGCCATCGCCAAGAGGCGGGCCTAGCCTTTCGTCGTCCTGAAGGTCCGCGGTGCTCGCCTTGATCAGGCGCCAGCCCCGCTCGTCGCCCGGGCAGGCCTGGCGCCGGCGGGGATCGCCGCTGTGCTTGAAGGAAGGGTCAAGTCGGCCGCCGGCATTCGCCGGGTCGGGCCCGGCCCGTTCGCTTCTAGCCGCAGACCTTCGCCAGCGCCGCCTCGAAAGCCCGCGGATCGACGACGACGTCGGCCAGATGAGCCGACTGCCGGGAGTTCACCGGTGCCGCCAGCATGTAGAAGTAGGCGAGGTCCATGGCCGAGGCTTCGCAGAAGAAGCTGTTGTTGTGGTTGTCGCCCTGCTTGCGCATCTCGAGCACCCTGCCGCCCGGCGCCATGAACATCATGTTGGTCAGCCCGGCGCCGTGGTTGGAGACCAGGATCGCGGCCTCGGCCGAGACCGCCACCTGTTCGGCAATGCTCAGCCGCTCCATCTCGATCGTCTCGAACCCGAAGCGGGCGAGGATCGGCAACAGGTCGTCTTCGTTGCGGATGCGGCGGCGGCTGGCGAGCCGCCGGCTGATGTAGATCCGCCGCGACGGCCGCGCGCCCGATGCGAAATGGTCTCTCAACCGCGCCCCGACCTCGCGGATGAGCGCATCGGAGAAGGTGCCGCTCGGCGCCGTGCTGGTTGCCACGTTGAGCCGGCTCACCACCGTCACCTTCTGCGCCGGGAGATAGACAGGGTCGACGCCATAGGCGGCAAGCGTCTCGGCGACGAAGCGCAGACGGGCGAAATGGGCGGGCAGCAGCAGCCTGCCCTCGACGCCATGGCGCGCGGCGACATGCAGGCGGGGCAGCGCCTCGGTCATCCAGTGGTAGTAGGCGCGGGAGCGGTGGTCGGTCACCCACAGCCCTTCCTCTCGGCGCTGATGCGGCTGGAAGAAGCCGGCGAGGCGGTCGGCGAGCGCCTTGGCGTGCACCCGTGGCGGCGGCATCGTCCGGTTGACGCAGCCTTCCGGGTCGATCCGCCAGCCGTCGAAGAACCAGCCGTAGGGCAGGATGGTGACGTCGTTGAGCCGGAGCAGGAGGCTCGCCGGGATGACCGCCTCGTATTCGTGGCGGAAAAGCCGATCGTCCTCGGGCCGCAGGTCGCGCGGCAGCTTGCGCCGCGAAACCACCGCATCGTTGAGCACGGGGGGAGAAACGGTCATGTCCATCGGTTGCGCCTCCGGCTCCCACCGGCAGTGCCATGGATCGAAGGAACCTCTAAGGCGACAAGTATTCGACAGAGGCGTGCGGCGGACAAGCCGGGACGCCGATCATGCTTAAGAGGCGCGGGGGGCCGCCGCCCCGGCGGTCGGCGGCTATTTCTCGTGGACGACGCGCTCTATGCGCCGGTCGGGCACCAGCCAGATGACGGCGACAACGAAATAGAGGGCGAGCGCGGCCGCCGCCATGAAGAACGACAGCACGATGGCGGCGATGTAGATGACCACCGAGATCCTGCCCTTGAAGTCGCGGCCAAGCGCCAGCGCGATCGGCGAATCCGTTCCATTCACCGCCACCAGCCTGCGCGCCAGGATGTAATAGGCGATGGCTGCGCCGAGCAGGTCGAAGCCATAGAGCGCCACCGGAATCGTGCCGAAGTGGTTCTCGCCCATCCAGCCGGTGACGAAGGGCACCAGCGACAGCCAGAACAACAGGTGCATGTTGGCCCACAGCACGCTGCCGTCGATGTGCTGGGCGGCATGCAGCATGTGATGGTGGTTGTTCCAGTAGATGGCAAGGTAGACGAAGGAGAGCACGTAGCTGACGAACACCGGCGCCACCGGCAGCAGCGCCGACCAGTCCGCGCCGTGGGGGACGTGCATCTCCAGCACCATGACGGTGATGATGATGGCGATCACGCCGTCGCTGAAGGCTTCCAGCCGCCCGCGGTTCATGTCAGCCGCGTCCGCGATAGAGCGGCACGTCCTGGTCGGGCAGCCAGACGCCGGCCGGCGGCTTGCCGGTCTGCCAGAACACGTCGATCGGCATGCCGCCGCGCGGATTGTAGTAGCCGCCGATCCGCAGCCAATGGGGTTTCAGCAGGTCGGCCAGTTTCCGCCCGATGGTCACCGTCACGTCCTCATGGAAGGCGCCGTGGTTGCGGAAGGACTGGAGGTAGAGCTTCAGCGACTTCGATTCGACCAGCCAGCTTCGCGGCACGTAGTCGATGACCAGCAGGCCGAAATCCGGCTGGCCGGTCACCGGGCAGATCGAGGTGAACTCGGGAAAGGTGAACCGCGCCAGGAACTTGGTCCCGGGCTGCGGGTTCGGCACGCGGTCGAGCACCGCCTTGTCGGGCGAGGCGGGGATCGGCACCGGGCGGCCGAGCTGGAGGGTCTTCTTTGCCATGGGTCTTTCTTGTCGCAATACCGGACGGAAAAGTGGATTCCACTTTTCCTGGCATTGCTTCCTATTCGCCGGAAACGCCTGGCGGCACAAGCAGGCCGGCCTCGCGGTCGAAGCGCCAGACCGAGCGGCCGAGAAGCCGCGTCCCTGCCCACCAGCGGTCGAGGCCGTTGAGCGCGACGTGGTCCTCCGCGCCGGCCAGCACCTCTTGGCCGGCTACGGTGAGGCCGAGGTCGGCATCGCGCAATCGCGCGCCGTCGAACGCGCCCTCGGGCGACGGCGCGAGGCCGGCGATCAGCGGCACCTGGCAGGAGGCGAGGTCGTCGATCAGGCCGAGGAAGCTCCAGTCGCCCATGAAGGCGGCCTCTTCCTCGGCGATCACCTGATGGAAGAGGGGCCCCGGCTGGATGGCGCCGTGGGCGATGCCGGCAAGCAGCGTCTGCTCGGTGCGGCCAAGGCCGGAGCCCGGCGCCGGCAGCTCCTCGGCAAAGCGCTTCAGCGCCGGGGCGAGAAACGGCAGCGGTCCCTCTGTCTGGCCGAGCCGGGCGACGATGGGCTCCGGCGTCGGCTGGGCGAGGTCGTTCCAGACGCTCCCCGCCAGTTCCAGATCGGCCGCCGTGACGGCGCGCGCCCGCTCGGCGAAGGCGAGGATGGTGTCGGCCGTCTGGCTGCCGAGAAAGTCGTCGGCCTGGACCACAACGAGGCCGTCGCGCGGTGCTTCGCCGGCAAAGAAGGCGAGCACCTGGACGAGCTGGAGCTGGTCGTAGAGGTCGTGCTCGAACCACAACTCGACCGTCTCGAATTCCCGGTGGGCGCGGATAAGACCGTCGCGCGCGGCGAAATCGGCCGCGACCTCGGCCGGGTCCACCCGGAAGCGGCCGGCGAGATAGGCGACCCGCTCGGCGCTGACGGCGGCAAGCTCGGCCTGGGCGATAGGCCCCTCGTGCAGCACGTCGCGCCAGGGCACGATGGTCGCCTCGCGGCCAGCCAGCCTGAGCAGCTCCGCCGCGTTGTCGCCATTGGTGATGATGAGGTCGGCCATGACCGGGAAGATGGCCGGGGACGAGGGCGCTGTCACCTGGGATTGCGCGCCGGCGGCCCGCCAACTTGACGCCAATCGACGCGGAAGAGCCGCTGCCTTATGGTGCCGCCCCCAAAACCGGCGTTCTGTTCCGATGACAAACCACGACTGCTCCCCCGATGCGATCGCCCGGCGCGCGAGCCTGAATGGCCTCGCCGCGTCGCTCTTCCTTGCCCTGCTGGCCGTGGCGGCTCCGGCCGCGGCCAGGGCGGGCGCCCAGCAGACCGACGAGGCGCTGATCAAGAGCGCCGGGTTCGCCGCCGAAGACGTCGGCTATCTGGTGATCGACCTCAAGGACAAGCGCGTGGTGGCCGAGCGCAATGCGGACCGGCCGTACATTCCGGCTTCGGTAGCGAAGATCGCCACCGTCGTCCCGGCACTCGAGGTCCTTGGCGGCGACCACCGCTTCACGACCACGCTCAATGCACAGGGCAGCGTCGCCGATGGTGTCCTCACTGGCTCGTTGACGCTGAGCGGGGGCGGCGACCCGTCGCTTACCGGCGACGACCTCCAGGCCATGGCGAAGCAACTGGCGGCCAGCGGCATCAGCCGGGTGAACGGCGCGTTCTTTTATGACGCCTCGGCAGCGATCGAGCTGCCTCAGATCGACGCCATGCAGCCGGAGGCGGCGGACTACAATTGCGGTGTCAGCGCGCTTTCGGTGAATTTCAACCGCGTCCATCTCGCCTGGAGCAGCAACGGCAGCGCCCGCGTCGCCACCGCGGGCGCCTACAGCCATGGCCTGAAGCTGCCGCTCGACAGCATCAACATCACCTTCGCCGCCGATGCTTTGCCCGGGCCCTATGTGCGCAGCGGGCCCCCTTCCGGCGATGCCTGGCTGCTCTCGCCCAGCCTGCCGTCCAAGGGGGAGGAATGGTTGCCGGTCGCCAACCCGTCGCGCATGACCGCCAATGTTTTCCGGGGCGCGGCGGCGATGGCGGGCGTGAGCCTGCCCGATCCGATCCCCGGTGCGGTCCCGGCTGGCGCGCGCCAGGTGGTGAGCCACCAGAGCGACCCGCTCGCCGACATCGTGCGTCTGCCGGTGCTTCGCTACTCCAACAACCTCGCCGCCGAGCTGATCGGCCTTGCCACCAGCCACGCGCTGACCGGGGACAAGCTCACCCTCGCGCAGTCGGCGGCGGCTCTCGTCGACTGGTGGAAGAAGCGGCTGCCCGCCGCCGACTGGACCGGGCTCGTCCTCGGCGATCATTCCGGACTGTCGCTGAAATCGCGCGCGACGCCGCGCCAGATCGTCGCCATGATCGGGGAGGCCGGCGGGCTTCCCGGCGGCGCCGACGGCTTCCACGATCTTCTCCACCAGATCCGCTGGAAGGGGGTGAAGGGCGAGGCGCACGTCAAGACCGGCACCATGGCCTATGTGCGCGGGCTCGCCGGCTACATCGACACCGCCGCCGGCCACCGGCTGGCCTTCGCCATCTTCTTCAACGACGTGGAGAAGCGTGCCGAGCTCGATGCGCACTTCGACCCTCACGTGGTGGCCATCGACAGCCGGTCGCGGGTGTGGCGCAATCGCGCAATCCGGCTCGAAAACAAGCTGACGCAGGGCTGGGCGACGCGGTTCTGAGGCGCTGCCGGACTGGCCTGAAGGGGCCGGATGGCGGCAGCAAGGCCGGCCCGGTTCTGTGCGGCGGGGCGGATTGTCAGCGATTTGACAGCTACGATAATTCTAGAATTGGGCTGATTTCACCTAAGGGGGGATGCGGAATGCTTCCAGCCAACCGCATGTTTTTGCACGACAGTGAGTTTCCCTTCAGCCTGCGCACCCTGTTCACGGCGGCCCTCATCACTCTTGGCGTCGGCTACATCTTCGCGATGATCCAGGTGTACGAAGTCCACGCCGGGCTCGACGGCAACCCGGGGATCGACGCCAACGACATCGCCATCGCCTACAGCGGCAATCCCGCCAGCAGCCGGCTCATATTGGCGCTCAACGGGCCGATGATGGGAAACGCTCCGTCGCGGGAGCGGCGGGCGATCATCGACTGGGCCCTGGACGGCGCTGACAGGCAGCAGTTCGAAACCAACATCAAGCCCATCGTCGATAACCGCTGCATGCGCTGCCACGACGGTACCGAGCCAAGCGCCCCACTGTTCACCAGTTTCGAGAAGTTCGCCGCGCTCGCCAAGCCCGATTCGGGGATGAGCATCGCGACCCTCGTGCGGGTTTCGCACATCCACCTGTTCGGCATGACGTTCATTTTCTTCGTTCTGGGCGTGATCTTCAGCCACGCCTATGTGCGCCCGGTGTGGCTCAAGTCGTTCGTGATCGCGGTGCCGTTCGCGATGATGATCACCGACATCGGCTCCTGGTACCTGACGAAGCTCCATCCGAGCTTCGCCTGGCTGATCATCGTCAGCGGCGTCCTGATGGCGCTGAGCTTCGCCTTCCAATGGCTGGTCTCGATGTACCAGCTCTGGCTCTACAAATTCCCCGAAGACACCCCGGAGGAATCCCCAGAGGCCGTGCCGACATAAACGGCGATCGCTCCGGAACCGGGACGGACGTTGCGCGCTTGGCCGGCTGGGGCAAGCGCGCAACGCCCGGCGGCGATCAGCCCTTCGGGGCGAAGGTCTGCATGTAGGCCTGGATGTTCTGGAGGTCTGCGTCGGTCAGCATCTGGCCCGGCGGCTCATAGAGGCCGGTCTTGCCGAAGACGGGCATGACCCGCATGGGCCGGTCATGATCGTCCTTGCCCTCCACCACCGCCTTCTTGAAGACGGCAAAGTCCCAATAGGCGGAATCGCCCGCGAGCTTCTTGATTCGCACGGCGCCGTCGGGGACCACATTCTGGGGGTACCCCTGACCCTTGTTGCCGTGACAGATCGCGCAGTTGTCGTTGAAGAGATCGGCACCGGCCTGAAGATCCGCCGCGAAAGTCGGCGGAATGAACGCAAAGAACGCAAGCGCAGCAGCCGAAATGAGCAGCCTGTGCATGGACATCACCCCCGTTTGTGGACGTCTCCCCCAATTGAGGGACGTCGCCCTGCATTGTGGACTCATGCGACCTGTCAATTGGCTGACAACGCGCCCTGGCGGGGCTGAGCCGTCGCCACCGGCGCCGGCTGGCGCGCCGGCTTCTTCGGTCGCCGCGACGGCCTGCGGCGCGGCTTGATCCTGCGCAAAACCGGCCTTGGGGACATGGTCTATCTAGTGGCCGAAAGCGTTGGCCGGCCGGCCGCCATCGGGCGTTCGTTCTGGCGATCGCGGGGCAATTCGCACCTTCCGCCAGCCTGCCCCCTCCTGTAGAAGCTGGCACCACAACCCAGACGACCGCATCACCTCGGAGAAGATCTCATGACCGCGATCATCGATATCATTGGACGCGAAGTGCTCGACAGCCGCGGCAACCCCACCGTCGAGGTCGACGTAATCCTGGAGGACGGCTCGTTCGGCCGCGCCGCGGTGCCGTCCGGTGCATCGACCGGCGTCCATGAGGCGGTGGAGCTGCGCGACGGCGACAAGGCGCGCTACGGCGGCAAGGGCGTGCAGAAGGCGGTCGCCGCGGTCAATGGCGAGATTTTCGAGGCGATCGGCGGCCTGGAGGCTGAGAACCAGATCCACATCGACAAGACCATGATCGCCCTCGACGGCACGCCCAACAAGAGCCGGCTCGGCGCCAACGCCATCCTCGGCGTGTCGCTCGCCGTCGCCAAGGCGGCGGCCGAGGCCAACACGCTGCCGCTCTATCGCTATGTCGGCGGCACCAACGCGCGCATCCTGCCGGTGCCGATGATGAACGTGCTCAATGGCGGCGTTCACGCCGACAACCCGATCGATTTCCAGGAATTCATGATCGTGCCCTACGGCGCCTCGACCTTCGCCGACGCGGTACGCATGGGCGCCGAGACCTTCCACGCGCTCAAGAAGGCGCTCTCCGACGCCGGCCTCAACACCAATGTCGGCGACGAGGGCGGCTTCGCCCCCAACCTGCAGACGGCGACCGAGGCGATCGATTTCATCGTGAAGGCGATCGAGAAGGCCGGCTACAAACCCGGCGACGACGTCGCCATCGCCCTCGACCCGGCCTCCAGCGAGTTCTTTAAGGACGGCGCTTACGTCTATGCCGGCGAGGGCGGCAAGAAGCGCAGCCCCGCCGAGCAGGTCGCCTACCTCAAGGAGCTTCTCGGCAAGTATCCGATCGTCTCCATCGAGGACGGCAATGCCGAGGATGACTGGGAGGGCTGGAAGATCGCCACCCAGGAACTCGGCGACAAGATCCAGTTGGTCGGCGACGACATCTTCGTCACCAACACCGAGCGGCTCGGCCGCGGCATCAAGGAAGGGGTCGCCAACTCGATCCTGATCAAGGTCAACCAGATCGGCTCGCTCTCCGAGACGCTCGACGCCGTCGAGATGGCCCACAAGGCCGGCTACACCAACGTCATCTCGCACCGCTCGGGCGAGACCGAGGATTCGACCATCGCCGATCTCGCCGTCGCCACCAATTGCGGGCAGATCAAGACCGGTTCCATGTCGCGCTCCGACCGCATCGCCAAGTACAACCAGCTCATCCGCATCGAGGAAGAGCTGGGCACCGAGGCGGTGTTCGCCGGCAAGAGCGTGCTCGGCCGCAAGCGCTGACAGAGCGCCAGGCCGGCCGTGTCCCGGGCGCACCCGCATCCTGGCACATCCGCAACACACAGGGATCCATTGACCCCGGATTTGCGCTGCACCGTTTCACGCTGCAGCGCGTCCGCGGAACGATCTCGCCTGAGCGACTGCGCCTATGCTGCGCTGCGGTGGGCGACCGGCGCGTGGATGGTGAGCAGCCCCGGCACCTCGGCCGCCGGCACCGGACCCGAATAGAGGAAGCCCTGGCCGACGGCGCAGCCTTGCGCCTTCAGCCAGTCGGCGTCGGCCATGTCCTCGATGCCTTCGGCGACCGTTGTCAGTCCCATCGCTTCGCCGAGGCTGATGACCGCCGCGACGATCTTGGCGCTCTGCGGATTGGTGCGGTCGGTTCCGACGAAGCTGTGGTCGATCTTGACCACGTCGAAGGGCAGTTCGCGCAGGTAGTAGAGGCTTGAATAGCCCTTGCCGAAATCGTCGATGGCAACGCGCACGCCGGCGCCCTTGAGCACTTCGATGGCCTCCCTGGCCGCCTCGATGTCGGTGACCAGCGCCGTCTCGGTCAGCTCGACCTCCAGCCGCGACGGCGGGAAGCCGGCAGCGTCGAGGACGCCGAAGATCTTCTCGGCGAGCCGTCGGTCCTGGAACTGGGCGGGGGCGAGATTGATCGACAGCACCAGGTTCTTGTCCCATTCGGCGGCGTCTCTGACGGCCCGCCGCAGCAGGCCGAGCGACAGCTCGCCGATGAGCCTGAGGTCCTCGGCCAGCGGAATGAATTCAGCCGGTTCCAGCATGCCTCGGCTCGGGTGCTGCCATCGCGCCAGCACCTCGAAGCCGAAGGTGCCACCATGGGCGAGGTCGACCAGCGGCTGGTAGTAGGGAACGATGGCGTTGGTGCCGATCGCTCGCCTGAGGTCGACTTCGAGTTCCGCCCGCCGGCGCACGGCCGCGTCGATCGCCGCGTCGAAGAAGGCATAACCGACGGTCACCCCGGCCTTGGCCCGATACATGGCCATGTCTGCCCGCTGAATCAGAACTTCGGCGTCGCCGGCGTCCTCGGGATAGAGCGCGATGCCGATGCTGGCGCCGATCTCCGCCGTCACCCCGCCGAGGTCGAAGGGCTCCTCGAGCGCGGCGTGCAAGCGGTTGGCGAAACGCTGCGCCAACTCCTTCTCGGCGCCACACAGCGCGAAGGCGAATTCGTCGCCGCCGAAGCGGGCAAGGATATCCGCGCGCCGCGTGAGCTGCTTCAGCCGGTCGGCGACCGCGACCAGCAGCTTGTCGCCGGCCCTGTGGCCGTGGATGTCGTTGACCGCCTTGAAGCGGTTGAGATCGACCAGCAGCACGGCGAAGGTTTGCTTGCTGCGGGCGGCCCTGCTCAGGCAGCGGCCGAGCTCCTCGTCGAACAGGCGGCGGTTGGCGATGCCGGTGAGCGGGTCGTGGCGGGCGAGCATGGACGCCTCGAGCTCGGCCTGGATGCGCCGCTGGACCTCGCGGGCAAGCCGCCGGGACCGCGCGTAGAGGATGACGGCCAGGCCGACCGTGGCGATGGCGAAGGCGTTGGCGATCTCGTCGAGCTGCAAAGAACTCGTGGGAGCGGGTCACCCGATAGAACCACTCGAACGAATTGAGTTCAGCCGCGACGAAGAACCAGACGACGCCGACCGCGATCACAGTGATCTCGATCAGGCCGAAATCTCGCCGCAACGCTGCCTGCGCGCGCCGGATTTGATCTGAAGCTGCCATGGCTGCCGTCACCGAAAGTTTGCCGGTACACCGTTTTGGCGAGGGTAGACCCGGGAAGGCCTCGTAATTCTTAACGAGGGTGGCGGCCATTCGCTGCCGTGAACAGATCCTGAAGACGCCGGCGCAAATTGTCGGCATCGCAACCCTCCATTAAGGCCCGCCGGGGCAAGGTGAGCAAGCCGCCTCAGGGTAAGAGCCTCGTCCTCCAGAACATGATCACGCGTCAGTACAGGAAGAGCCCCCTTCGGCGTCTGTTGATGCCGCTCGTCGCCGCAGGCTTTCTCGCCTATTTCGGCTTTCACGCCTTCTCAGGCTCGTTCGGCATCTGGGCGATGGACCGCCTCAATGCCGATGCCGCCCATCTCAAGGTGGAACTGGCCGGCCTGAAGAGCGAGCACGACCGCCTGGACAAGCAGGTTGCCACCGTCAGGCCGTCGAGCCTCGACGCCGATGTCGTCGACATGCAGGCGCGCATGGCGCTCAATGTCATGCGGCCGGACGAGGTCGTCATCCAGTTGGATGCAGCGCCGCATTGACCGCTGCGCTATAAGTTATCCCCACCCTAGGCATGCCGGCTTTCGCCGCAGTGCGGAATAAGCATGCCTTGTCAGCATAGTAGCCTTGCGCTCCAGGCGGAACCGCGACCTTGGATTGGCGGTCGCCTTCCGCTAGTTTCGCCCCAAATAAAGCGACAAGCTCACGTTCAGGGAGTCTCGGATGCCCAAGGCCCAGCGCAAGACAAACGAACGGTCGGCGGCCGCCAGCGATATCAAGTCGGCGCAGTCCTCCGTCGGGTTGGGCGCTGACATCACCACCAAGCCGGCCACCCTCAGCCACGAGGAGGAACTCCACGCCTTCACGCAGATGCTGACCATCCGCCGTTTCGAGGAGCGTGCCGGCCAGATGTACGGCATGGGCCTCATCGGCGGCTTCTGCCACCTCTACATCGGCCAGGAGGCCGTGGTCGTCGGCATGGAGATGGCCATCAGGGACGGCGACCAGGTGATCACCGGCTATCGCGACCACGGCCACATGCTGGCCTGCGGCATGGATCCGCGCGGCGTCATGGCGGAGCTGACCGGACGCAGCAACGGCTATTCGCACGGCAAGGGCGGCTCCATGCACATGTTCAGCCGCGACAAGGAGTTCTACGGCGGCCACGGCATCGTCGGCGCCTCGGTGCCGCTCGGCACCGGCATCGCCTTCGCCAACAAGTATCGCGACAACGGCCACGTCTGCCTGACCTATTTCGGCGACGGCGCCGCCAATCAGGGCCAGGTCTACGAGAGCTTCAACATGGCCGAGCTGTGGAAGCTGCCGGTCGTCTACGTCATCGAGAACAACCGCTACGCCATGGGCACGTCGGTGACGCGCTCCTCGGCGCAGACCAACCTCGTCCAAGCGCGGCGTCTCCTTCTCGATTCCCGGCGAGCAGGTGGACGGCATGGACGTGCGCGCCGTCAAGGCCGCCGGCGAGAAGGCGGTGGAGTGGGTGCGTGCCGGCAAGGGCCCCTACATCCTGGAGATGCTGACCTACCGCTATCGCGGCCACTCCATGTCCGATCCGGCCAAGTACCGCTCGCGCGAGGAAGTGCAGGATGTGCGCGAGCATCACGACCCGATCGAGATGGCGCGGGCGCGCATCCTCGAGCGCAAGCTCGCCAGCGAGGACGAACTGAAGGCGATCGAGAAGCGCGTGCGCGACCAGATCTCCCAGGCCGCCGATTTCGCCCAGGCCGCGCCGGAGCCGGACCCGGCCGCGCTGTGGACCGACATCTACCACTAGGGGACCGGCACTTTCATGCGGCAGGATGCGGCGCGGCGAATCGCGCCCGCGGCCGGGACCGCCAGAACCAGACATGCCCGCACCGCCTCGCAGCGACGCCGGCGAGATCAGAGGAAAGCCCATGCCGATTGACGTTCTGATGCCCGCGCTTTCGCCCACCATGGAAGAGGGCAAGCTCGCCAAGTGGCTGAAGAAGGAAGGCGACGCGGTCAAGTCCGGCGACGTGATCGCCGAGATCGAGACCGACAAGGCGACCATGGAAGTCGAGGCGGTGGACGAGGGCACGCTCGGCAAGATTCTGGTCCCGGAAGGCACCGAAAACGTCAAGGTCAACACGCCGATCGCGCTGATGCTGGGCGAGGGCGAGAGCGCCAGGCGACCGTCGCTGCAACGCCAAGCCGGCAGCCGACACTGGCCGGCCAAGAGCAACCAGCCGATGGCCGCCGCAACCGGCGACAAGAAGGCCGAGCCGCGCGCCGACGCTGCACCGGCCGCGGCGCCGAAGCGAGCCGCTGGCGGCCGATCCCGACATCCCGGCCGGCACCGAGATGGTCACCATGCGGTACGCGAGGCGCTGCGCGACGCCATGGCCGAGGAGATGCGCCGCGACGCGGACGTCTTCGTCATGGGCGAGGAGGTCGCCGAGTATCAGGGCGCCTACAAGGTCACCCAGGGCCTGCTGGAGGAGTTCGGCGCCAGGCGCGTGGTCGACACGCCGATCACCGAATACGGCTTCGCCGGCTCGGCGTCGGCGCGGCGCTCGCCGGGCTGAGGCCGATCGTCGAGTTCATGACCTGGAACTTCGCCATGCAGGCGATCGACCACATCGTCAATTCCGCCGCCAAGACGCTCTACATGTCGGGCGGCCAGATGGGCTGCCCGATCGTTTTCCGCGGTCCGAACGGCGCCGCCGCCCGCGTCGCCGCCCAGCACAGCCAGGACTATGCCGCCTGGTATGCCGCGGTCCCCGGCCTCAAGGTGGTCCAGCCCTATTCCGCCGCCGACGCCAAGGGCCTGCTCAAGGCGGCGATCCGCGATCCCAACCCGGTGGTCTTCCTCGAAAACGAAATCCTCTACGGCCACACCTTCGAGGTGCCCAAGCTCGACGACTACGTGCTGCCGATCGGCAAGGCGCGCATCGCGCGGGCGGGCAAGGACGTGACCATCGTCTCGTGGGGCGTGGGCATGGGCTATGCGCTCAAGGCCGCCGACGAGCTCGCCGGCAGGGCATCGAGGCCGAGGTGATCGACCTGCGCACGCTGCGCCCGATGGACCTCGCCACCGTCGTCGAATCGGTCAAGAAGACCAACCGCTGCGTCACCGTCGAGGAGGCGCTGGCCGGTCGCCTCGGTGTCGTCCTACGTCGCCTCCGAGATCACGGTGCAGGCCTTCGACTATCTCGACGCGCCGGCCCTCAAGGTCACCGGCAAGGACGTGCCGATGCCCTACGCCGCCAATCTGGAGAAGCTGGCGCTGCCCAACGTCGCCGAGGTCATCGCGGCGGTCAAAGCCGTGACCTACCGGACCTGAGCCGATGGCGGGTCCGAGAGAACAGCCGATTCCTCCCGATGCACTCGTCAACGACGAGGCGGTGGAAGTCCTCCGCGCCTTCGTCGTCGATGGCGGCTTGTCGATCGCCTTCACGCGCGGCTTTGACGATCCGTCGATTTGGGGCATGGCGCTGGTCGATATCGCCCGCCACGCGGCCCGCGCCTACGCCAAGGAAGGCGTGATGGACGAGGGCGAGGCGCTCAAGCGCATTGCGGAAATGTTTGAGGCGGAGATGACCCACCAGACCGATTCCGGCCGCACGACCGAACGCAACGAGTGGGAAAACTAGCCCATGCCCATCAACATCCTCATGCCTGCTCTGTCGCCGACCATGGAAAAGGGCAACCTCGCCAAGTGGCTGAAGAAGGAGGGCGACGCGGTCAAGGCCGGCGACGTCATCGCCGAGATCGAGACCGACAAGGCGACGATGGAATTCGAGGCGGTGGACGAGGGCACGATCGGCAAGATCCTGGTGCCCGAGGGGACGCAGGACGTCGCCATCAACGCCCCGATCGCCGTGCTCCTGGAAGAGGGCGAGGACAAGAGCGCGATCAAGGACATGCCGGCTGCTTCCCCCTCACCCGGTCCCTCGCCTGCGGCTTCGGGACCACCCTCTCCCACGGGGGAGAGGGTCCAGCGCCCGCGCCAGCCGCCAAGGTTGCAGTTCCGGCCGCCGTCGCCCCGAGCGTCCCCTCTCCCCTGGTGGGAGAGGGACAGGGTGGGGGGCAAGAGCGTCCACCAATGGCTCTGCCGGCCGCATCATGGCCTCGCCGCTCGCCCGCCGTCTGGCGAAAGAGGCCGGCATCGACCTCGCGCAGGTCAGGGGCAGCGGCCCGCACGGCCGCGTCGTGAAGTCCGACATCGACGCCGCCAAAGCGGGCGGTGTGCCGGCCGCGGCGCCTGCCGGCTGCCGCGCCGGCGGCGAAGGCGCCGCTTGCCGCGCCATCGATGAGCGACGCGCAGATCATGAAGCTCTTCGAGGACGGCGAATACGACGTCGTCCCCCACGACAACGTGCGCAAGATCATCGCCCGGCGGCTGGTCGAGGCGAAGACCACGATCCCGCATTTCTACCTGACCGCCGATATCGAGATCGACGCGCTGCTCGCGCTCCGCCAGCAGATCAACGCCGCGGCCCCAAGGGACAAGGACGGCAAGGCCGCCTACAAGGTCTCGGTCAACGACCTCATCATCAAGGCGTCTGGCGATGGCGCTGATGCGCGTGCCCGACGCCAACGTGACCTGGACCGAGGGCGGCATGCTGCACCACAAGCGCGCCGACGTCGGCGTCGCGGTGGCCATCCCCGGCGGCCTCGATCACGCCCGTAGTGCGCCACGCCGACACCAAGCGCATCTCGGAAATCTCCAACGAGATGAAGGATTTCGCTGCCCGCGCCCGCACCCGCCGGCTGGCCCCGGAGGAGTATCAGGGCGGGTCTTCGGCGGTCTCCAACCTCGGCATGTTCGGCATCAAGGATTTCGCCGCCGTCATCAACCCGCCGCACGCCACCATCCTGGCGGTCGGCGCCGGCATCGAGACGCCGGTGGTGCGCGACCACAAGATCGAGATGCGCACCATCATGACGGTGACGCTGTCGACCGATCACCGCGCCGTCGACGGCGCGCTCGGCGCCCAGCTCATGTCCGCCTTCAGAGACTATCATCGAGAAGCCGGCGGCGATGCTGGCCTGACGCCGGACGGGGAGGGCGCCCCGGTCTCTGGGGCGCCCGCGCGGCCGCCGCACGCCGCCAGCCGAAAGATCAAGGTGGAACCACACCATGGCAGACCAGTACGACGTGATCGTGATCGGCTCGGGCCCCGGCGGCTACGTCACCGCCATCCGCGCCGCCCAGCTCGGCCTGAAGACGGCCGTGGTCGAGAAGTCCTATCTCGGCGGCATCTGCCTGAACTGGGGCTGCATCCCGACCAAGGCACTGCTGCGCTCGGCCGAGATCTTCCACTACATGGAGCACGCCAAGGACTACGGCCTGTCGGCGAAGGATGTGAGCTTCGACGCCGCCGCCGTGGTCAAGCGCTCGCGCGCCGTCGCGGCGCAGCTTTCCAACGGCGTCGCCTTCCTGCTCAAGAAGAACAAGGTCGATGTCATCTGGGGTTCGGCGACGATCACGCAAGCCGGCAGGATCAGCCGTCAAGGCGGCGGACAATCCGCCCAAGGGCGGCGCTCGGCGCAGGGGACTATTCGGCCAAGCACATCATCGTCGCCACCGGCGCGCGTCCGCGGGCGCTGCCCGGTCTGGAGCCCGACCAGAAGCAGGTCTGGACCTATTTCGAGGCGATGGCGCCCGACAAGATGCCGAAATCGCTGCTGGTCGTCGGCTCCGGCGCCATCGGCATCGAGTTCGCCTCCTTCTACCGCACCATGGGTGCCGAGGTGACCGTGGTCGAAATTCTGCCGCAGATCCTGCCCGTCGAGGACGAGGAGATCGCGGCGCATGCCCGCAAGCGTTTCGAGAAGGCCGGCATCACGATCCACACCGACACCAAGGTCGCCAAGCTCGACAAGGGCAAGGACACCATAACCGCGGTGATCGAGCACAAGGACGGCAAGAGCGAGACGCTGAAGGTCGACAAGGTGATCTCGGCGGTCGGCGTCGTCGGCAACATCGAGAACCTCGGGCTGGAGAAGCTCGGGGTGAAGACCGAACGCGGCTGCATCGTCATCGACGCAATACGGCCGCACCAACGTTGCCGGCATCTACGCCATCGGCGACGTCGCCGGCCCGCCGATGCTCGCCCACAAGGCCGAGCACGAGGGCGTCATCTGCGTCGAGGCGATCGCCGGCAAGACGCCGCACGCGATGGACAAGCTGAAGATTCCGGGCTGCACCTACTGCAACCCGCAGATCGCCTCGGTCGGTCTCACCGAGGCCAAGGCCAAGGCGGCCGGCTACGACATCCGCGTCGGCAAGTTCCCCGCCATCGGCAACGGCAAGGCGATCGCGCTGGGCGAGCCGGACGGCCTGGTCAAGACCATCTTCGACAAGAAGACCGGCCAGCTTCTCGGCGCCCACATGGTCGGCGCCGAGGTGACCGAACTGATTCAGGGGTTCGTCGTCGCCATGAACCTGGAGACGACGGAGGAGGAGCTGATCGAGACGGTGTTCCCGCACCCGACGCTCTCCGAAATGATGCACGAGAGCGTGCTGGCGGCCTACGGCCGCGTCATCCACGTCTAGAGGCCGCTCTCGCTGAGGACGGATTTCATGGCCAAGATCATCCAGGTCGGCCTCGGCCGCTGGGGCGCCAACTGGGCGGCGAAGGTCGTCCCGACGGTCGCCACCGCGCGAGCCGTGGCCTATGTCGACAGCGCCCCGGCGGCGCTGGAGCGCGTTCAGAAAGAAGCCGGCGCCAGGCCGGAGCAATGCTTCGCCAGCCTCGCCGAGGCGCTGGCCGCGGTCGAATGCGATCTCGTCCTGGCGACGCTGAGGACCGAGGCGCACCACGCCATCGTCAGAGAGGCGCTCGAAGCCGGCTGCAACGTGGTGGTGGAGAAGCCCTTCGCCTCGACCATCGCCCAGGCGAAGGAGCTGGTGGCGATTGCTGCGGAGCGCGGCCGGTTGCTCATGGTCAGCCAGAACTACCGTTACTACCCGGCGCCGGTCCTCGCCGCGGAGCTGATCGCCCAGCAAGCGCTCGGGGCCCTCAGCACCGTCGGCATCGACTTTCGCTATCACGCGCCGACCTTCGGCCATAACTACCCGGAGATGGCGGACCCGCTCCTCGCCGACATGGCGATCCACCATTTCGACCTGATGCGGCTGGTGCTCGGCGACGAACCGAAACGGGTGAGCGCGATCACCTGGAACCCGGCCGGGAGCCCCTTCACCCACGATTGCGCCGGCATCGTCACCGTCGAGTTCACCAGGGGCACGCCGGTCAGCTATCGCGGCTCGTGGATGAGCGGTGGTCCGCGCACCCCGTGGGCGGGCGAGTGGACCATGGATTGCGCCCACGGCGAGATCCGCTGGTCGTCGCGCGACAGCGAGGCGCCGGCCGGCAAGTCCGAGAAGCTGACGCTCCGCCAATACGGCCAGAAGCCGGCGGCGCCCAAGCTGCCGCGGCTACCCTATCTCGACCGGGCGGGATCGCTGGCGGCGGCCATCGAGGCGCTCGACACCGGCACGCTGTCGCCGCGCTTTCCCACCGGCGCCGACAACCTCAACAGCCTGGCGCTGGTGGCCGCGTCGATCCTCTCGGCGTCGCGGGACGGCGCCTGGGTCGACATCGCCGAGGTTCTCGCCTAGCTGCACGAAAGGAATTAGTGTCGCCATCGAATCGGAGCCGGAGGTTCAGGCGGTCCGGGGGCCGCGGTGCCGTCTCCCGTGGGCGCGTCGAGACTGGGGATAGGGCGATGCACAAGCGATTGGCGAGTGGTGACGCTGACGGCGCTCGCGCTGGCTGCGGCGGTGGTCGTGCCGGCCATGCGGGGTCTGGCGCAGGACGGCAACGACGAGACCGGGGCGGTGGTGACCGTCAACGCCACCGGCGGCGACGTCCGCGCCTTCGGCGGCGCGGTGACGGTGAGCGGCAACGCCGCCAACGTCCGCGCGGCCGGTGCCGCGGTCGCTCTCTCGGCGGATGCGGTTGGCAGCGTCTGGGCGATCGGCGGCAAGGTCGCCATCGGCGGCTCGGTCGGCGCCGACGTTTCGGCGGCTGGCGCCTCGGTCAACCTCACCGGCAAGGTCGCGGGCGATGCCCGGCTCGCCGGCGCGGTGGTCGACGTCAACACGGCCATCGGCGGCAACCTGCGCGCCGCCGGCGCCAACGTCACCATCGGCCCGCAGACCGACATCGGCGGCAGGCTCGACGCAGCCGGCGCCAACGTTTCGATGATCGGCCACGTCCATGGCCGGGCGCGGCTCGCCGGTGCCTCGGTGGTTTTCAACGGGCGCACCGATGGACCGCTGACGCTTGCCGGCGAACACATCGTGGTCGGCTCGCTGGCCCGCATCGGCGGCGATCTCACCGTCTATTCGCGGCAGGACCCGAGATCGATCCGGCGGCCGTCATCTCCGGCAGCCAGACATTCAAGGCGCCGCCACGCGAGTGGAACAGCATTCCCGGCTGGTCCTTCGGCTTCATCCTCGCCGGTGCCATGGTGCTCGGCACCATTCTGTCCGGCATCGTACTGATGCTGTTCGGCGGGCGGCTGTTCCTGACCGCGCTCGACCATGCGCGGCTGCGCCCGGTGTCGACCATCCTCATCGCCGTCATCACGCTCATCTTGGTGCCGGCGATCGCCATCATCCTGGCCGCGACCGGCGTCGGCATTCCAATCGGGCTGGCGCTGCTGCTGGCGCTGCCGCTGCTCTTCATCTTCGGCCAGCCGATCGCGGCGGCCGGCATCGCGGCCGGCGTCTTCGTACGCAGTCCGGGGCCGATCGGCATCGCGCGGGCGCTGCTCTTCGTCATCGTCGGCGCCATCATCATCGCGCTCATCGGGCTCATTCCGTGGGTCGGGCCGCTTGCCGTCCTCATCCTGGTGCTGCTCGGCGTTGGCGCCTTGGTGCGCACCGCAGGCGGCCGCCTGCGCACGCCGGAGGCGCGCCGGGCGGTGACCGTGGCAGCACACCGCCGCCGCCGCGGCCGGCCGCGGCGCCGCCGCCACCACCGCCGCCTCCGCCTCCGCCTCCGCCACCCGAGCCGCAGCCGGAGCCGTCCAGGCCGGCCGAAGAGGCGAAGCCGCGGGGGAAAAGCCGGCGTCGTGAGCGGCGCCGGTGGCCGGCCGGCTTTGGGTCCCGCGCCAAATGGCGCTAGACTGGCCACGCGAGAAAATGAATCGGGCGGGGTGCCCGAGGCTAAGGAAAAGTAGGGAAGGGTCCATGAACGAGCAGGGCAAATCGATCCTGGCCTGGATCATCATCGGTCTCATCGCCGGCGGCGTCGCCAGTCTCATCGTGGGTGGCAATGCCAGCCTCATTGCCTGGCTGATCGCCGGCCTGATCGGTTCGCTGGTCGGCGGCTTCCTCGCCCGCCAGCTCGGCATCAAGCTGAATTTCGGCAACCCGTTCCTGGAGCAGGTGGTCATCTCGATCGTCGGCGCCGTGATCGTGATCATCATCGCCAGGATCATCATCTAGGACACGGACCGCTGGAATCCGGCGCATCCCTGCGGAGAGCGCATGGCCGCGATCGGGCGCGCGTGACGGGTTGGGGCTGGGGTCCAGCTATAGGCCGAGTTGAACAACCGGCGGAGTTCCATGAGGCCGCGCATCGCATTCGGCATGGACGGCATCAACTGGCTGCTCGCCATCATCCTCGGCGGGCTCGCCGGCTGGATCGCCGAGAAGGTCACCGCCGCCAAGATGGGGCTCTTCGCCAACATCGTGGTCGGCATCATCGGCGCGGTCATCGGCGGCTGGGTCGCCCGGCGGCTCGACATCAACTACGCCGGCATCCTCGGCAATCTGGTGGTCGCCACCATCGGCGCGCATTATCCTGATCTGCCTGTTCCGCCTTGTGCGGCGTGCCTGAGCGGCAGGCAGTCATCATGGTCGTCGTCCTCGATACCGTCGCCAGGAGCGCCCGCGCCACCCCGAGAAAGCGCACCGGCCGGATGCGCCGATCGCCCGCAAGCCGGAGTGGATCCGGGTGCGCTCGCCCAACTCGCCGGTCTATCGCGAGACCAACGCCATCGTCCGCGAGCACAGCCTGGTCACCGTCTGCGAGGAGGCCGGCTGCCCCAATATCGGCGAGTGCTGGTCGAAGAAGCACGCCAGCTTCATGATCATGGGCGACACCTGCACGCGCGCCTGCGCCTTCTGCAACGTCGCCACCGGCATGCCGGGGCCGCTCGATGCGGCCGAGCCGGCGCATATCGGCGACGCCGTCGCCAAGCTCGGCCTCGACCACGTGGTCATCACCTCGGTCGACCGCGACGATCTCGCCGACGGCGGCGCCGGGCATTTCGCCAGAACCATCCGTGCGATCCGCGAGCGGGCACCAGGCACCACCGTCGAGGTGCTGACCCCCGATTTCCTGCGCAAGGGCGGCGCCGTGGAGACGGTGGTGGCGGCGAGGCCCGACGTCTTCAACCACAACCTCGAGACCGTGCCATCGAATTATCTGACGGTTCGGCCGGGAGCGCGTTATTTCGCGTCGCTCCGCCTGCTTCAGAAGGTCAAGGAACTCGACCCGGCGATGTTCACCAAGTCGGGCATCATGGTCGGCCTCGGCGAGGAGCGGAACGAGGTGCTCCAGCTCATGGACGATCTGCGCAGCGCCAACGTCGATTTCCTCACCATCGGCCAGTACCTGCAGCCCACCCGCAAGCACCATCCGGTCATGCGCTTCGTGCCGCCGGAGGAGTTCAAGGCGCTCGAGACGGTCGCCTATGCCAAGGGCTTCCTGATGGTCTCGGCGAGCCCGCTCACCCGCTCATCGCACCACGCCGGCGAGGATTTCGCCAGGCTCAAGGCCGCCCGCGAGGCCCGGCACGGCCGCGCCTAGAGGGCCAGCCTCATGCCCAAGTTCTCCACCGATCGCCGCGTCGCCCATTCGGCGGACGACATGTTCGCGCTGGTCGCCGACATCGAGGCCTATCCGCAGTTCGTGCCGCTGTGCGAGCGGCTGACCGTGCGCGGACGCCACGGCGAGGATGCGCGTGCCGTGCTGGTGGCCGACATGACGGTCGGCTACAAGGCGTTCCGCGAGACCTTCACCACGCGGGTCACCCTCGACCGGGCGCAGCGCACGATTCTCGCCGACTATCTCGACGGCCCCTTCCGTCACCTCCACAACGTGTGGACGTTCCGGCCGGACGGCGACAACGCCTGCCTTGTCGGGTTCTCCATCGATTACGAGTTCAAGTCGCGCATGCTCTCGGCGCTGATGGGCGGCGTCTTCGAACGTGCCTTCCGCAAGTTCACCGCGGCCTTCGAGGAGCGCGCCGACCACGTCTACGGCGCCACGCTCGCCTGAGCCGCCTGGTTGAGCATAGCCAGCGCCGAGCCGACCGCGGCAAGGCGGATGGCCGAGCGGCCGAGCTCGCCGAACTTGCACAGACGATAGCGGGTCTCGCCGTCGCGGATCGCCACCGCCAGATGCACCAGCCCCACCGGCTTCTCCGCGGTGCCGCCATCGGGCCCGGCGACACCGGTGATGCCGACGGCGAGATCGGCCTGCGACCGTTCGACGGCGCCCTCGGCCATGGCCCGCGCCACGTCCTCGCTGACTGCGCCAGGCCCGCCCGGCGCCAGCAGGTCGGGCGAGACCCCGAGCATGTCGATCTTGGCCGGGTTGGAGTAGGTGACGAAGCCGCGGTCGAACACGATCGACGCGCCGGGGATCTCCGTCAGGATGCCGGCAAGCAGTCCGCCGGTGCAGGATTCGGCCGTGGCGATGCGGTAGCCTTTCTTGCGGCAGAGCGCGATCAGCGCCTCGGCGGCGGGGGTGAGGGCGGCAAGGTCGGTCATGGCAGGCTCCTCTCGCTGCCGAAGGGCAGGCGGATGGTGGCGATGGCGTGGGCCGAGATGCCCTCGCTGCGGCCGATGAAGCCGAGGCCCTCGCTGGTCGTCGCCTTGACGCCGACGCGGTCGATGGTGATGCCGCAGATCTCGGCGATGCGCGTGCGCATGGCCTCGCGATAGGGCGCGAGCTTCGGCCGCTCGGCAACCATCGACACGTCGAGATGGGCGATCAATCCGCCGCGCGCCGCCACGCGGGCGACCGCGTCGGCGATGAAGCGGTCGGACGAGGCGCCGGCCCATTGCGGGTCGGACGGCGGAAAATGCTCGCCGATGTCGCCGTCGCCAAGCGCACCGAGGATCGCGTCGGTGAGCGCGTGCAACACCACGTCGGCGTCGGAATGGCCGATCAGCCCGCGCCGGTAGGGCACCGGCACTCCACCCAGCATGATCTCGTAGCCGGGCCCGAAACCGTGGATGTCGTAGCCGATGCCAACGCGGACGTCGCCAAGGGCAAGTGCCGTCTCGGCGGTCAGGCGGCGGTCGGCCTCCGTGATGTCGTGCGACGTGGTGAGCTTGACGTTGCCCGGATCGCCGGGCACGGCGGTGACCGGCAGGCCGGCCCACTCCGCGACCGCGGCGTCGTCGGTGAACGCCTGGCCGGCGGCATGCGCCTTGTTGTGGGCGGCCAGGATCGCATCGAAGGCGAAGCCCTGCGGCGTCTCGGCCGCTTGCAGGCCGTTGCGGGAGACGGTGGCCACCACATGGCCGCCGCCGTCGACCTGCTTGAGGGTGCTCGCCACCGGCACGGTCGGCACCACCGCATCGGCACGCCCAAGGGCATCGATGACCCGGCTGATGAGGGCGGCGCTGGCGAACGGCCGCGCGGCGTCATGGATCAGCACGCGCCCTGGGGCGACGCCGGCAAGCGCCGAAAGCCCGTTCCTCACCGAGTCCTGCCGGGTCTCGCCGCCGGCGACCGGCGCCATCAGGTTGTCGTGTCGCGGTGCCACGGACCGGTAGAAGTCGCCATCCCCTTCGCCGATGACGACCAGAACACGGTCGACGGCCGCATGGTCGAGGAACGTTGCCAGCGTGCGCGCCAGGATGGGCCGGCCGCCAAGCGGCAGATATTGCTTTGGAACAGCGCCCGAACCGGCGCGGACACCGCGCCCGGCAGCGACGATCAGTGCAGCAGTGTCCGACGTGCGATCCATGATACAAACCCCGAGATCCCGCCCGCCGGACTGTAGCATACCGGCGACCGAAACCGCCTATTTCGCACTTGCTCGGGCGCACAATCTGACTAAGATGTGGGCAAATAGGCAGGCTGCCTATTCAATAGGCGACGCGATGCAAAACCTTGCGGAACCGCTGGTTCTGGGACCGGTGACGGTCCCCAACCGGGTCTTTCTGGCACCCATGTCGGGTGTGTCGGATCGCCCGTTCCGGATGCTGGCGGCCGAATTCGGCGCCGGGCTCGTCGTCTCCGAGATGGTGGCGAGCGAACAGCTTGCCACCGGCGATGCCGAGGCCACCATGCGGGCGGAGCGGGCCGGCGGCGGGCCGCACGTGATCCAACTCGCCGGGCGTGAGGCGCACTGGATGGCGGAGGGTGCCCGTGCGGCAACGGACGCCGGCGCCGACGTCATCGACATCAACATGGGCTGCCCGGCGCGCAAGGTCACCTCGGGCTATTCGGGCTCGGCGCTGATGCGCGACCTCGACCATGCGCTGAGCCTGATCGAGGCGACGGTCCGCGCCACGCCGGTGCCGGTGACGCTGAAGATGCGGCTCGGCTGGGACCACGATTCGATCAATGCGCCGGAGCTGGCGCGCCGGGCGGAAGCCGCGGGCGTGCGGATGATCACGGTGCACGGCCGCACGCGCTGCCAGTTCTATGGCGGCCGGGCGGACTGGACGGCCATCCGCGCGGTCAAGGAAGCGGTATCCGTCCCGGTCATCGCCAACGGCGACGTCACCGGCATCGAGGACGTCCGCCCGATTCTGGAGCGGTCGGGCGCCGACGGCATCATGATCGGCCGCGGTGCCTATGGCCGGCCGTGGCTGCCCGGCGCCATCGCCCATCACGCCGCCACCGGCGTGCTGCCGACGGAGCCGGAGCGCGCCGAGCTTGCCATGCGCCACTACGACGCGCTCATCGAGCAGTACGGCGCGTTCCTGGGCAGCCGCGTCGCCCGCAAGCATCTCGGCTGGTACATGGAGCGGGCAGGGGGCGGCGACCCGGCGCTCCGCCGCGCGGTGCTCACCGCGACGCGGCCGGCCGAGGTCCTGCGCCATCTCGCCGCCTGGTTCGGAGTGGCCACCGAACGGAGGGCGGCATGAACGCCGAAGCCCTCATCGCCCGCGGCCGCTCGGCAGCCGCGCTGCTCGATGCGCTGCCCCATCCGGTGCTGCTGGTCTCGGCGGAAGGCACCATCACCGAGGCCAACGTCGCGGCCGAAGCCTTCTTCCAGGCCTCGACCAACGTGCTCCGCCGCCATCCGCTGTCCTATTTCGTGCCCTTCGGCAGCCCGCTGCTGGCCCTGGTCGAGCAGGTGCGCGAGCGCAGCGCGCCGGTCAACGAATACCGTGTCGACATCGGCACGCCGCGCAACGGCGGCGAACGCGTCGTCGACATCTACGCCGCCCCCAGCCTCGATCAGGCGGATGGCGTCGTCGTCGTGCTGCAGGAGCGCTCGATGGCGGACAAGATGGACCGCCAGCTCAACCATCGCAGCGCCGCGCGCACGGTCACCGGCCTTGCCTCGATGCTCGCCCACGAGATCAAGAACCCGCTCTCCGGCATCCGCGGCGCGGCCCAACTGCTCGAATCGAGCGTCGACAGCGACGACCGCGCGCTCACCCGGCTGATCTGCGACGAGGCCGACCGCATCGTGAAGCTGGTCGACCGCATGGAGGTGTTCTCGGACGAGCGTCCGATCGAGTTCGAGCCGGTCAACATCCACGCCGTGCTCGATCACGTCCGCCGCCTGGCGCGCTCTGGCTTCGCCCGCTCGATCAAGATCAGCGACGAGTACGATCCCTCGCTTCCCCCCGTGCCGGCCAACCGCGACCAGCTCATCCAGGTCTTCCTCAACCTGGTCAAGAACGCTGCCGAATCGGTCCGCGACGCGCCGGACGGCGAGATCATGCTGACCACCGCCTTCAAGCCGGGCTATCGCCTGTCGGTGCCGGGCAACCCCAGCAAGGTGACGCTGCCGCTCGAATTCTGCGTGCGCGACAACGGCCCCGGCGTGCCCGAGGAGATGATCCCGCACCTGTTCGATCCGTTCGTCACCACCAAGGCCAACGGCTCGGGGCTGGGGCTGGCGCTGGTCGCCAAGATCATCCGCGACCACGGCGGCGTCATCGAATGCGAGTCGCAGCCGCGGCGCACGATCTTCCGCGTTTTGATGCCGGCGTGGCCCGGTCCCACCGACGCCAATTTCAGGAACGATTGACGATGCCTCTCGGCAACATCCTCGTGGCAGACGACGACTCGGCGATCCGCACGGTGCTCAATCAGGCGCTGTCGCGCGCCGGCTATCAGGTGCGGCTGACCTCCAACGCGGCGACGCTGTGGCGCTGGGTCAGCGAGGGCGACGGCGACCTGGTCATCACCGACGTGGTGATGCCGGACGAGAACATCTTCGACCTCTTGCCGCGCATCAAGCGGACGCGCCCCGAACTGCCGATCATCGTGATGAGCGCCCAGAACACGTTCATGACCGCGATCCGCGCCTCGGAGCGCGGCGCCTACGAATATCTGCCCAAGCCCTTCGACCTGAAGGAGCTGATCGCCATCGTCGGCCGGGCCTTGTCGGAGCCGCGCACCCGCCAATCGGAGGCGGCGAGCGATGAGCCCGGCGACAACATCCCGTTGGTCGGCCGCTCGCCGGCCATGCAGGACATCTACCGCGTGCTTGCCCGGCTGATGCAGACCGACCTGACGGTGATGATCGCCGGCGAATCCGGCACCGGCAAGGAGCTGGTCGCCCGCGCCCTGCACGACTACGGCAAGCGGCGCAACGGCCCCTTCGTGCCGATCAACATGGCGGCGATCCCCCGCGACCTGATCGAGGCCGAGCTGTTCGGCCACGAGAAGGGCGCCTTCACCGGCGCCCAGGCACGCAGCGCCGGCCGCTTCGAACAGGCCGACGGCGGCACGCTCTTCCTCGACGAGATCGGCGACATGCCGATGGAGGCGCAGACCCGCCTGCTGCGCGTTCTCCAGCAGGGCGAATACACCACCGTCGGCGGCCGCACGCCGATCAAGACCGACGTGCGTATCATCGCCGCCACCAACAAGGATCTCCGCATCCTCATCAACCAGGGCCTGTTCCGCGAGGACCTGTTCTTCCGCCTGAACGTCGTGCCGATCCGCCTGCCGCCGCTGCGCGAACGCAGCGAGGACATCCCCGACCTGGTGCGTCATTTCTTCGCCACGGTCGAGAAGGAGGGCCTGCCGGCCAAGCGCATCGAGGCGGCCGCGGTCGACCGCATGAAGCGCTACCGCTGGCCGGGCAACGTGCGCGAGCTGGAGAACCTGATCCGCCGGCTGGCCGCCCTCTACCCGCAGGAAACGATCACCGAGAACATCGTCGAGACCGAGCTGAACCAGCCGGCGATCGCCACGCTGGCCGGCGAGGACAGCTCCGAGGAGACACTTTCCGGGTCGGTCGAGCGCCACCTCAACGCCTATTTCCAGAGCTTCGGCGAGGCCCTGCCGCCGCCCGGCCTCTATCACCGCATCCTGCGCGAGGTAGAGAACCCGCTGATCGCAGCGGCGCTTGCCTCCACCCGGGGGAATCAGATCAAGGCGGCGGAGCTGCTCGGCGTGAACCGCAATACGCTGCGCAAGAAAATCCGCGAGCTCGACATCCAGATCATCCGCAGCACACGCTAGCGCTTTGTTCCATCAAGCGTATCCGCCATACGTCGAAAGACGGAGGCGATGGCATCTGTGGTTTTTTGATCACAATGTTGTTGCAATTCGGCGCCAGTCTGCCCTAGGTCCATAGTCAAGAAACGGGCTGACCTCGGGCGGAGGCGAACCATCGGAATGACGGCGGAATCGTCATCTTTGACAGGGTCTGTCATGGACGATACCCGAGGCGCACGCGGTTTCCAGTTCTCCCGGCTCGTGCGGGCATCCGGCTATGTCGCGGTGCTGATGGCCCTCGGCGCGGCCGCAGGCACCTTCCTTGTCCTCATCGGCCTGACCCCGATCGCGCCCACCCCGAGCGTCGTCTTCATCGCCATGGTGGTGAACGGCGCGCTGGTCGCCTTTCTCGTCGCGGTCATCGCCTGGGTGGTTGGCAGCCTCCTGGTGGCGCGCTCGCGCGGCCAGGCCGGTGCCAGCCTGCACATCCGCATCGTCGCCCTGTTCAGCCTGGTCGCCGTGCTGCCGGCGGCGCTGCTCGCGGTCACCGCATCTGTCACGCTCGATCGCGGCCTCGACAACTGGTTCTCGACGCGGACGCGCGCCATCATCGACAATTCGCTGTCGCTGGCCCAGGCCTTCGCCGAACAGCAGGCGGTGCTGCTGCGCTCCGACATCCTCGGCGCCAAGCTCGAGCTGGAGCGGGCCAGTTCGCTGCACAAGGAGGACCCGGTCCGCTTCGCCGTCTTCCTCAACGGGGTCGCGACCGATCACAACCTGCCCGGCGTCTTCCTCGTCTCCGGCGACGGGGTGCTGATCACCCAGGCGCGGAGTTCCCGTCGCGAGGATTTCCCGCCGCCGGTGATCCAGGCGCTCAAGCAGGCCCAGGCCCATCCCGATCAGGTGGTCATCGTCGCGCCCGGGGCCACCAACATCATCGGCGGCATCACCGCGCTCCAGGGCTATGACAACACGCTGCTCTACGCGGCGCGGCCGCTCGACCCCAAGGTCGTGCACTATCTGGCCATGACCAACGACAACGTCGCCGAGTACCGCACGCTCGAGGCGACCCGCTTCGGCACCCAGGTTGCCTTTGCCATTCTCTTCCTCGGGGTCACCGTGGTGGTGCTGTTGTCGGCGATCTGGCTCGGCATCGGCTTCGCCAACCGGCTGGTGGCGCCGATCCGGCGGCTGATCGACGCCGCCAAGGAAGTGTCGCGCGGCAATCTCGACGTCTCGGTCAATCCGCGCAATTCGGACGGTGACGTCGGTGCCCTCGGCTCGACCTTCAACACCATGACGGCGCAGTTGCGCAGCCAGCGCCAGGAACTTGTCGCCGCCAGCGAACAGATCGACGCCCGCCGCCGCTTCACCGAGGCGGTGCTGGCGGGCATCTCGGCCGGTGTGGTCGGCGTCGACGCGCAGGGGCGGATGACCATCGTCAACCGCACCGCGCTGCATCTGCTCGGCATCACCGAGCCCGAGGCGATCGGCACGCCGGTGGCCGAGCTCATGCCCCGCCTCGAGCCGGTCGTCACGGCGGCGCTCCGCGACCTCCGCCCGGAGCATCGCGACCAGATCACCATCAACCGCGACGGCCGCGAGCGCACCATCAACGTGCGCGTCACCACCGAGCGCGGCGATGCGGTCGAGCACGGCTACGTCATCACGCTCGACGACATCAGCGACCTTGTCGCTGCCCAGCGCTCGACCGCCTGGGCCGACATCGCCCGGCGCATCGCCCACGAGATCAAGAATCCGCTGACCCCGATCCAGCTCTCGGCGGAACGGCTGAAGCGCAAGTTCGGCCGCACCATCGCGGAGGATCGCGAGGTCTTCGACCAGTGCACCGACACCATCATCCGCCAGGTCGGCGACATCGGTCGCATGGTGGACGAATTCTCGTCGTTCGCGCGCATGCCGAAGCCGGCATTCATCGTCGGCGACCTCGCCGAGTCGATCCGCGAGTCGGTGTTCCTGGTCAGCGTCTGCCCAACCGGATATCGACTTCAAGGTCGAGCTGCCCGAGACGCCCCTGATCGGACGGTTCGACGCCCGGCTGATCGGGCAGGCGTTGACCAACGTCGTCAAGAACGCCACCGAGGCGGTGCTGGCGGTGCCCGAGGACACGCGCGGGCAGGGACAGATCACCGTCACCGCCGTCGCCGACGAAGCCCAGATCATCGTCGATATCATCGACAATGGCATCGGCCTGCCGCACGAGAACCGCCACCGCCTGCTCGAGCCGTACATGACCACCCGCGAGAAGGGCACCGGCCTCGGCCTCGCCATCGTCGCCAAGATCATCGAGGAGCATGGCGGCCACATCGAACTTCTCGACGCCCCGACGGAGGTGAACGGCCGCCGCGGCGCCAACATCCGAATCATCCTGCCGCGCGTGGACGGCCCGGCCGCAACTGCCGAAGCGACGGCGGCCGCGGCTCCTCAGCCCGTGGCATAGGAGCGAAAGACGGCTGACAATGGCGTCCGACATTCTCATCGTTGACGACGAAACCGACATCCGGGAGTTGGTTTCCGGCATCCTCTCCGATGAGGGGCACGGCACCCGCATGGCCTCCGACGCCGATACCGCGATCACCGAAATCGCCAAGCGGCGGCCGTCGCTGGTCTTCCTCGACATCTGGCTGCAAGGCAGCCGCATGGATGGCCTGGCGCTGCTCGACGAGGTCAAGCACGACCATCCCGACCTGCCGGTGGTGATGATTTCCGGCCACGGCAATATCGAGACGGCCGTCTCCGCCATCAAGCGCGGGGCTTACGACTACATCGAGAAGCCATTCAAGTCGGATCGGCTGGTGCTGGTCGCCGAGCGCGCCCTGGAGGCTTCCAAGCTCGCCGCGAGGTGAAGGTGCTGCGCGAGAAGAGCGGCGACGCCAACCAGCTCCTCGGCACCTCGCCGGCGATGAACCACCTGCGCATCACGATCGAGAAGGTGGCGCCGACCAACAGCCGCATCATGATCTCCGGCGCCTCCGGCTCCGGCAAGGAGCTCGTCGCGCGCACCATCCACGAGATGTCGGGGCGCGCGGCCGGGCCGTTCGTCGTGCTCAACGCGGCGACCATCGTTCCCGACCGCATGGAAGCGGAGCTGTTCGGCACCGAGCCGTCCAACGGGGCGGCGCGCCGGGTCGGCGCCCTGGAAGAGGCGCATGGCGGCACGCTCTACCTCGACGAGGTCGGCGACATGCCGCGCGAGACGCAGAGCAAGATCCTGCGCGTGCTGGTCGACCAGACCTTCACCCGCGTCGGCGGAACGACGCGCGTCACCGTCGACGTGCGGGTCATCTCGTCGACCGGGCGCGATCTGGAAGGGGAGGTCGCCGAGGGCACTTTCCGCGAGGACCTGTTCCACCGGCTGGCGGTGGTGCCGCTGCGCGTGCCGGCGCTGGCCGAGCGGCGCGAGGATATCCCCGTTCTGGTGCGCCACTTCGCCGAGCAGATCTCGCGCACCACGGGCCTGCCGCCGCGCACCATCGGCGACGACGCCATGGCCGTGCTCCAGGCGCACGACTGGCCGGGCAACATCCGGCAACTGCGCAACAACGTCGAGCGGCTGATGATCCTCACCCGCGGTGACACCAGCGACGTGATCACCGCCGACATGCTGCCGTCGGAGATCGGCGAGATGCTGCCGACGACGCCCGGCCGGGCCGGCGGCGAGCACCTGATGTCGCTGCCGCTGCGCGACGCCCGCGAAATCTTCGAGCGCGAGTACCTCACCGCCCAGGTGAACCGCTTCGGCGGCAACATCTCGCGCACCGCCGAATTCGTCGGCATGGAACGCTCGGCCCTGCATCGCAAGTTGAAGTCGCTGGGCGTAGGCTAAGGGCGGGCAAGGATTCGGGGACATCATGCGCGTCGTCATTTGCGGAGCCGGCCAGGTCGGCTACGGCATAGCCGAACGTCTCGCCGTCGAGGACAACGACGTCTCGGTGATCGACACCTCGCCGCAGCTCGTCCAGGCGATCCGCGACACGCTCGACGTGCGCGGCTTCATCGGCCACGGCGCTCATCCGGACGTGCTCGCCCAGGCCGGTGCCGAGCAGGCCGACATGATCATCGCCGTCACCCTCTACGACGAGGTCAACATGGTCGCCTGCCAGGTGGCCCATTCGCTGTTCAACGTGCCGACCAAGATCGCCCGCATCCGCGCGCAGAGCTACCTGGAGCCGCACTGGGCGGACCTGTTCTCCTCCGAGCACCTGCCGATCGACGTCATCATCTCGCCTGAGATCGAGGTCGGCCGCATGGTGCTGCGTCGGCTGCAACGGCCCGGCGCCTTCGACACGGTCGAGTTCGCCAACGGCGAGGTGGTGGTGGTCGGCATCAGCCTCAGCGAGAACTGCCCGGTGGTCGACACGCCGCTGGCGCAGCTCACCGAGCTGTTTCCCGACCTGCAGGCGATCGTCGTCGGCATCGTGCGCGGCGGCAGGCTGTTCGTGCCGCGCTCGACCGACTCCATGCTGATCGGCGACCAGGTCTACGTGGCCTGCGCCCGCGAGCAGGTGACCCGTACGCTCGGCATCTTCGGCCACGAGGAGCCGGTCGCCAAGCGCGTCGTCATCGCCGGCGGCGGCAATATCGGCCAGTTCGTCGCCCACACGCTGGAATCCCGCGGCGCCGCCGCGCGGGTGAAGATCATCGAATCGACCCATGAGCGCGCCATCACCATCGCCGATGCGCTGAAGCGCACGGTAGTGCTGCACGGCAACGCCCTCGACCAGGAGATCCAGCGCGAGGCCGACGTCCAGGACGCCGACCTCCTGATCGCGCTCACCAACGACGACGAGGTCAACATCATCGCCTGCGTCATGGCCAAGCGGCTCGGTTGCCGCAGCACCATGGCGCTGATCAACAACCGCTCCTACCACGCCTTCACCGATACGCTGGGCATCGACGCGACGGTCAACCCGCGCTCGCTCACCGTTTCGCGCATCCTCCAGCACGTCCGCCGCGGCCGCATCCGCGGCGTCCACACCATCGAGGACGGCGCCGCCGAGGTGATCGAGGCGGAGGCGCTGGAGACCTCGCCGCTGGTCGGCAAACCCTTGCGCGAGCTCGAGCTGCCCGACGGCATCCGCATCGGCGCCATCTACCGCGCCGGCAAGGTGCTGGTGCCCAACGGCAGCCACACAGATCATCGCCAAGGACCGCGTGGTGATGTTCGCCACCGCCGAGCGCGTGCGCCAGCTCGAGCAGATGTTCCGCGTCAGCCTCGAGTTCTTCTAGGGCGAGCGCACGGACCGGCCCGCCGATGATCGGTGTTCTCCACCTCCTGTCGCGCGCCTTCGGCGGCCTCGCTTTGGCGATGCTCATCCCGGCGGCGGTCTCCGTGGTCGCCCATGATGGCGCCGCGGCGGATTTCCTGGTGGTCTCCGGCCTGACCGGCTTCCTGTCGGGTGCCATCTTCTTCGCGCTGCAGGGGCGCAGCCCGCCCTTCGATCGCACGGCCGGCTTCGTGCTGACAGCGGCGCTGTGGGTGGTGCTGCCGCTGATCGCGGCGCTGCCTTTCGCGCTGCACGGGCATCTCGGCTATATCGGCGCGCTGTTCGAGGCGGTGTCGGGCTTCACCACCACCGGCGCCTCGGTCTTCCGCTCGCTGAAGGGCGTCGGACCGTCGATCATCCTTCTGGCGGGCCGAATTGCAGTGGCTGGGCGGGCTCGCCACGCTGGTCACCTTCGTCACCATCCTGGCGCCGGCCGGCGTCGGCGGCCTCTCCAGCCGCGGCCTGGCGGTGCTCGGCGGCTTCAGCGAGGCCGGCCCGGAGCGCATCGCGCGCGGCCTCCGCCGCATGGTCGCCCTCTACGCGCTGTTCACCGGGATATGCATCATCCTGCTGTTCCTCTCCGGCATTCCGACCTTTGATTCGATCTGCCTGGCGCTGTCGACGGTCTCGACCGGCGGCTTCATGCCGGTCGATGGCAACCTGTCGGTCTACGGCAGCCCGTATGGGCGAGGGCGTGATCGCCGTGTTCATGATCGCCGGGGCGACCAGCATCGTCTTCCACCGCAGCGTTATGGAAGGCCGCTGGGCGGCGCTGTTCGGCCAATCGCGAGACCTGGTGGGTGCTGGGGGTCATGGCGGTCGCCGGCGTGCATCTACGCCTGGGCCTTCCACTGCCGGCGAGAATTTGCGCGGCGGCGCTGGGGGAGGGGCTGTTCGACGCCATATCGCTGGTCAGCACCACCGGCTTCGAGACCCGCGCCGGGGGCCTTTCGGCGATCCCCGATACGCTGGTGATGTTCCTGGCGATCGGCGGCGCCGCGGCGCTGTCGACCGCCGGCGGCCTCAAATACTACCGCATCGGCGCCATGACGGTTCAATCCATGCACGAACTGAGGCGGCTGGTCTTTCCGCACAGCGTGCGCTCGACCCGCTTCGGCACGCCAGCCCTACGATCTCAACCTGATGAAGGCGATCTGGGCGAATCTGGTGGTGGCGGCGGTCGTCATCATGGTCGCCGCCCTGGCGCTGGCCACCAGCCTGCCCGGATTCGACGCGGCCATGGTGGCGGCGGTCGCCGCCTTCTCGAACATCGGCCCGCTCTATTCGCCGGAATGGCTGATCGGGCCGCACTGGCCCGCCTATGCCGATTTCGGCGCCCTCGCCCAGATCGCCATGATCGTCACCATGATCCTCGGCCGGATCGAGGTCATCGTCCTGTTCGCCTCGCTCTACGCCGCCTACTGGCGCTCCTAGGAACCTCCGTTCATGTCACGCATAGCCTATGTCAATGGCCGCTATCTTCCCCACGCCGACGCCGGCATTCACATCGAGGACCGCGGCTATCAGTTCGCCGACGGCGTCTACGAGGTGTGCGAGGTGCGCGGCGGGCGGCTGGTCGACGAGGCACGCCACATGGCGCGGCTCAGGCGTTCGCTCGGCGAGTTGCGCATCGCCTGGCCGATGCGCCCGGCGGCTCTCGGCGTGGTGATGCGCGAGGTGGCGCGGCGTAACCGGGTGCGCGACGGCCTTGTCTATCTCCAGGTCACCCGCGGTGTCGCCCCGCGCAGCCATGCCTTCCCGCCCGCTGATGTTACGCCGGCGATCGTGGTGACCGCCCATTCGGTTGACGCGGCTGCGCTGGCCAAGCGGGCGGAGGAGGGGATTGCCGTCATCACCGTGCCCGAGAACCGCTGGGCGCGCGTCGACATCAAATCGGTCAGCCTGCTGCCCAACGTGCTCGCCAAGCAGAAGGCAAAGGAGGCCGGGGCCTTCGAGGCGTGGTTCGTCGACGGCGACGGCTTCGTCACCGAGGGCTCATCGAGCAATGCGTGGATCGTGACGGCCGCGGGGACCATCGTCACCCGCTCGGCGGAAGCGGGCATCCTGCGCGGGATCACCCGCACCGGGGTCATCGATACAGCCGCCGGCGAGGCCTATCTCATTGAAGAACGGGCGTTTTCCGTCGCCGAGGCGCAGGTGGCCAGCGAAGCCTTCGTGACCTCGGCCTCGTCAAAAGTGACGGCGGTCATCAGCATCGACGGCGTGGTAATTGGCAATGGCCGGCCCGGGCCGGTGGCAAATCGCCTGAGGCACCTCTTCCACGACCACGCTGCGATCTCGCCGCAGTGGGCGAGTGGGGCATGAGAATGCTGACATCTGGGGCAATTTCACGCGTGACGAGAGGCCTGACACCCGGCAGAATGTAATCGATATCATGGTCAAGGACCCAACAAAAACGCGACTGATCCCGAAAGCCGCAAGAACGCGAGAGCGAATGAAATGGCTGAACGCGCACAAAATCTCCAAGACACGTTTCTCAACTACGTGCGGAAGAACAAGACGCCGCTGACGATCTTTCTGGTCAACGGGGTAAAACTCCAAGGCATCGTGACCTGGTTTGATAACTTCTGTGTTCTGTTGCGGCGGGACGGGCATTCCCAGCTCGTCTACAAGCACGCCATCTCCACGGTGATGCCGGGGGCGCCGTTGCAGCTCTTCGAGCCGGGCGAGGATAACGGCACCACCGGCCGGGAGAGCGATTGAGCGACACTCCGCACGACCCGCAGGCGGCTGGGGAGGCCGCGGGTGCCGTCGCACCCGCGGGGGCCGGGGCGCGTGCTTTGGTGCTGGTGCCGGTGCTCAAGACCCGCACCACCGCAACCGAGCGCAACCGCGAAGCGCGGGTGGAGGAGGCGGTCGGGCTGGCCGAGGCCATCGACCTCGACGTCGCCGCCGGCCTCGCCGTGCCGATCGCAACCCCGCGGCCGGCAACGCTGTTCGGCTCCGGCAAGGTGGACGAGATCGCCGGGCAGGTGGCGGCCGGCCGCATCGATCTGGTCGTTGTCGACGGCGTGCTGTCGCCCGTGCAGCAGCGTAATCTCGAACGCGCCTGGAAGACCAAGGTCATCGACCGCACCGGACTGATCCTGGAGATCTTCGGCGAGCGGGCGCAGACCCGCGAAGGCACGCTCCAGGTCGAGCTGGCGCACCTCAACTACCAGAAGAGCCGGCTGGTACGCTCGTGGACCCACCTCGAGCGCCAGCGCGGCGGCTTCGGATTCCTCGGCGGCCCCGGCGAGACGCAGATCGAGGCCGACCGGCGCATGATCGAGGAGCGCATCACGCGTATCGAGCGCGACCTCGAGGACGTGGTGACGCGGCGCCGCCAGCAGCGCAAGACGCGCCGCAAGGGCAGCCAGGCGACGGTGGCATTGGTCGGCTACACCAATGCCGGCAAGTCGACGCTGTTCAATGCGCTCACCGCCGATCACGTCTTCGCCGACAAGCGGCTGTTCGCCACGCTCGACCCGACGCTCCGCCGCGTGACCCTGCCGCACGGCGCCATCGCCATCCTTTCCGACACGGTCGGCTTCGTCGCCAACCTGCCGACGACGCTGGTCGCCGCCTTCCGCGGCACGCTGGAGGAGGTGGCCGAGGCCGACGTGATCCTGCACGTGCGCGACATCGCCGGTGCCGACAGCGAGGCGCAGTCGCGCGACGTCGCCGCGGTGCTCGCCGAGCTTGGTGTCGAGGCCAAGGCGCCCGAGCGGGTCATCGAGGTGTGGAACAAGGTCGATCTGATGCCGCCGGCGCAGCGTCCGCCGCGGGTGATCCCGGCGGCTGCCGGCAACGGTCCGGCGGTGGTCGCCGTGTCGGCGCTGACCGGCGAGGGGCTGCCCGAGCTGCTGGCGCTGATCGAGGAGAAGGTCGCCACCGCCCGGCGCACCTACGAGGTGCGGCTGGAGGGGGCGGCACTCGGCCAGCTCCACCGGCTCTACGAGGTCGGCGAGGTGCTCGACCGGAGCGACAATGCCGACGGATCGACCACCGCCCATGTCCGCGTGGCACCGGACAGGCAGGCAGCGTTCGACAAGGCGTTTCCCAACGCCCGGGTGGCGACGTAGCCCGCAAGGAGCGAAGCGGATTGCGGGGAGCCGAGAGCGGAGGCCACTTTTCCGTTCCCCGGATGCAGCGCAGCGTGCCACGGTGCGCTGGAGCGATTTTGCGACAGGATCAAGCCGACGGGCGACGGGCGCACCCGGGGTACGGCCGAGACCGGCGGCGACGATAATGGCGCAAAAGCGCCCGTCCCTTCGGGTTTCCGACCGGCGCGCGCCCAACGCCGATCCCGGCTCGACCGAGAAACGGAACTGCTTCTATCTGACCAAGAAGCGCTCTGGATCCGGGGTCTACGGCGCGCCACTCCGTGCCGCGCCGTGCCCCCGGGACAACAGTCGCCCGCCGCTATTCCGCCGCCTTGGCGCGCTGCCAGAGCGCCTCCATCTCGTCGAGGCTCGCTTCGGTCGGTGTGCGCCCCTCGGCCGCCAGCGCCGCCTCGATGGCCGCGAAGCGCCGCCCGAACTTCACATTCGTGCCGCGCAGCGCCTGGTCGGCATCGACCGTCAGGTGGCGGGCCAGATTGACGACGGCGAAGAGCAGGTCGCCGATCTCGCCGGCCATGGCCTCGCGGTCGGTCTCCGTTCGGTCGAGTTCGGCTTCGATCTCGCCGACTTCCTCCTTGATCTTGGCGAGCACCAGGCGGGCGTCGTTCCAGTCGAAGCCGACCGTCGAGGCTTTGGCCTGAAGCTTGTGCGCCCGGATGAGCGCCGGCAGGCCGGCGGCAATGCCGTCGAGCAGCCCCTCGGGCGCCGCGCGCCCTTCGGCGGCGCGCTGAGCCTTCTCCTTGGCCTTTGCCTTCTCCCAGAAGCCCTTGGCGGCGCCGGCGGCGCGCGCGTCGGCGTCGCCGAAGACATGCGGGTGACGGCGGATCAGCTTGGTGGTGATCGCCTCGACCACGTCGCCAAACGTGAACTGGCCGGCCTCGGCCGCCATCTGGGCGTGGTAGACCGGCTGGAGGAGGAGGTCTCCCAGCTCGTCCCTGAGGTCGTCCATGTCGCCGCGGGCGATGGCGTCGGCCACCTCATAGGCTTCCTCGATCGTGTAGGGCGCGATGGTCGAGAAGTCCTGTACGACGTCCCAGGGGCAGCCGGTCTCCTTGTCGCGCAGCGCCGCCATGATCTCGATCAGCCGCGAGATGTCGCGTGAGGGTGTCATAGAGGGGCTCCGAGGGAAAGCCGCAGTCCGCCGGTCAGGCGGTCGCGCAATGGCATTAACGAATTGTCCGAAGACCTAGCGCGAAACCTCCTGGCGCGATACCGCTGCGCAGAAGACACTTGTGCAAACCCGGTGGGATCATCCGACGCCATGGTGGCAACAGCAACGCTTCTGCCCGACGAGGCCCAGTTTCGCAGGCTCGCGGCGCTCCGCGGCACCGTGACGGTCCTTCGCGACGACAGCGAGCGCTTGCTGCCGGACTGCCTGCTGCTCGACGCCCATTCCCAGGCCATGCTCGCGGTCGCCTGGGAAGAGGTCGTCTTCAAGTTTGACATCTTCGGCCTTGCGGTCAAATCCCGGCCGACCGATCTGCCGCCGGCCTGGAGGCCGATGGCGACGATCCGCGAACCGGCGATCAGCTGCCTGTTTCGTTGCGAATGGGAGCGACCGGCGCTGCCGGGGGAAGTCCGGCCCGACTGGGAACAGATCGCCGCCGGCCACGGTCCACGCACCGCCATCCCGGACGTCGCTACTGCGGTCGGCGTCTCGATGATCGGATTGCTGATTGCCGGGGAGGAGCGCTCGCTGCTCGCCATGGCGGATACCGACGCGCCCACGACCTTTGCGGTCGCTGCCGATCAGGATTCGATTTCAGCCGCAGTGGCGACCTGCGAGTGCGTGCATCTCCGCGATGCACCGCGCTTCGTGGCCGACGTCGCAGCGTGGATGTCGACGCGGTTTCGGAACTGATGACTGCGCGACCATCGCGCGATGACCAGCAACCAATGGGCGCCGACGCTGAGGCGCGGTGCGCATCGAACGCGGCGCCGTAGCGATCGGAGGACGGTTGCCCGAGGGGACGGATCGGCGCCGATATCAGCCCGGATCCTTCGCCCCACATGAAAGTCGCATAAGATATATTATGGAATATTTTGCCATCGGCGAGCTTTACTCGGCCGTGCGAAGCAAGCAGAATGCACGCGTTGAGCGAGGATGCGGCCGATGCGTTTCTCCGGGGGGCGCGATGAGACGGCGTGCAATGGCTGCGGCGCTGTGCGTGTTGCTGGGCGGCTGCTATGCGGTCACTGGCAATCCTGGGCAATCTGCGTTCGTCGGTTCGAATGGTGCGGTCGGTCCTGCGCCATCGCTACCGGCGAGCTATCGGGCGGACATGGCCGCCAGGGTCTGGGCTGACGCCAGGGACCGCTATTCGTTCGGCAGTGCAAGGATTTCGCAGCCGCAGCGCCGCTTCGTGGGCGTGCAGAACGGAGGCGAAGCAACGGTGGTATGCCTGCGCATCAATACCAGGAACCGGTCCGGAGCTTATGTGGGGACCGAGGAATGGACCTTCGTTTTCGATGAGGTTGGGCAGATCGCCAATGTGACCCAGGAGCCGACGGCTGGATGCAGCGGCCCCCCGATCTCCTATCAGCCGTTTCCTGAGCTCGAGCAGATGCGCAGGACCACGGCGCCCGCCCGGCGTGGCTGAGCATGGACGCGCCGAGGCGCGCCCTTGAGCTGCTAGTCCAGCGGCAGGTCGATGATCATGCCGTCATGGGCCGGCTCGACGCCCTCCGGCAGCTCGCGTTTCAGCGTGGCGTAGTCGAGGTCGATGTGCATGTGGGTCAGCACCGCGCGGCGCACGCCGAGCCGCCGGCTCCAGTCGATGGCCTCGCTCACACTGAAATGGCTCGGGTGCGGCTTCGGTAGCGCAGCGCGTCGACGATCCACACATCAAGGTCGGCCAGATGCCGCAGCGAGGCTCTCCGGCACGTCGCTGACGTCGCGGCGAATACGCCAGACCGCCGACGCGCAGCCCGATCGAGTCGATATCGCCGTGGAGCTGGCGGAACGGCGTCACGGTCAGCGGCCCGCCGGCGCCGGCGACGGTCAGCGGCGCGCCCACCGCCATCGGATGATGTTTCAGGATCGGCGGATAGTAGCTGCCGGGCGGCCGCGCGAAGCAGTAGCCGAAGGCGCGTTCGAGATGCGCCCGGGTTTTCGTCGTCGGCATAGATGTCGACCAGCCGCTGCGTGGTACTGCCAGAAGGCGCTGAGATCGTCGATGCCGTGGATATGGTCGGCATGGGCGTGCGTGTAGATCACCGCGTCGAGGAAGCCGACGTCGGCCGCCAGCAACTGGGCGCGCATGTCCGGGCCGGTATCGACCAGCACCCGCGTCGGCGTGTCGCCGGCATCGATACCGCTCGAGCAGCAGCGAACAGCGCGTGCGCCGGTTGCGTGGCTCGTTGCGGGTCGCAGGCGCCCCAGTCGTTGCCGATGCGCGGCACGCCCGGCGACGAGCCGCAGCCCAGGATCGTGGCCCGCAGACGGGCGCTCACGCCTCGCGGTACCTTGTTGAAAAGACGGAAGAAATTGTCGCTGGTCGCGGCCGCCAGGGCTTCGTAGCTGATGCCCTTGACCTCGGCCAAAACCTTAGCGGTTTCAACGACATAGGCCGGTTCGTTGCGCGTTCCGCGGTGCGGCGGCGGCGCCAGGTAGGGCGCGTCGGTCTCGACCAGCAGCCGGTCGAGCGGGATTTCCGCGGCGATGGCGCGGAGCTCCTCGGAGCGCTTGAAGGTGAGGATGCCGGAAAAGGAGACGTGGAGGCCGAGCTCGACGCCGGTCATGCGCGAGCTCGCGGCCGGACGAGAAGCAGTGGAGAATGGCGGGGAAGGCCCCCTTCCCCATTTCGTCGCGCAGGATTTCGCGCCACGTCGGCATCGGCGTCGCGGGCGTGGATAACCAGCGGCAAGCTGGGTCATGCGCGCCGCGGCGATGTGGCGGAGAAAGCCCTCGCGCTGCGCCTCGCGGGGCGAATTGTCGTAGTGGTAGTCGAGCCCGGCCTCGCCGATCGCCACCACCGCCGGATCGTCGGCGATGCGCGCCAGGTCGTCGGCGGTGACGTCCGGCTCGTCGGCGGCGTTGTGCGGATGCGTGCCGATCGAGCAACAGATGCGCTCGTAGCGCTCGGTGATCGCCTTGAGGCCCGCGAATTTCGCCACCCGCGTCGAGATCGTCACCATGGTGCCGACGCCGGCGTCACGGGCGCGCGCGACGACCGCGTCGCGGTCGGCGTCGAAATCGGGAAAATCGAGATGGCAGTGGCTGTCGACGAGCATGCGGCCGTGGGAATGGGCGTGGGCGTGCATGTGCGCCTCGGAGCTGGGCGCGACATGACTGTCGGCGCAATCGCCGCGCTCGATCTCGACCGTGGCATGGGCGACGCCGAAGCGCGCGTTGAGGCGGCTCTTGATCGCGACGACGGTGCTGTCGGCGTCGGCGGCCTCGCAGATGCGGGCGTGCAGCGTCACCATCGGCCGCTCCTGGGTGATCGACCAGGCGTGGACGTGATGGACGTCCTCGACGCCGGCGATGTTTGCCTGCAGGTCGACGGCAATCTCGGCGACCGCAGGCCGGCCGGCGCGCCTTCGAGCAGGATGTGGGCGGAATCGCGCACGACGTGCCAGGCGCTCCTCGAGGATGATGACCGCGACCAGCACCGAGATCAGCGGGTCGGCGGGCGTCCAGCCGGTCGTCATGATGACGATCGCCGCGACGATGGCGCCGGCCGAGCCGAACAGGTCGCCGAGGACGTGGACCATGGCGCCGCGCACGTTGAGGTTCTCGCGGTCGGCGCCGTGCAGCAACAGGAAGATGCCGATGTTGACCAGCAAGGCCGAGCGTGGCGATGCCGAGCATGGTGCCGCCGAGCACCGGCTCCGGCGACATCAGGCGGCGCGCCGCTTCGATGACGATCCCGCCGGCGATGACGAACAGCACCAGTCCGTTGCCGAAGGCGACCAGCACCTGCAGCCGCTCGAAGCCGTAGGTGCGCTTGCGGTCGGCCGGCCAATGCGAGAAGCGGAAGGCCAGCCAAGCCAGCAACAGGCCGGCGAAATCGGTGAGCATGTGGCCGGCGTCGGCGAGCAGGCCAGCGAGCCGGCGAACAGCCCGCCGGCCGCCTCGATCAGCATGAAGCCGCCGGTGATGAGCGCCGCCCAGAACAGCGGCGCTCGTTGTCGCCGTGGCTGTGGCTGTGTCCGCCGTGGCTGTGGTCGTGTGTCATCGCTTCCGCGTCCGGCCGGTTCAGCCGGCTTGCCTGTCCTCGCCCTCAACATAGCGCGGGAATACAGGAACAGGTGCCGGTAATACTATTCCAGATGCAAGGCGCCCGCCTTTTCCGAGCGCCGCAAAGTCCCGCGCCTCCGGCGGAACGGCGAGCAGGTCGAGCAGCTTCGCCGCCGCCTCCGGCATCGCCGGCTGGGCCAGGATGGCGACCTGGCGCATCACCTCGGCGGTGACGTAGAGCACCGCCTCCATGCGCGCCGGATCGGTCTTGCGCAGCGCCCAGGGCGCGGCGGCGGCGAAATAGCGGTTGGCCTCGGCGACCACCGCCCACACCGCGTTCAGCACCTGATGGATCTGCTGGGTCTTCATCGCCTCGCGGCAGACGCCGAGCAGCCCGTCGGCGTGGGCGAGGATCGCCTCGTCCTCGGCGCGTAAGCGCGGCCGCCGCCGGCAGCACGCCGCCGCAGTTCTTGCGCGATCATCGACAGCGACCGCTGCGCCAGGTTGCCGAGGTCGTTGGCGAGGTCGGCGTTGATGCGGTTGACGATCGCCTCGTGGCTGTAGTTGCCGTCCTGGCCGAAGGGCACCTCGCGCAGGAAGAAATAGCGCATCGGGTCGCGGCCGTAGGCGGCGATCAGGGCGAACGGGATCGACGACGTTGCCGACCGACTTCGACATCTTCTCGCCGCGGTTGAACAGGAAGCCGTGGGCGAAGACCCGCTTCGGGCAGCGCGATCCCGGCCGACAGCAGGAAGGCCGGCCAGTAGACGGCGTGGAAGCGCACGATGTCCTTGCCGATGACGTGCAGGTCGGCCGGCCAGTAGCGCCACAGCGGCGCGCTCTCGTCGGGAAAGCCGACGCCGGTGATGTAGTTGGTCAGCGCGTCGACCCAGACATACATCACGTGCTTGTCGTCGCCGGGCACGCGGATGCCCCAGTCGAAGGTGGTGCGCGAGATCGACAGGTCCTTGAGCCCGCCGTTGACGAAGCTCGCCACCTCGTTGCGGCGCTCGTCCGGCCCGATGAACTCCGGGTGCGCTTCGTAGTGCGCGAGCAGCCGGTCCTGATAGGCGGAGAGGCGGAAGAAGTAGCTCTCCTCCTCGACCCACTCGACCGGCGTGCCCTGCGGGCCGACGCGAACGCCGTCGTCCTTCACCACCGTCTCGGATTCGGCGTAGTAGGCCTCGTCGCGCACGGAGTACCAGCCGGCGTAGGTGTCCTTGTAGATGTCGCCGTTCGCCTCCATGCGCCGCCAGATCTCCTCCGACGAGCGGTGGTGGCGCTCTTCGGTCGTGCGGATGAAGTCGTTGTTGGAGCAGCCGAGCGCGGCGACCATCTCCTTGAACAGCGCGCGCGTTGCGGTCGGCGAGCGCGCGCGGCTCCAGGCCCTCGCGCTGGCGCCGTCTGCTTCATCTTGATGCCGTGCTCGTCGGTGCCGGTCAGGAAATAGACGTCGTAGCCGTCGAGCCGCATGAAGCGGGCAATCGCGTCGGTCGCCAGCGCCTCGTAGGCATGGCCGATATGGGGCGCGCCGTTCGGGTAGGAGATCGCGGTCGTGATGTAGAATTTTGGCGCTTGCATCGCCGTCTCGCCTTGTTGGATTTCGCGCGTGGAGGACAAATGAATGCCGGCAGCGCCGCGACATGCGGGGCCGTGAGGAAGCGTCACATTCGGGTCGCGCGGGCGAGGCTCATCAGGATCGTCAGGACGGTTCGTTTGCGGTCGAGGTTGTATTCGTCGGTCAGTGCCGACGAAGTGCGCAGGTTTTCCCACACCTCGGCCCACCTTTCAAGCGGCGCGGCGGCCGCCGCCGGGCGCAGCGGAATGCCGGTTTCCGGCTCGTTTTCGCCCCGCACCCGGCGGTTCAGCCAGGCCGCCGGGCAGGTCGAGGAAGCCGTCCCAGCCGTCGTCGTTGCCGCGCCCGATGACGCTGTCGGCGAAGTCGTGCATGGCGGCGATGTCGATGTCGGGCAGGCGGGAGAGCAGGCCGGCAAGCGCCCGGTAGGTGTCGATGCCGCCGTGCTCGGCCAGCAGGATCGCCCGCCGGAGGCTGCCGTCGGCGAGTCCGGCGGCCAGCGCCAGGTCGGCCGGCTCGGCCTCGGCGCCCCGGCAGTGAGCGCCGACAACGATGGCGTCGGCGGAGAGCGGCGCCAGATCCAGCCGCCGGCAGCGCGAGCGGATGGTGGCGAGCGCCCTGCCCGGCGCATGGCTGACGATCAGGAACAGCGAACGCGCCGGCGGCTCCTCCAGCACCTTGAGCAGCGCGTTGGCGGCGCTGGCGTTCATGTCGTCGGCGGGATCGACGATGGCGATCCGCCAGCCGGCCTCGCCGCTGGTCGTGCCGAAGAAGGAGACCGTGCGGCGGATTTCGTCGACGGTCAGCTCGCTCTTGTAGCGGCCGGTGCGCTCGTCCAGCGGCCGTTCCAGCACCAGCAGGTTCGGGTGCGCGCGGGCCATCACCTTGCGGAAGGCGGGATGGCTCGCCGGCAAGCGACAGGTCGGTGGCCGCGGCCACCGCCGGCGCCGCGGGATCGGGATGGGCGAGCAGGAAGCGGGCGAAGCGGTAGGCGAGCGTCGCCTTGCCGATGCCCTTGGGGCCGCCGATCAGCCAGGCATGATGCATGCGGCCGCCGCGATAGGCATCGAGCAGCGCGCGCTCGGCCGCCGGATCGCCGAACCACTCGGCGCGTTCCTCCGGCGCCGGCCAGCCCTCCACCGCGTCGAAGCGGAGGACGTCCTGGCGTCGGCCGCGGCCATCAGCCCTCCTGCCGCGCCGGGCGGCGCACGAGCCGCTCCTCGACCGCCCGCCAGATCGCCCCGGCCACCTCCGCCTTCGGGTGGCCGGCGTCGATCACCACGCAGCGCTCGGGCTTCGCGGCGGCGATGTCGAGAAAGGCCTGCCGGCGCGCCTCGTGCAGCGCGATGTCGTCGCGCTCGAAGCGGTCGGGCTCGGTGCCGGCGGCCGCCATGCGCTCGGCGGCCCGCGCCAGGCCGATCTCGGCCGGCACATCGAGGATGAGCGGTCAGGTCCGGCCGCGTGTCGCCGACCGCGACCCGGTCGAGCGCGTCGAGAAGGCCGGCGTCGGCGTCGGCCTGATAGACGCGGGTCGAATTCGATGAAGCGGTCGCAGAGCACCCATTGGCCGGCGGCCAGCGCCGGGCGGATGACGCGCTCGACATGATCGGCGCGGGCCGCGGCGAACAGCACCGCCTCGCCCTCGCCGCCGAGCTGCTCGGCGAGCGCCGGAGAGCAGCAGCCGGCGGATCGCTTCGGCAGTCGGCGTGCCGCCCGGCTCGCGGGTCACGACCACGGTGTCGCCGGCGGCGCTCAGACGCTCGGCGAGCAGCCGGATCTGGGTGGACTTGCCGGCCCCCTCGCCGCCCTCGAACGTGATGAACCTGCCGGCCATGATCGCGTTGATACAGGAGAGCGCCCGCCGCCTACCACCAGCCGAGCAGCAGCTCCTTCAGACCGTCAAGCGCGCGCTGCGGGATGGTGCCGCGCCCGACGTCGTCGTCGGCATAGACCGGCGCCTTGCGCAGCACGTCGTGGCCGAGCGTGATCTGCAGCTTGCCGATCTCCTGGCCGGCCGTCGACCGGCGCCGGCACCGGGCCCTGATAGACGATGCGGCCCTTGATCAGGTCGCGCGAGCCGCGCGGCAGGAACACGTCGACCCCGCCCTTGCCGATGAGGCCGACGCTGCGATTCGCTCGCCGCCGAAGACGCTGGCATCGGGCGATCACCTCGCCTTGCCGGAAGAGCTGCACCTTCTCGAAGGCGCGCAGGCCCCAGTCCATCAGCTTGCGCGCCTCCTCGGCCCGCTCCTTCTCGCTCTTGGTGCCGTTGATGACCATGATCAGCCGCTGGCCGTCGCGCACCGCCGAGGCGACCAGGCCGTAGCCGGAGTCGTCGGTGTAGCCGGTCTTGAGCCCGTCGGCGCCGATGTTCATGTCGAGCAGCGGGTTGCGGTTGTGCTGCCGGATCTTGTTCCAGGTGAACTCGGTCTCGGCTGAAGATCGGGTAGAACTCCGGAGTCGTCATAGATGATGTGCCGGGCGAGCCTGGCGAGGTCGAGCGCGGTCACGTATTCGTTCGGGTCCGGCAGGCCGGTCGCGTTGGTGAAGTGCGAGTTGGTCAGGCCGAGCTTGCGCGCCTCGGCGTTCATCAGGTTGGCGAAGGTCGCCTCGGTGCCGGCCATGCCCTCGGCGATGGTGATGCAGCCGTCATTGGCCGACTGGATGATGATGCCGCGCATCAGGTCGGAGACCTTGATGGTCGAGCCGAGCTTGGCGAACATGGTCGAGCCGCCGGAATTGGCGCCGCCGTTGCGCCAGGCGTTCTCGGAAACCTCGAACTCGGTGTCGAGGCTGAGCCGGCCTGCCTTGATGGCGTCGAAGACGACCGCGATGGTCATCAGCTTGGCCATGCTCGCCGGCGGCATGCGCACGTCCGCCGCCTTCTGGAAGAGGATGGTCTCGCGTCTCGGCGTCCATGAGCAGCGCGTGCTCGGCGCGCGTCTCGAAAGTTCTGCGCGGCGGCGTGGCCGACGCCCGAGCAGCAGGCGCCCGCGAGAGCCATCGTCAGGCGCCGCCAGCCGATACGCTGGCGAGAAATGGCGGGGCTCAGGAGCCCGGCGTTCGGCCGCTGCATGATCGGCTCTCCGCTTTCCTGCCCCCTGTCGTGCATAGCAGCGCAGGCGCGGACAAATCAATCGCGCCGGGCATCAGTTTGGCAGACGAAACGGGGAAAATAGCCGGCCGGCTTCAGCGCGTGACGACGAAGGCGCCCTGCAGCCCGTTGGCCGCAGCCGCGTCAATGACCGCCTGCGGGCGGAACCGAACCGTCGGTGGTGACGGAGACGACCTGCAGCGTGCGCCCGCCGGAGACGCGATACTGCATGTCGGTCTGGCCGTAGCGGCCGAAGGCGGCGGCAACGCGCTCGGCGTTCTCGGACGTCGAGAAGGAGCCGAGCTGGATGGTGGCCGGCGTGCCGGCGGTGCGCGTCGCGGACAGTTCCTCAGCCTTGCGCGCCGCGGCGGCAGTGAGCGCCGTGGTCAGATCGTGGGTGGAAAGCTCGGTGGCGGCAGCCAAGGCCGGCGCCGGCGGGGCCGTTTCGGCATAGGAGCGGGTCAACCCGCTGCGCAGGATCAGCGCGCCGAGGTTGTCGGTGGGGTCGGCATAGGCCGTGGTCACCGCTGGGGTCAGCGTCAGCGGCTCGCCGTCGGCGACCGCCGGCCTTAACTCCGGCTCCGGCGCAGGCGCTGCCGAGGCGACCATCATGCCGGCCGTCGCCAAGCGGTTGTCTTCAAAGCTGGGCATTCCCCCGGCCGGTCCCCGGTAGGAGGCGACCAGCATCCGCTCGTCGCGCCCGTCCATGCGGGCCGGGCCGACATAGTCGACGCGGACCTTGGCGGTGCCTTCCTGCCTGAAGCCGAGCATGTCGGCGGCACGGGCGGAAACGTCGATCAGCCGGTCGTGGGCAAACGGCCCGCGGTCGTTGACGCGGACCACCAGCGAGCGCCCGTTCTCGAGATTGGTCACCCGCACATAGCTCGGCAGCGGCAGCGTCGGATGGGCCGCGGTCAGGCCGTTGACGTCATAGACCTCGCCGTTGGCGGTGAGCCGGCCATGGAAGGCGGAGCCGTACCACGAGGCCAGCCCGACCCTGCTGTAGTGCGGGTTGTCGCGCGGAATATAGGTCCTGCCGGCGACCCGATAGGGATGGCCGACCATGTAGTGGCCGCCGCCCCTGGGGACGTGGCGATTGGCAGCCACCACCTTGGGGCTGGCGGCGCCGTAGGTATCGGGGCTGAAATATTCCTTGGTCGCGGTGGTGATGCTGTTCGGGACGAAGCTGCACGATGCCAAAAGCATGGCAACGCCGGCGAGCGCGAAACCGCGCAGGGCCGCAGCGCCTCTCATGCCCTCACAAAAGTGGTACGGCCGTCGACCGCCCCACCCCGCAATTCAAATTTGCCCGGGAAAGCCACCCGCGCCCCTCGTTACCGCCGAATCCCCTGCCACTGCCCATGAGGCGGCAGCATCTCTTAACGAGCCGTTAAGACTGACCCTGGCAGATGACCAAAACATGGGGCGTTTTGCAAGTTGGCTCGCCGTCGCACGGGCATTTTTCCGCCAACAAACGGCCCAACTTGGTTTACGGCGGGGAATTGTGCGGTGCGGAAGGGATGCGACGGCTTGCCGCCGGCCGCGCCAACGGCGAATCAGGGTGCGGCGGTGCCCGAATTACCGTGCCGGGACGGCCGCGGGCCGTTCGCGGCCGATCGGCGCTTTTCCTGGTCCGCCCGGGGCCGTAAGAAGGCACTTGTCACAGGACGGACGGGTGGCCGAGCGGTTGAAGGCACCGGTCTTGAAAACCGGCGTACCTGCGAGGGTACCGTGGGTTCGAATCCCACCCCGTCCGCCAGCCTACGCCACGCCACAGTATCCGGCAGTACTCTGTCCTATCCAGCGGTTGCCGGGTTTTGGCCTGAGTTTCCTCATCAGAATCACGGCGTGGTGCGACATCCGCTCTCGGCTGCTCTCTCGATTGCGTCGATGATACGATGCACGGTGACTGCATCTTTAAAGCTCGGCGCCGTGCGGCTGCCCTCGCGCAGATCGCGAGCCATCCGAGCATAGACGCGGGCGACATTGCCCGGCTCCGGGTCCTTCGGCCAGCCGGAACGGTATGAAGCGGGAACGTTCAGCCGCCGGAACGTCTTCTCGCCCCCGCGTGCGCCCTTGAGGGAAAGCTGCACCATCTGCGTGTGACCCGACGCCCCCGAAACCCGGATGTCACCCTCCGTGCCGTTGATCTCCCAGAACAGGCCGTCGCTGTCCCTCGCCGCGCCGCCGCGATAATGAATGGAGAGGGGCACGCCGGATGCGAACACACCGCTGACCAGCACCTCATCAGGCGCCGATACGGGCAGCGTTTCTCCCGTATCGATCGCGAGTGCAGTAGGTCGCCGGACGGCCAATACCGAAGACACTTCCGCGACTTCACCGAGCACGTCTCCGAGAGCCGCCAGTGTATGGCCCACCGGGATGGTCAGCAGCGTGGCACCGTTGGCGCGGTCCAGCAAATAAGCCCAGGTCTTCTTGTCGGGAATGCTGCCGCCTCCCTGCAAAGCGCCACCCCGTGCAACCAGCGTGGTCGAAAGCACATCGCCGACGAAGCCGTCCGCGATTAGGTGTCGCAGATATTCGATTTCCGGAGCGACACGCGCCTGGGTTCCGACCACGCCCAGCACCCCTTTCGCCTGCGCGAGCGCAGCCATTTCCTTGGCTTCGATGAGCCCATTCCCAAGCGGCCATTCGCAATAGACGTGCTTGCCCGCGGCGATCGCGGCTCTCACGATCTCCAAGTGAGGAGGCACCTTCACCGCCACGGTGACGATGTCGACCTCTGGAGCCGCGATCAGTTCAGCGACGTTGGCAAAGGCTCTCGGCAGGCGGGTCGCGGCGGCAGCCGCCTCCGCGCTGGTTTTGGTCGTATTGGCGACGCCGATGATTTCGAAGGTGTCGGACAGAGCGCGGAGAGCGGGAATGTGGCCTCGTGCGGCCCAACTCCTGCCCGGCTCCACGCCGATGATGCCAACCCCGAAGCGTTGTCCTGGCATGATGTTCGGTGCTTTTTCACTCGGCTTTGGTTTTCGCCGTTGAGACGATCCGGAAAATGGTTTCGGCTAGAAAAATTACGCCTCTGCGATCTATGCGAAAACTCTATATATATGCCGCTGATCTTTGAGATTTTGCACAGATGCTCGATTGGGAAGACATCCGGTATTTCCTGGCCGTGGCACGATGCGGCACGCTCTCAGGTGCCGCCCGCGATCTGAAAGTGGATCACGCAACGGTCAGCCGGCGGCTTGCAGCGCTTGAGGCCGCCCTCGACGTGCGGCTTGTCGATCGCCTCCCGCGATCTTGCCGTCTCACTGCGACCGGCAAGCACGTACTCGATCGGGCCATAGGAATGGAGGCCGGCGCCCACGGAATCGCGCGCTTGGCGGCGGCCGCCCATGCTCCATTGGTCGGCCGGGTTACGCTGAGCGCGCCGCCGGTTCTGGTCCTGCATTTTCTGGTCGAGCGATTGGCGCTCTTCCGGACCGAGTATCCGGACATCCTGCTTTCACTTTCCGCGCAGGGCCAGCAGGTTTCGTTGAGCCGCCGCGAAGCAGACATTGCCCTGCGGCTCGTGCAGCCGGGCGAGGCGGGCAGCGTGACACGGAAGATCGGAACGATGGCCTTCGGCCTTTACGCCCACCGGAACTATGCTCATCTGGCGACGCCTGAAAGATGGCAGTTCATTTCTTTCGATCAGAACTACGCCGACATGCCGCAACAACGGTGGTTGCTCGGCATTGCCGGCAATCGTTCCGTGGCCTGTGAACTAAACTATATCAGTGAACACCTGATTGCGGCACGAGCCGGGATCGGAATAGCCGGGTTACCGTGCTTTCTCGCAAATAAAGACCCCGATCTCGTCCGAATCCAAGACGACGTTCCACGTTTCGCCCGCGACATCTGGCTCGTGGTTCACCGTGACCTGCGCAACACTCCGCCCATGCGTGCGGTGATGGACTTCGTTTCGCAGGCCGTCGCAAAGGAGCCGATGCTGAGCGCGGCCAAATAGCTGGCCGCTAAAGAAAGCCATAGAGCAAAATTAGGCATCTATGGCGTAGACATAGTGCTCATCATCTTCGGTCGCAGCCCGCCATCATTGCGCTCACGGCAGGCGCCCTACGCTCGCCGCCTCCGCGAGGGCGCGCTGGCCGCGCGGCGGGCAGTCGCCCGCTGGGCGCCGGGTTCGCCGTTTATCCCGGACGCTTCGTCGGTTTTCGCCAGTGAAAGGGAATGGCCTTGCGCCTGCTGGTCGCACCCATCGCGCTCGGCGTCGGCGAACTCGCCGACGCCATGATCGCGGCCGCGACCGCCCCGGCCTCTTTGGCCGATGGCCGGTCCTCGGCAACGGCGACATCAAGCAACTGGCGCGTGGCACACTGCCCGCCGCAGCGCACACCTGAGCGTCCGCCCTGCCCTCGTCTATTCGTCGCCGGGCTGTTGCGGCTTACCGGCCGGAGCGCCGCCGCCCGGCTGGGCCGCTTCGGCGGCCGGTTCCCCGGCCGAGCGATACGGCCCGCCGCTGCTGGTGATGGCCGCGCGCAGGCGCTCGGCGCCGGCCAGCGGCGAACTGGCCGGCTGCCGCTCAGGCACCGTCGCCCGCTTCACCTTCGCCGCGTTCTTGCGCGTGCCCCTGGACGACGCCCGCCGCGTGGGCTGTGGCACCGCCGGCGCCGAAGGGGCGGACGGCGCCTTTGACGCGGCGCCGACCGGCTCGACTTGAAAGCCAATCCCCATGTCGACCAGGACCTTCGAGACCGCGTGCAGCCCCTCGGATGCGAATGTCAGGCGTATCTCAGTCATGGCGTCCCTCCTCCGTGTCGCAAGGTCACGGTAGGCGCCAAACGTGATCATAGCTTGACGTCAGCGCGCGGGCCGCATAGCAGCCTGGAATGGCCGAAAACTGCGCATTCGGGATTAACCCTCCAATCACCAATCGCTAGAGTTGTCCCCGCGCGTATGGCACGGTCGCTGTCGCGGCCGCGTGGCGGAAGGGTGACGCAACGGACTGCATCTCCGGACATCCCTGGTTCGATTCCGGGGCGCGGCCTCCAATCCCACGATTGACGCATTCTCCTGCGCCACTTCCGGCGCGGCGACGCTGCGCTACCATCGGGCAAGCCTCCTGAAAGGATGGCGGCGGTATGCTGTCGCGACGGCGCCCGGGACGCATCGATGGCAGAGGACAAGGCAACCGAGGACCCCGCCGCCGAGGTGGAGGCGCCGGCCGCGGCGAACCCGCCGGCGGGGGTTCCACCGCCGGTATCCGGGCCGATGGCGACGGCCGCGGAGCCTCGCCCGGTGCCGGAGCCGATGGTTACGCCCGAGCCGGCGCCAACGGTCGCAACGCCCGGCAAGGTCGAGATCGTCAGCGTCGGCGCATCCGCCCTCGGCCACCTGCTCATCGGCTTCGTCATCTTCGGTTCGCTGACCTCGCTGGGGACGCCTCCCGACGTCATCCCGGTGACGCTGGTCCGTGTCGACCCGACGCCACCGAAGCCGCCCCCCGCACAGCCGAAGCCGACGCCGCAGAAGCCGCCCTCCCCGCCACAGACGGCCGCCGCGCCGCCGCCCAGGCCAGAACCCGCGAAGCCTGCCCCCGAGCCGCCCAAGGCGTTGGCGCAGAAGCAGGAAACGCCGCCGGCCAAGGCGGAAGACGCCGGGCAGGAGAAGACGAGATCCTGGAAGGACATCGCTTCGTCGCTTGGCATGGCCGACTTCGGCCGCAAGACGACGCTGCCGAAGACGATGGTGGCTGAAGTCGCCGCCCAGGCGAAACGCTGCTGGACCGTTCCGCAAGGCTGGAGCGATCCGCGCGAGGTCACCATCACGCTGCGTTTCCAGCTAACGCAGGACGGCGCGGTCGAAGGCGATCCCGCCGTCGTCGAGTTTCCGGCCACGCCCGTCGGGGCGGCGGCCGCCAAGGCGGCCATGGAGGCGGTGAAGCAATGCGGACCATACCGCCTGCCGGCGGCCCAGTACGACCAGTGGCAGGACATCCAGATCAAGCTGGCGCCGTGACGCCGGTCTTCGGCGCCTGCGCCCTACGCCGCGGTTTCCCCGACGAGGTTGACGATCGTGCCGATCAGCGCCTCCACCGCCAGGCCGACATCCGCGACGGTGACGAACTCCAGCGGATTGTGGCTGATGCCGGCGCGGCAGCGGACGAAGATCATGCCGATGTCGGTCAGGTGGATCATCGCCTGGCCGTCATGGCCGGCGCCCGACATCAGCGCGCGCGGCTTTGCCCCGGTGACGCTTTCGATGCCGGCGGCGATCGCCTTGCGCAGGCGGGGCGCGCAGGTGGCGACCGGCTTGTCGTGAACCGTCTCGATGCCCACCACGACGCCGCGGCGGATGCCGATCTGGCGGACAGCGGCGCGGATCTCGTTGGCGGCGAGGCCGCGCGCCGCGTCGTCGGCGGCGCGCAGGTCGAGGCTGAACTCGGCGCTGCCGGGAATGACGTTGCTGGCGCCGGGCGTGATCCTGATCTCGCCCACCGTGGCGACCAGCGATGCCTTGGCGCCCTTGCGCGCCACCTGCTCGATTGCCGTCATCATCTCGGCGGCGGCGGCCAGCGCATCGTGGCGCACGGTCATCGGCACCGTGCCGGCGTGGCCGGCCTCGCCGCGCACGCTGAAGCGGTAGCGGCCCTGACCGGCGATGGCGCTGACCACCCCCAGCGGCTCGCCCGCCTGCTCCAGCACCGGTCCCTGCTCGATGTGTACCTCGAGATAGCCCAGCACGTCGGCGCGGTGGTAGGCCTCGGCGGTGATGTGCTCGGCGTCGGCGCCGAATTCGGCGAGCGCGTTGCGCATGGTCATGCCGGCGGCATCGACCATCTCCAGAACGCTGTCGTCCACCGTGCCGGCAATCGTCGAGGACGAGATCAGCGTCTTCGGGTAGCGCACGCCCTCCTCGTCGCCGAAGGCGAGCACCTCCAGCGCGAAGGGCAGCGCGACGCCGCGCGACCGCAGTTCCTCGACCGCGACAATGCCGGCGACGACACCGAGATTGCCGTCGAAGCGGCCGCCGTCGACCACCGTGTCGAGGTGCGAGCCGATAAGCAGGCGCTTGCGCGCCCGCGGGCCTTCCGTTCCGGCCGGCAGGAGGCCGTGCATGGTGCCCACCGCATCCATGCGCACGGTCAGCCCGGCACGGCGCATCCATTCGCCGGTGAGCGCCGCGGCACGCTTGTGCTCCGCCGACAGGAACAGGCGGGTGAGCTTGTCCGGTTCGGCGCTGATCATCGCCAGCGCGTCGATCATGGCCTGCGCCCGCTCGCCGAGCGCCGCCGGGTTGGATGCGCTCACGACTGGACCCGGTCCTCGATGCGGAAGCCGATGATGCGGGTGACTTGCGCGATTGCCATCGCCTTCTCCGCCTCCGCGTCGCGCTCGATGCGCTCGGCGAAGGCGTCGAGGATCGTCTGCTTGTCGGCACCGCGCACCGCCAGGATGAAGGGAAAGCCGAACTTGGCGGTGTAGGCGCCGTTGAGCTCGGTGAAGCGGGCGAATTCATCGGGCGTCAGCGTGTCGAGGCCGGCGCCCGCCTGTTCGCGACGCGAATTCTCGGCCACCACGCCGGCGATCGCCGCGCGCCCGGCAAGGTCGGGATGGGCGCGAAGCAGTTTCAGCTTTTCGCCCGGCCCCGCCTCGCGCACTTCGTCGCCGAAGGCCTCGATCATGGCGCGCACGCTGCGAAAGGGGCGCGCCTCCGCGGCGCGTGTCGCCACCCACGGCGAATGCTCGGCGACGTCGCCGAAGGCGGCGACGAAACCGGCTGCGTCCATGGCGTTGACCGCCTCAAGCGTGATCGGGAAATCGACCATGGCAGGCGTGATGCCCTCTCCGTTGCGGCCTGTCCAGACCGAATCGACATCAGCCTGCAGCCCGCCAGGCGCGCAGCGCAAATCCGCGGAGTTTGTCCTCGGGCGCAGCGAAGGTGCGGCCCAGCGCTCCCTGCGGGCCGCGTTGCCTTGCCCTCAGCGGCTCATGAGGAAGGCGCCAAGCTTCTGGCGTTCCTCCTCGGTCATGCCGGTCTCGTTACCGAGCGGCATGGTATCGCTGTTCACCGCCTGCGCCATGATCTGGTCCTTGTGCAGGAGGATGTCGGGAATCGAGGTGAGGATCACCCCCTTGGGCGGCGCGTCGAAGCCGTCGTGGCTGGGGCGGGCGGCGTGGCACATGATGCAGTGCTTGCCGACGATCGCCAGCGCCTCGCTGTCGGTGACGGTGATGCCGGCAAGGCCGGGCCTGGCCTGGGGCGCGGTGAACCAGACCGCGAAGCCGAGCGCCACGACCGCCACCGGCAGCGCCCAGCCGAACCTGGCGAACGGGTCGTGGGCGTCGTGGCGGTTGATGAAGTGGCGCACCGAGGCGCCGGTGACCACGATCAGCGCCACCACCAGCCAGGTCTCGGAGCCGCCGGTCAGCATCGGATAGTGGTTGGAGACCATCATCACCAGCACCGGCAGCGTCAGGTAGTTGTTGTGGACCGAGCGCTGCTTGCCGATGGCGCCGAGCTTGGGGTCCGGCTCCTGGTGGGCGAGCAGCGAGGCGACGATCTTCTTCTGGTTGGGAATGATGATGCCGAAGACGTTCACCGCCATGATCGTGCCGATGAAGGCACCGACATGGATGAGCGCGCCGCGCCCGGAAAAGACGTGGCTGTAGAACCACGCGGCGCCGATGATGAGGGCGAAGACGACAATGGCGAGCAGCGGCGTGTGCCTGCCGATCGCCGATTTGCAGATGCGATCGTAGATCAGCCAGCCGCCGCCGAGGCTGAGGATGGAGATCCAGATCGCCTGGATCGGCAGTAGCGGCAGCACCTGCGGATTGATCAGGAAGACGTCGGCCCGCCAGTAGTATTGCAGGATCATCAGGCCGAAGCCGGTGACCCAGGTGAGGTAGGCCTCCCACTGGTACCAGATCAGGTCCGGCGGCAGCTCCTTCGGCGCCACCAGGTATTTTTCGACGTGATAGAAGCCGCCGCCGTGCACCTCCCAGGCGGTGCCGGAAACGCCCTCGTTCATCCTCTCGCGCTTGCGCAGGCTGAGGTCGAGGGCGATGAAGTAGAACGACGTGCCGATCCAGCCGATGCCCACGATCAGGTGGGCCCAGCGCACGAGAAGGTTCAGCCAGTCGACGGCGAAGGGTGACATTGGCAATTCGTTAGGCGGCTTTGCTCATGGAACGGGCGCGCCCGCGAGAGCGCGCCCGTCGACTTGGCCGGGCGACGCCGGCATCCGTTACTGCTGCGGAAGCTGGGCGTCGATGCCCTTCACATACCAGTTGAGGCTGTTGATGTCGGCGTCGGGCATCACGTCGCCCTGCTTCACCGCCAGCGTGCCGTCCTGCTTGTAGACAGGGCCGGAGAAGACGACCAGCTTGCCGGACTTGATGTCGTCGATGGTCTTCTCGGCCATCGCCTTGACGTCGTCCGGCATGTTGGCAAGCGGACCGACGACGACGTCGCCCTCGGCCATGCCGGCCCAGGTCTCATGGGTCTTCCAGGTGCCGTCGAGGGCCGCCTTGACTTCCTTGATGTAGTACGGACCCCACTCGTCGATGAGCGAGGCGAGCTGGGCCTTGGGGCCAAAGCTGGTCATGTCCGCCGACTGGCCGAAGGCGTAGATGCCGCGCTGCTCGGCAACCTGCATGGCGGCGGGCGAGTCGGTGTGCTGGACGAGAATGTCGGCACCCTGGTCGGCCAGGGTCTTGGCGGCGTCGGCCTCCTTGCCGGGATCGAACCAGGTGTTGACCCAGATGATCTTCAGCTTGAAGTCGGGATTGACGCTCTGGGCGCCGAGCATGAAGGCATCGATGCCCATGATCACTTCCGGAATCGGGAAGGACACGATGTAGCCGGCCAAGCCCACCTTGGACATCTTGGCGGCAATCTGGCCCTGGACGTAGCGGCCCTGGTACCAGCGCAGGTTATAGGTCGCCATGTTGGGGGCGGTCTTGTAGCCCGACATGTGCTCGAACATCACCTTCGGGAACTTCTGGGCGTTGGCCAGCGTGCCGTCCATGAAGCCGAATGAGGTGGTGAAGATCAACTGGCAGCCGGAGCGTGCCAGGCGCTCGACGACGCGCTCGGCATCGGGGTCCTGCACGTTCTCGACATAGGTGCTGGCGTCCACCTTGTCGCCGAATTCCTTCTGCACGGCCTGACGGCCGAGATCGTGCTGTTCGCTGAATCCGCCGTCGTTGTGCGGACCGGGATAGATCCAGCAAACCTTCAGTTTATCGGCCGCCTGGGCGCCGCCCAGGGTCGCAGCCATCAAAGCGGCCGCTGCAGCAGCCACCAGAAATTTCTGCATCCTCTTACTCCTCTCGTTGACGCCCACCGGCAGCGGGTCGTCCCCCCTCGCCGGATACAGGATTTATGCCATTTTCGTGGCCAATGCTCAATTGTCAGGCACGAAGGTCCGGGCCAGCGAGGCCGGTGTGTTGATCTTGAGCAGGGCCTGATTGCGCGAAATGATCACCAGGACGATGACCGTGATGAGGTACGGCAGCATCGACAGGAACTGGGAGGGAATGCCCAGTCCGAAGGCCTGTGCATTGAGCTGCAGGATACTGACGCCGCCGAAGATCAGCGCACCGACGGCGATGCGCCCCGGCAGCCAGGTACCGAAGACGACCAGCGCGATGGCGATCCAGCCGCGTCCGGCCGTCATCGCCTGGGTCCACTGCGGCGTATAGACGAGCGACAGATAGGCCCCGCCGACGCCGGCGCAGGCACCGCCGAAGAGCACCGCCAGGAAGCGGACGCGCAGGACCGGGTAGCCGAGGGAATGGGCCGAGCCGTGGTTGTCGCCGACGGCGCGCACGATCAGCCCGGCATTGGTGCGGAAGAGAAACCACCACACCGCGATAGTGAGCGCCACGGCGAGATAGACCAGCGGATCCTCGCCGAAGATCAGCGGGCCGACCACCGGGATATCCGACAATAGCGGAATGTGGATGCGGCTCATGCTGAGGCCCGGCATGCCGGTATAGGCGTTGCCGATGAGACCGGAGAGACCGAGGCCGAACAGGGTGAGCGCGATGCCCGAAGCGTTCTGGTTGGCGGCGAAGATCAGCGTCACCAGGCCGAAGAGGCCGCCCATCAGCGCTCCGCCGGCGATGCCGCTGACCACGCCGACGATCGGCACGCCCGTAATGTGGCCGCCGACGAAGCCCGTGACGGCGCCGACCGCCATCATGCCCTCGACGCCGAGGTTGAGCACCCCGGCGCGCTCCGCAATCAGCTCGCCGAGCGCGGCGAACAGCAGCGGCGTCGCCGCGGTGACGATGGTCAGCAGGATTCCTTCGATCATCGTCATGGCATCAGCTCGCGGTCTTCAGGGCTTCGGCCGGGCGCCGTCGCCAGACGAAACGGAGACGGTAGTAGATGAGCGTGTCGCAGGCCAGCACGTAGAACAGCAGCATGCCCTGGAACACTGCGGTGGTCTGGTCGGAGATGCCGAGCGAAACCTGCGCCCCCTCCCCGCCCATATAGGAGAGCGCCAGCAGCAGGCCTGCGAACAGGATGCCGACCGGGTGCAGGCGGCCGAGGAAGGCGACGATGATGGCAGTGAAGCCGTAGCCCGGCGAAATGGTGGTGCGGAACTGGCCGATGGAGCCGGCCACCTCGCTGATGCCGGCGAGCCCAGCCAGGCCGCCCGATATCAGCATGGTGAGCATGACCATGCGTTTGCGGTCGAAGCCGCCGAAGGCGCCGGCGCGTGGCGACTGGCCGAGCACGCGGATCTGGAAGCCGGTCATGGTGCGCTCGGTCATGAACCACGCGACGCCGACCGCAACCAGCACGAAGATCACGTTCAGGCGGACGCTGTCACCGATGATCACCGGCAGCATCTGGCCGTCGATGAAGGGATGGCTGTTGGGGAAGTTGTGGCCCGCCGGGTCGCGCCAGGGCGTGCGCGCCAGATAGTCGACCATCAGATTGGCGATGTAGACCAGCATCAGCGTCGTCAGCGTCTCATTGGCGTTGAAGCGGTTCTTCAGCCAGGCAGGGATGGCCGCATAGAGCATGCCGCCGAGGATGCCCATGAGCATGATCAGGGTGAGCGGCACGACGCCGCCCCAGTCCGGGAAGTAGATCGGGATAATCGAGCCGAAGATGGCACCGACCGCGTACTGGCCCTCGGCGCCGATGTTCCACACGTTCGACTGGTAGCAGAACGACAGTCCGACAGCGATGAGGATGATCGGCGCCGCCTTGATGATGACCGTCTCGATCGACCAGGCTGCGGTGAGCGGATCGATGAAATAGAGATAGAGCGCCCTCAGCGGGTCGATCTTCATCAGCGCAAAGATGATGAAGAAGGTGACGACCGACAGCGCGATGGCAAGGACCGGCGACAGAACCGACATCTTGCGGCTCTGTTCCGCCCGTCGTTCGAGCCTAAGCTGCATGCGGTGCCTCCCCGGCCTCTGCCTTCTTGCCTTCGCCGATGCCGCCCATGAGCAGGCCGATCGACTTGCGCGTCGCCCTGGCCGCCGGTTCGGCCGGCGACAGATGGCCGCGCGAGATCACCGCGACACGGTCGGCGATCTCGAAGATCTCGTCGAGATCCTGGCTGATCACCAGCACCGCGGAGCCCGCCCGCGCCAGATCGATCAGCGCCTGGCGGATGAGCGCCGCGGCGCCGGCATCGACGCCCCAGGTCGGCTGTGAGACGACCAGAATGCCGGGGCGGCGGTGGATTTCGCGGCCGACGACGAACTTCTGCAGGTTGCCGCCGGAGAGCGAGCGTGCCTCCGGGTCGGAGGTGCCCTTGCGCACGTCGTAATCGGTGGTCACCGAATCGAGGATCTTCAGCGCCCTCTGCGGACGGACGACCCCGGTGACCACCAGTTCGTCGCCGGTGCGGTGGCGGGTGAGGATGACGTTGTCGGTGAGCTTGAGGCCGGGCACGGCGGAATGGCCGAGCCGCTCCTCCGGCACGAAGGCGGCGCCGAGGTTGCGCCGGCCGGTGATGCCGGTGAGGCCGCACGGCCTGCCGTCGATCGACACGGCATCTTTGTTGTCGAGCCGGGTCTCGCCGGAGAGCGCGCCGAACAGTTCGCTCTGTCCGTTGCCGGCGATGCCGGCGATGGCGACCACCTCGCCGCCGTAGACCTCGAGGCTGACGTCCTTGAGCGAGACGCCGAAGGGATCATCCGAGGGCAGGTCAAGGGCGTTGAGCGCCAGGCGCACCTTGCCGATCTCGCCCGGCTCCCGCGCGATCTCCAGCAGCTCGCTGCCGACCATGAGGCGGGCAAGCGTACCCGCCGTCTCCTTCGCCGGGTCGGTCTCGGCGACCACCTTGCCGCGCCGCATGATGGTGGCGTGGTGGCAGATGCGCTGCACCTCCTCCAGGCGGTGGGAAATGTAGAGCACGGCGCAGCCCTCGCCGGCGAGCCGCTGGAGGGTGACGAACAGGTGGTCGGCCTCCTGCGGGGTGAGCACCGAGGTCGGCTCGTCCATGATCAGCAGTTGCGGCTTCTGCAGCAGGCAGCGGACGATCTCGATGCGCTGGCGCTCGCCCACCGAAAGATCGGCAACGATGGCGTGCGGCCTCAGCGGCAGGCCATAGTCGGCCGATACCTGCTCGACGGTTTCGGCGAGCCCCCCGCGCATCGACTTGGGGAGCGCCAGGGCGATGTTCTCGCTAACCGTCAACGCCTCGAACAGCGAGAAGTGCTGGAACACCATGCCGATGCCGAGTTGGCGGGCAGCCGCGGGGCTGGCGATGGTGACCGGCTTGCCCTTCCAGCGGATCTCGCCCGCGGTCGGCTGCAAGGCGCCGTAGATGATCTTGACCAGCGTCGATTTGCCGGCGCCGTTCTCGCCGAGGAGGGCGTGGATTTCGCCGGGCCGGATGGCGAAGTTGACGCTGTCGTTGGCCCGCAGCGAGCCGAAATCCTTGGTGATGCCGATCACCTCAAGGGTCGGCGTGCCGGCCGGCCTGCGCGAATTCGTACTCGTCTCCACCGCCCCCTCCACCTGCCCATCCCCCCGTTTCATCAAGCGTGCCGCCGCTCCTGGGTCGCGTTGCTGGTCTGGTGTTGCATAGGCCGTGCCGTCGCCCGCAAGGCTTCGTCGCGGATGAGCAGTTCGGCGGCCGTCGCCGCCGCGATCACGGCCGGCGCCTTCGAATGGATGCCGCCGACGCCGATCGGACAGGTGAGCTCGGCGACGCGCGCTGGCGGGATGCCCGCCTCGTTGAGCCGTTTCTCGAAGCGGGCGCGCTTGGCCCTGGAGCCGATCAGGCCGACATAGGCGATGCGCTCGTCGGCGAGCGCCGCATGGGTCAGCGCCAGGTCGAGCTGGTGGCTGTGGCTCATGATTGCGACGAAGCTGCCGCCCGGCAGGTCGGCAAGCGCCGCGGCGGGCTCGGCGAGACGGCGCAGCGTGACGTTGCCCGGCACGTGGCTGGGGAAGGCGTCGGGGCGTGGATCGACCCAGGTGACGGCGAAGGGCAGCGGCGCCAGCGCCAGAACGAGTGCGCGGCCGACATGGCCGGCACCGAAGAGGACGAACGGCCGGCGGTCGTCGCCGAAGGCCTCGGTGAGCACGTTGGCGGCAAGAGCGGCGCTGCCCGGCGGCATCGCGTCCTCGCTCACGATCTCCCGCGCGATCCCGGTGGCCGTGATCGTGCCGCGGGTCACCAGCCGGCCAGCGGCCTCATGCGCCGCAAGCTCGGCCACCGCGGCGCGGCGGTCGGCGGCGATCACCTCGACGACCAGATCGACATTGCCGCCGCAGCATTGGCCGAGTTCCGGCCCGAGCGCGTATCTGCGGACCTCCGCCCCGGGTGCGGCGGGATTGGCGAGCGCCGCCTGGGCCACGGCGATGGCGCGCCACTCCAGCGTGCCGCCGCCGATGGTGCCGGTGAAGCCGCCGTCTGGATGGACGATCAGCCGGGCACCGGCCTCGCGAGGGGCCGAGCCGCGGGTGGCGGCCACCGTGACCATGGCGACGCGGCCGTGGGCATCGAGCCCGGCGAGCACGCGCGGCCACACCGGCATCATGCGCCGGCTCCGTTGGTGGCGCGGACGGCACGCATGATCGCCTCCGGCGTCGCCGGTGCGTCGAGATTGGGGAAGACCGCCGGCTTGAGGCTGAGCACCGCATCGGTGATCGCCGAGAACACCGAGATCGCCAGCATCAGCGGCGGCTCGCCGACCGCCTTGGAGCGGAAGATCGAATTCTCCCGGTTGCCGCCGGATTCGAACAGCGCGACGCGGAAATCGGCCGGCACGTCGGAGGCCGTCGGGATCTTGTAGGTCGACGGCGCATGGGTGGCGAGCCGCCCTGCCGAATCCCACACCAGCTCCTCGGTGGTCAGCCAGCCCATGCCCTGGACGAAGCCGCCCTCGATCTGGCCGATGTCGATGGCCGGGTTGAGCGATTTGCCGACGTCGTGGAGGATGTCGACGCGGTCGACGCGCATCTCGCCGGTCATGGTGTCGATGGTGACTTCCGAGCAGGCAGCGCCGTAGGCGAAATAGTAGAACGGCCGGCCGCTCGCCTTGTCGCGATCCCAGTGGATCAGCGGCGTCTTGTAGAAGCCGGCCGAGGACAGGTGCACGCGCTCGACATAGGCGGCGGTCGCCAGCTCCGACAGCGGCATGGTGCGGTTGCCGATCAGCACCTCGCCGTTGCGGAACTCGACGCGGGTACGCTCGACGTTCCACTTCTCCTCGATGAAGGCGTAGAGGCGGCCCTTGATCTGGCGGCAGGCGTCAAGCGCCGCCTGGGCATTGAGGTCGGTGCCGGCGGAGGCCGCGGTCGGCGAGGTGTTGGGCACCTTGGCGGTCGAGGTGGCGGTGATCTTCACCTTGTCGATACCGACGCCGAACTCCTCGGCGACCACCTGCGCCACCTTGATGAACAGTCCCTGCCCCATCTCGGTGCCGCCGTGATTGAGGCTGATCGAGCCGTCGCGGTAGAGGTGGACCAGAGCGCCGGCCTGATTGAGGTGGATGAGGGTGAAGGAGATGCCGAACTTCACCGGGGTGAGCGCGATGCCCTTCTTGAGCACTGGGCTCGACCCGTTGAACTCGGCGATCGTCTTGCGGCGGGCGCGGTAGTCGCTGGTACGCTCGATCTCGGCGATCAGCTCGGGCAGGATGTTGTCCTCGACGCGCATGCCGTAGGGCGTGCGGTCGCGGCCTACCCCCTCGTAGAAATTCGCCTTGCGCACGTCGAGCGGATCGCGCCCGGTGACATAGGCGATATGGTCCATCATGCGCTCGGCGAAGAGCATGCCCTGCGGCCCGCCGAAGCCGCGGAAGGCGGTGTTGGAGACCGTGTTGGTGCGCAGCCGCCGGGTGACGATGCGGCACGACGGATAGTAGTAGGCGTTGTCGGCATGGAACATGGTGCGGTCGACGACGCCGAGCGACAGGTCCTCCGAATGGCCACAGCGCGCCGACAGCGTCACGTCGACCGAGCGCAGGCTGCCCTCGCGCGAGAAGCCGGCGGCGTAGTCGACGCGGAAATCGTGGCGCTTGCCGGTCATCGTCATGTCGTCGTCGCGGTCGAGCCGCATCTTGCACGGCCGGCCGGTCTTCCACGCCGCCAGCGCCGCCAGCACCGCCCATTGCGTCGCCTGGCTCTCCTTGCCACCGAAGCCGCCGCCCATGCGCCTGACCTCGACGGTGACGGCGTTGTCGTGCAGGCCGAGCACGTGGGCGACGACGTGCTGCACCTCGGTCGGATGCTGGGTCGAGGAATGCACGACCATGTCGCCGTCCTCGCCGGGGATGGCGTAGGCGGCCTGGCCTTCCAGATAGAAATGCTCCTGGCCGCCGATGCGGAATTCGCCGGTTACCCGCTTGGGCGAGCGCGTCAGTTCCTCTTCCGTCTCGCCGCGCTCGAACTTGTAGTCGTCGAGCACGGTGGTGCCGGCGACGATGGCGTCGTCGACGTCGATCGCCGGCATCGTCGGCGCCGTCGAGATGCGCGCCAGCCGCGCCGCCCGGCGGGCCTGGTCGCGGGTCTCGGCGATCACGACGAACAGCACCTGGCCGTAGAACATGACCTGGCTCTCGGCGATCAGCGCGTCGTCGCCGAGCCCCTTCGGGCTGATGTCGTTCACTTCCGGGATGTCCTCGGCCGTGAGCACGGCGACCACCCCGGGCGCCGCGCGCACCGGCTCGAGATCGAGCATGGTGACGCGGCCGGCCGCGATCGGCGCGTAGCCAGGCGCCAGGTGCAGCGTGCTGGCCGGAAGCCGCTCGTCGTCGGTGTAGAGCGCCGCGCCGGTGACGTGCTTGATGGCGCTGTCGTGCGCGATCGGCTGGCGCACGACGGCAAGCTGCTCCTTGCGCGGCGCTGCCGCGCCGGCGGCAGGCGCCACGGGCTCGAGGCCGCTCAGAACGTCGTCAGACGACATGGACTTCCTTCTCCCGGTGCCCGACCACACGGGTCCGTGTGCTGGCGGTGCCCGACGCTTCGATCAGCGCCTTGCCGAGCAGCGCGTGGGCCGTCTCCAGACGATAGCGGGCGGAAGCGCGATGGTCGTCGATCGGCGCGAAATCGTCGCGGAGCGCAGCGAAGGCGCGGTTCCACACGCGCGCGTCACGGATCGCGTGACCGTTGAGTTCGGCCTCGGCGCCGCTCGCCCGCTTCGGCGTTTCGGCCATGCCACCGAAGGCGATCCGCGCCTGGCTGATCGTCTCGCCCTCGCCAAGCGTGAAGCGGAAGGCGGCCATCACCGAGGAGATGTCCTGGTCGAAGCGCTTGGTCACCTTGTAGCAGCGGAAGATGTGCTCGTTGGTGAGGCGCGGGATGGTGATGGCGGTGACCAGTTCGCCCGGCTCGCGTGCCTGCTTGCCGTAGGAGATGAAGAAGTCGCCGACCGGCATCGAGCGCGCGCGCTTGCCCTTGCGCAACGACAGCGACGCGTCGAGCGCGATGAGCAGCGGCGGCGAGTCGCCGATGGGCGAACCATTGGCGACGTTGCCGCCCATCGTACCTGAGGCACGCACCTGCTTGGAACCGAGGCGGCGCAGCAGTTCGCCGAGATCCGGGTCGACCGCGGCGAGATGCGGCTCGACCTGCGCATAGGTCGCGCCGGCACCTATGACCAGTTCCTCGCCGGTGTCCTCGATGCGGTCGAAGTCCAGGACCTTGCCGACGTGGATGATGCGCCTGAGGTCGCGGAGCTGCTTGGTGATCCACAGGCCGACGTCGGTGCCACCGGCCAGGATGGTGGCGTCCGGGTAGCGCACGTAGAGGTCGGCGAGGCTGTCGAGGCTGGTCGGCGCGGCGAAGAAGCGGGTGTCGTCGCCGACGAAGACGTCCTCGCTGTCGGCGAGGAAGGTGAGCACGCCGCTCATGTCCTCGCGGCCCTTGCGGAAGCGGTCCTGGCGGCCGTCCGCGCAGGCGGCGACCGCCGCATCGACGATCGGCCGGTAGCCGGTGCAGCGGCAAAGATTGCCGGCGATCCAGTCGTTGACCGTCTCGCGCGTCACCGTCCCGTCGGTCGACTGGTACATGGCGAACAGCGCCATGACAAAGCCCGGCGTGCAGAAGCCGCATTGCGAAGCGTGGTGCGCCACCATCTCGCGCTGGATCGGATGCAGCGACCCGTCGGGGCCGATGAGGTCCTCCACCGTCACCACCTCGGTGCCGTCGACCTGGCCGAGAAGCTGGATGCAGGCGTTGATCGGCTCGTAGACCAGCCGGCCATTGCGCATGCGGCCGATGGCGACCGTACAGGCGCCGCAGTCGCCCTCGCCGCAGCCTTCCTTGGTGCCGGTGGCGCCTTCGGTCTCGCGCAGATAGTCGAGCAGCGTGGTCATCGGGTCGACATGGACCAATTCGACCAGTCGGCTCTTGCGGATGAAGCGGATCGTCGGGCGCATCAACTTCCCCGATAGGTGGAATAGCCGTACGGCGAGATGAGCAGCGGCACGTGGTAGTGGTCGCCGGGTGCGGCGATGCCGAAGCGGATGGGCACCACGTCGAGAAATGCCGGATCGGGCAGATGGTGACGGGCGCGCAGGTAGTCGCCGGCGTGGAAGCGCAGCTCGTAGACCCCCGCCGTCAGCGCCTCGCCTTCGAGCAGCGGCCGCTCGACGCGGCCGTCGTCGTTGGTGCGAACGAGCGCAACGCGGGTCTCTCCGCCGGTGAGTCGGTAAAGCTCGACCGTCAATCCCGCCGCCGGTGCACCCGCCGTCGTATCCAGCACATGAGTGGTAAGGCGCCCCATCGCGACACCTGATCCTTACGCAAAACACCTGCGGTCGACCGGACCGCTTCGCCGCCCGCCCGTGACTCTGCCGGTTTTTCGGGAGAGTCCAAGCCTCTACAATGAATTATGCCCAATTCTCGTTCAAACCCCTAATTTCATCAGGGCTGCCCGGTTTTGCGTCATTTCCGGTCACGGGATCAGCACCGTGGCGGCCACGGTCCGGCGACCTTCCAGCGCCCGATGGGCCTCGGCGGCATCCTTGAGCGGGAATGTCTGGCCGATCTCGACCTTCACCGACCCGTTGAGCAGCACCTTGAACAGGTTGGCGGCTGCGGTTTCCAGATCCTCGCGCCTGGCGAAATAGTGCTGGGTCGTCGGCCGCGTGGCGAACAGCGAGCCCTTCTGCTGGAGCAGGCTCACCGGGAACGGCGGTACCATCCCGGACGACTGGCCGAAGGAGACCCACATGCCCATCGGCTTGAGGCAGTCGAGGGACGCCGGAAAGGTGTCCTTGCCGACCGAATCGTAGACCACATCGCATTTCTTCCCGCCGGTGATCTCCATCACCCGGTCGAGGAAGTTCTCCTTGGTGTAGTCGATGACGTGGTCATAGCCGTGGGCGCGGGCCCGCTCCGCCTTGGCGGGGGAGCCGACGGTGCCGATGGTGGTGGCGCCGAGCGCCTTCAGCCACTGGCCGGCGAGCGTGCCGACGCCGCCGGATGCGGCATGGAAGAGCACGGTATGCTCCGGCCCGACCTTGAAGGTGCGCAGCACCAGATATTCGACGGTGACGCCCTTGAGGAAGCCGGCCGCCGCCGTCCTGTCGTCGATACCGTCGGGGAGCTTGATCACCCGCGCCGCCGGGATGACGCAATATTCGGCATAGGAGCCCGAGGACGCGTTCTGGTAGACGACGCGGTCGCCTTCCTTGAGCCCGCTTACCCCCTCGCCCAGCTTGTCGATCACGCCGCTGGCTTCCGCCCCTGGGGTGAAGGGCAGCTTCGCGCCCTTGTAGACGCCGGCGCGGTTGTAGGCATCGACGAAGTTCACGCCGATGGCGGTGTGGCGCACCCGCACCTGGCAGGCGCCGGGCTCTGGCATGGGCACTTCCACCCACTGCATGACCTCCGGGCCACCCTGCTGTTCGATCCTGATTGCGTGGGGCATCGCTGTTATCCTTCGTCGCGTGAGGTCTAGGGAAGGCCGCCGCGGCCTTCCCTTTAGAACAATTCGTCGCACCATCTTGCCAAGATCGCGGGCGCGGCCCATTCCTAGCGCCGGCGACGAGAGCCGGCAAACGCCGCAGCGGGGATCGTCGGAGATTTTCATGACGGCCACATCCGTCGCGCCTGCCAGCCGCGATTCAGTGACCTGTTCACCCCAAAACTGATCACGGCACTGCGCGAAGGATACGGCCTCGCCGAACTTCGCCGCGATGCGGTCGCCGGGCTCACCGCGCATCAACGGGCCGTTCTTCTTCGGCGCCACCCAGGCCTTCTCGCGGGCGCTGGAAGGCATCGGCGGCGGTCCGCACACCTACACGTCCTCGATCTCAAGGCGGTGCCCTTCGTCGACGCCAGCGGCGCCGCGGCGCTGAAATCCTTCGTCACCTCCGTGCGCGCCCACGGCGCCGAGGTGGGTCAGGCAGGCGCTGCGCGACCTCGGCGTGAAGCCGCCGCAGGTGCGTTACGCGGCGAGCGTCGAGACGGCCGTGCGGTCGAGCGAGATGCCGTCCTAGTTGTCGTTGCTGGCCCTTGGCTTCGGCGGCGCCAGCGAACCGGCGGCGAGCGCGCTGACCAACATCAGCGGCAGCAGCGCGGCCAGCCCGAAACGCAAGCCCGCAGCATCGGCAACGAAGCCCACCAGCGGCGGCCCGACCAGCGATCCGCTGTAGGCGATGAGCGCCACCGAGGCGACGTTGATCGACGCCGGCCGATCGCGGTGCTGGGCGGCGGCGGTGACGGAAAGGGGAAAGCCGAGCGAGATGCCGAAGCCGATGGCGGCGAAGCCGACGAGCGCCATCGGCAGGCCGTTGGCGAAGGCCAGCGCCACCATGCCAGCGACACCGGTGAGGGCGCAGAAGCGGCCGAGCCCGGCCGGCCCGAAGCGGTCGGTCAGCCGATCGCCGCCGAACCGCCCCACCGCCATCATCAGCGACAGCAGGCCAAGGCCCCAGCCGGTCGCCGCCGCCGACGTGCCGAGCACATCGCGCAGGAAGGCCGCCCCCCAGTTGCGCGCACTGAGTTCGGCCAGCACTGCGCCGAAGATGTAGAGGCAGACGCCAGCCAGCGCCAAGGTCGGAAACGCGATGACCGGCCGCTTGCCGGCGGCCGGCGCCGTCTGGCGCGGTATCACCGGCAGCGCGCGCACCGTCATCAGGCTCACGGGCACCAGGACGAGGCCGACGATGAGAAGGTGCAGCCAGGTGGGCACGCCCGCTTCGGCGAACTGCGCCCCCATGATCGAGCCGACAAAGGCGCCGATGCTCCAGAAGCCGTGGCAGGTGCTGAGGATGCGCCGGCCGGCGGCATCCTGGATGCGGGCGGCCTCGACGTTCATGCCGACGTCGATCAGCACGTAGACGAGGCCGAGCACGAACAGGAAGACGAACAGCGAGGGGCCGTTCCAGGCCAGTCCCGGCAGGGCGAGCAGGGGATAGCAGGTGCACACCCCGACGGTCATGACGGTGCGCGCCGAGAAGCGTGCGATCAGCGGGCCGTTGAAGATGGTCATAACAAAGGTGCCGAGCGACATGGCGAGCAGGCAGATCGACAGTTCGCCGGGGCTGAGGCCCAGGCGCTGCTGCACGTCGGGAATGCGCGGGAACCAGTTGGTGATCGCCACCGCCTCGAGGAAGAACACCGCCATGATCAGCCGCGGCGGCGTCAGGAAACCCGCCGGTGACATGAACCGCGGGCGATGCGAGGCGGTCATGGGTCGGTCTTCTTGCCGCTCTTGCGGTTGCGGCGGGCGATGACATTGAGCGCCTCGACCGCCGCCGAGAAGGCCATGGCGGTGTAGAGATAGGCGCGTGGGATGTGGAAGCCGATGCCGTCGGCGACCAGCGCGAAGCCGATCATCAGCAGGAACGCCAGGGCCAGCATGCGCGTGGTCGGATGGCGCGCGATGAAGCCGGCGATGGTGCCCGACGCGATGTACATGATGACCACGGCGACGATGACGGCGGCGATCATCACTCCGATATGTTCGGCCATGCCGATCGCGGTGACGATCGAATCCACCGAGAAGACGATGTCGACGAGGATGATCTGAGAGACGATCATGGCGAAACCGCTGCCGGCCTTGGCGCCGCCCTCCTCCTCCCCCGCCGCCTCGACATCCTTGTGGATCTCGCCCGTCGCCTTGACCAGCAGGAAGAAGCCGCCGGCCAGCAGCACGAGGTCGCGCCAGGAGAAGGCATGCCCGCCGATCTCGAACAGCGGCCGGGTCAGGTGGATCAGCCAGAACAGCAGCGAAAGCAGGGCGATGCGAAAGATGAGCGCCAGCGCCAGGCCAAGCTGGCGGGCCTGCTTCGACTGCTCCGCCGGCAGGCGGCCGACAATCACCGAAATGAAGATGATGTTGTCGATGCCGAGCACGATCTCCATGACCGTGAGCGTCACGAAGCTGGCGAGGATCGCGGGATCGACGATCCACTCGATGAGGGACATCGCGCCCGCCCCTAGCCGGTCGCCGACTTGCTGCGCGTCACCTGGAGGAACACGCCGATGAAGGCGAAATACACGTTGGTGATCGAAAACAGGATGAGCACCAGCGGATCGGGATCGAGGTTCTCGATGAGCGCGACAAACGCGGTCAGGCCCCAGGCGACCGACATGGCGAAGGTCAGCGGGCGCAGGCGCTTCACCCGCATGGGGTGGACGAACTCCACCGGCAGGAAGGTGAGCACGGCGAAGGCGGCGATGATGAGAAGCGTCACGACCTGCGGGAACTTGTAGACCATGAGCTGGAACACCACCGCGTTCCACACCGCCGGAAAGCCGCGGAAGGCCTTATCGGCCGTCTTCATGCGGGTGTCGGCGAAATAGAGCGCGCCGACCACGGCGATGACGATGCCGGCGATGGTGGCATAGGGCTGGGTGATCACGTTGCCGAGCGCGAGCACCAGGGCGGGGACCAGCACGTAGGTGGTGAAATCGACCACCAGGTCGAGCGTCGCCCCGTCGAACCATGGCAGCCGGCGCTTGACCCCGAGCTTGCGGGCGATGGGCCCGTCGATGCCGTCGACGATCATGGCGAGCCCGAGCAGCAGGAAGACCGTCTGCCAGGCGCCGTCAGCGGCGGCGACCGCCGCCACCAGCGCGAAGGCGGCCCCGCTCGCGGTAAGCAGGTGAACCGCCCAGGCGCTCAGATTTCTGTTCATTCGTCGCCCTACCCATTCGGAAATGGACGCCATGCTTGGCCGATCCGCTGTCGCGTGGCAAGGCTTGCTGCGCGGACCGCGAAAATTGGGTTTGCATTCCTTGGGGGCTTCCCTGGCGGCGCCTATCTTTGCCGCCAATTCCTCAAGAGGTTCCGTGTGATGGACCATTTCGCCCCGCTCACCGCCGCCCTCGGTGGCGGCCTTATCGGGCTCGCCGCGACGCTGCTCTGGGTGGTCAACGGCCGGCTCGCCGGCATTTCCACGATTGCGGCCAATGCACTCTCGGCGCCCCGCGGCGACGGCCTCTGGCGGCTCGTCTTCCTCGCCGGACTGCCGCTCGGCGCCTGGCTGGGCTTCCTGCTCGGGCCGCGTCTGTTCAACGAAATCCCGGCGACACTGCCCACCGTCGGCCTCGGCCCGCTCGGCCTCGTCAGTGCCGGCCTGCTGGTCGGCATCGGCACGCGGCTCGCCAACGGCTGCACCTCCGGCCACGGAATCTGCGGCCTGTCGCGCCTGTCGCTGCGCTCCTTCGTCGCCGTCGGCACCTTCATGGCGAGCGCCGTCGTCACCGTCTTCATCATGAGGCATGTGGTCGGATGAACCGCAAACCGCTGGCATTCGCGGCCGCTCTGGCGAGCGGCGTCGTCTTCGGCGCCGGCCTTGCGGTCGCCCGCATGATCGACCCTGAGAAGGTCAAGGACTTTCTCGACGTCGCCGCCATCCCCTCCGGCGGCTGGGACCCGAGCCTCGCCTTCGTCATGGGCGGCGGCATGCTGGTCTTCTTCCTGGGCTTCCGCCTGCACCGGCTGGTCCGCAAGCCGCTGGCCGCGCCCGCCTTCTCCTTCCCCGACAAGACGAAGATCGACCTGCCGCTGGTCGCAGGCTCGGTCCTGTTCGGCATCGGCTGGGGCGCGGCGGGATTCTGCCCCGGCCCGGCGATCGCCAACCTGGCGCTGACCCCAGTGAGCGCCCTCCTCTTCGTTGGCGCCATGCTCGCCGGTTCGTGGCTCGCCGGCGCGGTGAAGAGCGCCGCATGGCCTCGACCGGCCGTACCCTCGGCTGATACACCGAGGGCATGAGCCGGACCGCCAGCGAATTTCCAACTGAGATTGCCGTCGTCGGCGCGGGGCCGGTCGGCCTCGCCGCCGCGCTTGTCCTCAGCGACGCGGGGTACCGGGTGGCGCTCACCGCCCCTGCCCGCCCGCCGGCCGACGAGCGCACCTCGGCGCTGCTTGCCGGCTCGGTGGCACTCCTCGAACGCATCGGCATCTGGGCGGGCATTGCCGGCGCCGCGGCGCCGCTCCGCACCATGCGCATCGCCGATGGCACCCGCCGCCTCATCCGCGCACCGGAGGTCGCCTTCCACGCCGCGGAAATCGGCCTCGACGCCTTCGGCCACAACATCCCCAACGCCGTTCTCGTCGACGCGCTGGAGGCGGCCATCGCCACGCGGCCCATCGACCGGCGCGAAGCCTTCGTCGAGGCCGTGCGGCCGGGCGACGATGCCGTCGCGCTCACGCTTTCGACCGGCGACACGGTTTCCGCGCCGCTGGTGGTGGCCGCCGACGGCCGCCGCTCGAAGGTGCGCGATGGCGTCGGCATCCCGATCCGCGACTGGCGCTATGATCAGGCGGCGCTGGTTTGCAATCTCCGCCACACGCTCCCCCACGACGACACCTCGACCGAGTTCCACACCGAAGGGGGTCCGTTCACCCTGGTGCCGCTTCCCGGCGACCGGCGGTCGAGCCTGGTCTGGGTGGACCGTCCGGCGGAAACCGAGCGGCGGCTGTCGCTTTCCGAGGACGCGCTTGCCGCCGAGATCGAGGACCGCTCGCAGTCGGTGCTGGGCACCATCGCCATCGACGGCAAGCGCCAGATGTTTCCCCTCTCCGGCATGAATGCCCTCCGTTTCGCCGAGAGCCGCGTGGCGCTCGTCGGCGAGGCCGCCCATCTTTTCCCGCCGATCGGCGCGCAGGGCCTGAACCTCGGCTATCGCGACGTCGCCGCGCTCGCCGATGGGCTCGCTGGCCGCAAGGACGATCCCGGTGCGCCCGAGGTGCTTGCCGCCTACGACCGCGCCCGCCGCGGCGACGTCTTCAGCCGCACGGCCGCGGTCGATGCGCTCAACCGCACGCTGTTGTCGGGTTTCCTGCCGGTGCAGGCGCTCCGCGGCGCCGGCCTGTTCCTGCTCGACCGGCTGCCGCCTCTGAGACAACTGGCGATGCGCCAGGGCGTGGCGCTCAGTGGAAGGGATCGGCCGGCACGATATCCCTGACCAGCAGGATCAGGGTCACGGTCACTGTGGCGATGGAGACGATCGTGCCGAGCAGCACGCCGGCCGACGCCCATTCGGCGTAGGACTTGTACTGGCGGGCATAGGCGACGACGCCGGTCGCCGGCGGCAGCGCCGCCATCAGCACGGCGGCGTGGACCCAGACCGGATCGAAATCGCCGACCCAGCTCAAGAGCAGATAGACGATCAGCGGGTGGGCCACCAGTTTGATGCCGATCAGCACCGGCAGCTCGGGCGGGACCTTGTCGATGCTGCGGCCGGCGAGGCCGACGCCGACGGCGAACAGCGCCGCCGGGGCAGCGGCACTGCCCAGCATCGACAGCACCGAATCGACAGCGGCGGGCAGTTGCAGGCCGGTGAGCGCCACGATGAAGCCGAGGATGGTCGCCACCACCAGCGGGTTGAGGAGCGCCTGGCGCACGATCTTCTGGGCGAGCACCGCCGGATCGACGCTCATCGTGCCGCCGAGCGTCATCATCAGCGGGATGCGTGGCGACCATCAGCGCGTTGTCGAAGCTGTAGACCAGCGCCATCGGCAGTGCGGCGGCGGCGCCGAAGGCAGTGAGCACCAGCCCGGCGCCAGCATGCCGATATTGGAATAGGAGCCGACCAGCCCCTGGATGGTGGCCTGGGTGATCTGGCCGCCGTTGGTCAGCGCGCCGACCGAGAAGGCGATGGCAAAGGCGCAGTAGGTCGAGAACGTCGTCGTCAGGACGAAGGAAAAGCCCGCCGCATGGCCGAGCGGGGCTTCCGCCACCAGCCGGAAGAACAGGGCCGGCATTGCCAGACAGGTGACGAAGAAGGTCAGCCCCGCCAGGCCCTCCTCGCTCACCTTGCGCCAGCTGGCCGGCGCCATAGCCAAGAAAGAGCACGCCGAAGAATGGGACAATGAGCCGGAGGATTTCGCTCATGATCGCTGCGGCCAGAGCCTCTCGGGCGTGCTCCCTGTGGCGAAATGCTCCCGGACGCGGGCCCGCCCCGCCGGCGCCACCTGGCGGTGCCTATCGGTTTCGGCGAAACCGGTCAATTGTGGCACGGCCGGGAGGTGGGCGCGATTTGACAAGATGCCCCGCGGAGTGTGTCTTGCGACCGGCAGGTCAGTTGCCTGGAGCAGGGATCATGGACAGGATGCGTTTGGCCAAATACGCCATCGGGCAAGTTGTCCGCCACCGCATCTTCCCGTTCCGCGGAGTCGTCTTCGACGTCGATCCGGTCTTCGACAATACCGATGAATGGTGGCTGGCGATTCCCGAGGGCGTGCGCCCCGCCAAGGACCAGCCCTATTACCATCTGTTCGCCGAAAATGCGGAGAGCGAATACATCGCCTATGTCTCGGAGCAGAACCTGCTGCCCGACGATTCGGACGAGCCGCTGCGCCATCCGCAGATCAGCCGAGTTCTTCGAGAAGCGCGACGGCGACATCTACATCGCCCGCGAGCGCGGCGACCTGCACTGAGCGAACGAATGACGAGACAGCGAGTAGCGGATCGTAACGACCCGATCCGCTGTTCCCTGCTCCTATGCGCGGCCCTGCTAACCGCCGCTGGCTTTGGCCTTGCGCTGCTCATCGATGAGCTGCTGGTTGCGCTGCGTGGCCTTCTCCTGGAACAGCTTGACCGTATCCTCGACGCTGCTTGGCAAGCGCGGCTTCGCCCATGTCGGGTCCGTCGAAGACTTGGTGAAGCCGCTGAGCGAGAAATCGATCGGCACCGTCTTGGCTCGCCGGTGGTCAGCGGCAGCTCGAGCTTCCGCCTTTCTTGAGCGCCGCGATGAAGTCGTCGGCCGCGGCGCCTGGGCGATGCACACCACGTGCTGGCTCTTGGGGCGGCGGCCAGCAGATAACGTATTGCGCGGTGGCCTTCTTGTCGCCGTCGACGCTGATCGGGATGCCCGGCGGGAAACATGAACCCGAGCGGCACGTGCAGGCCGATGCTGAATTTCTTCGGATCGGTTGTCGTCTGGACGATGAAGGTGGCAAGCGCCGGGGACCGGACTCCGCGACGTAGTCCTTGCTGATCTTGCAGATATTCGGGTGTTGCGGATCGCACAGCTTGACCCATTGCGGCACGTCACCGGTCGTGCGGCGCACTCTGCGCCAAGGCCGCGCCTGACGCTCCCACGGAAGGCTGCCGCAGCAACGGCGGGCGGGACATGTTTGAAGAATTGGATCGTCCGATGCGCATCAGGGGTGTCCCCGTTTCGAGTTTCGTTTATCCTTGGGCTCGGAGGCACGGCGAACTGCACAAGCTGTCTGGCTGGATGGCCGTCAAATGCGGCAAGACGGTGTCCCGGCGGCGCGCATCCTTAGCCCGCCTGCGCCCGGATTTCCAGCCGTTTGCGGTCACATTTTCGGACGCGTCAGCGGATCGCGGGCGCACGGCCCGGAGCGCTGCGCAAATATGCTAGGCTTGGCGGACAACCGCCCGAATTGCGAGGCCGCTTCCGCCGCGCATCCGATACTGAGGCCACGCTGACCATGTCCGCGACCATCCTGTCCATCTCCCTCAAGCGCCCGATCGCCGCGGCCATCGCCGCCACGCTCGGCCTCGGGCTGATGCCGCAGATCGCCGCCGCGCAGCCCATGCACGGCATCGCCATGATCGGCGATCCGGCCCTGCCGGCGGACTTCGACCACCTGCCCTACGCCAATCCGGATGCGCCCAAGGGCGGCAAGATCACCTACGGCGTCGTCGGCACCTTCGACAGCCTCAATCCGTTCATCGTCCAGGGCGGCTTCACCTCGGCGCGCGGCCTGTCCGATCCGGTGTTCGGCAGGCTGGTCTTCGAGTCGCTGCTGGAGCGCAGCGCCGACGAGCCCTTCACGCTCTACGGCCTGATCGCCGAGACGGTGGAGACGCCGCCCGACCGCTCCTGGGTCGAGTTCACCCTCAACCCCAAGGCCAAATTCTCCGACGGCACGCCGGTCACCGTCGACGACGTGATCTTCTCGATGGAGATCCTGCGCGACAAGGGCCGGCCCAACTACAAGGCCTACTACTCCAAGATCTCCAGCGTCGAGAAGCGTCGGCGAGCGCGGCGTGCGCTTCAATCTCGACGGCGCCAACGACCGCGAGCTGCCGCTGATCCTCGGGCTGATGCCGATCTTGCCCAAGCACGCCATCGACCCCGAGACCTTCGACAAGTCGACGCTGAAGCCGCCCATCGGCACCGGCCCCTACATCGTCAGCCGAGGTCGAGCGCGCCCAACTACATCGTCTACAAGCGCAATCCGGACTATTGGGGCAAGGACCTGCCGATCAAGCGCGGCCTCGACAACTACGACGAGATCCGCATCGAGTACTACCGCGACGCCAACACCATGTTCGAGGCGTTCAAGAAGGGCCTCTACGACGTCAATCCGGAGGGCGATCCGGCGCAATGGAACACCGCCTACGACTTCCCCGCGGCCAAGGACGGCAAGGTCGTCAAGGAGACCTTCAAGACCGGCACGCCGAAGGGCATGTCCGGCTTCGTCTTCAACACGCGCCGGCCGGTCTTCGCCGACAAGCGCGTGCGCAAGGCGCTCGCCGAGCTGTTCGATTTCGACTGGATCAACAAGAACCTCTACTACGGCGCCTTCGTGCGCGCCGCCGGCTATTTCAACGATTCGGAGCCTGTCGTCGGTCGGCCAACCGGCGAGCGACAAGGAAAAGGCGCTGCTCGCCCCCTTCCCCGGCGTCGTCGACGACGACGTGATGGACGGCACCTACAAGCCGGTCTCGGCCGGCGGGCCGGATGGCGGACGCGCGGTGCTGCGCGAGGTGCTGAGCGAGTTGCAGGCGGCCGGCTACGCGCTGCAGGACAACCAGCTGGTCAATACCAAGACCGGCGCGCCGCTCGCCTTCGAGATCCTGGTCGTCAACAAGGAGGACGAGCGGCTGGCGCTGGCCTATCAGCGCGTGCTCGAGCGCATCGGCGTCAAGGCGACCGTGCGCAGCGTCGAGGACGCCCAGTTCCAGCCTCGCCTGCAGCAGTTCGACTTCGACATGGTGCGCCGCTCATGGGGCGCCTCGCTGTCGCCCGGCAACGAGCAGCTCGGCCGCTGGAGCAGCGAGGCCGCCGACCGGCCGAGCTCGTTCAACTATGCCGGCGCCAAGCAACCGGCCATCGACGCCATGATCGCGGCGATGCTCGCCGCGCGCACGCGCGAGGATTTCGTCGCCGCGGTCCGGGCGCTCGATCGCGTGCTGATCTCCGGCTACTACGTGATGCCGCTGTTCTACCTGCCCGACCAGTGGATCGCCCGCTGGTCGTATATCGAGCACCCGGAACAGGCGGCGCTGTTCGGCTATGCCCTGCCGACGTGGTGGCGAAAACCGGGCAGCTGAGTTGCGCCGCGCTGGCAATCCCCAACCGACGACCTATGTTGCGCGCATGGATGACAAAACCGCTCACCATCGACGTCGTCTCGGACGTCGTCTGCCCGTGGTGCTATCTCGGCAAGCGCCGACTGGCCCGCGCCGATCGCCCTGCTGCCCGGAAATCAACATCGTCGTCCGCTGGCGGCCCTTCCGCCTCGACCCGACGATCCCGCCGGATGGCATCGACCGCGATGAATACCTGACGGCCAAGTTCGGCAGCGTCGAGGCGGTCGAGGACGAGTCATCGCCAGCTTGCCGAGCGCGGCAAGCGAGGAAGGCATCGAGTACCATTTCGACCGCATCACGCGCTCGCCCAACACGGTCGACGCCCACCGCCTGATCCACTGGTCGGCGGCCGAAGGCGTCGAGGACGACATGGTCGAGCGCCTGTTCGCCGCCTATTTCAGCGAGGGTCTCGATATCGGCGACCCGGCGGTGCTGGCGAACCTGGCGGGCGATGTCGGTCTCGATGCCGGCGACTGTCGCCGAGCGGCTCGCCGGCGAAGAGGACCGCGACCTGATCGTCGGCGAGATCGAGAATGCCTACAGGATCGGTGTCGCGGCGTGCCCTGCTTCATCATCGACCGGCGCCTGGCGGTGACCGGCGCCCACCCGCCGGAGGTTCTGGTCCAGGCGATCGAGCAGGCTGTGGCGGAACGGGCGGTGGCCTGAATCTGAAGAGATCAGGCGCTGTCCTGAGTTGCGTCGAGCCCGGCGCGTCGTCGTCATAGATCGCGACGCAGTTGCGGCCGCGCGCCTTGGCGGCGTAGCAGGCGGCGTCCGCCTGGCTCATCAGTTCGGCCGGCCCGTTTGCCTGGGCGGTGATCGCGGTGATGCCGACGCTGGCGCCGAACCTCGTAGGTCGTGCTTGCAGCGTCGCCATGCGAAGCGGATGGCGGCGATGGCGTCGATGACCTTCTCGGCAACGCGCTTGCGCGGCGACCGAGCAATCCGGCAGCAGCAATGCGAACTCGTCGCCGCCAATGCGGGCGGCAAGGTCGTGCGCGCGGCAGGCGCCGCGGATCGGCCGCGCGATGTCCTGCAGCAGCACGTCGCCGGCGCCATGGCCGGCGGTGTCGTTGACCGATCTTGAAGCGGTCGATGTCGACAAAGCACAGCGCATGCTCGCGCATCTCGCGCTGCGCCTGGCGGACGGCCTCCCGAGGGCCTGCTCGAAGGTGGCCCGGTTGGGCAGCCCGGTGAGGCTGTCGTGCATCGCGGTATGGGCGAGCTCGCGCTGCAGCGCCCGGCTGTGGGTCACGTCCTGGAAGACCAGCACCGCGCCGATGAGGTCGCCCTGCGGCGTGCGCACGGGCGCGGCCGAATTGCGCACGTCGCGCCGCTCGCCGTCGCGGCTGGCGAGCACGGTATCGCCGTCGAGATAGTGAGCCGTCCTTTCGTCAGGCATTCGGCGACCGGGTCGACGCCCGGCTGGCCGGTCGCCTCGTCGAGGATGGCGAAGATGTCCTCGACCTTGTGCGCCGGCGGCCTCCGCCGAGCGCCAGCCGGTCATTTGCTCGGCGGCCGGGTTCATGAAGTCGACGAGGCCGGCGGCATCGGTGGAGATGACGCCGTCGGCGATCGCCTCGAGCGTCACCTTGAGGCGTTGCTTCTCGAGGGCAAGCTGCGACTTCGACCCGCTTGAGCCTGGTGATGTCGGTGTCGGTGCCGAGAATGCGCGCCGGCGTGCCGTCGGGGTTCCAGGCGACCGGCTTGCCGCGGCTGAGGATCCAGATCCAGTGGCCGTCGCGGTGCTGCTCGCGATATTCGAACTCGTTGTAGTCGCAGATCGCCGCGATCCTGGCGCTGGGCGATCGCCAGGATGCGCTCGCGGTCGTCGGGATGAACACGCGCAATCCAGCTGTCGGCTGCCGGATCGACCTCCTCGTCAGGCCCGAACCCGCGCATCAGCCGCCACATGCGCGAGTAGAACACGGTCTTGGTGTTGAGGTTGTGATCCCACACCCCCTGCCCGGCGCTTTCCAGCGCGAAGTTCCAGCGGCTCTCGCTTTCGGCAAGCGCGGCCTCGGCCTGCTTCTGCTTGTCGATGTTGATCGCCTGCACGATGGTGTAGGCGGCGCTCGCCGGTCTTCTCGTCGCGCATCGCCGACGCCGAAACCAGCACCCAGACCGGCTTCGCCGTCCTTCCTCAGATAGCGGCGTTCGGCGCGGTAGCTATCGGCGGTTCCGGCCGCCAGAGTCGCGGACCTGCTGGGCGCCAGCGCTGCGTCGTCAGGATGGACAATTCGTCAATGCCGAGCCGACCGGATCGGGCTCGTCGTAGCCGAGCAGATCGTAGATAGGCCCGGTTGGCGTAAAGCAGACGACCGTCGGGCGCGGCCAGGAAGGTCGCCACGGCGGCATTCTCAAGCATGCTGCGAAGCAATGCCTCGCTGTGTCTGAAGCGGAAGGACGGTTTCCCCGGTTCGCTGCCAGTGCTCGCCATTGCGTCGCACGTGGCGCAATTTCGTTAAGAGGCGTTTTCACGAACCCTCTGATTTGTGGTTAATTTTTGGTTAGCGGGCGGCGATTCTCCAGCGCTTCAGGCGGCCTGTCTTCTCCCCCTCCGCCGCCAGCCGGGCGAGCGCGGCCATCACGTCATGGTCCCCTTGAGGCGGCCGCCGATATCGGCCCAGTCGCGGATGAGCACAACCTGCATGGTCGGGGCGCACCTTGGCAAGCGATCCCTGCTCGCCGATCCAGCTCATCAGCCCGGCGGCATTGGCGAAGATGTCGTCGCGGAAGCCGATGACGGCGCCCTTCGGCCCGACATCGACCTTGTCGACATTGGCGCGGCGGCAAAGCGCCTTGATGGCGACGATCTCGAGCAGGTGCTCGACCTCCTTCGGCAGCGTCCCGAAGCGGTCGATCAGCTCGGCGGCGAAGGCATCGATCGCCGGCTGGTCCTGGAGGTCGGAGAGGCGCTTGTAGAGGCTCAGGCGAAGCTGCAGGTCTGCGACGTAAGCCTCCGGGATCATGACCGCCATGCCGATAGTGATCTGCGGCGCCCAATGCCCGTCCTCGACCGCCTCGCCGCCCGACTTGAGCGAGGCCACCGCCTCCTCCAGCATCTGCTGGTAAAGCTCGTAGCCGACTTCGCGGATATGGCCGGACTGCTCCTCGCCGAGCAGATTGCCGGCGCCGCGGATATCGAGGTCGTGGCTGGCGAGCTGGAAGCCGGCGCCGAGCGTATCGAGCGATTGCAGCACCTTCAGCCGCTGCTCGGCCTGGGCGGTGAGCGTGCGGTCCGGGCGGCACCGTGAACAGCGCATAGGCGCGCTGCTTGGCGCGGCCGACCCGGCCGCGCAGCTGGTAGAGCTGGGCCAGGCCGAACATGTCGGCGCGGTGGACGATGAGCGTGTTGGCGGTGGGGATGTCGAGGCCGGATTCGACGATCGAGGTCGACAGCAGCACGTCGTATTTGCCGTCGTAGAAGGCGGTCATCACGTCTTCCAATTCGCCCGCCCCCATCTGGCCGTTGGCGACCGCCACCTTCACCTCCGGCACCGCTTCGCGAAGAAATTCATGGCGCTCGGCGAGATCGGCGATGCGCGGACAGACGTAGAAGCTCTGGCCGCCGCGATAGCGCTCACGCAGCAGCGCCTCGCGCACGACCAGCGGATCGAAGGGCGAGATGAATGTCCTCACCGCCAGCCGGTCGATCGGCGGCGTGGTGATCAGGGACAGCTCGCGCACACCGGTCAGCGCCAGTTGCAGCGTGCGCGGGATCGGCGTCGCCGAGAGCGTGAGCACATGCACGTCGGCCTTCAGCTCCTTCAGCCGTTCCTTGTGCTTGACGCCGAAATGCTGCTCCTCGTCGACGATCAGCAGGCCGAGATCGCGGAACTTGATGCCCTTGCCGAGCAGCGCATGGGTACCGACGACGATGTCGATGCTGCCATCGGCGATGCCGGCCTTGACCTGCGCCAGCTCCTTGGCGCCGACCAGCCGCGAGGCCTGGGCGACGCGCACCGGCAGGCCGGCGAAGCGGGCGTTGAAGGTGCGGAAATGTTGGCGGGCGAGCAGCGTCGTCGGCACCACCACCGCCACCTGGCGGCCGCCGAGCGCGGTGATGAAGGCGGCGCGCAGTGCCACCTCGGTCTTGCCGAAGCCGACATCGCCGCAGATCAGCCGGTCCATCGGCGTGCCGGTGCCGAGGTCGCCGATCACCGCGTCGATGGCCGACTGCTGGTCCTCGGTCTCCTCATAGGGGAAGCGGGCGGCGAACTCGTCGTAGAGCCCTTCCGGCGGGGTCAGCGCCGGCGCCTGCCGGGTCGCGCGCGCCGCCGCCACCTTGATCAGGGCTTCCGCCATGTCGCGGATGCGCTTCTTCATCCGCGCCTTGCGCGCCTGCCAGGCGACGCCGCCGAGCTTGTCGAGCTGCACGTCGGCTTCCTCGGAGCCGTAGCGCGACAGAAGCTCGATGTTCTCGACCGGCAGATAGACCCGGTCGTTGCCGGCGTAGTGGATTTCCAGGCAGTCGTGCGGCGCGCCGGCCGCCTCGATGGTCTTCAGCCCGACGAAGCGGCCGATGCCGTGGTCGATATGGACGACGAGATCGCCCTCGGAGAGCGCCGTGACGTCGCTGAGGAAGTCGGCGGCGCGGCGCTTGGCGTGCGGCCGCACCAGACGGTCGCCGAGGATGTCCTGCTCGCCGATCAGCGTCAGCGTCTCGGTGTCGAAGCCCGATTCGAGGCCGAGCACGGCAAGCCCGGTCACCTCCGGCGCGAGCGCTTGCGTCCCCGGCCAGTCGGCGACCGCCTTCAGCGCCGTCAGGCCGTGATCGACCAGCACCTGGCCCATGCGGTCCCGGGCGCCCTCGCTCCAGCAGGCGATGACGACGCGCCGGCCGGCATGAATCGCGGTGGCGACGTGATTGATGACGGCGTCGAAGACGTTGATGTCGCCGGCGGTGCGCTCGGCGGCGAAGCTGCGCGCGCCGCGCCCGCCCATGTCGACGACGTTCCCGGCCTCCGGCCGGGCGAAGGGCGACAGATGGGTGGTCGCCCGCTCGCCGAGGTACGCCGACCATGTCTGCCGGTCGAGATAAAGCCGGTCGGGGGGCAACGGCTTGTAGGGGGCGCCGCCGCCGGCATCGCCGGCCTCCATCGCCTGGCGGCGCGCGGAATAGTGGTCCTTGATCTGGTCGAGGCGCTCGGCGATGGCCTCATCGACCAGATGATCGAGCGCCACCGGCACGTCAGGCAGATGGTCGAAGAGCGTCTCCAGCCCGTCGGCGAAGAGCGGCAGCCAGTGTTCCATGCCGACATAGCGGCGGCCGTCGCTGATCGAATGGTAGAGCAGGTCGTCCGGCGCAGCGGCGCCGAACGCGGCGACGTAGCCCTGGCGGAAGCGGGCGATGCTTGCCGCCGTCAGGCCCATCTCGGCGACCGGCACCAGGTCGATGCGCTCCTGCCGGCCGGTAGTGCGCTGGCTCTCGGCGTCGAAGGCACGGATCGTCTCCAGCGTATCGCCGAAGAAATCGAGGCGGAGCGGCGCCGCGGCGCCTGCCGCGTAGAGGTCGAGGATGCCGCCCCGCACGGCATATTCGCCGGGTTCGCGCACCGTCGAGGTGCGCAGGAAGCCGTTGTCCTCCAGCCAGCGGACGAGGTCGGCCATCGGCATGCGGCTGCCCGCGGCGGCCGACAACGAGCCCCGCGCCACCGTCGCCTTGAGCGGCACGCGCTGGAGCACCGCGTTGACCGTGGTGAGCACGACCCTCGGCCCGGCCGCCTTCTGGCCAATGCGCGCCAGCGCCGCCATGCGCCGCGCGACGATCGCCGCGTGCGGCGACACGCGGTCGTAGGGCAGGCAGTCCCAGGCGGGGAACTCGATGGTCTCGATGGCGGGCGCGAAGAAGGCGAGCGCCCGCTCGATCTCGGCCAGCCGCTGGCCATCGCGGGCGACGAAGAGCAGTCGCTCGGTTCCGGTCGCGGCGACGAGATCGGCCAGCGCCTTGCCGGCCATGCCGTCGGGCACGCTGGCGAGCATGCTCTCCCCGGCCCGCGCGAACAGCGTCGTCAGGCGGCGGTTGATGTCGATGAGGGTGGTGGTCTTCTGGTCCATGGGTCTCGGTCAGGCGGCGTAGAAGGCGAGCAGGCGGTCGAGCAGAGGTGAACGCGCGGCGTCAGGCACCGGTTCGCCGCCTACGATCCAGCCGAAAATGACTTGGTCGGGCGTCTCGAGCAGCGCCTCGAAGGCGGCGACGCTTTCGGCATCGAGGCCGTCGACATGGGCGTCGGCGAAGCGGCCGAGCAGCAGGTCGGTCTCCTTCATGCCCCTGTGCCAGCAGCGGAATTTCAGCCGGCGCCGGCGCATGGCGAGGTCGTCGCTGGTGTCCTGCCCGTCGCCCATCGATCCGGTCGTTCCATGGCTGATCGGCGCCGGGCCGGAATCGTGGCACGTCGCTAGGAGCCGGAGATATAGCGGGTGGGGTCGGGTTTGTCAGGGGCTTGGGGCCGCAGCTTGCCGTATTGCTGTCAGCACGGCGTCCGTATTGGCCAGGACCTCGTTGTTCCAGAAGCGGAGGACCCTGAAGCCACGCCGGCTCAGCTCGAAGTCCCGCGCTCGGTCACTCACATCTTCGGCGTGCTGGCCGCCATCGACTTCCACAACCAGGTAATGCTCGAAGCAGGCGAAATCGACGATGGCACCACCGATCGGCACTTGCCGGCGGAACTTGAGGCCGTCCAGCCGGCCATCGCGCAGCCGATACCACAGGCGCATCTCGGCATCCGTTGACGTCGAGCGCATCGCCCGGGCAAAACGCCGATGGCGCTGATCGACCCGCTGCCGCATCCCCCTCACCCGGCTTGCCAGCCAGCTTGGACGAGCCAAGCTGGGGCAAACCGGCCTCCCCCACAAGCGGGGAGGCGACAGGCGGCACAGCCGTGCCGAGTCCCCCTCTCCCCCCGTGGGAGAGGGCGGATTGCCTTGGTGAGGCGAAGCCGAGCTTAGGCAATCCGGGTGAGGGGGCGGCAGCGCTGTGGTACATCCAAGCCCATGCGCCCGGACATCCTCAACCCGCTCTTCCGCCCGGTCACCAGCCTCGCCGGCATCGGGCCGAAGCTGGGCGTGGCGCTCGGCCGGCTGGTCGGTGGGCCGGACGAGGAGGATGCGCCGCGTGTCGTCGATCTGTTGTTCCACTTTCCCGTCGGCATCATCGACCGCAGCCGCCAACTCGGCATCGCCGAGGCACCGGAAGGGGGGATTGTCACCCTCAAGGTCAGGATCGACCGCCACCAGAAGCCGCCGCGCGGCAACAGGCGCGTTCCGTGGCGTGTGTTCGCCCATGACGAAACCGGCGAGATCGCCCTCACCTTCTTCCACGCCCATGGCGACTATTTGGAGAAGACGCTTGCCGTTGGCGCGACGCTCTATGTCAGCGGCAAGGTCGAATGGTTCAACGGCCGCCCGGCCATGGTCCATCCCGATCATATCGTTGACGAAAAGGACTTCGCCAGCCTGCCGCTGATCGAGCCGGTCTATCCGATGACCGCCGGCATCGCGCGCAAGACACTCGCCCGGGCGGTGAGCGAGGCGGTCGCCAACCTGCCGGAACTGCCGGAGTGGCTCGACCCGACGCTGGTTACGCAACGCGGCTGGACGGGTTTCGCAACCGCTCTTGCCAAGGTGCATCACCCCGAGACCGCCGCCGACCTCGATCCGGCCGCAGCGCACATCGCCCGGCTTGCCTATGACGAGTTGCTCGCCAGCCAGTTGGCGCTGGCCTTGATGCGCGAGCACCAGCGCAAGAGCACCGGCACGGCGCGGAAGGGCGATGGCAAGCTGCGCTCCAGGCTGATGGCCGCCCTGCCCTTCACGCTCACCGGCAGCCAGACCGCGGCACTTGCCGACATCGAAAAGGATCTGGCCGCGCCGGAGCGCATGCTGCGCCTGCTGCAAGGCGATGTCGGTTCCGGCAAGACCGTCGTGGCGCTGATTGCCGCCGCCAATGTCATCGAGGCCGAAGGCCAGGCGGCGCTGATGGCGCCGACCGAGCTGCTCGTCCGCCAGCATGCCCGTACCATCGCGCCGCTGGCCGAAGCGGCCGGCATAAGCTTCGCCGTGCTCACCGGCCGCGAGAAGGGCCGCGAGCGCGAGGCGATCCTCGCCGGCCTCGCCGACGGCTCGATCCACCTGCTGATCGGCACCCACGCCCTCTTCCAGGCCGGCGTCGCCTTCGACGATCTGGCCCTGGTCGTGGTCGACGAGCAGCACCGCTTCGGCGTCCACCAGCGCCTGGCGCTCACCGCCAAGGGCGGCGCCACCGACGTGCTGGTGATGACCGCCACCCCCATCCCGCGCACGCTTGTGCTCACCTATTACGGCGACATGGACGTGTCGCGGCTGACCGAGAAGCCGGCCGGCCGCAAGCCGATCGATACCCGCGTGGTGCCGCTCGACCGGCTGGACGAGGTGGTCGCGCGCATCCGCCGCGCCATTGCCGACGGCGCCAAGGCCTATTGGGTCTGTCCGCTGGTGGAAGAATCCGAAATCCTCGACGATGTCGCCGCGGCCGAGCAGCGCCATGCGGCGCTGGAGGAAGCCCTTGGCCCCGTGGTCGGCCTCGTCCACGGCCGCATGAAGGCCACCGAACGCGATCCGGTGATGGCACGCTTCCTCTCCGGCGAGATCAAGGTGCTGGTCGCCACCACCGTGGTCGAGGTCGGCGTCGACGTGCCCGATGCCACCATCATGGTGATCGAGCACGCCGAGCGCTTCGGCCTTGCCCAGCTTCACCAGTTGCGCGGCCGGGTCGGTCGCAGCGACCGGCCCTCCACCTGCCTGCTGCTCTATCGCACCCCGCTCGGCGCCATCGCCCGCGAGCGGCTGGCGATCATGCGCGAGACCGAGGACGGCTTCCGCATCGCCGAGGAGGACTTGAGGCTGCGCGGCGGCGGCGAGGTCCTCGGTACCCGCCAGTCGGGCATGCCCGGCTTCCGCATCGCCAGCGCCGAACATCATGCCGATCTCATGCAGATGGCCAATGACGACGCCCGCCTCACCGTTGCCACCGACGCCAACCTGACGACCGCACGCGGACAGGCACTGCGCGTGGCGCTCTATCTCTTCGGCCGCGACGATGCGATCAGGCTGCTGAGGGCCGGTTGAACCGCCGCTTGATTTCCTCGGGGGTCATCTCGCGCGAATTCTCCGGCGTGAATTCCGGCGTCACCAGGCCGGCCGAGATGACCATCTTGGCCGCGTCCTCGACCGTCATATCGAGGACGATCATCTCGGATCGCTTGACGAAGAGCAGGAAGCCCGAGGTCGGGTTGGGCGTCGTCGGCAGGAACACCGCCACCGTTTCGTCGATGCGATGATCGATTTCGCCGCGCGCATCGCCCGCGACGAAGACCAGCGACCAGATGCCCTTGCGCGGGTATTCGATCAGCGCCACCGTCTTGAAGGCGCCCGCCCGCCGCGACAGCACCGTTTCGAAGATCTGCTTCAGCCCGCGGTAGAGGTTGCGGATGATCGGCATGCGGCCGACCAGCAACTCGCCGAGGAGCACCGTCTGCCGGCCGATGAAGTTGGCGGTGAGGAAGCCGAGCAGGGTGAGGAAGACCAGCGCCACCACCAGCCCGAAGCCCGGCACCGCGAACGGCAGGTAGTGGTCCGGGCGGTAGATCGGCGGGATGAACGGCGTCACCCAGCTATCCACCCACTTCACGAAGGTCCAGGTGATGTAGATGGTCAGGAACAGCGGCGCGGCGATGATGAGGCCGGTCAGGAAATAGTTGCGCAGCCGGTGCATCAGCGTTGCGCGCCGCGACGGGTCCGCTTGATGCAGGTCCGTGTCTTCCGGGTCCATGCCAGCATCCCTGCCGCAATTCCGCCCTCACGGCATCATGGCAGAGATCGCGGTCCCACGCGACAGATTCACTCGACCGTGACTGACTTGGCCAGGTTGCGGGGCTGGTCGACGTCCGTGCCTAAAATGACGGCAGTATGATAGGCCAGGAGCTGAACCGGCAGCGCATAGACCAGGGGGGCCACGCTCGCCGGCATTTCCGGCAATATCAGCGTTTCCACCGCGTCGATCGCCGCGGCCGCCTGCCCCTTGCGGTCGGTCGCCAGGATGATGCGGCCGCCGCGGGCGGCCACCTCCTGCATGTTGGACACGGTCTTTTCGAAGATGTGGTCGTGGGGCGCGATCACCACCACCGGCATTTCCTCGTCGATTAGCGCGATCGGCCCGTGCTTGAGCTCGCCGGCGGCGTAGCCCTCGGCATGGATGTAGGAGATTTCCTTGAGCTTGAGCGCGCCCTCCAGCGCGATCGGGAAGCTGGTGCCGCGGCCGAGATAGAGCACGTGGTGGACGTGCGAGATTTCGCGGGCGAGCGCCTCGATCGAGGCTTCCAGCCTGAGCGCCTCGTTCATCAGGCGCGGAACTTCGCTCAAGGCCGCGACCAACTTCTCCTCGTCGCGCGCCGACAGGTTGCCGCGTGCCCGGCCGGCAGCCACCGCCAGAACCGCCAGCACCGCAAGCTGGCAGGTGAACGCCTTGGTCGAAGCGACGCCGATCTCTGGCCCGGCAAGGGTGGGCAAGATGGTGTCGGCCTCGCGGGCGATGGTCGAACCGGCGACGTTGACGACGGCGGCGACCTTCTGGCCCTCAGCCTTGGCGTAGCGCAACGAGGCGAGCGTGTCGGCGGTCTCGCCTGATTGCGAGATGACGATGCTGAGGCCCTTCGCCGTCAGTGGCTGTTCGCGATAGCGGAACTCGGAGGCGATATCGATGTCGGTCGGCAGCCTCGCGAAGCGCTCGAACCAGTATTTGGCGACGATGCCGGCATAGTAGGCGGTGCCGCAGGCGGTGATCGACAGGCGGTCGAGCGCGGCGAAGTCGATGCCGAGGTCCGCCGGCAGGGCGGCGCGGCCGGCGGCAAGGTCAAGATAGTGGGCGAGCGTATGGCCGACCACCTCCGGCTGCTCGTGGATCTCCTTGGCCATGAAGTGGCGATGGTTGCCGCGGTCGACCAGCAGGCTGGAGGCGGCGGTGCGCACGACAGGCCGTTCGGCCTCGGCACCGGTTTCGTCGTAGATCGTCACGCCGGCGTGGGTGAGCACCGCCCAGTCGCCGTCGTCGAGATAGGTGACGCGGTCGGTGAACGGCGCCAGCGCGATGGCGTCGGAGCCGAAATACATGTCGCCGTCGCCGTAGCCGACGGCGAGCGGGCTGCCGCGACGGGCGCCGATCATCAGGTCGTCCTCGCCCTCGAAGATGATGGCGAAGGCGAAGGCCCCGGTGAGCCGCTTCAGCGCCGCGCCCACCGCCGCGGTCGGCGCCATGCCGGTTTGCAGATTGGCGGTGATGAGATGGGCGACGACCTCGGTGTCGGTCTCGGTCAGGAATCTGGCACCGGCGGCGGTCAGCTCCTCGCGCAGCTCGCGAAAGTTCTCGATGATGCCGTTGTGGACCAGCGCCACCCGCTCGGTGGCGTGGGGATGGGCATTGCCCTCGGTCGGCGCCCCGTGCGTTGCCCAGCGGGTGTGGCCGATGCCGGTGTGGCCGGCAAGCGGCTCTCTGCCGAGCCGCGACTCGAGGTTGCGCAGCTTGCCCTCGGCGCGCCGCCGCGTCAGGTGGCCCTCTTCCAGGGTCGCCACGCCGGCTGAGTCATAGCCGCGGTATTCCAGTCGCTTCAGCGCGTCGACCAGGAGCGGCGCCACCGGCTCCCGGCCGAGGATGCCAACGATCCCGCACATCTCACCGCACTCCCCCGAGTCCTGCCTCTGGCCGACCATGTAGCGGTCCGAGGCCAAGGGCGGGAAATCAAAAGCTGTTTCGCCGCTGATATACGCCGGCCGGGTGCTCGGCGGTGTTCCCGTCTGTGCTTGTCGTTAATCGGGCCGCGACGTGTCCCGGGCGCAGCGCGGTGCGCGAGGGCCGCGCTGCAGACCCGTGACCCGTGAGCGTCTTGGGCCCCGGACGCGGCCCGTAGCCCGGATGGAGCGGAGCGCAATCCGGGGGCGCCTGTCCCGCATTTCGCTTCGCCGCATGCGGGCCCCGACATGGGCGTGGAACGTCCTATTTCTTCTTCGCCTGGCGCGAGAGCAACTTTTTCTCGCGGAACTTGCGTGCCCAGTCCGGTTTCTCGACCTGCGTCCCGCGGGCAATCGCCAGCGCGTCGGCCGGCACGTCGCGGGAAATCACGCTGCCCGCCGCCACGCTGGCGCCGTCGCCGATCTTCACCGGCGCCACCAGCACCGCGTTGGAGCCGATCGAGACGTTGGCGCCGATCTCGGTGCGGAACTTGTCGAAGCCGTCGTAATTGGCGGTGATCGTGCCGGCACCGATGTTGGTCTTCGCCCCGATATGGGCGTCGCCGATATAGGCCAGATGATTGGCCTTGGCGCCGGCATCGAGCCGCGCCGATTTCACCTCGACGAAATCGCCGATATGGACGTTCTCGCCGATGTCGGCGCCCGGCCGCAGCCGCGCGAACGGCCCGATCAGGGCGCCGCTGGCGATGGTCGCCCCCTCGATATGGCAGTTGGCGCGGATGAGCACGTTGTCGGCGACCGTCACGCCGGGGCCGAAGAAGACGTTGGGCTCGAGCGTCACGTCGCGGCCGAGTTTGGTGTCGTGGCTGAACCAGACCGTCGACGGCGCGATCATGGTGACGCCGGCCGCCATCGCCTCTTCGCGGGCGCGCTTCTGCCAGAGGCCCTCGACGTGGGCGAGCTGGCCGCGCGAATTGACGCCGGCCACCTCGTCGGCCTCGGCCTCGACCACGACCACCTTCTTGCCTGCCGCGGCGGCGATCTCGACGGCGTCGGTCAGGTAGTATTCGCCCTTGGCGTTGTCGGTGCCGATCTTGCCGAGGAGCCGCAGGAGCCCCTCGCCGCGAAAGGCCATGACCCCGGCGTTGCAGAGGCCGATCAGCTTCTCCTCGGGGCTGGCGTCCTTCTCCTCGTGGATCGCCACGAGCTGGCGCCCGTCGGTGATCAGGCGGCCGTAGCCGAACGGGTCCGGCGGGCGGAAGCCGAGGACGGCGATATCGGCACCGCGCGCCAGCCCGGCGCGCAGGCGCCGGAAAGTCTTGCCGGTGACCAGCGGCGTGTCGCCGAAGACGACCAGCACGTCGTCGGCGCCTCGCTGGATCGCCTTCTTCGCCGCCAGCACGGCGTGGCCGGTGCCGAGGCGCTTTTCCTGAACATAGGTTTCGGCGCCCGCGGCGGACTTCGCCAGAAAGGCGCCGACCGCCTCCATCGCCGGCCCGACGATCACGGCGACGGCGTCGGCGCCGCTGCCCTCGGCCGCCTTCAGCACGTGGCCGAGCATGGGCAGCCCGGCGACCCTGTGCAGCACCTTGGGCGTGGCGGATCTCATCCGCGTCCCCTCGCCGGCGGCGAGGATGATGGCAAGGCAGGAGCGTTTCGGCATGAACTTCCCCGGATGGCGTTGTTCGCGGCCTGTGCCAGCTGCATGGGGCCGGAACAAGGCGGCATTATCGCCGATTCGGTTTAGCCGATGTTGGCGAGGCCCGGAAAGGTCTCCAGCAGCCAGTAGGAGACGGTCGCCATGCCGCCGGTGATGAACAGCACGCCGGTGACCACCAGCAACCCGCCCATCACCTTTTCCACCGTGCCGAGATGGGCGCGGAAGCGGCGCATGAAGCCGAGGAACGGTCCGGAGAAAAGCCCGGCGACGATGAACGGGATGCCGAGCCCGAGCGAATAGGCGGCAAGCAGCAGCGCCCCGCGCGAAACCGTCGCCTCGCTGCCGGCAACCGCCAGGATCGCCGCCAGCACCGGGCCGATGCACGGCGTCCAGCCGAAGGCGAAGGCAAGCCCCATGACATAGGCGCCGACCGGCCCCGCCGCCTGGTTGGTCACCTGCACGCGCGCCTCGCGGCTGAGGATCGCGATGCGGAAGACGCCGAGGAAATGCAGGCCCATGACGATGATGACCACGCCGCCGATCACCGAGAGCACGTCGATGTGGCTGCGCACCAGTTGTCCGACGGCCGAAGCCGCGGCGCCGAGCGCGATGAAGACGGTGGCGAAGCCAAGCACGAAGGCGAGCGAGGCGGTCAGCACCGTGCGCCGGGCGACCTGCACGTCGCCCTTGCCGGTGAGCTGGTCGAGGCTGACGCCGGCCATGTAGCAGAGATACGGCGGCACCAGCGGCAGCACGCAGGGCGAGAGGAAGGAGACGAGGCCGGCCAGGGCCGCGCCGGAAACGGTGACATCGATGGCCATGCCGGCGGAACGGGTCCTGCGGTTGCGGTCGCCGCGGCGGTTATAGGCGTTGCCGCCGCCCGGCCACAGTCACCTTTGCGCGAGGCGAGCGGGGCATTTCGCCGCCGGGCCTCGAACCACGAGGCCGCTCCCTACCCGCCGGTCATGCTCATGTGGCGGGAGACGGCCGGCCGCTGGTGGGCGCGGTCGATGACGAAGTCGTGGCCCTTGGGCTTGCGCCCGATCGCCTCGTCGATGGCCGCGTGGAGAGCCTCGTCGCCCTCGGAGGCGCGCAAGGGGGCGCGCAGATCGGCGGCGTCCTCCTGGCCCAGGCACATGTAGAGCGTGCCGGTGCAGGTCACCCGCACCCGGTTGCAGCCCTCGCAGAAATTGTGGGTGAGCGGCGTGATGAAACCGAGCCGCCCGCCGGTCTCGGCAATGCGCACATAGCGCGCCGGTCCGCCGGTCGAGTCGGGCAGGTCCTGAAGCGTCCAGTGGCGCGCCAGCCGCGCCCTGACCGCGCTCAACGGCAGATACTGGTCGGTGCGGTCGGCGCCGATCTCGCCGAGCGGCATGGTCTCGATCAGCGTCAGCTCCATGCCGGACCCGTGGGTCCAGCGGATGAGATCGTCGATCTCGTCCTCGTTGACCCCCTTGAGCGCCACCGCGTTGATCTTGACCGAAAGGCCGGCGTCTCGCGCCGCCGCGATGCCGGCCTCGACCTTGGCGAGATCGCCCCAGCGGGTGATCGCCTTGAACTTCACCGGGTCGAGCGTGTCGACCGAGACGTTGATGCGCCTGACCCCGGCGTCAGCCAGTTCGCCGGCGAAGCGGGCAAGCTGCGAGCCGTTGGTGGTCAGCGTCAGTTCGTCGAGCGCCCCGCTATCCAGATGCCGGCCGAGCGCGCGCACCAGGCTCATGACGTCGCGGCGAACCAGCGGCTCGCCGCCGGTAAGGCGGAGCTTGCGCACGCCGCGCGCCACGAAGGCCGAGCACAGGCGGTCGAGTTCCTCCAGGCTGAGGACGTCCTTCTTGGGCAGGAAGGTCATGTCCTCGGCCATGCAGTAGACGCAGCGGAAATCGCAGCGATCGGTCACCGAGACGCGCAGATAGGTGATCGACCGGCCGAAGCGGTCGGTGAGCGGCGCGTGCCCGATAGCGGTGCTCAAGTCTGGTTCCCTCCCCTGCCAGCCGGCCTGCACATATCGCGACCATGTAATGTTTCGAGTTCAAGCGATCAATCCGGCCGTACATATCGCCCGGGCGGGACCGGTCAACTGGCCAGGCAGCCGCGCGCCGCGGCCAGGCTGCGGGTGAGCGCCAGGACGGTGTCGATGGTCGGGGTGGCCATGCCGGTCAGCCGCCCCACCTCCTGCACCGCCGTCACCAGCGCGTCGATCTCGAGCGCCCGGCCGCGCTCGAGGTCCTGCAGCATCGAGGTCTTGTGAGCGCCGACCTGGCGGGCCCCCTCGATCCGCTTGTCGACGTCGATGGGAAAGTGCACGCCGAGCTTCTCGGCGATGGCCTGCGCCTCGACCATCATGGCGCGCACGACCTGCCGCGAATCCGCGTCGGCGACGATCTCTTCCAACGTTCCCCCGGTGAGCGCCGAGACCGGGTTGAACGACAGGTTGCCCCACAGCTTCACCCAGATCTCGGTGCGGATGTCGGGGCGCACCGGCGCCTGCAGCCCGGCGGCGACCAGCTCGGCGGCAAGCACCTTCACCCGCTCAGACTTGTCGCCCGACGGCTCGCCGAGCGAGAGCCGCGAGTGGCTGACGTGGCGGATGACGCCGGGCGCCACCATCTCGGTCGCCGCGTAGACGACGCCGCCGATCGCGCGTTCGGGACCAATGCGCTGCCAGATGCTGCCGTCCGGATCGACCGCCGCAAGCCGCGTGCCTTGCAGCGGCCCGCCATGCCGGTAGAAATACCACCACGGCAGGCCGTTCTGCAGCGTCACCACCGCCGTCCGCTCGCCGATGAGCGGCACGATGGCATCGAGCGCCGGCGCCACCGAATGCGCCTTCAGCGCCAGCAGAACGTAGTCCTGCTCGCCGAAGTCGGCGCTGTCGCCGCTGGCGTTCACCGGCACCGTGGTCTCGTCGCCGCCCTCGATCAGCGTCAGCCCCTTGGTGACCAGCGCATCGAGATGGGCGCCGCGGGCGATCACCGCTGGCTTCACCCGGCCGGCCATCGCCAGCCGGGCGGCGACGTAGCCACCGATCGCTCCGGCACCGAAGATGCAGATGCGCATGGCTACAGCCCGAGCTTGGCGGCGAGCCCGATGCGTTGCAGCTTGCCCGTCGCTCCCTTTGGAATCTCGTCCAGAATCAATACCTTGCGCGGCACCTTGAAATCCGCCAGGCGCGTCGCGGCAAAGCCGCGGATGTCGGCCTCGCTCGCCGCCGCGCCGTCGCGCAGCACCACCGCCGCCGCCACCTCCTCGCCGAGCTTGTCGTGCGGCATGGCGAAGGTCACCACCTGCGCGATCGCCGGATGGTCCATCAGCACCTCGTCGACCTCCAGCGGCGAGATCTTCTCGCCGCCGCGATTGATGATCTCCTTCAGCCGCCCGGTGACGCGGACATAGCCGTCGCCATCCATGGTGCCCTGATCGCCGGTGTGGAACCAGCCATAGGCGAAGGCGCTCTCGTTGGCCTGCGGGTTCTTCTCGTAGCCGGCGGTGACGTTCTCCCCGCGGATGACGATCTCGCCCTCAACGCCGGCCACGCGGAAGCTGCCGTCCTCGGCCATGACGGCGACCTCCGGTCCGGCGGCGACGCCGACGCTGCCGGGCTTGCGCGCCGGCGGCGGCAGCGGGTTGGAGGTCATCTGGTGGGTCGCCTCGGTCATGCCGTAACTCTCGATGACCGGACAGCGGAAGGTCTGCTCCAGCTCCGCCATCACCTGCGCCGGCAGCGAGGCGGAAGAGGAGCGGATGAAGCGCAAGGTGCTCGCCGCCACCGCTTCGCCATTGCGCGGCGCCCGCGCCAGGATCGCCTGGTGCATGGTCGGCACCGCCGTGTACCAGGTAGGCTTGGCCTCCCCGAGCCAGCCGAAGAACTTCAGCGCATTGAAGCCCGGTGTGCAGAAGACGCTGGCGCCGGCCGACAGCGAGGCGGTCACCGCCGCCACCAGCCCGTGGATGTGGAAAAGCGGCATGATGTTGAGGCAGCGGTCGGCGGGGGTCAGCGCCAGCACCTTGGCGACGTTGCGCGCCGAGGCCGCGAGGTTGGCGTGGCTGAGCGGCACCAGCTTCGGCCGCGACGTGGTCCCCGAGGTGTGGAGCAGCAGCGCGATGTCGCCGTCTTGCGCCACGCCGGTCGAGACCGCCGGCCCGACTGCCTCCCCGTCGATGGCGAAGCTGCCGGCCGGCGCGCCCACATCGAATGACAGGCGCAGCACGGCAATGCCGAGCTTCTCCGCCACCGCGATCGCCGGTCCCGCCTCGTCCTTGCCGACAAGGATCGCCCGGGCGCCGATGTCGGAGAGGTAGAAGTCGAGCTCCTCGGCGCGGTAGGCCGGGTTGAGCGGCGCGGTGGTGGCGCATGCCGCCACCGAGACGAAGGCCGAGGCCATTTCCGGCCCGTTCGGCAGGATGATGGCGATGCGGTCGTTGCGGCCAAGACCAAGGCCGTTCAGCCGCGCGGCGATGGCGCGCATGTGCGCCCGCAGGGCCCCATGGGTCAGCAGCGGCCGTTCCGGCGCCCCGATCGCCGGTGCGTCGTCGGAGCCGCCGGCGATCCGTTCGACGATGGTCTCAGACAACCCGCACCTCGATTTCTCCAATGCCCTCGATCGCCCCATGCAGGATGTCGCCGCGCGCCACCGCGCCGACACCGGCGGGCGTGCCGGTGAAGATCAGGTCGCCGGGACGCAACGTGAACAGCCCGGACAGGTGGGCGACGATCTCCGCCACCTTCCAGATCATCTGGTCGAGGTCGCCGCTCTGCTTGCGCTTGCCGTTGATGGCGAGCGTGATGGCGCCCTTGCCAGGATGCCCCACGGCGCTGGCCGGCTGCAGCGGCCCGCAGGGCGCCGAGGCCTCGAAGGCCTTGGCGACCTCCCACGGCCGGCGCAGCTCCTTGGCGACGTCCTGGAGGTCGCGCCGGGTCATGTCGATGCCGACCGCATAGCCGAAGACGCAGCCGAGCGCGTCGGCGACCGGGATGTCGGTGCCACCCTTTGCCAGCGCCACCACCAGCTCGATTTCGTGATGCACGCTTGTCGAGGCCGGCGGATAAGGAAAACGGCCGTCGAGCACCAGGTTGTCCGGGTTCTTCTGGAAGAAGAACGGCGGCTCGCGGTTGGGATCGTGCCCCATCTCGGCCGCATGGGCGGCATAGTTGCGGCCGACGCAATAGATGCGGTGGACCGGAAAAAGCGCGTTGCTGCCGGCGACCGGCAGAACGGCCGCAGGCGCCGGCTCCACGGCATAGGCCGGACCGGCGGTGTCATTCGCCATTGGATGCTCCCCCGGGAGACGACGCTCCCCTCGAAAATTCAGCAGATGCGCGGCAACTGCTCGCCGCTCAGCATATCGATCACGCGCGTCCCGCCAAGGGCGCCCTTGGCGGTCACCCGGCCCGCCGGCCCGTCCCTGACGGTGCCGATGATGACCGCGCCGGCGCTCACCGGATGGGCGCGGAGCACCGCCAATGCCTTGTCGGCATCCTCGGCCGGCACGAAGGCGACGAAACGCCCCTCGTTGGCGACATGGAACGGGTCGAGCCCGAGGATCTCGCAGGCCGAGGCGACGTCGTCGCGCACCGGTATCGCCTGCTCCTGGGTCTGGATGGCGAGCTTCGCGGTCTCGGCGATCTCGACCAGGCCGCTGGCCAGCCCGCCGCGCGTCAGGTCGCGCAGGCAGTGGACGGTCACGCCGGCCGCGAACAGGGCGAGCACCGGCTTGGCCAGCGGGGCACAATCGCTGGCGATCTCGGATTCGAAGCCGAGCTGCTCGCGCGCCGCCATGATCGCCATGCCGTGCCGGGCGATGTCGCCGGAGAGGATGACAACGTCGCCGGTCTTGACCGATTCCGGCCCGATCACGCCGGGCGCGACGATGCGGCCAATGCCGGCGGTGTTGATGAAGATGCCGTCCGCCTTGCCGCGGTCGACGACCTTGGTGTCGCCGGTGACCAGCCGCACGCCGGCGGCTTTGGCGGCTCCCGCCATCGAGGCGACGATACGGGCGAGCGTCTCGGTCGCCAGCCCCTCCTCGAGAATGAAGCCGGCCGAGATGTATTCCGGCACGGCGCCGCACATGGCCAGATCGTTGACGGTGCCGTTGACCGCCAGCGTGCCGATGTCGCCGCCGGGAAATTCCAGCGGCTTGACGACATAGCTGTCGGTGGTGAAGGCGACCGGGCCGGAGAGCTCCAGCCGGGCGCCATCATGGCGGCGGGCGAGCTCGGGATCGTCGAAGGCGGAGCGGAAGACCGCATCGATCAGCCGTTCCGACTTGCGGCCGCCGCCGCCGTGGGCAACCTGGATGGTCTCGTCGCCGGCATAGGGCAGCGGGCAGGCCAGCGCGAAATCCTGTTCAGCCATGGGGTCTCACTCGGCCGCATCGGCGGTGACGCCGCGATAGCGGTAGTAGGCGGCGCAGGCGCCCTCCGACGACACCATGGTGACGCCGAGCGGGTGCTCGGGCGTGCAGCGCGTGCCGAAGGCCGGGCAGTCGGGCGGCTTCTTCTCGCCTTGCAGGACGAGGCCGGCGATGCACTCGGTCGATTCCTCGGTGCGCGTGCCGACCAGGCCGAAGCGCCGCTCCGCGTCGTAGTCCTTGTAGGCCTCGGCGAGGCCCAGCCCGCTTTCGGCGATCTCGCCGATGCCGCGCCAGCGCCGCTTCACCACCTGGAAGACCTCGGTCATGATCTTCTGCGCCGGCAGGTTGCCGGCCCGACTGACCGCGCGGGCATAGGGGTTTTCGACCTCGTGGCGGCCCTCCTCGAGCTGCTTCACGGTGAGATAGACGCCTTCGAGGATGTCGAGCGGCTCGAAGCCGGTGACCACGATCGGCACCTTGTACTGCTCGGCGATAGGGAAATATTCCTCATAGCCCATGATCGCGCAGACGTGGCCGGCGGCGAGGAAGCCCTGCACCCGGTTGGTCGGGCCCGACAGGATGGCGCGCATCGCCGGCGGCACCAGCACGTGGCTGGCGAGCATGGAGAAGTTCTTCAGCCCTTCGCGCCTGGCCATGTAGACGGCCATGGCGTTGGCCGGCGCCGTGGTCTCGAAGCCGACGGCGAAGAACACCACCTCGCGGTCGGGATTGGCGCGGGCGATCTGCACCGCATCGAGCGGCGAATAGACGGGCCTCACGTCGCCGCCATGGGCCTTGGCGGTGAGCAGGTCGGTATCCGAGCCGGGCACGCGCAGCATGTCGCCGAACGAGGTGAGGATCGTGTTCGGGCGGCCGGCGATCTCGATCGCCTTGTCGATGTAGTCGACCGGCGTCACGCAGACCGGGCAGCCGGGCCCGTGGATCAGCGTCACCTCGTTGGGGAGCAAGCTGGTCGATGCCGTAGCGCACGATGGCGTGGGTCTGGCCGCCGCACACCTCCATGATCTTCCACGGCCGCGTGACCGTCCGCCGGATCGCCTCGGCGAGCCGCTGGGCGGCGACCGGATCGCGATATTCCTCGCGATACTTCATTGCGCCGGCTCCGCGGCGGCGGCGGCCTCGGCGAGTCTTCAAGCTCGCCCATGCGTTCCAGGTGGTCAAACACCTTCCGCGCCTCCTCCTCGTCGATGAGGCTGATGGCGAAGCCGACATGGACGAGCGCATAGTCGCCGACCTTGGCCTCGGGCGTGTAGGCGAGGTTGACCTCCTTGATGACGCCGCCGAAATCGACGCGCGCCGTGCGCATCATCTCGTCGCCCTCGGTCGAGACGATTTTTCCCGGTATCGCCAGACACATTCACCGTTCTCCTTGCAAATCGTCCCGCCCACCAGGCCTGGCCGAGAGCCAGCCCGCCGTCGTTGGGCGGTACCCGCTCATGTCGCACCGCGACATGGCCGGCCGCATTGAGCGCAGTCAAAGCCCGTTCCGTCAGCCGCGCGTTCTGGAAGCAGCCGCCGGAGAGCACCACCGTATGTCTCCCCGATTGTGGCCGCGGTCTCGGCAATGGCAAGGGCGAGCCGTCATGGAACATTGCGCCGCCGCCGCGCCCGGCGCAATGCCGGCGCGGATATCGCCGACCAGCGCCTCCACCAGCGGCTGCCAGTCGAGCACAAGAACGCCATTTTCGTCTTTGATATCAAAGCGATAGTCGTCTGCCCCTGCGTCACCCCGGCGAAGGCCGGAATCCAGTGCGGATTGCCCGGTTGGGAGGGATCCGATCTGGATTCCGGCTTTCGCCCCAATGACGATGTCATATCCGCCGCCCATTCCAGCTCCATCGCCGCCTGGCCCTCGTGGCTGGTGGTCTGGCGGAGGCCGAGGAGCGCCGCGACCGCATCGAACAGGCGCCCGGCGCTGGTGGTGACCGGCGCGTTGAGGCCGCGCTCGAGCATGGTCGCAAGCGTCCCCGCGCTCGGCCGCGCGTGAAGGCGGCGACCGGCGCCAGGTCGGTCATGGCAAGGGCGTCCGCCCCGAAAGCGGCATGGAGCAGGCCGACGCGCCGAGCGGCGCGGCTCGCGCACCGCCGCCTCGCCGCCGGGCAGCCGGAACGGGCCGCAGATGCGCCACCCGCTTCCAGCCGTCGCCGGTGACGAGCAGGAACTCGCCGCCCCACACCGTGCCGTCGGTGCCGTAGCCGGTGCCGTCCCAGGAGACGCCGAGCACCGGCGGCTCCAGACCGTGCTCGGCCATGCAGGCAGCGACATGGGCGAGGTGGTGCTGGACGGCGACCTTGGGCGCGGCCAGCCCCTCGGCAACGCGGGTCGAGTGGTAGTCGGGATGCAGGTCGCGGGCGATCAGCCGCGGCGCCGCGTCGTGCAGGCGCTGGATGTCGGCGATGGCGCGGTCATAGGCGTCGCGCGCCTCCGCCGTGTCGAGGTCGCCGAGATGCTGGCCGAGCACGACGCCGGCCTCGGTGCAGAGCGCCACGGTCGTCTTGAGATGGCCGCCGACGGCGAGGATGCCCGGCCTGACGCCGCGCGCCGCGACCGCCGGCGCCAGCCCGCGCGCCCGGCGGAAGACGGTCGGCTTGCCGGCGATGACGCGCACGACCGAATCGTCCACCGGCCGCACGATCGGCCGGTCGTGGACGAGGAACAGGTCGGCGATGCCGCTTGAGCCGGCTTAGCGCCTCGTGCTCGTCGATGCAGATCGGCTCGTCGGAGCGGTTGCCGCTGGTCGCCACGACCGGGACAGCCCAGCTCGGCCAGCAGCAGATGGTGCAGCGGCGTATAGGGCAGCATGGCGCCGACCAGCGGATTGCCCGGCGCCACCGACTGCGCCAGCGCGCCTGCGCGCTTGGCGGACGAGCACGATCGGCCGCTCGCGCGAGGTCAGCGCCTCGATCTCGACGTCGGTCGGCGTCGGCCGCCTCGCCGAGCGCGTCGAGCGAGGCGAACATCACCGCGAACGGCTTCTCCTCGCGGTGCTTGCGCTGGCGAAGCGCGCGCACCGCCTCCTCGTTGCGGGCATCGGCCATCAGGTGGAAGCCGCCGAGACCCTTCACCGCGACGATCCTGCCCTCGCGCAGAGCGCCGCGGCGGCCGCCTGCAGCGCGTCGTCGCGCTCCGCCAGCACCGTCCCCTCCCCGTCCCACAGCGCCAGTTGCGGCCCGCAGACCGGGCAGGCATTGGGCTCGGCATGGAAGCGCCGGTCGGCCGGGTTCTCGTATTCGCGCCTGGCATTCCGGGCACATGACGAAGCGGCGCATGGTGGTGCGCTGCCGGTCGTAGGGCAGGTCGGTGATGATCGAATAGCGCGGGCCGCAACGGGTGCAGTTGGTGAAGGGATAGCGGTAGCGCCGGTTCGCCGGATCGGAGACTTCGGCGAGGCATTCCTCGCAGGTGGCGAGGTCGGGCAGCACCGCGGCGCTGCGCGTGCCGGCCAGCGCGCTGTCGCGGATGGCAAAGCCGCTCTCGCCGGTCGGCGCCAGCGCTTCGCGGGTCAGCGTGACGGTGGCGGCCGGCGGCGGCGGCTGCGCGCAAGGCCGCGACCAGCCCGTCGATGGCCTCGGCCGGGCCTTCCGCTTCCAGCGTCACGCCTTCGGGCGTGTTGACCACATAGCCGGCGAGCCCGCGCGCGGATGCCTCGCGCCAGACGAACGGGCGGAAGCCGACCCCCTGCACGTTGCCGGTGACCGCGATCCGTTCGCGGACCCGCGGCTCATCGACACGTCACCTGCCGACCTCTGCGCTCTATTCGGCCGCGACGCCGAGCGGATGACCGGCCAGCACCATGGCGCGGGCGCCCATCAGCCAGGCGATCCAGTTGTCGAGCCCCTCGCCGGTGCGCGCCGAAACCGGCAGCACCTTGATGCCGGGCCTGACCCGCCGGGCATTGGCGGTGGCCTTCTCCATGTCGAAATCGACATAGGGGAGAAGATCGGTCTTGTTGATCAGGACGAGATCGGAGGCGGCGAAAATATCGGGATATTTCAGCGGCTTGTCGTCGCCTTCGGTGACCGAGAGGATGACCACCTTGTGCGCTTCGCCAAGGTCGAACCCGGCCGGGCAGACGAGATTGCCGACATTCTCGATGAAGACGACCGAGCCCTCGGCGCGGTTCGAGATGCTCGACCGCATGCCCGACCATATGGGCATCGAGATGGCAGCCCTTGCCGGTGTTGATCTGGATGGCGGCGGCGCCGGTGGCGCGGATGCGCGTCGCATCGTTGGTGGTCTGCTGGTCGCCTTCGACGACGAAGGGCACCAGCTTGCCGGCCAGCTTCTCGATGGTCTTGACCAGAAGCTCGGTCTTGCCCGAGCCGGGGCTCGAAACCAGGTTCAGCGCCAGGATGCCGCGCTGCCCGAAATAGGCGCGGTTCTCGGCGGCCAGCGCATTGTTCTTTTCCAGGAGATCGCGTTCGACCGCCACCACCCGGCTTTCCGCATCGTGATCGTGGTGCATGATCGTGGCGGTGGCCATGGCCGTGGTCATGATCGTGATCGTGGTCGATGGTGGTGCTCCGTGGCCGTGATCGTGGCCTTCGATGGTCACTTCACCCTTGCCGCAGCCGCAGGTCGCACACATCACGAAACCTCCAGTTCCTTGATCCGCAGGGCGTCGCCGCCGCTGATCTGCAGATCGGTGCCCCCGCACTTGGGGCAGGGAGAAAGCCGGTCGCTGACGGTGACCAGCTCGAAACAGCTCAGACAGCGCGCCTCGGCCGGCTCGGTGACGATATCGAGCTTCGCCCCCTCGGCCAGACTGCCGCGCATCACGACATCGAAACCGAAGCGCAGGGCCTCCGGCTCAACCGAGGACAGCGGTCCGACTTCGAGCGTGATCCGCTTCACCTTCCTGAACTTGGCCGTCTCGGCTTCGGACTTGAGGATGTCGAGCAGGCTTTCGCACAGCGACAGCTCATGCATCGGCCAACCGTTCCGCCGTTTGCCCGATGCCCCGTTCGACGGGGCGTAATCGGCCGCAGCCCTTGCATACCAGTCGAGAAAGAAGGCCTCGGCTTCGTCGAGATGCGCCTTTGCCTCGGTGCTCAGCCCTTCCTTGACCTCGCCATAGTCCCAGCCGGCAATGCCGAGCATGAAAGCCGGCGGTTCCCGCCCATATAGGGTCTTGGCAAGGGTCAGCACCGCCTGCGGGCTCAGCTCGTGGCTGCCCATGCCGGTCGCCCCGCTCGCCGTGACCGGCGCGAAGGAAAACGAGCCCTCCGCACCGATCTCGGCATCGGCGAAAATCACCAGATCGGCTTCGGAGGCGGCCAGGGCATGATCGACGGTCAACTGGTAGTCGATGTCGATCTCGAGACCCGCGGGGGCCGCCCGCTCGATCCGCTCGGCAAAGACGGGACCAAGGCCGTCGTCGCCGCGGCCCTGGTTGCCGAAACCGATGAGGAGCGCGGCCATGACTTAGGCCGCCTCTGTCTCGCGCTTGTCGATCACGTTGCCGGCGGCATCCTGGATCTCGACCGAAAGCGGCATCTGCCCGAGCGCGTGCGTCGCGCAGCACAGGCACGGGTCGTAGGCCCGGATCGCCACCTCGATGTGGTTGAGCATGCCTTCGGTGATCTTCTCGTGACCGGAGAGGTGCTTGACCGCGACGTCCTTGACGGCGCGGTTCATGCCCTCGTTGTTGTGCGTCGTCGACACGATCAGGTTGCAGTAGGTGACCTGGTCGTGCTCGTCGACCTTGTAGTGGTGGATGAGGTTGCCGCGCGGCGCCTCGATCACGCCAATGCCTTCCTCGCGCCGGTCGCCCTTGGCGACGAGATCGGTGCCCTGCAGGTCCGGATCGTTGAGCAGCTCGCGGATCTTCTCGATGCAGTGCAGCACCTCGATCATGCGGGCCCAGTGATTGCCGAGCGAGGTGGTGTTGGGCTTGCCGTCGGTCACGGCGCGCAGTTCGTTGAGCGCGGCGTTGGCCAGCGGCGTGTCGATGAAATCGACATTGTTCAGGCGCGCCAGCGGGCCGACACGGTACCAGCCGGTCTCCGGGGTCATTTCCTTGTAGTAGGGGAATTTCATGTAGGACCAGGACCGCACGTCCTCGATCACATAGTTGTAGTAGTCCTTGTTGGGCACCTTGATCGACGAGGATGTTCCCGTCGGGATCCTTCAGCCGGAACTTGCCGTTATAAAGTCGAGTGCGCCGTCGTCGCGGACGATCGACATGTAGTTCGACGGGAAGGACGCGAAGCTGTTGACCAGCTCCAGATGGTCGAGCGTGTAGTCCTTGGCCAGCGCCACCGCGTCCTCGACCCATTGGGTCATCGTGTCGATGTCCTTGAGGAAGGCGTCGCGCTTGTGCGATCGGGCAGGTTGTGGTTGATGCCGCCGGGAATCGCGCCGGTGCCATGCACCTTCTTGCCGGCGGTGGCCTCGATGATTTCCTGCCCGTATTTGCGCATCATCACGGCGCGGCGGCCGAGCTCGGGATTCTCCTTGAGGATCTCGAAGACGTTGCGCTTGGCCGCCGGAGCGTCGAAGCCGAACAGCAGGTCCGGCGCCGCCAGGTGGAAGAAGTGCAGCACGTGGCTCTGCATCACCTGGCCGTAATGCATCAGGCGGCGCATCTTCTCGGCGGTCGGCGGCAGCTCGTCGACGCCGACGATCATGTCCATCGCCTTGGCGGCGGCGAGGTGGTGGCTCACCGGGCAGATGCCGCACAGGCGCTGCACGATGACCGGGACTTCCCACAGCAGACGGCCGCGGATGAACCGCTCGAAGCCGCGGAACTCGACGATGTGCAGCCGCGCTTCCTCGACCTCGTTGTCTTCGTTCATGTGGATGGTGACCTTGCCGTGTCCTTCGACACGGGTCACCGGATGGATTTCGATCAGTCTGGGTTCGGCCATTTTTCTTATTCCTAGTCGAACTTGATCAGTTCGCGCTCGAAGCCGCGGAACTTGCCGGTCAGAAGGCCGGCGAGCGTGTTGAAGATGATGTCGCCGCTCGGGGCCGCAACCCGGGATGTTGTAGTCGATCTCGACCACTTCCGAGCAGGGATAGACCTGGTCGAGCAACAGCGGCAGGGCCGGATCGTTCGGAACCTGGTGCGTCGTCGTTGCGGATGTATTTGCCGGTGATGTAGGCCTCTTCGAGGCATTCGAGCAGAGGATTGTCCGAATGCATCACGGCATTCCTGAGGGCCGGCAGGCCGCCCATGATGGCGCATTGCCCGATGGCGATGAGCACGTCGCAATTGCGGCGGAATTCCCGCAGCGTGTAGACGTTCTCTTCGTTGCAGCAGCCGCCCTCGACGATGCCGATGTCGCAGCGCTGGGTGAACTTCTTGATGTCGTTCAGCGGCGAACGGTCGAACTCGACCAGCTTCATCAGTTCGATCAGCCGCTCGTCGATGTCGAGCAGGGCCATGTGGCAGCCGAAGCATCCGGCCAGCGAAGCGGTGGCGATCCGCGCCTTTCTCAGTTCAGGCATGCCGCTTCTCCTCGATCTCGTGGCCGATCAGGCCCTTGTCGAACTCGCGCTCGCCGATCGGAATGGTGAAGCCTTCGCGCTTGCGGATGATGCAGCCGACCGGGCAGACCTCCGCCGAAATGGCGTGGTCGGTCACCTCGGCTTCGGTATGGGCCAGGTCGCTGCCGTTGACGGCGACGCGGCGGTGGATGCCGCGGCCGACATAGCCGAACAGGCCCTTGCCATCGACGTCCTGCGAGGCGCGGATGCAGCGGCCGCAGGAAATGCAGCGATTGGTGTCCAGCGCGATGTCGGGATGGCTGGCGTCGAGGTCGCGGTTGGGTTCCAGATACGGGAACTTGGTCGGCTCGGTCATGTCGAGCCGATAGGCCATGGCCTGCAATTCGCAATTGCCGCTGGCTTCGCACATCGGGCACAGGTGGTTGCCCTCGTGGAAGAGCATCTCGACCAGATCGCGCCGCAGCTTGTTGAGATAGGGCGTTTCCGACTCGACGTTGGTGCCCGGGTTGGCCGGCTGGGTGCAGGCCGAAACGCTGCGTCCGCCGACCTTGACCGTGCACACGCGGCACGAACCCTGGTGCCTCAGGCCCTCGTGATCGCACAGGCGCGGGATGTAGATACCGGCATCGTCAGCGGCTTCCATGATGGTCTGGCCGGGCTGCGCCCGCACCTCGATGCCATCGATGGTGAAGATGAATGTTGTGTCGCGCCTTGTGCCGCTGTCGCTGATCGCATTCATTGGCTGTAGTCCTTGTCGAAGATATAAGAGCGACGCTTGGCGATCTTGCGCGCCCCGTCGATCGCCGCCTGGATGTCGAACGTGTCCCGAATGCCGTCCTTGGTCGGCTTGGTCATGGTCGAATAGATCAGCGGGAAACTGTGGAGGGTGGTCAGAACCGGGTTCGGCGCCGTGATGCCGAGACCGCAGCGGCTGGTCTCGATGATCGTCGGCGCTGAGGTCGCGGAGGTACTCGATATCCTCCGGATTGGCGAGGCCCTTGCGGAACTTGGCGATGGCCTTCTGCAGGAAGACATTGCCGACCCGGCACGGCGTGCAGTAGCCGCAGCTCTCGTGCACGAAGAACGACATGTAGTATTCGACGATCTCGAGGATGTTGCGGGCGTTGTTGAAGATGATGACGGCACCGCCGGTCGCCAGGTCGTCGAAGGTCAGCCTGCGGTCGAAGCGGTCGCGGCCGATCATGGTTCCGCTCGGACCGCCGACCTGCACCGCGGCGGCTTCCTCGCCGCCCACGATGCTCGAGCAGCTCCCAGATGGTGTGGCCGTAGGGCAGCTCGTAGATGCCCGGATTGAGGCAATCGCCGCTGATCGAGAACAGCTTGGTGCCGTGGCTGCCCTCGACGCCCATGTCGAAGAACCACTTGGCGCCCCTGTCGAGGATCCTGCGCGGCGTGGCAGAACGTCTCGACGTTGTTGACGACGGTGGGATAGCCGAGATAGCCGCGGGTGACGGGGAACGGCGGGCGGGTCTTGGGTTCGCCGGGCAGACCCTCGCAGGAGGAGATCAGCGCGCCTTCCTCGCCGCAGACATAGGCACCGGCGCCGAGCTGGATGCGGATGTCGAAGTTGAAGCCCCTGACACCCATGATGTCCTTGCCCAGGGTGCCGTCGGCCCGGCGCTGCTCGAGCACCTCCTCGATCAGCGGGCGCAGATAGACGTATTCGCCCCTCAGATAGATGATGCCTTCCTTGGCGCCGATGGCGCGGGCGGCAATCGTCATGCCCTCGACGACCAGATGCGGCCGCTCGGTCAGCAGCACGCGGTCCTTGAAGGTTCCGGGCTCGCCCTCGTCGGCGTTGCAGATGATGAAACGCCGCTCGATCTCACCGCCAGCGGCGAAGCGCCACTTGCGGCCGGTGACGAAACCGGCGCCGCCGCAACCGCGCAAGCCGCTCTCTTCGACCGTGTTCATGATCTGGGTCGGCGTGATGCTGACCGCCTTCTTCAGGCCGGCATCCATCGGCGCCGGGCCGAGCAGGACCTCGCCGGCATGGCGGATGTTGTTGGTGACCATGCGCGTCGCCCGCTCATGCGGCGAGGACGGGGTGAAGCCGGGGACCGCGATCTTCTCCGGGCTTTCGCCGGCCTTGAGGGCTCTGGCCACCTCGCGCGCCTTCTGCGCGGTCAGCCTGGTGACCACGACGTCGTTGATCATCGCCGCCGGAGCCTGGTCGCACATGCCGATGCATGGCGTGTATTCCAGGGAGAAGTCGCCGTCAGCCGAAGTCTCGCCGACCGTGATGCCGAGCTCCTTCTCGAACTCGGCGGTCACCGCATCGAGCCCGGCGAAGCGGTCGATGATATCGTCGCAGAGGCGGATCGTCACCCTGCCCTTCGGCGTCAGCGAGAAGAAGGTATAGAAGCTTGCCACGCCTTCGACCTGGATGCGCGACAAGCCGGTCGCCTCGGCGATCGCCTCCATGGTTTCAGGCGCGATCCAATGGTAGCGGTCCTGAATGGTGTGCAGGATGTCCATCATCCTGTGACGGTCGTTGCCGTATTCCGCGCATATCGCGAGAACCTCCGGTGTGGGAGCCGGGGGAACGTTGACGGCGTGGGCGGATTGCGAGTTTCTACCAACCATATCTTTCTTCCATCTCCGCTTGGAGACAATCGGTTCTTGCGGTTTCGATCGGCGCGCCGATCATGACGACACGGCCCCCAGCGGCGACTGCCGCCAGTGTACACGCGCGCACAGCGAAGACGGCGCCGCTTTCGCGCCCTCCCTCTTCGACGATGGCCGGATCGTGCCACAGACCCGATACTTGGCGGAGCCCGTGGCGGCGGAACGGGAGTCCAGCGTCTTCCGCGCAAAAATCGCCGAATGATCGCTGGCCACCAGTATCCTCGTACACTTGATGTCGCCCACCAAACTGGCGGGCATGCTGCACACCGTTGGGTGGGCGCTGGAAATATTCCATGGTTTGCAGGCCGCGGAAACCCCTCGTGCAAGCTTAATAGTTGGCGGATTCCTGGTGAAATCGAGATAATGCTTGACATGGATCAACGCCGGGGGCGGGCAGTCTTGCGGGTTTCCGCACATCGCGAAGTAATATTCAATAATCGATATGTTTTGCTCTATGGCGGCGGGCTGCGGTTTTGGCGAAGGCCCGTGCGACTCGGGTTGTTGCACGCCCTGCGCACAACGGCAGAGGCTTGCCGCGCGTGCCGCTGGCGGGGGGAATCGACCGACAGGAGGTTCGCTTCTCCCTTTGTCGTGGCGCAAAATAGGACTGCCCCCTCGGAAGCATTCCAATGTACTGACGGCAAACCGTGGCGAATTTGAAGCGCTGGCCACGGCAGCGGCGGAATCCCGATCCGTGGCGCCCGGATGCTGGCGGCTTCTTGCGGGGCGGGCGCGACCTATATGCCCGGCTCGGCGCTTCGAATGCCGCGTTCGATTTGCGCTGGATCACGGTTTGATGAGGGTTTGGTGGGGTAGGAAGGGGGCTGAAGTGATCTGCCAGGGAAGAATCCGAGGCTCAGCCGCATGACCATCCGTAATCTCGAATATGCCTTCCGCGCCCGCTCGGTAGCCATCATCGGCGCGTCGCCGCGGGAAGGCTCCGTCGGCCTGTTCGTCACCCGCAACGTGCGCGACGCCGGCTTCAAGGGCCCGATCTGGCCGGTCAATCCCAAGCACGATTCGATCTACGGGCTGCAGTGCTTCCCCGACATCGCCTCGCTGCCGGCAGCCCCCGACCTCGCCGTGGTGGCGACCCCGGCCAAGACCGTGCCCGCCATCATCGCCGAGCTCGGCCAGCGCGGCACCCGCGCCGCCATGGTGCTGACCGCCGGCCTGACCCGCGAGAGCGGCCTGCGCCAACTGATGCTGGATGCCGCCAAGCCGCACATGCTGCGCATCCTCGGGCCCAACAGCCTCGGCCTGTTCGTTCCCGGCATCGGCCTCAACGCCAGCTTCGCCCATATCGCTCCGCAGCCCGGCAAGCTCGCCTTCCTGTCGCAGTCGGGGGCGCTCGCCTCCGCCGTGCTCGACTGGGCGGTCGACCGCAAAATAGGCTTCTCCAACGTCGTCTCGCTCGGCGACATGGCCGACGTCGACGTCGCCGACATGCTCGACCTGCTCGCCACCGACAGCAACACGCGCGCCATCCTTCTCTACCTCGAGACGATCTACAACACGCGCAAGTTCATGTCGGCGGCGCGCTCCGCCGCGCGCATGAAGCCGATCATCGTCATCAAGGCCGGCCGCCATGCCGCCGGCGCCAAGGCCGCCGCCACCCATACCGGGGCGCTCGCCGGCAGCGACGGTGCCGCTGCCGCCGCCTTCCGCCGTGCCGGCCTGTTGCGCGTCACCGACCTCGAAGAGCTGTTCGAGGCCGCCGAGACGCTCGCCCGCTTCTCGCCGATCGAGCGCGGCCGCCTGGGCATCGTCACCAATGGCGGCGGTGCTGGCGTTCTGGCGATCGACCGGATGATCGACTACGGCGGCGAGATCGCCCCGATCGCCCAGGCGACGCTTGACGCTCTCGACAAGGTGCTGCCGGCGACCTGGTCGAAGGCCAACCCGGTCGACATCATCGGCGATGCCGGGCCGGAGCGCTACCGGGCGGCGATCGAGGGGGTGTTCAACGACGACAACGTCGATGCCCTGCTGGTCATGGCCTGCCCGACGGCTCTCGCCTCGCCCACCGGCTCGGCCCAGGCGGTGGCGGACACCGTGCGCGACATCGACGCCAAGCATCCGCCGCGCTTCAAGCCGATCCTCACCTGCTGGCTCGGCGAGCACGACGCCGGCCCCGCCCGCGCCATCCTGCGCGAAGCGGGTGTGGCCACCTACGAGACTCCGTCCGAGGCGGTGCGTGCCCTCACCTATCTCACCGGCTACAGCGCCGCCCAGCGCGAGCTGATGCAGACGCCGCCCTCGGCGCCGCAGGTGCCCACCGACGTCGCCGCCGCCCGCAAGCTGTTCCGCGAGGTGGCCGCCGACGGTCGCACCACGCTGACCGAGCCGGAGGCCAAGGCGGCGCTCGCCGCCTTCGGCGTGCCGGTGGTCGAGACGCTGGTCGCCCACGACGTCAAGCAGGCCGAGACCATCGCGGCCGATCTGCTCACCCGCAACCCGGCGGTGGCGGTCAAGCTCTTGTCGCGCGACATCAGCCACAAGTCGGACGTCGGCGGCGTCGTCCTCGGCATCCGCACGCCGCAGGCGGCGGCCAGTGCCGCCCAGGGCATTTTGGACCGCGTCGCCGCCAAGGCCCCCGACGCCGCCATCGAGGGCTTCACCGTCCAGGCGATGATCTCGCGGCCGGCCGCCCACGAACTGATTGTCGGCATCGGCGAGGACCCGCTGTTCGGCCCGATCATCCTGTTCGGCGCCGGCGGCACCTCGGTCGAGGTGGTCGCCGACACCGCCGTCGGCCTGCCGCCGCTCGACATGAAGCTGGCCTGCGACCTGATGAACCAGACGCGCATCTCCAAGCTGCTCGCCGGCTATCGCGACCGGCCGCCGGCCGACCTCGACGCCATCGCCCGCGCCCTCATCCAGGTCTCGCAGATGGTCATCGACTGCCCGGAGATCGCCTCGCTCGACATCAACCCACTGCTCGCCGACCAGAGCGGCGCCGTCGTCCTCGACGCCCGCATCGTCATCGATCCGGAGCGGCTGGACGAGGTGGCGCCCAACCAGCGCCTGTCGATCCGGCCCTATCCCAGCGAATGGGAGAAGCGGCTGGTAACCAGCGGCGGTAGCGACGTCTTTCTGCGGCCGATCCGCCCGGACGATGCGCGGCTCTATCCCGACTTCTTCGCCAAGATCGACAACCGCGACATCCGCCTGAGATTCCTGGCGCCGCGCAAGGAGTTCGGCCACGAGTTCCTCGCCCGCATGACCCAGATCGACTATGCTCGCGAGATGGCCTTCGTCGCCATCGACCCGGACAGCAAGGCCCTGCTCGGCGTGTCGCGCATCATCGCCGACCCGGACTACACGCACGCCGAATACGGCGTGCTCGTACGCACCGACATGCAGGGCCGCGGCATCGGCTGGGCGCTGATGGAGCAGTTGCTCGCCTACGCCCGCTCCGAGGAGCTGTCGATCGTCGAAGGCGAGGTGCTCTCCGAGAACAGCGAGATGCTGCTCATGTGCCGCGAAATGGGCTTCGCCGTCCATCCCGACCCCGAAGACCCAGGCTGCTACAAGGTCCACATCAATCTCGAAAGGCCGCCGCGGGCCAAGCCATCAGCCGCCGAATAGCATTCGCCGGGCAAAGCAACGAGGAGCCCTCCCGCCTCGGGGCGGCTTCTTCTTTCAGGCGCACGGCCGGGCCCCGGCCGAAACGGATCACGCGCCCGCTGACGAACCACCTAACCCGACGGGCGCAACGCCGGTCGCGCCTTGCCTGTCCGCGGTCCTTCCGGCGCGGCGTCCGGGATATTCGACGCCAACGATTCTGGCAGGACGCGGCGACATCTGGATCACCTGTTCGGCACTTTCGGCCGCTTCGCGCTCATCGTGGGTGACGATGAGCGCCGACGCACCGCGCTCCTCGACGATCGCGCGGACGAGGGCGCGCATCTGGTGCGCAAGGTCGATTTCGAGTTCGCTGAAGGGTTCATCGAGCAGCACAAGGTCGGGCTCGACCACCAGCGCGCGGGCAAGCGCCACGCGGCGGCGCATGCCGCCGGAGAGCTGGCGCGGAAATTTGCGCAGATCGTCCCCGGCGAGGCCGACGGCGGCCAAAACCGCCCGTGCCCGCTCGCGTCGCTCGGCGGCGCCAAGCCGATCGGCCTTGAGCGCGAAGGCAACGTTGTTGAGCGTCGTCCGCCAGGGCAGCAGCAGCGGATCCTGGAACATCACGGCCGTGCGCCTGCATGCGTTGCGGACAAGGCCGGATGTCGGTTGCAGGAGGCCGGCGGCAATCGCGACCGCCGTGCTCTTGCCGCATCCCGACGGCCCCATCAGCGCGGTAACCGTTCCCGCCGCGACGGTGAGGTCGACGCCATCGAGCACCGGCGCGCCGTTGTAGGCGAAGCGCACGTCCTCGAAAACGAGCGCGGCGCCGATCATGATTCGGTCCCCCGGTCGTCTTCGCGCCACAGCTCCATCCGGCGCTGCAGGGGGCGGAGCAGCAGAACGTCGACCACGATGAGCACGCCGACGATGACCACGATCCACGCCATCGTCTCGGCCGTGTCCATGCGCACGCGTGCCGTGGCTATCCCGTCGCCGATGCCGCCGGAGCCGGACAGCAGTTCGGCCATCACCGACACCTTCCAGCTCATCGCCAGCGTCGTCGCCAGCGCCGGGAAAAGATGGCTGAGCATGTGCGGACCATAGACATCGAGCGCCATCGCCGAGACCGGCGCATGGAACGCCCGCGCCATCCGGGCAAGGTCGCCATCGAGGCTGCGGGCGCCCTCGACGGCAGCCGCAAAGACGATCGGTCCGGTGGCCACGGCGACGGTGAAAACCACCGCCCAGTGCCCGCCGAACCAGAGCAGCGCCAGCACCACCCAGGCGATCGCCGGAATTCCGAGCAGGATGACCGCCACGGGCTGCAGGGTGAAGCGAATCTCGTCGCGAAGCCCGGCGAACGTGCCGGCAACCACCGCCACGAACATCCCGATGATCCAGCCGGTGACGGCATCGCCGGCGGTCAGGGCAAGCGCCGGGCCGACAATGCCCGCCTCGGCCATGTGCCATAGCGTCGTCGCGGTTTCGTCAAGGCCGGGCAGCACCAGCGAGCCATAGACGCGGTGTCCCCATTCCCACAATCCGAGCAGAAGCAGAAGGCCCGCCAGGCCGAATGGCCAGGCCGCCTGCTGCCGCCTGCGCGCCGTCAAGGGCTCACCCCCAATAGAAGGCCGGATCGGGCTTCTTGCCCCCGACGATGCGGGGGTCGAGGCCGATCAGATAGTCGAAGTAGGTCTCGATGTCCTGTCGGGACTCCTTGGCGCTCTTGACGTCGACATGCACGAAGGGCAGCGACCTGGCGATCACCGGCGCCGGCAGGCCGAGCGCCGCGGTCGAGAGCGCACCGGCCGCATCCGGGTTGGCCAGCACCCACGCTCCGGCCGCGACGCAGGCCTCGTGTGCCGCCTGCACCACATCCGGGTGGGCGTCGAGGAAGGCTTCGCTCACCGCCAGTCCGACCTGGGGGATCTTCGGCCCCCTGCCCGTGTGCTGGCCGTAGACCTCGGTGACGTCGAAGGCGCGGAAGAGCGGCTGTCCAAGCTGTTTCGCCTTGATCAGCGCCGCCGTCGCCGCCGGCTCGTGCAGCACCGCCACGTCGCCGCGTCCGGAGAGGTAGAGCGGCACCGCTTCGTTGGGCGAACCGACGTAGTCGAGCGTCACGTCCTTGTCCGGGTCGATCCCGGCCCATTTCAGCACCAGACGGAAGATCAGGTCCGGCGCCTCGTTCTTGTTGGACAGGAGCACGTGCTTGCCGGCGAGGTCCTCGATCCTGGTGATGCTCTCGTCGCGCGCCATGACATAGAGCACGCCCCAGGTGACGACGTTGACCATGCGCGTGCCGACACCCCGGTTGAAGAAGTTCGCAGCCGCATAGGTCGACGTGGCAAACAGCTTGAAATCGCCGCTAGCGATGCCGGCACGCATCTGGTCGGTGCTCTTCCACACGTCGAACTTGGCCCCCGGCGCGACGCCCTCCAGTGCGCCGGAGGCGACCGCACGGGCGAAGACCGCCGATGGCGAGGCCGGGATGCCCCAGATGGTCAGCGGCTCGGCGAGCGCCTGTGCCGCGGCCAGCGCCCGACCGGAAAGGAGGCCCGACGCCCCGGCAACGGCGAGGCCGAGGAGGAAGCCGCGCCGGTCGATCGGCATGCGAAGGGAGGAGGTCATTCGGCAGTCCCATGTTTCGGTTGCACGCGCGACCTGCCTCCTCCCGGCCCCCCACGGTCGGCCAGCCGGCCGATCGATGCCGCGAGGGGCGCGGACACGTCGCTTATGTCGCGGCAGAATCGATGACTTCCAAACTGCCGCATTGATCCAGCCCAAAGAGCATGAGCCGTCCTTCGGCTATGCCCTGAACGTAGAACGTGGGCCGCGAAAGGGCCCGTCACGGACGTCCATCCGGCCCCGAGGCCGGCGGCCGTTCGGGCCGGAGCGGGAGGACCTTGGCTTCACTGACTACTGTCAGCAGGTACGAGGTCACCAATGGTGGAAGTCGTATTCGGGGTCTGGGACGGCGTCGTTCATGACATCCGCAACGGCAGGATTCCGGCGAATCAGCCCTCTCGGATCTGAAGAAATTCGAGGATTTCGACGACGGCAACGCCATCCGGGCGTTTTTCGGCGATCGCGGTTTCTTCGTCTTCGACGAGACCGTCAGCCTGATCGACGGGCTCTATCACTACATGGAAAAGGCCGCCGAGCAGTCGTGCGGTGCCTGCACGCCCTGCCGCATGGGCACGGTGCTAGTGCGCGACGCGCTCGACAAGATGCGCCGCGGTCTCGATTCGCCGCTCGATTTCGACGACATCGAACTGCTCGGCGCGCAGATGAAGACGACCTCGCTCTGCGGCCTCGGCCAGACTTGCGCCGTGGCGCTCCTCGACGTCATCCACAATTTCCGCGACCGGATCGAGAAGGAAGTCGCCGGCCACCATCCGATCAAGACCCAGCACGGCATGGCCTACATGACCGCGCCCTGCATCGAGGCCTGCCCGTCCAAGGTCAACGTGCCGCGCTACATCGACTACATCCGCGACGGCAAGCCGGAGAACTCGCTCGGCGTCCTCTTGCAGAAATACCCGATGGCCGCCACCTGCGGCCGCGTCTGCGTGCGCTACTGCGAACTCGCCTGCCGGCGCAAGTTCGTCGACGAGGCGGTCGGCATCAAGACGCTGAAGCGCTACGTCGCCGACCAGCAGAAGGGCCCGAACGCGCTCAAATTCACCCGCGACATGATCAAGCGGCCGCAGGACGGCATAAAGGTGGCCGTGATCGGCGCCGGCCCCGCCGGCATCTCCGCCGCCTACCACCTGCTGCTCCACGGCTACCATGTCGACGTGTTCGAGAAGACCGAGCAGGCCGGCGGCATGGCCCAGATCGGCATCCCCAGCTATCGCCTGCCCAAGGACACGCTGGCGCTCGAAACCGACATCATCGTCGATCTCGGCGGGCACTTCCGCTACGGCCAGGCGCTCGGCCGCGATTTCTCGATCGATAACCTGTTCGCCCAGGGCTACAAGGCGGTCTTCCTGGCGCTCGGCTGCCAGCAGGGCACCGCGCTCGGCGTCGAAGCCGAGGACAAGGCGCGCGAAGGCTACTACAGCGGCATCGACTTCCTGCTCAAGGTCCACGATCACGTCGGCGGCGTGGCCAGGCTCGACACTCAAGGGCGAGGTCGTGGTCGTCGGCGGCGGCAACGTCGCCATGGATTGCGTGCGGTCCGCGCTCCGTCTCGGCGCCGACAACGTTCATGTCATCTACCGGCGCACGGAAAAGGACATGCCGGCCGACCACGAGGAACTCGAGGCTGCCCACCACGAGGGCATCCATTTCCACACCCTCACCAACCCGACCCGCATCCTCACCGACGAAGACGGCAAGGTGGTCGGCGTCGAGCTGGTGCGCATGGAGCAGACCGAGCCGGACGAGTCGGGCCGCCGCAAGGTCCGCCCGGTTCCCGGTTCCGAATTCACCATGCCCTGCGACACCATCATCGCCGCCATCGGCCAGCAGGTCGAAAATTCCGAGGATGTCCGCAGCGAGGGCATCGAGCTCAACCGCTGGAAGACGGTTCAGGCCGACCGCACGCTGGCGACCTCGCGTCCCGGCGTCTTTGCCGGCGGCGACTGCGTCACCGGTCCGTCGACCCTGATCATCGCCATGGCCACCGGCCTCAAGGCGGCGCGCAACATCGACGACTGGATCCAGCACGGCAGCGTGCGCTTCTTCAAGCGTTCACGCATGCGCCAGCTCATCAAGGACAACGATTTCATCGCCGACGACGTCATCGCCACGCCGGTGCGCAACATGTATCGCGTGCACAACCCGGCGCTCGATCCGGAACTCAGGAAGCACATGTTCGAGGAGGTGGAACAGACCATCAGCGACAAGCAGGCCTATGCCGAGGCCCAGCGCTGCATGCGCTGCTACCGCATTTATTCCGTCGTCACTGCGCATTCCATTCCCGAAGGAGCGGCCTGAGCCATGCCGACCACCCCCACACTTGCAGCACGCGATCCGGCCGAGGCCACGATCTCACTGACCATCAACGGCGAGGCGTGCACCGCGTTTCCCAACGAAACGATCCTGATGTGCGCTCGCCGGCACAACCTCTATATCCCGACGCTGTGCGAGCTCTCGGTCATCAACCACACGCCGGGCACCTGCCGGGTCTGCGTCGTCGATATCCTCGAATCCGGCAAGGACAAGCACCAGATCGTCACCTCCTGCAACACGCCGGTGCGCGAAGGCATCGTCATCGAGACGCGCACCAAGCAGGTGCGCGAGATGCAGAAGCTACAGGTCGAGCTGCTGATGGCCGACCACCTGCAGGATTGCGCCACCTGCATCCGTCACGGCGACTGCGAACTGCAGGACCTCGCCCAGTTCGTCGGCCTCACCGAGAACCGCTTCTTCGACCGCGCCCGCACTGCGGCGCGGCCAATCGACAATTCCTCGCCGGCGATCATCCGCGACATGACGCGCTGCGTGCGTTGTCAGCGCTGCGTCACCGTCTGCCGCTATTACCAGGGGGTCGACGCGCTGATGATGTCGGAGACCGGCATCGATCGGCTGGTCGAACTGAAGGGCGGCGGCAACCAGGCCTATTCGGCCTGCGTCTCCTGCGGCCAGTGCGTGCTCGTCTGCCCGACCGGGGCGCTCGGCGAACGCGACGAGACCGACAAGGCGCTCGACTTCATCTACGATCCCGAGATCACCACGGTCGTCCAGTTCGCCCCCGCCGTGCGCGTTGCCTTCGGCGAGGAATTCGGCCTGCCGGCCGGCACCAACGTGCAGGGCCAGGTCATCGCCGCCTGCCGCAAGCTCGGCGTCGATGTCGTGCTCGACACCAATTTCGCCGCCGACGTCGTCATCATGGAGGAAGGCGTCGAACTGCTCGAGCGCCTCAGGGCCAAACAGAAGCCGACCTTCACCTCGTGCTGCCCGGCCTGGGTGAACTTCGCCGAGATTCACTATCCCGACATCCTCCCGATGCTGAGCACCACCAAGTCGCCGCAGCAGGTGCTCTCGACGCTCGCCAAGACCTATCTGCCCGAGAAGATCGGCGTGTCACCCGAAAAGATCCGCGTGATCTCGATCATGCCGTGTACCGCCAAGAAGGATGAGGCGGTGCGTCCGCAGCTCACGATCGACGGCATGCAGGAAACCGACGTTGTTCTGACGACGCGCGAATTCGCGCGGCTGCTGCGGCGCGAAGGCATCAACCTCAAGGACCTCCAGCCGAGCGAATTCGACAACCCCTACATGAGCGAATTCTCCGGCGCCGGCGCCATCTTCGGCACCACCGGCGGGGTGATGGAAGCGGCGGTGCGCACCATCTATGCGATCGTCAACGGCAAGGAACTGGAGAACATCGAGCTGACCCAGCTCCGCGGCTTCGAGGGCATCCGCGAGGCCACCGTCGATCTCGGCGGGCCCTTCGGCGCGGTCAAGGTCGCCATGGTCCACGGGCTCGGCGACACCCGCGCGCTGGTCGAGAGGGTGCGCAAGGGCGAGGTCGACTACGACTTCATCGAGGTCATGGCCTGCCCCGGTGGCTGCGTCGATGGCGGCGGCTCCTTGCGCTCCAAGAAGGCCTATCACCCCAACGCCCAGGCCCGGCGCGAGACGATTTATGCCGTCGACCGCACCCGCAAGGTCCGCCAGTCGCACAACAACGAGCAGGTCAAGTCGCTCTATCGCGACTTCCTCGACGAACCGAACTCGGAGAAGGCGCACCAGCTCCTGCACACCCACTACACCGACCGCCGCCGCCATCTGCAGCAGACCGTCAAGGAGGTGTGGGACGACGTCTCGATGAGCACGATGGTCTACTAGGACCACCATCGGCCGTGCGTCAGCATATGCGTTCGATTTGCGCTGGATCACGGTTTGATGAGGGTTTGGTGGGGTAGGAAGGGGGCTGAAGTGATCTGCCAGGGAAGAATCCGAGGCTCAGCCGCATGACCATCCGCAATCTCGAATATGCCTTCCGCGCCCGCTCGGTAGCCATCATCGGCGCGTCGCCGCGGGAAGGCTCCGTCGGCCTGTTCGTCACCCGCAACGTGCGCGACGCCGGCTTCAAGGGCCCGATCTGGCCGGTCAATCCCAAGCACGATTCGATCTACGGGCTGCAGTGCTTCCCCGACATCGCCTCGCTGCCGGCAGCCCCCGACCTCGCCGTGGTGGCGACCCCGGCCAAGACCGTGCCCGCCATCATCGCCGAGCTCGGCCAGCGCGGCACCCGCGCCGCCATGGTGCTGACCGCCGGCCTGACCCGCGAGAGCGGCCTGCGCCAACTGATGCTGGATGCCGCCAAGCCGCACATGCTGCGCATCCTCGGGCCCAACAGCCTCGGCCTGTTCGTTCCCGGCATCGGCCTCAACGCCAGCTTCGCCCATATCGCTCCGCAGCCCGGCAAGCTCGCCTTCCTGTCGCAGTCGGGGGCGCTCGCCTCCGCCGTGCTCGACTGGGCGGTCGACCGCAGAATAGGCTTCTCCAACGTCGTCTCGCTCGGCGACATGGCCGACGTCGACGTCGCCGACATGCTCGACCTGCTCGCCACCGACAGCAACACGCGCGCCATCCTTCTCTACCTCGAGACGATCTACAACACGCGCAAGTTCATGTCGGCGGCGCGCTCCGCCGCGCGCATGAAGCCGATCATCGTCATCAAGGCCGGCCGCCATGCCGCCGGCGCCAAGGCCGCCGCCACCCATACCGGGGCGCTCGCCGGCAGCGACGGTGCCGCTGCCGCCGCCTTCCGCCGTGCCGGCCTGTTGCGCGTCACCGACCTCGAAGAGCTGTTCGAGGCCGCCGAGACGCTCGCCCGCTTCTCGCCGATCGAGCGCGGCCGTCTCGGCATCGTCACCAATGGCGGCGGTGCTGGCGTTCTGGCGATCGACCGGATGATCGACTACGGCGGCGAGATCGCCCCGATCGCCCAGGCGACGCTTGACGCTCTCGACAAGGTGCTGCCGGCGACCTGGTCGAAGGCCAACCCGGTCGACATCATCGGCGATGCCGGGCCGGAGCGCTACCGGGCGGCGATCGAGGGGGTGTTCAACGACGACAACGTCGATGCCCTGCTGGTCATGGCCTGCCCGACGGCTCTCGCCTCGCCCACCGGCTCGGCCCAGGCGGTGGCGGACACCGTGCGCGACATCGACGCCAAGCATCCGCCGCGCTTCAAGCCGATCCTCACCTGCTGGCTCGGCGAGCACGACGCCGGCCCCGCCCGCGCCATCCTGCGCGAAGCGGGTGTGGCCACCTACGAGACTCCGTCCGAGGCGGTGCGTGCCCTCACCTATCTCACCGGCTACAGCGCCGCCCAGCGCGAGCTGATGCAGACGCCGCCCTCGGCGCCGCAGGTGCCCACCGACGTCGCCGCCGCCCGCAAGCTGTTCCGCGAGGTGGCCGCCGACGGTCGCACCACGCTGACCGAGCCGGAGGCCAAGGCGGCGCTCGCCGCCTTCGGCGTGCCGGTGGTCGAGACGCTGGTCGCCCACGACGTCAAGCAGGCCGAGACCATCGCGGCCGATCTGCTCACCCGCAACCCGGCGGTGGCGGTCAAGCTCTTGTCGCGCGACATCAGCCACAAGTCGGACGTCGGCGGCGTCGTCCTCGGCATCCGCACGCCGCAGGCGGCGGCCAGTGCCGCCCAGGGCATTTTGGACCGCGTCGCCGCCAAGGCCCCCGACGCCGCCATCGAGGGCTTCACCGTCCAGGCGATGATCTCGCGGCCGGCCGCCCACGAACTGATTGTCGGCATCGGCGAGGACCCGCTGTTCGGCCCGATCATCCTGTTCGGCGCCGGCGGCACCTCGGTCGAGGTGGTCGCCGACACCGCCGTCGGCCTGCCGCCGCTCGACATGAAGCTGGCCTGCGACCTGATGAACCAGACGCGCATCTCCAAGCTGCTCGCCGGCTATCGCGACCGGCCGCCGGCCGACCTCGACGCCATCGCCCGCGCCCTCATCCAGGTCTCGCAGATGGTCATCGACTGCCCGGAGATCGCCTCGCTCGACATCAACCCGCTGCTCGCCGACCAGAACGGCGCGGTCGTCCTCGACGCCCGCATCGTCATCGATCCGGAGCGGCTGGACGAGGTGGCACCCAACCAGCGCCTGTCGATCCGGCCCTATCCCAGCGAGTGGGAGAAGCAGATCGTCACCAGCGGCAAGGTCAGTGTCTTCCTGCGCCCGATCCGCCCGGACGATGCGCGGCTCTATCCCGACTTCTTCGCCAAGATCGACAACCGCGACATCCGCCTGAAATTCCTGGCGCCGCGCAAGGAGTTCGGCCACGAGTTCCTCGCCCGCATGACCCAGATCGACTATGCTCGCGAGATGGCCTTCGTCGCCATCGACCCGGACAGCAAGGCCCTGCTCGGCGTGTCGCGCATCATCGCCGACCCGGACTACACGCACGCCGAATACGGCGTGCTCGTACGCACCGACATGCAGGGCCGCGGCATCGGCTGGGCGCTGATGGAGCAGTTGCTCGCCTACGCCCGCTCCGAGGAGCTGTCGATCGTCGAAGGCGAGGTGCTCTCCGAGAACAGCGAGATGCTGCTCATGTGCCGCGAAATGGGCTTCGCCGTCCATCCCGACCCCGAAGACCCAGGCTGCTACAAGGTCCACATCAATCTCGAAAGGCCGGCTCCGGTGGCGGCTCGAGAAACCGAGCGAATGCCAGCGCAATGAGCGGCAGCGGAATGAGCATGGCGAAGGAAACGCGCACGCCGTAGTGCGAGGCGACGAAGCCGAACAGCGGTGGCGCCAGGAAGTTCATCGCGGTGACCAGCGTCGAGAACGACGCGACGTTCTCCGAGGACGGACGGTCGCCGCGCCGCGCCACCGCCGATAGCGCCTGGGGCTGCGTCGTGCTGATGCCGAGGCCGACCAGCGCGAAGCCGGCCAGCACCACCGGAATCGTCTCGGCCGCCACCGCCAGGCCGAGGCCCAGCGCCGAAACCACGCTGAGCGCCATGGCCAGCCGAACCGGGCCGATCCGCTCGATCAGCGGGTCGGCGATGAAGCGGCCGAGCGACTGCATGACCACGAAGGCCGGCAGGGCCAGCGTCGACACCCAGGCGGGGCTGACGAACTCGTCGCGCAGATAGATCACCGACCAGCTCCGCGAGCTGCCTTCCAGGATCATGCCGGAAAAGGCGAAGCCGAGCACCAGCACCACGCCCATGGTGGGCAGCGCCAACCGCCTGACGGCGCCGGGGGCGGCGCGGTGCGCCCGCGGCGGCGAGGCCTGCATCGGTCCGATCACGACCACGGTGAACGCCGCGGCGAGCGCGAACAGCAAGAGGAAATGGGCGAGCGGCGGCACGCCGGCGGCGACCATGCCGGTGCCGGCAAGCGAAGCAACCAGGAAGCCCACCCCCCAACTGCCGTGGCAACGGTTGATCAGGCGCCGGCCGGTGGCCGCCTCGATCCGGTCGGCCTCGACGTTCATGGCGATGTTGGTGCTGGTCAGCCCGAAGCCGAACAGGACCAGCGCCGCGTAGAGCGTGGCGGTGCCGAGCGCCAGCGCGGTCAGCACCAGCGTGCCGGCGAAGCTGGTCACCGTCGCCAGCATGATCTTGCGCGTGCCGAAACGCTCGATCGCACCGCTGATGATCAGCGAGCCGGCAAACACGCCGGTTGGCGTGCCGACCAGCGCCAGACCGAGCTCGGCCTCGCTCAGCCCCATTGACAGACGCAGTTCGGCAATACGCGCGAACAGCGTGCCGACCGTGGCGCCGTGCATGGCAAAGACCAGCGCGATCGCCAACCGGCGCGGAACGCCGCTCAAGGGTCGAGGAAGGGTCATGGGAATCGTGCGGGCGGCAGGTGCAGGGCAAGACGCTAGCCGCTTGCCGCCTCGCCAACAAGCGCGCCGCCCGGCCCGCCGCGGAACGGTTCCAGGAATCGTGGCGTTTTCCTATGCTTCCGCGGCTTCCTATGCTTCCGCGGCGATCGGTTCCGCCGGCAAGCCCGACCGTTCGCACAGAAGCGGCCGCACGCGGCCTCGACACCGCGCCACGTCAGGCCGCGCGAGAGGAGACGTGCCATGCGGGCTCACGCCAGGGCGCCGCGCGACCAGGGCCCCGGCCAGGGCGGTGGAGGGAGGCGCGTGGCACGCCTCCCCCGGATCACGACAGACGTCAGAAGCGGCAATACTTGTCGCCGTTGACGGTGATGCAGTCGCCATTGTGCTTGTAGTTGCAATACTTCTTGTAGTTGACGCTGACGCACTTCTGGCTGTTCATATAATTGTTATTGTTATTGTTGTTGAAGCTCTTGTATTTTTTATTGTTATTGTTATTGTTATTGTTATCGCAGTATTTCTTGCCATTGTGCCAGTGGCAATTGGTGCCGGTGCCACCGACGCAGAGCTGTACGCCGCCGAGAGTGACGCAACCGCTGGTGCTGTTGCTGTTATTGTTGTAGTTGTTGTTGTTGTTTCCGTTGCCGCAATAGTTGTTCCACCAGCCGCAGTTGTTCTTCACCTGGATCAGGTCGCCTTGCGTCTGAGCCTGCGGAAGCGGGCTCATCATGACCGGAGCCGTGTCTCCGGGAATCGCGCTCGAAATCAGGACTCCGCCTGCGAGCGCCAGCGCGGTGAGCGCACTGAAAAGCACCTTCCTGAACATCGTTTGTCTCCTGGGGACGTTTTCCGGGGACGCACGACCGTGCAAGACCTGGCGACGAAGCTTCGCTGTTCGTTGCCTGATGGGCCATTGCCCCTGGCCGATACCTTCCCCACGCTCGCGGGAGTGCTCCCGACCGGGCTCCTCGCAGCCGCGCAGTCATAGCATGGAAGGCCGTGACGGAAGTCGTGGTTTTTCGCGCCCTGTGACCGCTACCACAGTTACCCGCCGCCATGGCTGAGCGCGATGGCCCAGGCCCCGGCGAAGATGAGGCAAGCGATTGCCGCACTGGCAAGCTGCCGCCACCGGGTCGGCGCCGGCTGGCCGATCGCCAGGATGGCGGCGCCGAGAACGGCGCCGGACGCGAATCCGGCGACATGGGCGCCGACGTCGATGCGCTCGCCCTCGATGCCGAGGAAGGCGAGCAGCATGATGCCGGCGGCCACCGGCGCCCACCGGCGCAGACCCCGGTTCCAGCGCCGCGGCCGGTAGCGCACCGCCAGCACGGCGAGCAGCCCGACGGCGCCGAAGATGGCCGTCGAGGCGCCGACCGAGGTATGCGAGGCCGGCTGGATGACCGCGTTGATGGCGTTGCCGGCGGCGCCGGCCACCAGGATCATCAGCCAGGCCAGCCCGCCGCCGAGCATCTCGCCGAGGAACAGGCCGAACAGGCTGCCGGCGACTAGGTTGCTGGCGATGTGGCCGAGGTTGGCGTGGAGGCCGAGCGCGGTCACCACCCGCCACCACTCACCGTTGACGATCAGTCCCGCCTGCCCCTCCCCCGCCGCGTTCCAGTCGACGCCGAACAGGTTGTTGCCGGCCGCCACGTAGACGAAGACCAGCACGCACCAGTAGGCGAGCACCCCGGTCACCGCGTCGCCGAACGGGTGCCGATACAGCGGCGGCGCCGGGTCCGGCCGGTTGTCCTCGGCGTAGGCGGCAAGCTCGTGGCGCGCCGCCGCCACCCGCGACGGCGTCACCAGCAGCGCCACGCCCCAGCCGCGCGAGGCGAGCTGGCAATCGATGCCGGCGGCAACCAGCACCAGCGCATGCTCGCCGGCGATCCGGCCGTTGGCAAACGCGCCGACCTCGACCCAGGCCTCTTCCGACGAACCGTCGCTCACCGTCGCTCCGTTTGCTGTCGGGGCCGGCCGACCTTCTTAGGCGGCAAAAGACCCCGAGCCATTTCCCCGTCCGCATTTACCTTGTTTGCAGCGCGCCGGACCGCTGCCGGCACGATTCCGCCATCCGTCCCAAGGCGGCACAGCTTGCGGGTCCTGATCTTGCTCTTGCGGGAAGAACGATCGCCGCACAAGCGCCCGAAGAAGACCATGCAGACCGACCCGCCTACCATTGAGGACAACGAGCCCGCCGGCGCCTTCTTCGCGCAATGGGCCCTGTGGACCATCCTCATCGTCGTGCTTGCCTGGGACAACCTGTCCACCAGCAACGCCCGCTACCTGATCTACGCACTGTCGCCCCTGCTGGTCATCGTTCATCTGGTGCTCTACCGCTTCCGCCCCCGCCTCGACGGAGCCGGCCTGACGGCGCTGGCGCTATACGCGGTGGCGGCGGCCGCGAGCCTCATGGTGAACCCGCACCCCGGCCTGTTCACGCAACGCGACCTGCTGATCATCTTCGGCTATTTCGTCCTGCTCAGCCTCCACCTGCGGGCGCCGCGGGCGACCGCCGACATCGTCCTCATCGGATTGATTGCGGGGCTGGCGCTGGAGATCGCCCAGAGGGGAATTACGCTCGATTTCGCGGTCTTCGGCCCCCAGGGCATGATCGAGTCGAATCTCGCCTTCCCGCTCGGCGTCCTGCTCCTCTACTACCTGAGCAGGCGGCAGTGGGGACGCGCGCTCATCGCCGCCATCTTTCTCATCGTCGGATCGAAGCGGATCGCCATCATCGGCGTTCTGGCCGCGGTCGGCCTCGACATGCTCATCCACCGCCTGTCGCCGGTCCCGCGCCGTCGCCTGTTCCTCGCCGCCGTCATCCTCTGCGCCGTCGTCGCCCTGTTTTCCGAGATGGCCTTCACCTGGCTCGCCCAGATTGCCCACACCGATGTCTACCAGTTTTCGCTCGGCCGCTATTCCTTCGCCTCGGTGCTCTGGGACCGGCTGTCCCCGGCCCAGTGGAGCCACTGGCTGTTCGGCTTCGGCCCCGGTGGGGCCGACGGCTGGCTGGCCCACCAGGGGATCGAGGTCAACCCGCACAACGACTGGCTGAAGATCCTTTTCGATTACGGCTTCTTCGGGTTGGCTCTGCTGATTGCCGCCTTCGGCGCGCTGTTCCCGCGCACCCGTCTCGGCAACATGCTCTACCTCTACACCGCCGTCCTCATGATCACCGACAATACCTTCATCTACCTCTACCACTACGCCATCCTCTTCCTGATCATCCGCATCGTGCCCGAGCCTGCCCGCCGCGCCGTGGCGGAGCCCCGGCCGATGCTGGGTCCGCAGGCGGCATGAGCCGTTTGGTCCGGGTTTTGAACCGTGGACCCGGAGTCGGCTGCGGCGCGCGGGGTGTGTGCCGAAACGGCACGGTTTTCCGCCGCTGCCCGGCTCGCGAAAGGACGATGTCATGACGCTCATCCAGCGCGCCCCGATCGGGGCCATCGATGCCACCGACCGGCTCGCCAGATCGGGCGATCCCTGGGTCCTCGACCTGCATGACGCCTGGCAGAACGTGCGGGCCAAGTGGAAGATCGTGCTCGCCGTACCGCTGGCCCTGATCGTCCTCGTGCTCGTCGGCCGCTTCCTCTTTCCCTCGTACTACACCGCCACCACCCGCCTGATGATCGATCCGGGCGGGCTGCAGGTGGTCGCCAACGAGGTCACCGCCAAGGGCCAGGTCAGCGACGCCAGCCTGCTGGTCATCGACAGCCAGATCAACGTGCTCACCTCCAACGCCGTGCTCGGCCGGGTGGTCGACAGCGAGCATCTCGACGCGGACCCCGAATTCACCCGGGCGGGCCCGCTGCAGGCGTTCATCGGCACCGTGGCCTCGGTGCTGACCGGCGGCGGCGCGCCGCTTGACGAGCGCACCGCCGCCATCAACGCGCTCGCCGGCGCCGTGACCGCCGTGCGGGTCGACCGCAGTTTCGTCGTCGAGGTCAGCGTCTCCACCCGCAGCCGCACCAAGTCCGTTCGCCTCGCCAACGCCATCGCCACGGCCTATCTCGCCACCGATCAGGCGGCCCGCACCGAATCCGCGCGGCGCGCCTCGTCGACCATGTCGGCGCGGCTGAACGAGCTCAGCCATACCGCCCGCACCGCCGACGACGCGGTGCAGCAGTTCAAGGCGACCCACAACATGGTCGGCGCCGGACAGGCGACGGTCGGCGACCAGCAGCTCGGCGAGATGACGACCGCCCTCGGTGCCGCCCACGCCCGCACCGTCGAGCAGCAGGCCCGGCTCCAGCAGATCGAGGCGGTAGCGCACGGCGAGGCCGGGCTCGAGTCGATCGCCGAGGTCGTCCAGTCGGCCACGATCACCCAGTTGAGGAGCCAGCTTGCCCAGGCCGAGAGCCGGTTGCAGGGCCTGTTGACCCAGAGCGGCGACCGCTTCCCGGCCGTCATCGAGGCGCGGGCGCAGGTGGCAACGCTGAAGCAGCAGATCGCCGACGAGGTCCAACGCATCGCCTCGGCCGCGCGCAACGACTACCAGCGCGCCCGCTCCAGCGAGGCGGCGCTCCAGGCGAGCCTCGACACCCTCAAGACCCAGTCCGTCAAGCTCAGCGAGGATTCGGTCCAGCTCCGCGAGTTGCAGCGCCAGGCGGATGCCGCGCGCGACGTCTACCAGGCATACCTGCTGCGCAGCCGTGAACTGAGCGAGCAACAGGGGCTCTACACCTCTGCCTCGCGGGTGATCTCGCCGCCGCTGGTACCGGCCGGCCGCGACGGCGTGCCCACCATCGCCATGCTGGCGGCGGCCCTGATCGTCGGGCTCGGCATCGGCACCGGCGGGGTCCTCCTCGGCGAGCAGGCGAGCATCCGCATCCGCTCGCGCCGCCGGCTCGAACAGGCGACCGGCCACACGGTCGTCGCCTCCCTGCCCGCCCTTCCCGACCTGGCGTTCGACGGCCATGCCGAGGTTCCGCCCAATGCCCGCGAGATCGACCAGGCGGTGAGCCTGCTGCTGGCGCGTCTGCGCGCCCGCGCCCATCGTCCCGGCGGCGCGCCGCTGGCCGTGCTCGTCACCAGCGGCGACGACCAGCGCAGCAAGTCGGCGCTCTCCCTCTACCTTGCGCTTGCCGGTACGCTCAATCAGCAGAAGGTTCTTCTGGTCGACGCCGATCCGAAGGGTCTGGTGACCCGCGCCGTGTGCGCCGGCCAGCGTCCGACGCCCGACGCCGCCGGCGAGACGATCGGCGGACAGACCGTCTCGCACATCGACAGCTTCCCGGGTCTCCGCGTCATCTCTCCAGTCGATGGCGCGGCGGTCGAGCAACTGGTGACCAGGCGTTTCCTCGAGGAGATCGGCGAGAGCGACCTGATCGTCATCGACGCGCCGCTGCTCGGCACCGACATGGTCAGCGAGCACCTCATCGCGGATGGCCGCATCGGTGCCATCGTGCTGACCGCCAGCGCGACGCGCAGCACCATCGGTGGCGTCCGCCGCGCCGTCGCCGCGATCGTCCACGACCAGCGCCTGACGCCGGTGCTGTGCGATCGAACCGCGGAAGATTCTATAAATAACTTTCAAGTATTCAATCTGGAATTGCGGCCGCCTATGTCGCCCCAATTCAATGCATGAGTCCAATATTGAACCGTCATATTCTCCAGCATGGTTAAGTTTAACCATTTATTATCTTTGATATTGCCGCCGGACCCTTCCGATCATTAACTCAAAGGTGGCTGCGGCACGGCCTTCCCGCCCCCACCGGCGGGCCAAAAACTTCGGATTACGATGGTCTCCGCCACCGACGTTGCCGGTGCGATTCACACCTATCGGGCCAAACCACTCGTCCCGACGCGACTGGTCGCGGTCGTCCTTGCCTGTCTGGAGTTCCTCGCCGTGACCGGGAGCGCGCCGCTTGCCGGGGGCGCCTACAACCTCGCCTATTACGGCGCCCTCCCCGAGCTCATCTTCTATGCCCAGAACGGCGCGCTCGTCGGCCTGTTCTTCGTGCTTCAACAGGCGCTCCGCGGCCAGTACCGGCCGCGCCTCGACGGCTCCTACCGAAAGTCCCTCGGCGTTGTCTTCCTCAACTGGAACGTGGCGCTGGCCATGTTCCTGCTGGTCGGCTTCCTGACCAAGACCAGCGCCGAGATTTCCCGCGGTTCGGTCATCGCGCTCTATTTCCTCGGCTTCACCGCCGTCGCCGCTGTCCGTCTCGCCTACGTCGCGGTGTCGCGCCACGGCTACCGCAGCGGCTGGCTGGTCGAGCATCGCGTGCTCGTCGTCGGGCTCGATTCCGAAGTGCTGAGCTTCGAGCGGCGCTACGATCCGTCGCGTTCCGGCATGCGGATCGCCGACGTGGTGACGCTGCCGGCGCGGCTTGGGCCGGGTGCCGCCGATCTCGATGCGGCCGTCGCCGAAGCGGTCAAGCGGGCGCGCGCGCTCAACGTCGAAGACATCCTGCTGCTGCTGCCGTGGTCCTATCGCCGGGAAATCGACGCCCTCGCCGAAGCCTTCCTCAGCGTGCCGGCCTCGATCTACCTCGGCCCCGAGCACGATCTCGAGCGCTTCCGCGCGCTGGCACTCTCCAGCCTCGCCAACGCTCCCTGCCTGCGCCTCGAACGGGCGCCGCTCAGCCGCGGCAAGCGTCTCGCCAAGCGCCTGTTCGACATTGCCGTGGCCTCGACCGCGCTGGTGGTGCTGGCGCCCTTGCTGGCTCTCACCGCCCTGCTCATCCGGCTCGACGGCCACGGCCCGGCGCTCTTCCTGCAGCGCCGCCTCGGCTTCAACAACCGGGTCTTCCGCATCATCAAGTTCCGCACCATGACCACCATGGAAGAAGACATGGCGCGTCAGGCGACGGCCAACGATTTCCGCGTCACCAGGCTCGGCCGCTTCCTGCGCCGCTGGAACATCGACGAGCTGCCCCAGCTCCTCAACGTGCTAACCGGCTCGATGTCGATCGTCGGGCCGCGGCCGCATGCGCTCAGCATGGACGACGAGTTCCAGCAGAAGATCGCTCTCTATGCCCGCCGCCACAACGTCAAGCCCGGCATCACCGGCTGGGCCCAGGTCAACGGCCTGCGCGGTCCCACCGAGCACAGCGAGAAGATGGAGGCGCGCGTCGCCCACGACCTTTTCTACATCGAGAACTGGTCGCTGTGGTTCGACATCCAGATCATGCTGCTGACGCTGGTCTCGCCCAGCGCCTACCGCAACGCCGGCTGACGCGGCGGCCGGTTCCATGAAGATCCTCCTCGTCCATAACCGTTACCAGCAGCACGGCGGCGAAGACGCCGTCGCCGAGGACGAGATGGCGCTGCTTGCCGCCGCCGGCCACGATGTCGAGAGCGTCTTCGTCTCCAACGATGCCATCGTCTCCTTCGCCGACAGGCTGCGCGCCGCGGTCAACGTCGCCGACGGGGCGGCGGTGCCGGTCGTGCTCGATGCCGTGCGCCGCCATCGGCCGGACGTCGTCCACGTCCACAATTTCTTTCCGCTGATCTCGCCGGCGGTCCACGCGCGCGTCCGCGCGCTCGGTCCGGCGACGGTGCAGACGCTGCACAACTTCCGCATCACCTGCGCCGGCGGCCTGCTCATGCGTGCCGGCCAGCCGTGCGAGCTCTGCATCGAAGGGACCGGCCTGCACGCCGTTGCCCACCGCTGCTACCGCGGTTCGTTCGTCGGTTCGGCGACCGTTGCCCACATGATCGCCAGCCACAGGCGCCGGCGGACATGGCAGCGCCACGTCGACCGTTTCGTCGTCCTGTCGGATTTCGCCCGCGACATCTTCGTGCGGGCCGGCGTGCCGGCGGAAAAGACCGTCGTCAAGCCGAACACGGTGGACGATCCCGGCCCCGCCAGGATCGGCCCGCGCTCCGGCGTCCTCTTCGTCGGCCGCCTCAGCCCCGAGAAGGGTCCGGACGTCCTCGCCGCGGCGGCACGCCTCACCAACGCCGCCATCACGGTGGCCGGCGACGGCCCCTTGGCGCCGGCCGTGCGCGCCGCAGCGCCCGCCAACGTCACCTTCGCCGGCGCCGTGCCGAGGGCCGAGGCGCGTGCGATGATGGCGCGCGCCGCGGCGGTCGTCGTCCCGTCGATCTGCTACGAGAATTCCCCGATCACCGTGGCGGAAGCCTTCGCCGCCGGGACGCCGGTGATCGCCTCGCGCATCGGCGCGCTCGCCGAGATCGTCGAGGACGGGCGCACCGGCTGGCTCACGACGCCTGGTAATCCGGCTGAACTGGCGGCCGCCGTCGATGCCGCCGTCGGCGATCCGATCGAAACTGCCCGGCGCGGCGGGGCGGCGCGCCGGACCTATCGCGCCCGCTACACGCCGCAGGCCGCGCTCGCCGCGCTCGAAGCCGTCTATGCCGAAGCGCTGGCCGCGCGCCGCCGGGAAGACGCCACGCCCATATCCGGCAAGACCGCGGAGGCCTTCCATGTCGCCTGACGGGACCGTCCCGCGCTTCCGGCTGGCCGGGCTGCCGGTCGCCGCCACCGGCATGAACGGGCTGGTCGCCACGGTCAGCGCCCATCTTGCCGCACGCGGCCAAGCGACACCCGGCACCTACGTGGTCTTTCGCGACGCCCACGGCGTCGTCCGCGCCCAACGCGACGCGGCGCTCCGTGCCGCCCACGAGGACGCGCTCATGGTCTGCGCCGACGGCTGGCCGGTGGCCGCGGCCGGCCGCCTGTTCGGATTCCGCGACGCCGCCCAGGTCGCCGGCATCGAGGCGCTAGAGACGCTCTGCCGCGCCGGGCTCACGGCCGGCTGGCGGCACTACTTCCTCGGCGGAACCCCGGAGACGCTCGCCAGGCTCACCCGCAATCTCGGACTGCGCATGCCCGGGCTCCGCATCGTCGGCTCCGAATCGCCGCCCTTCCGTGTGCTGACCGCCGACGAACGGCAAGCGACGCGCGCGCGCATTCGCGCGTCCGGCGCCGATATCGTCTGGATCGGCCTTGGCACCCCCAAGCAGGAGCTGTGGATGCACGCCGAGGCACCGCACCTGCCGGGCACCATCGCCATGGGCGTCGGCGCCGCCTTCGACGTTCATGCCGGCGATGTGGCGCGCGCCCCCCTCTGGCTGCGGGCGATCGGGCTGGAATGGCTCTACCGCGTGCTCCGCGAACCGCGGCGGCTGTTCGCCCGCTACGCGGTCACGGTGCCGGGCTTCCTTTTCCTTTTGATGCAGATGGGGGTTGCGCGCCTGTTTGCGCGCGCTGCCCGCCATGATGTCGGCTGAGCGAGGAGACGATGGAAACGCGCCTTTCCAGACCGCGCCAGCTCGGCGGGCTCCGGACGCTGTTCGCGGCGCTTCGCGACGCCCTGCCCTATCCGGTGCGCTCCACCCTCAAGCGCAAATGGTGCGAGTACTTCCGCAACGGCTATTTCGGCCTCGGCGACCTCGACCGGCGCCTCGCGGCCTATCTCGACTATGACGACGGCTTCTACGTGGAGCTCGGCGCCAACGACGGCGCCACCTATTCGAACACCTATCACTTCGAGCTGAAGCGCAACTGGCGCGGCGTGCTCATCGAACCGGTGCCGCACAACTACCTGAAATGCCTGTCCCTGCGCGGAAGCCGCAACCACGTCTACTGCAATGCCTGCGTGCCGTTCGGCTATGACCAGCCCTTCGTCGAGATGCGCTATTCCAACCTGATGAGCGTCGCGCCGGAACTGGACCACGATCTCGGCAGCGTCGCCGACCACATGGCCAGTTCCCTGGTCCACATGCCCCGGGGCGAGCATACCTTTTCGTTCGGCGCCGCCGCGCGGCCGCTGAACGACCTGCTGGCGGAGAGCGGAGCGCCCGCCGTGATCGACCTCATCTCGCTCGACGTGGAAGGCGCCGAACTCGACGTGCTGAAGGGCGTCGATCACGATGCCTACCGCTTCAGGTTCATGCTGATCGAGTGTCGCGACTTCCAGCGGCTGGCGGATTACCTCGCCGAACGCGATTACGTTTTCGTCGAGAAGCTCAGCCATCAGGACTATCTGTTCCGGGACCGGCGTCAGGCTCCGCTGCCGCGATGACCCTGACCCTGCCGCCCACCATGCTCGTCGCCGGCCTGCAGGCGTTTCACGCCTCGCGGCTCGACCGCGTGGCGCCGCGATCCCTGACCGGGGTCGGCGCCATCCTGACGTTCCACAATGTGTGCCCGGCGCGGCAGGACGGATTCCAGCCGAACCGCAATCTCGAGATCACGCCCACCTTCCTTGACGAATTGCTCAGCGCAATCCGCGCCGCGGGCCATGACATCGTTTCGCTCGACGAGGCGCACCGGCGCCTGACCGAGGGCGATCTCGACCGACGGTTCGTCGTGCTCACCTTCGATGACGGCTGTCGCGACGTCCGCACGTTCGCCTATCCGGTGCTGAAGCGTCACGGCGCGCCCTTCGCGGTTTTCGTGGTGTCGCGTTTCGCCGACGGGACCGGCGATTTGTGGTGGATCGCGCTCGAGCGCGCCATCGCGGCCAGCGACCGCCTCGACGTCACCATCGCGGGGACGCGCCTCGCATTCGCGCTCACCGACGACCGCGCCCGCTACGACGCCTTCACCAGGCTCAGCCGCGCCCTCGCGGCCCTGCCGGAGGCGGGCGAGATGCACGCCATCGTCCGCAAGATCGCCGATGATGCCGGTGTCCCTGTCGACGGTATCTGCCGCGAGGTCTGCATGGACTGGCAGGAGATCGCCGACCTCGCCGCCGATCCCCTGGTGACTATCGGCTCGCACACCGACACCCATCTCGTGCTCGGCAATGCGACCGCCGATGAGGCGCGTGCCGACATTGCCCGCAGCATGGCGCGCATCGAGGCCAGTCTCGGGGTGCGACCCGACCACCTCTGTTATCCGTTCGGCGGCCGCGGGGCCGTCGGCCCGCGCGAATTCCGCATCGCAGAGGAACTCGGCTTCAAGACCGGGCTGACCACCCGCCGCGGCATGCTCTTTGCGGAGCATCGGGATCACCTGACGGCGCTCCCGCGCATTACTGTCAACGGGAGCTATCAGAAACTCGGCGTTATGCAGGCTCTATTGTCGGGAGTGCCGACGGCCATTGCTAATCGTCTTTCTAGAATTCGATGTCGATTGAACAGTATTCCTTGGCTTCGAGGATATTAATCAACATCACTGGTCATGCTTTTTATTAGACCGGAATTTAATAAAATTCGAAGGCCGCCGGATGCAGCGGTGAATCGAGCCCAAACCATGTCGATCACGATCGTCACCGGCGCGATGGCGCCTTACAGCCAGCGGCTCTACCGGGCACTGGCGGCGACGATCGACGAGCCGTTGCAGGTGCTGGTCTGTGTCGATCGCGAGCCGGCGCGCTCGTGGGAGCTGGCACCGGCCAACGGCTACAAGGTCGAGACCTTGCCCGGCTTGCGCGTGCACCGGGACGCGACCCGCAACTTCTACTTCAATCCGGCCATCACCGGGCGCCTGCGTGCCCTGGCGCCCCGTCTAGTCATCGCCGGCGATTTCTCGCCGACCAGCCTGTTCGCGGTGCTCGCCGCGCACCGGCAGCGCATTCCTGTCGGCATCCGCACCGACGGGGTCATGGCCACCGACCCCGGGGCCCATTCGCTGGCCCGGCGGATCATGCGCCGCCTCATCGTCGGCCGCAGCGACTTCGGCATCGGCCCCAGCCTCGCCAGCCTGCAGCTTCTGCATCACTACGGCCTGCCGAGCGAGCGGCTGCTTCTGGCGCCGCTCACCGCCGGTTGGGGGCCGACCGTCGCATCGGCGTCGATGGCCGAGCGGCCCTATGACGTTCTGTTCTGCGGCCTTCTCAACGAGGAGGGCAAGGGCGCCCGCTTCTTCGCCGATGTCGTCGAGAGCGTGGCCCGGCAGCGGCCAAAGCTGACGGTGCGGGTTGCCGGCGACGGCCCCCTTCGCGGCGAGCTGGAGAGCCGTTTCGCGGCCGCAGGCATCCCTGCCCGCTTCGACGGCTTCGTGCAGCAGGCCGCGCTGGAAGAGATCTACAATTCGGCGAAGGTCTTCCTCTTTCCCAGCCGCGGCGATGTCTGGGGCGTCGTCGTCAACGAGGCCGTGCAATCCGGCACGCCGGTGATCGCTTCGCTTCACGCCACCGCGGCGCACGAACTGCTGGCGCCAGCCAGGGCCGGCAGCGTGCTGCCGCTCAACCAGAGCCAATGGGTCGACGCCACGCTGGCGCTGCTCGACGAACCCGGACACTGGCAATCGGCCCACGACAACGCGCTTGCCGCCGCCTGCGACGGCGCCTTCGATACGGCGGTCGCCGCCTATCGCCAGGCCATCGAGGACTATGCGCGGTGAGCGAATATTCGCCCTCCGCGACCACCGATGGATCCGGTCGCATCGCGACGGCCGCCCGCTGGTTCGCCGGCGCCTGGACCAGCCGGCGGCACCACCTGGTTCTGTGGTCGTTCCTCGACCAGGTGATCCTCAGCGGCTTCGGCTTCGCCGTCGGCATCGCCACCGGCCGGCTGGTCGGCATTGCCGAGTTCGGCCGGTTCACCATCGCCATGATCTTCGTCACGCTGGCGTCGAACCTGCATGCCACGATCTTCGCCACGCCGATGATGACGCTCGCCGGGCACCGGGAGCGGTCGCGCAGCTATTTCGGCGCCGTGGTCGCCGCGGCCGGTGCCGGCGCGGTGGCGTTCGGCGTGGTCGCCGGCGCGCTCTTCGCGCTCTACTACGGCGCCCGCGGCGACGCCCTTTCCCCCGGGTTGGCGCTCGCCGTCGGCGCCTTGATCGCGGCCCAGAGCTTCCAGCTCATCCTGCGCCGGGTGCTGTTCGCCCAGCGCAAGGGGCGGCTCGCCACGACCGTCGATTTGGGCCGTTACGCCCTGTTCGTGGTTTTCGTCGGCGCCATCCTGCTGAGCGCGGAAAAGGCCATCGACACCGAACTGGTGCTGTGGAGCCTGACGCTTTCGGGTGCGGTCGCGGTGGTTGCCTCGATCGCCACGACCGGCGTGCTTGGCGTCAGATTTCGGGCGCGCCTGCTACTCACCGCGTCCCATCAGCACTGGCAGATCGCGCGCTGGTTCGTCGCCGTCGTCCTCGTCGGCTTCGCCCAGGAGCAGTTGCTGGTGCTTCTTGCCGGGCCGGCCATCGGCGACGCCGCTGTCGGCGGACTGCGGGCGGCCCAGTACCTGTTCGGCCCGATCCTGGTTCTGACCAGCGCCATGGAGAACGTGCTTCCCGTGCGCGCCGCCGCGGCCCTGTCGGCCGATGGCATCGGCGGACTGAGGACCTTCCTCGTCCGCTTCGCCCTGCCGCTGGGCGCCGCCAACGGCGCGCTCATTCTGTTTGCGGTCCTGCCGGGCGCCATGTGGCTGGCGCTGCTGTTCGGGCCGGCCTACGCCGCCTATGTCCCGGTCCTGCAAATCCTCGCTCTGGCGACGGCCTTCACGCTGGTGCGCGACTACCTGATGCAATATTTCCGGGCCGTCCGCCGGACCAACATGATCTTCTATGCCTTCCTCTCCGGCTTCGCCGCCGCCGCGGCCCTGATCTATCCGCTGGTGAGCTGGTTCGGCGTCGAAGGCCTAGCCATCGATGCGGTGGTCAGCCAGTTCACCTCGATGGCCGCCATGGCAATCGCGGTTGTCCGCCACTACCGCAGCCACCGGCGCCCCCCCGACGCCGGCCGGGCGGCCACGGCCTGACGCGCCGCTGCATCACCTTCCTTGGGCAGCGCCACCGAGTGGTGCCGCAGCAACACGTTGTCTTGAGACACGGCGTTTGACTGCCGGACCGGCCTCGTACCAGCCGCGGGTCGCGTTGACGATCTTGACGACCGACAGCATCACCGGAACCTCGATGAGAACGCCGACGACGGTCGCCAGCGCCGCGCCAGAATTGAACCCGAACAGGCTGATGGCGGCGGCGACGGCGAGTTCGAAGAAATTGCTGGCGCCGATGAGCGCAGACGGTGCCGCCACGCAATGCGCCTCACCGGCCAGCGCGGTTGAGGAGGTAGGCAAAGCCCGCGTTGAAATAGACCTGGATCAGGATCGGCACGGCCAGCATGGCGATGATCAACGGCTGCGCCAGGATCTGCTCGCCCTGGAAGCCGAACAACAGGACCAATGTCGCCAGCAGGGCGATGAGCGAGACCGGCTGCAGCGTCTTCAGCAGGCCGAGGAGCAGCCTGGCCGCCGCCGCGCCCATGATCGACCGCCGGATGATCTGGGCAAAGATGACCGGGACGACGATGTAGAGCGCGACCGACAGGAGCAGCGTCTCCCACGGGACTGTGATGGCCGACAGGCCGAGCAGCAACCCGACGATCGGCGCGAAGGCGACGATCATGATGAGATCGTTGAGGGCGACCTGGCTCAGGGTGAAGTGCGGTTCTCCATCGGAAAGGTTGCTCCACACGAACACCATGGCGGTGCATGGCGCCGCCGCCAGCAGGATGAGGCCGGCGACATAGCTGTTGATCTGGTCGGCCGGCAGGTAGGCCCTGAACAGCCAGCCGATGAACAGCCAGCCGAGCAGCGCCATCGAGAACGGCTTGACCGCCCAGTTGATGAACAGCGTCACGCCGATGCCGCGCCAGTGCTCCTTGACTTGCCCCAGCGCGGCGAAATCGATCTTGATCAGCATCGGCACGATCATCAGCCAGATCAGGACCGCGACCGGCAGATTGACCTTGGCGATTTCAGCCGCGCCCACGGCGTGGAAGAAGCCCGGAAAGAAATGGCCGAGAGCGACACCGGCAACGATGCACAGCGCAACCCAGGCGGTGAGGTAGCGTTCGAATGTCGACATGTCTCACGTTCAGGTGTTGTGGGTGGCCATCACGACGGCGGCCGCCGCCCGAGCGGCGCGCTCAAGCCGGCCGCGCCCTGGCCGTGGTGCTGCCTTCGCTCTCGCCGATCGCCTTCAGTTTGGCGCCGAGGCTCATCCGGTCGATGCTGGCCAGCGGCAGGCTGACGAAGGCGGCGATGCGGTTTCGCATGAAGCGGAAGGCATTATTGAACGCGGCCCGCTTCTCGAAGTCGGCCCCCGCGACGGCGGCCGGGTCCGCGATGCCCCAGTGGGCGGTCATCGGCTGGCCCGGCCAGATCGGACACACCTCGCCGGCGGCGTCGTCGCAGACGGTGAAGACGAAATCCATCACCGGCGCGTCCGCGGTGGCGAACTCGTCCCACGACTTGGAGCGAAAGCCCGCGACCGGCAAGCCGTTGCGGGCAAGCACGTCGAGCGCCAGCGGGTGGACCTGTCCCTTCGGATGGCTGCCGGCCGAGTAGCCGCGGAACCTGCCGGCGCCAAGCTGGTTGACCAGCGCTTCGCCGAGGATCGAGCGGGCCGAGTTGCCGGTGCACAGGAACAGCACATTGTAGACGGGTTCGGTCATGCGCGGGCAGCCTCCTTCTTGGTTGGCGCACAGCAGGGCGTCAGTTCGGCGATCAGCGGCGCGCAAATTTCCGGGCGTCCGCCGCAGCAGTCCTGCAACAGGAACGTGGTAAGCGCGCGGAAGCGGGCGAGATCCGCGCGGTAGACGATCGAGCGGCTGTGGCGCTCGCCCCAGACCAGCCCGCAATTGGCCAGCGTCGACAGATGCGCCGAGAGCGTGTTCTGCGGCACGCCGACGGCGCGGGCGATCTCCCCGGCGGCGATGCCCTCTGGCTCGGCCGCCACCAGCCGGCGAAAGGTGTCGAGGCGCGTCGCCTGGGCAAGCGCGGCAAGGGCAGCGATGGCGTCGGAAGTTTCCATATATCCAGAATAATAGAACTATAGTAGCTCGCGCAAGCGCCAATCGACATTCGATCGGCTCCAGCGGCCGCTGGCCGAGACGGCGCGCTTCCCGCGATAGCGCTAACCGGCACGCCCAACCGAAACGCGGCAGGACGAAATCTCGTCCTGCCGCGTTTGGCATGTTCCGGATCGTGCGTCGACCGGCCTGGCCCGGAAGGGCGCTCGAATGGCGGCAAGCCCGTCAGCCGTCCGGCCAAAACCGGTCTGCCGCAGGCGCCAAATTTCAGGAAGTACGCCCGATATCGGAAAGCCGGTCAGCGTTCGATGGTTTCGCGCAAGGCGGCACCATCGGCGGCCGGGCCAGCCGCCTCTCCGGGGTCGCCAAACGCAAGGCGATCCGGCGGCCCGAGCGGCCGCCAGACCGGATCGCTTCCATCCCTGTCAGGCGCCGAACCGGGACGGCCCGGCGCCACCGTCCGTCGCGGATCAGCGATGCGTGATCGTCATGTTCACGTAGGTGCCGGCAGCCAGAACGCTCATGCTGTTGCCGCCGCCACTCGAAGATATATCGCTGTCGTTGAAGATGCCGGTGCTGCTGACGTCGCCGCTGTTGGACGCGTAGACCTTGCCCGCCGAGATCGACTTGGAGGTGGAGTAGCTCGCCGAGCCCACTTTCGTGATCTGCTCGGTGATGCTGGCCCCCAGGCCCGACACGCTGATCGAATTGTCGTGGCCGCCGCTGATCGTCGTGCTGCCGCCGCCGAAGTTTCCGTAGGCGGTCACCTGGCCACTGTTGATCGACGTGATATCCGGTGCGGCGGGGTTGCCGACGATTGAATTGGCCGCTGCAAACTGGCTCGCGCCGACAAGCACGGCGAGAGCGAGCGGAATAGTCGGTTTCATCGAAGCCTCCAGTTACTCATGGACTGGCCTCGAGGTCCGACGGTTGATACGGGACATGACAAACGCGCCCCCACGCTACACACTCCTAGTTACGCCACATCACAGTTACGCCACATCACAAAACTTGGCCGGAATAGCGTAGGCCGTTAACGCGGTACTAGACGACCCGACATTTGCTATTTCCGGCCTTGTACTTCAACAAAGACCTCAGCTAGCCTCCTCGTTCAAGAGAATTGTGCATTTCATTGAAAACTCGAACCGCATTATTCTCGTGTTAGTTAATTGTTAACCTTAACGTCCCAGTGGGCGCTGCGCTCCGACAAGGCGGCGCGCGCCCGGTTTTGTTCACCCCTTCGTCTTGGCAACGAGCGTGTCGAGCGCCTTCATGGAGCCGTCGAGCGGCGCCTTGAAATGGATCTGACGACCGTCCTTGGCGGTCACGGTGAAGGTCACGTCTATGGCCTTCCTGATCTGATCCGCCATGGCGGCACTGATCTGGCTGACGGCCTCGCAATTCCGCGGCGAGCACGTGTCGAAATCGATCTTGACCGGCGCCGCCTTACCAACGGCGAGCTCGATGCCCGGCTTGATCTGCACGCCTGTCGGCGTCTGGATGACCGAAGACAGCGCGTCCTTGCCGGAATTGGCGATTTGCCAGAACACGACGATTGTCTTTGTGTTCGGCTCGACCACGCGAAGCTGGGCGGCGCATTGCGGCCCGGCCTTGCTGTCGACGACCTGTCTGCAGGTCACCGTCCAGCCGCCATAGGTGGTCGTATCGGTGCGCTGGGTGGCCCCGTCGGACTTGCCCTGCGTGGTGCCATCGGACTTGCCCTGCGCAGCCGGCGCCGGTGTCGGCATCGGCGCGGGCTTGTCCGTGGATGCGGCCTGGGCAGCGGCGGGCCCGGCGAACATCGCGCCCAGCATGAGGGCGGCGGCGATGCCGGCGGTATGATGCAGCATGGTCTTCACGGCAGTCATTCATGTCCTCCTGGCGGCAATTGCGCCGTCGGATACTTCAACCAACTCCGCACGCCCCCTCTATGTGGGACAGCGATGAATGGCCTCTGGCTGCCGCATGCTTTCTGGAGTTCAAGTCGGCGGCGGGCTAAGCCCGCCGCCGACAGATCAGGGTATGCAAGAGGTGGGGAGCGGCCCGAGGGCCGCTCCCGCGATTGCTAGTGCAGAGTTGTGATGCCAGCAAAGGTTTGGCTGACGGACGAACCGGCCGACGCGCCCGTCGCCGTGGCCGCGATCGAGTTGCCGATGCCGCCAGCGATGCTGCTCGGGCCCGCCACGCTCAGGGTGGAGGTCACCGCGCCGCTGTTGGTCGCCGTGACCGAGCCGGCAGTGACGCTGTTCGACGGGATCGTGCTCACGAGGTTGCCCGCGGTAGGGACGTTCATGAAATCGGCAGCCGCGACCTGGTTGATGCTCGCGACGCTGGAAGCGCCTGTCGCTGAAGCACCCAGATTGTTGCCGACACCGCCACCGATGGAAGCCAGACCGCCGATGCTGGTGGTCGCCTTCACTGTTCCGGTCGCGGAGTTAGTCGACTTGAGGTCGCCGGAGGTGACGTCGTTGGTCGACACGGACCCGCCGGAGATCATGTTCCGCAGGCGGGAGATCACCGAACCAACCGACGCCGAAGAGGACGCACCGAATGCCTGGGCCGAAAGCGAGTTGCCCACGGAGGAATCCAGCAAAGAGGCGCCTGAGCTGTTCAGGACTGCGTCACCTGTGGTGGTGAGCTTGGCGGTCACTGCGGCTGTGTTGCTCGACGTCAAGTCGACTGCGGTGATCGAGTTTGCAGGAAGAGTTGTCAGCAGCGAGCCCACCGATCCCCCGTCCTCGATAGACTGGCTGATCGAAGCATTCGCCGACGCGCCACCGGCCGATGCACCATTGAAGGTATTGACGCCTTGGTTTGTGGTCGCCGAACTGAAGCTCGCAGTTGCGCCGACTTTCTCCTTATTCGTCGCGGAGATGTCACCGGCGGTGATCTTGTTGGTCGCCCCCGGAGAAAGCGACGAAAGCGAGAACAACGTAGCGACGACATTCTGCGAGATCGACGCCGAGCTCGACGCTCCGACGGCTTGCGCCGCGACGGAGTTGCCAATCGCCAACTCGTTGACGCCAAGCCCGACCTGCGAGCCGCCACCGGCGATCGAAGCACTCACAACGCCGGTGTTCGTCGAGGAGATGTCGCCGGTCTTCACTGAGTTGGCAAACAGGGTTGTCAGGTCGACAGGCGTGGTGGCGATGGCGCTATTGTCGACCGACTGGCTGATGCTCGCGCCGGCACTCGCGCCGATGGCGGTTGCGCCGATCTTGTTGTTAACACCGTTGATCGTGGCGAAGCGCTCCAGAGGAGTCCCGCTGCCCATCGTGGCGGTGACCTTCCCGCTATTGGTGGCGCTGAGGTCGCCGGGATTTCCGCCAACGGTCGTGTCGACAGAGTTCTTGGCCGGGGATCCTCCCGCGGACCCGGCCGTCTGCAGGTTTTCGAAGCTCGACGAGATCGAAGCACCGGCCGAGGCACCAATCGCCTGTGCGCCGATCCAATTTCCGATACCCCGATTCCCGCCGCCGGTGGAGATCACCGCCTGCACATGGCCAGCCGTCGCCGTGAACTTCGCGGTCACATTGCCGTCGTTCTTGGCACTGACTGCATTGGCAGCGGTCGACTTCACCGTCACTTTGTTGTCGGGCAGCACAGTCAGATCGCTGGCGTGACCGGTCGGATCGCTAAGCAGGGACTGGACGATTCCCGCACCTGCCGATGCGCCAGTTGCCGATGCGCCGATGGTATTCCCAATTCCGCCACCGCCCGCAGGAGAAAGGTTAGAGCTGTGGTCTACCTTCATCGTGGCCGTCACCGGACCATTGGCGCCATTGGTCGCGGTGACGCTGCCGTTCTTCACGTTGACCGTATTCGTCCCGAGGGTCGATGCTGGCGCCAGGTCGCTGTTGAGAATGGACTGCGAAACGCTGGCGGCGGCCGAGGCACCGGTGGCGGTTGCGCCAATCGTGTTACCAATACCATTCCCGATAGTGTTGGGACCGGTGGTGGTGATGGTGGTCGCCTTGACCGGCGCTGAACCGCTGTTTCCGTTCTTCGCCGAGATGTCCCCGGTGACGTCAACGGTGTTGGTGTTGAGGCCGGAAATGTCGCTTAGGTTGATGCTCTGGCTGATGCTACCCACAGCCGCGGCACCACCCGATTGGGTTCCCACGAAGTTGCCGATGCCCGTCGCGATCGCGGGCGGAGTTCCCGCTGCCGGCTCGACCACCGTGAAGGTCGTCGTCACGGGAGCGTTGTTCGTCGCCGACGGCGAATTGGTGGTCGTGTGATTGTCTGCCGCGAGCGCCGGGCCGACGAGACAGCTCGTCGCCAACAACGCCCCGGATATGGTTAAAAGCGTCCTCTTGTGCATGTCCCTGATCCCCAGTTAGACAAAACAGGAAATCGAGAGGACCGCCGCTACTCCCCCGACACTACTGGCCTCGAATCAGGTCAAAGCACGCACAAGTTGCTTAGTCAAGCGTTAACGCAGCGTTCAAAGGCGTTGACGCGTCGTCTTGGTTAAATTCACCATTTGCCGTGAAGATGAAAGGGACTGCATGTCGCCGAAGAGACCTTCGGAGCCGAACAAATAACCGCCGACGGTCGGTCGCAACATCGCGCGCTCTGGAACGACCGAAAGGTGGAGGTGGCGCGATGCGCGCAGAGGAGGCCCCAACCGGCCGCCGCGCCTGGCGAGGCGTGGAGCGCCGACAACGGGTGCCGGTCGCGTCGGGTCGGGCGGCGGCATCCCCCGCATTTCCGCGGCGGCGCTGCCGATCCTTGACCGTTGCAGCAAAGACACACATAGCCACTATCTGCAATCGCCACGCGAGGGCGTTTGACGCATCCACTTCGAATCGCGAAACTGTTAATGTCCGTTAACAAGGGCTTTGGGCTTGGGGAGAACGGCGTTGAGAATAATTCGGGGAGTGGTCGCACTCGTCGGCTTGATGAGCATCGGCCTGACGGTGCCTAGCGGCGCGTATGCCGTTGAGGCGGCGCGCGTCTGGGGAACGCTCAACAACAGTGACGGCGGCGTACTCTATAACTCGGCCCGCCTGCACCAGGCTGAGGCGAGCATTGCCGGCTCCGCACAATCGGGTGGTGAATCGGCGTTCCGCAGCGTTACCACCTGCGGCACGTGCGTCACCCTGTCGATCAACGGAGACAACAGCTCCATCAGCGGCAACAGCATAACCAGCACCAACACCGGCACGATTACCGGCACCGGCATTTTCTACTGATATCCGGGCACCCGGGGGGTCATTCAATGTTGACAAGATTGATTTTGGTCGGTGTCGCCGCGGTGGGCCTGGTCGGCTGCACCGCGAGCGGCAAGGGTTCCAGCAAGGACCCCAACGTTCCGGTGACGACGCCGTATCTGCCGACGATGAGCAGCATGGCCGCGCCGATCGCGGACGCGCTTGCGTGCGTCAAGCAATCGCGCGCGCTCGACCGCATCAACGTCGGCGTCGCCATCCATGCCGACGGGACAGGCAAGCAGAACTCGACCGCGGACGGGGCGACCGGCGATTTCCTCCCGCAGGGAACAACCGCCGTCTACGCCTCTCAGGCCGTGATGATGGCGGGCGCCAACGCCTACAACTACTACGAACTGAATACCGAACGCGCCATGCGGACCTTCGCGAGCGCCGACGGCGGCCAAAAGCTCCTGACCGAAAAAGAGGACAAGTCGCTCCCCCAGTACATCCTGTCGACCTCCTTCACGGCCCTCGACTTCGTCGGCGGACCGGAGTTTGACATTCGGGTGGCTGGCGTCGGCCCGCATTTCCTGACCCGCGGGGCCGTCGTCGAGGCGACCGCCGAGATCTACAGGCCCGGCACCCGCGCCATCCAGGAGATCAGCGCCGTGCACCGGCTTGTGAAATACCGCGAGATCGGCGCCGGCGTCGGCACCTACATCCGCAACAACCTGGTGACCGGCGGCATCGTGTTCTCCGACCAGCAGCGGCTGCAGGAAGCGACGCGCGACATGGTGGCTCTTTCGGTCGCCGACGTGCTCACCCGGCTGAAGCCAGTGCCGAGCTCCTGCCGCAAGCAGGTTGTTGGACTACTTCTTGGCAACGATCCGCCCAAGGCCCACAGCTTCGTCAGCGCCTCTCAGTAGGGCAGGCTGACAACAAGCCATAGGATAACGCTTGGCGTGGGGCCGCACGAAAGTGCGGCCCCACTGCGTTGCGGTGCTCCGTTGGCGGGTTTCGAGGAACCTGGCCGCGTCCTGCGGCCGTTCTCCGCGGCCCGTCAGGCAGTGACGACCAGCTCCGCGTCGCCAAAATCCGTGAACGCGCCGCGCACGGTGTTGCCCGCCGCCGTGTCCCGGTTGAGGCCCGTATAGGTCCCGGTCGTCACGATCTGCCCGGCCCTGATGCCGTCCTCCCGACGCAGCGCATTGACCAGCGCGATCGCCGGGATCAGCGGGTCCTTGGCGCCGTGCCCGCCGACCCGGCGGACGATCTCCTTGCCGTCGATGACAAGGCTCGCCTCCAGCCCGGCGAGGTCGATGGACTGCCAGTCCGGCCGGCGCGTGCCGACCACGAAGGCGCCGTTCGACATGAAATCGGCGGTGCGCTCGATCACCGGCGCGGCGTCGTAGCTGACGAAGCGGGAATCCACCACCTCGATGCCGGCGAGCGCGATCACCGCTGCCTCGATTTCCGCGCGGTCGTAGTCGGTATCGCGCGGCGGCAGGTCGCGCATGAATTCGAAGGCGATCTCGACCTCCATGCCGAGCATGGGCATCTGGCCGGCGGAAATCGTTGCGCCGGTCGCCAGCATCCGCGAGGCGAGGATGCCGCCCATCATCAGACCATGCTCCGGGACCGTGGCCACCTTCCAGCCGACGATCTCTTCGCCGAGGACGCGCGCCGTCGCGCGCTGGATGGCATGAGCCTCGGCGACCGAGCGCGGCCGCGCCCCCTCGGGCAGGCCCGGCAAATGCTTTCCCGTGCGCCGCGCCTCGGCGAGCAGCCCCGCGGCTGTCTCGATGACTGTCTGATCCACGTCTCTCCTGCCTCCACCAAACGCGTCGCCCGTCAGGCACCTGTCGCAATCATCCGGCCTCATGCACGGATGTCGCGGCGGCTTGACAGGTCCGGCTCCCCCACAGGCGGCGCCGCCGGGCGCGGCGCAAGGCCCGTCCCGATCGATCGCTCGTGTTGTGGAAATAGAAAGCCGGCTTCGCGGTTCGTCAATCGGCTCTTCTATGCCTCGCAAGGCAAGCGACAAACGACGCGTCAGCGCCGATCGCCGACAACGCCCATCGATCGCAAGCAAACCGCCGACTTTCGCCAGGGCCTCGCGGTCGGTTCAGGCAGGCCGTTCGCCGCTCGCCAAGGGCGCTTCTTCAATTGGCAATGGCCCGCCAGTGCCCCCTCCGACATCCTCGCAGCGCTCGGTTGAACCAGACGAGGCAACGGCATGTACCGTTCGCCCGCGGCCGAAGCGGAAACATTCAGGAGGAAGTCGCATGCTCATGTCATGGGCGTCGCCCCGCGGTCTTGCCGCGGGCATCATCGGCCTGGCAGCCGTTCTCGCATCGGCCGGTCTGCCGGCACGCGCGGCGGACGCACCGCAGGTTACCCTGGCGCAGGGTACGCTGGTCGGCAGCGCCGGATCGGGCCTCGTCCACTTCATGGGCGTCCGCTATGCGGAGCCGCCGGTCGGCGATCTTCGCTGGATGCCGCCTGTCGCCATCGCATCGGGCACCGGCACAGCCGATGCCAACAAGCCCGGCGCCGGCTGCGCCCAGGGCAAGAGCCCGTGGGGCTCGCCTTCCAACGCCGAGGACTGCCTGTTCCTCAACGTCACCGTGCCGGGCGATGCCAAGGACATCGGCTTCTGGCAGAAGAAGCCGGTGATGGTCTTCTTCCACGGCGGCGGCTTCACCGGCGGGTCCGGCGACATCTACGACGCCGATGCGCTGGCGAGCGAGAACGACGTCATCGTGGTCACCGTCAACTACCGGCTGGGTGCGCTGGGCTTCTTCGCCCATCCCGCCCTCGATGCCGAAGGCCACCTCTCCGCCAACTATGGCCTCATGGACCAGCAGCAATCGCTGCGCTGGGTGCGCGACAACATCGCCGCGTTCGGCGGCGACCCGAACAACGTCACCGTCTTCGGCGAATCCGCCGGGGCCATCGCCATTTACGCCCACCTCGTCTCACCGATGGCGGCCGGTCTCTTCCAGAAGGCGATCATCGAGAGCGGCGCCCCCGCCGACGAGACGCTGGCGACCGCAGAAGACCAGGGCAAGACGCTTGCCGACAAGGTCGGCTGCCCGGGCGATGCCAGCGCGGCGGCCGCGGACTGCCTGCGCAAGGTTCCGGCCGAGCAACTGGTGAAGGCCGAGGCGACGCCGATCGCCACCATCATCGACGGCAAGCTGCTCACCCAGCCGATCCTCGATTCGCTGAAGGCCGGCCACTACAACCGCGTGCCGGTGATCAACGGCACCAACCACGACGAAGGCAACCTGATCGCCGCCTTCATGTTCGACCTGTCGGGCACGCCGCTTGCGGCGGACGGCTACGACAAGGCGCTGTCCATCATCGGCGGTTTCATCCCGCGCGTCGGCTATACCGATGCGGCGATCCCTGCCGTCGCCAAGGCCTATCCGCTGGCCAACTACAAGGTGCCGGGACTGGCCGCGGCGCAGGTGATCACCGACGGCGTCATCGCCTGCCCGGCCTGGGAGGCCAACAAGGTGATGGCGGCGTATGCGCCGAGCTACGAATACGAGATGGCCGACACCAACGCCCGCTCCATCGTGGCGCCGCCGGTGAGCTTCCCTTACCACGCCGGCCATTTCAGCGAGCTCCAGTATCTCTTCGACCTGAGCTCCATCACCATCGACGGCACGCCGCCGATGACCGACGCGCAGAAGGCCCTCGGCAAGCAGATGCGGGCCTATTGGGCCGACTTTGCCCGCACCGGCACGCCGGATGGCAAAGGCCTGCCGGCGTGGCCCACCTTCGCCCCAAGCAAGGGTGGCCCGGTCGAATCACTGAACACGCCGGCATCGAAGGCGGTGACCGACTTCGCGACCGCGCATCAGTGCGCGTTCTGGGAAACCGTCGAGCGCAAGTAGCGACAACCCTTCTCCCGTGGCGCGGTGGCTCGGCGTATCTCGGGCCGCCGCGACGAACCTCTCACACCCCCTCGCTTGCCGGCGCGGTCAGATGCGCCAGGAAGGCCGCGGCGGCGGGCGTCAGCAGGTCGTGGCCGCGGGTGCAGATCATCAGGCGCCGCTCGGCCCATTTCTCCTTGAGCGGCACGACCCTCACCGGCAGCGACTGGGCGTAGAGCCGGGCGATGCTCTCGGGCACGACGGCCATCCCGAGGCCGGCCTCGACCATGCGGCTGATGGCGTCGAAGCCGGAGGTGCGGATCGCCATCTTCAGCGGCATGCCGAGATCGGCGGAGGCGCGGACCAGCGCCGTATCGATGGAACTGCCCTTCGGCGCGCCGATGAACTCGTACTGGGCGACGTTGGCGAAGCGCGTTCCGCTGCAATCGGCAAGCGGATGGTCGCAGTGGACCAGTAGCGCCAGGCGGTCCGTGCGGTAGACGACCGAATTGAGGTCGGCCGGCACGACCACGTCGCCAAAGATGCCGAGGTCGGCGGCATTGTCCCTCACCGCCCTCAGCGTGTTGGAGCTGACGCTTTCTTCGATCTCCACCCGCACTTGCGGGTAGATCGCCAGGAACGTCTTCAGGTCGGCCGGCAGGTAGTGGGCCATGGCGGTTGCGTTGGCGTGCACCCGAATGGTTCCGCGCACGCCGCTGGCGAAGTCGACAAGCTCGGTTTCGAGTTCCTTGACGTTGCGCAGGATCAGCCGCGCGTGATGGAGCAGCGCGGTGCCGGCCGCCGTCGGCACCATGCCGCTCGATTTGCGCTCGAACAGCTTGATGTTGAGCCTGAGCTCAAGGTCCGCCAGCCGCTTGCTGATCGCCGAGGGTGCCAGGTGCTCGCGCTCCGCCGCTTTCGCGAGGCTGGTTTCCTCGACGACCGCGACGAACAGGCTGAGCGTTACAAGATCGACGCGCGCCAATCCGGTTGTCCTCCCCTCGGCGGCACTCTTCTGCCATCCTGTCCCATCGAACCGGCCGCCGGGTTCCCGAAATCGGCGCTCGCCGCTTCGTCATCCGCGCAGGCCGGTTCACAAATGGCCAATGGTGCCTCAGGCCAGTTTACGACAATCTCGTGTCAATCAAGCACCTCCCGATAAGAGGATGGTGCAGGCCTGAAATGGCCGCAAAGTGGGGAAGGAAACATCGAAATGGGCATCAATCGCCGCCAGTTCCTGGGCGCATCGGCCGCTGCGCTCACCGTCGCCGGACTGTCCACCAAGGCCATCGGCGCCGAGTTCAACTTCAAGCTCGGCCACAGCACGCCGCCGGATCATCCGTTCAGCAAGCGCCTGGTCGAGGTCTCCAAGGACGTCCTCGAGCAGACCAACGGCCGCCTCAATATCACCGTCTTCCCGAACAGCCAGCTTGGCGGCGACAACGACCTGCTCTCCCAGGTGCGCAGCGGCGCCGTGGAGTTCTTCCCGGCCGCCGGCCTCATCTTCGCTTCGGTGCTGCCGGTGACGGCGATCAACGGCATGGGCTTCGCGTTCCCGAGCTACGACAAGGTGTGGCCGGCCATGGACGGCGAGCTCGGCGCCTTCGTGCGTCAGCAGATCGTCGCCAAGACCAACCTCATGCCGATGGACAAGATGTGGGACCTCGGCTACCGCCAGATCACCAATAGCGTCCGCCCGATCAACACGGCCGCCGACCTCTCCGGGTTGAAGTTGCGCGTGCCGGGGGCGCCGCCGCTGGTGTCGATGTTCCAGGCTCTCGATGTGGCGCCGGTGAGCATGCAGTTCGGCGAAGTCTACACCGCGCTGCAGACCAAGGTGGTCGACGGCCAGGAGAATCCGTTCTCGCAGATCAACTCTGGCAAGTTCTACGAGGTGCAGAAGTACCTCTCGATCACCAACCATGTCTGGGACGGTTTCTGGATGCTGGCCAACGGCGACGCCTGGAAGCGCCTGCCGGAGGACGTCCAGCAGGTGACCAACAAGGTATTCGGCGAGAAGGGCGTGCTCGAGCGCGCCGACCTCGTCGAGCTCAACAAGGGCCTTGTCGGCACGCTCAAGTCCAAGGGCATGGAAGTCAACACCGCCAACACCGACACCTTCCGCGCCAAGCTGGTCGAAGCCGGCTTCTACGCCGACTGGAAGAAGCGGATCGGCAGCGACGCCTGGGACCTGCTCGAGAAGTACGCCGGCAAGCTCGGCTCGGCCTAGCGCTCCGTCCGGCCCTTCCTCTGAAGGCGAAGGAAGCGGCATCATGACATCATGGTTCGACCGGCGGCCTGTCGGCCGCCGGCGGCGCGTCGCAACACCGGACGGCGTCACCCTCGAAGTGCGCGAGTGGGGCGATCCGGACGGTCCCGAACTGCTGTTGGTGACCGGCGTCGCGCAGAGCTACCTGTCCTTCGTCAAGCAGTATGCCGCCGCCGAACTCGGCGGCCTGAGGATCGTCTCCTACGATCCGCGCGGGCACGGCCTGTCGGACAAGCCGCTCGGCGACGGCTGGTACCAGGACGGCCGGCGATGGTCGGACGAGGTGGCCAGCGTCATCGCGGCGACCGGATTGCAGCGCCCGGTGCTCGCCGGCTGGTCGCTCGGCGGCCGCATCGTGCGCCAGTATCTGGTCGATCGCGGCAACGACGCTCTCTCCGGCGTCGCCTTCATCTCGGCGCGCCCGGTCGAAGTGCCCGAGGTGCTCGGCGGCGGCAACGGCGTCATGGCGGGGCTCGACATGGATGACGCCGGCAGCCGCATCGCGGTCGCCTCGGCATTCCTGCGCAACTGCTTCGGCATTCAGCCGAGCCCGGAGGAATTCGCCTTCGCGCTCGCCTTCAACATGCTGTGCCCCTTCGAGATCCGCCTGCAGATCGGCAAGTGGCTGACGCCTCCCGAGATCTCCGAAGCGGCCCTCAGGCGCATCCGCGTGCCGACCTTCGTCGCCCACGGCACCGGGGATGTGCTGGTGCTCCCTGCGGCCGGCGAGATGACCGCCAGGCTCGTCCCCCACGCCCGGCTCAGCCTCTACGAGGGCTGCGGCCATTCGGTCTTCTTCGAGCGACCGCAGCGGTTCAACGAAGAGCTGCTGGCCTTCGTCCGCGAAGCGACAGACCGGCCGCCGGCACGCCCGGCGCCGGCCGGCAGCCAGGCGCGGTGAGGGCCGGCCGGTGACCGAATCGCTCGCCCCTCCCCAGCGCGTGGACGCGACGCTCGCCTTCCACAGCCGCGCGGCGCACCTGGTCGACGAGGTGCTGCACCACATCGTCGACGTCATCGCCTCCGTCGTCCTCGTCGTCGAGATCATCGTGCTCTTCGCCGGCGTGGTCGCGCGCTACGTGTTCCACCATCCGTTCATCTGGACGGACGAGGTCAACTCGATCCTCTTCCTGTGGCTCGGCATGCTCGGCGCCGTGATGGCGCTGCGCCGCTGGGAGCACATGCGCATGACGACCTTCGTCGCCATGCTGCCGGAGCGCTGGCAGATCTACGCGCTCGGATTCACCAACGCCGTCATCCTCGCCTTCCTTCTCCTCATGGTGGCGCCGTCCTTCGACCACGCCTTCAACGAGGCGGCGGTCATCAGCCCCAGCCTGGAAATCTCGATGGCCTGGCGGGCGGCGGCCATGCCGGCCGGCGTCATTCTGCTGATCGTCCGGGCGCTGCTGCGCATCATGGAAATGCCGCTGAAGCCGACGGTCGCGGGTCTCGCGGTCGTGGCGGTTGCGATCGCGGTACTGGAGCTGCTGCAGCCGACCCTCATTCAGCTCGGCCAGGCCGATCTCGCCATCTTCTTCCTGGTCGCCGTCCCCCTGATGGTCTTCGCCGGCGTGCCCATTGCCTTTGCCTTCAGCGGGGCGACCTACGCCTACATCGCGCTCGGCACCTACGTGCCGGTGTCGATCATGGCCGAGCGGCTCGATTCCGGCATGTCGCAGCTTCTGCTGCTCGCCATCCCGAACTTCGTCTTCCTCGGCTTGCTCATCGAGATAACCGGCATGGCGCGCCACATGGTCGCCTTCCTGTCGAGCCTGCTCGGGCGCGTGCGCGGCGGCCTCGAATATGTGCTGGTGGCGGCGATGTATCTGGTCTCCGGCATATCGGGGTCGAAGGCTGCCGACATGGCGGCCATCGCACCGGCGCTGTTTCCGGAGATGGAGAAGCTCGGCAACGAGCGCGCTTCGATGACGGCGCTGCTGGCGGCGACCGGCGCGCAGACCGAGACGGTGCCGCCGAGCCTGATCCTCATCGCCATCGGCTCGGTGACCAACCTGTCGATCGCCGCGCTGTTCACCGCCGGCCTCGTGCCGGCGGCGCTGCTCGGCGTCATGCTGTGCGGGCTGGTCTGGTTCCGCGCCCGCAACAAGCCCAAGACCAATCACGGCAAGCTCAATGGCGGCGCCATCCTCAAGGCCTTCGTCGTCGCCCTCCCCGCCCTGATCCTGCCCTTCGTCATCCGCAGCGCCGTGGTCGATGGCGTCGCCACGGCGACCGAGGTGTCGACCGTCGGCGTCGTCTACACGGTCATCGTCGGGCTGGTCATCTACCGGCAGACCGACTGGAAGCAGCTCTACCCGATGCTGGTGTCGACGGCCTCGCTGTCCGGCGCGATCCTGCTGGTGACCGGCGCGGCGACGGCGATGGCCTGGGCGATCACCCAATCCGGCTTCTCGCAGACGCTTGCCGAGGCGATCGGCAACGTGCCCGGTGGCCACGTCGGCTTCATGGGCGTGTCGATCCTGATGTTCGCCGTGCTCGGCAGCGTGCTCGAGGGGCTGCCGGCAATGGTGCTGTTCGGACCGCTCATGTTTCCGATTGCCCAGGGCGCCGGGATCAACGACATCTACTATGCCATCGTCGCGATCCTGGCGATGAGCCTCGGCCTGTTCACGCCGCCCTTTGGCGTCGGCTTCTACATCACCTGCGCCATCGGGCGCTCCGACCCCAACCGCACGATGCGCTTCCTGTGGCCCTATCTGGTGATCCTTACCCTCGGCGTGCTGGTGGTGGCGGCGGTGCCGTGGCTGTCGATCGGCCTGCTCTAGCCATGAGAGCCGTCGCCGAGCGCAGCGAATTCAAGACGGGAGCATGTCTGTGACGCGTATTGCAGTGCTTGACGACTGGCAGCAGATTGCAGCGGCCAGCGCCGATTGGTCGCCGCTCAAGCAGCGCGCCGAGGTCGTCTTCTTCCACGAGCCGTTCGGATCGGAGGAGGCGCTGGTGGCGGCGCTCTCCGCCTTCGACGGGATTCTCGCCATGCGCGAGCGCAGCGCCTTCCCGCCGCACGTCGTCGAGCAGCTGCCGCGCCTCAGGTTCTTCAACATGACCGGCAGGCGCGCCCGCGGCCTCGACGACATGGTGCGCCGCGGCATCACCGTGTCGATCACCGGCGGCGGCGAATCCGGCGAGGACACCGCCGAACACACGCTGGCGCTGATGCTTGCGGCCGTGCGGCGGGTCGCCGAGGGGGACGCCTCGATCAAGGCCGGCGGCTTCCTCGCCGGCGTGGCGCCCGGCTTCCGGCTGTCGGGCAAGGTTCTCGGCATCCTCGGGCTCGGACTGATCGGCAGCCGGGTAGCCGGCTACGCGCGGGCGCTCGGCCTGGACGTGATCGCCTGGAGCCGCAGCATGACGCCCGCCAAGGCGGCAGAGGCCGGGGTGACCGCGGTCAGCCGCGACGAGCTGTTCGAGCGCGCCGACATCGTCTCCATACACCTCGTGCTGTCGCCGGAAACGACCGGCATCGTCGGCCGTGCCGAGTTGGCGCGCATGCGCAACGGTGGCGTCATCGTCAACACCTCACGGGCGCCACTGATCGACGAGGGAGCGCTGATCGAGGCCCTCACCGGCGGTCGCCTGCAGGCGGCGCTCGATGTCTTCGCCCAGGAGCCGCTGCCGGCCGATCACCCCCTGCGCCGGGCGCCGAACGTGGTCCTCACGCCCCACGTCGGCTATGCGACCCGGGAAGCCTATGGCGAGTTCTTCCGCAACAGCATCGAGAACGCGCTCGCCTTCGTCGGCGGCAAGCCGATCCGCCTCTACCAGCCGGCCCAGCACACCATGTGACGGCCCGCCGCCCGCCGGCCTAACCTAACCCGCCGGCAGCAGCACGATCTTCGGCGCCGCCACGCGGTTGCTGGCAAGGTCCGCGAAGGCGGCCGGCCCATCCTCGAGCGAACGGATGTCCAGCCACGACAGGTCTGCGAGGATGTCGGAGGCGAGCAGCTTCACGGCGGCGCGCAGCGCCATCATCGTGTAGTTGGCGCTGCCCGCGAGCGTGATCTGCGCCCGCACGAGCTTCTGGATGTCCAGGTCGACGTGGTGGTCGTTGAGCCCGATCTGCGAGATGACGCCGGCGGGCCGCACGGCCCTGAGGGCCGACGCCATGGTGGCCGACGAGCCCACCGCGTCGAGCACCAGATCGAATGCCCCGGCCGGCACGCGGTCACCCGTCCAGCAGGCCGTCCGGCACCCGAGATAGCGTTCGCCCGCGGCCCGGCGCTCGGCATTCAGCTCGACCAGGGTCACCTCCCGGCAGCCGTAATATTGCAGGGCGGCGACGGCGAGGAAGCCGATCCCGCCGCCCCCGAAGACGGCAGCGCTGGCCTCGCCGAGCGGCCGCGCCAACAGGCGCGAAGCCTCGGTGACCGCATGGACTCCGTTGGCGAGCGGCTCGGTCAGAGCCACGCGCACGGCTTCCATGTTCTGCGGCACGTCGACGATGGCCGAGGTCGGCACCGCGACGAACTGGGCATAGGCGCCCTGACGATGCTTGCCGAGGCTGCGGCGATTGACGCAGAGATTGTCCCGCCCCTGGATGCAGTAGTCGCACCGCCCGCAGGTAACCGCCGAGTTGGCGCTTACCAGCGTTCCCTCGGGGTAGGCCGGGTCGGTCGTCGCCACCACGATGCCGGAAAGCTCGTGACCGAGCACCATCCCGGGATGGCGCGTCGGATCATGGCCCCGATAGCCGTGCAGGTCGGACCCGCAGATGCCGCTGGCCAGAATCCTGAGGACGACCTCGCCGGCGGCGGGTTGAGGCTCCGGGCGCTCCTCGATACGCATTTTGCCCGGGCTGGCGTAGACCATCACTTTCATGGCGTTGGCGCTCCGCGGGACGTCGTTAGCGGCGGGCCGCCGCCTCGGCGCCGGCAATCCGTCCCATCACCGCACCGCGGATGAGGCCCGAGCCGCCGAGATAGGTGTGATAGAAATAGCCGCCGGTGATCTCGCCGACCGCGTAGAGGCCCTCGATCGGCCGGTTCGACGTGTCGATCACCCGCGCCTTCTCGTCGGTCTTGAGGCCGCCATAGGTCATCGTCAGGCCGCAGATCACCGGGTAAGCGCGGAACGGCGGCGTGTCGATCCTGCACGCCCAGTTGCTCTTGGCGGGGGTGAGGCCCGCCGTGTGGCGGCCGTCGAGCGCGTAGGGAACGAACGGCGCCTCATCGTTGACGATCGCGGCGTTGAAGGCCGCCACCGTCTGCGCGAACCGGGCGGGGTCGATGCCCGCCTGTCCCGCCAGATTCTCCAGCGTTCCGGCCTCGTAGCGCTGCGCCGCATCGTCATAGGTCACCAGCGACTCGACCTTGCGGTCGAAGACCTGGAAGGCGACGGCGCCGGGCTGGCGCAGGATGTCCTTGCCGTAGCGGTTGTAGTTCCAGCCGTAGAAGTTCTCGCCCTCGTCGACGAAGCGGTTGCCGTCGCGGTTGACCATGATGCCGAAGGGATAGGAATAGCGCTGATCGGTGACCTTGACGCCGTCGACTTCCATCTCGTCGACGCTCACCGGCGAGGCGTGGCAGCCGCCCCAGTGCCCGGTGAACTGGGCGCCGATGCGGCCGGTCATGTCGATCCAGTCGCCGGTGTTGTAGGGCGAGCCGCGCAGCAGCACGAGGTCCATGTTTTCGCCGAGATAGGCGCGGCGCTTGCGCGGGCATGCCTGAAAGCCGCCGCAGCACAGGACCGCGCTTCTTGCCGGGATTTCGATGTAGCCGTCGGCGCTGCGCGCGATCACGGCGCCGATCGACCCGTCGGCGGCCAACACCAGCTCGTGGGCGGCGGTGTCGTAGGCGATGTCGACACCCTTCCGCTCGGCGATCCCATAGAGCATCTCCATGTAACCCGATCCCGAGCCGACCGACTGGATGTTGGCGTTGCCGGCCGAGAAGAGGATGCGCTCGCCCTTGCGGAAGGCCAGCCGCGGATTGAGCGTCCAGCGGACGCCCTCCTGCTTCAGCCAGCGCACCGTCTCCTGCGAGCGCTCGACGAACAGGCTGGTGAGCCTCCGGTCGGCCAGCCCTTGCGACAGCCGCATCGCCTCGCCGAAGAAGAATTCCGCGGTCTGCTCCTCGATCTCGACGTCGCCGCCGATCATGTCCTCGCGATCGATGAGATCGCGGAAATCGTCGAGCCCGGAGGTGATGACCCGAAAGTCGCCATAGGTAAAACGGCTGTTGCCGCCGCGCCCGACCTTGGGGCCCTTCTCCACCAGCATGACCCGCGCACCCCGGTTGCTGGCTTCGATGGCCGCGGTGAGGCCGGCATTGCCGCCGCCGACTACGACCAGATCGTAAGCACTGATTTTTCGCGGACCCAACGCAGTCATTCCATGCGCCCTTTGCTCCGTCTGCGCCCGAAGGCCGCTCAGCCCGACCAGCCGAGGTGTTTCAGGAAGTCGCTGGTTCGTTCGACCAGCGGGTGATCGAATATCTGCACGGGCGGCCCCTGCTCGATGAGTGCGCCGTGATCGAAGACGGCGACCCAGTCGGCGACGCGGCGGGCGAAGGTCATCTCGTGGGTGACGACGACCATCGTCATGCCCTCCTCGGCGAGCTGCTTCATGACCGAGAGCACCTCGCCGATCGTCTCCGGATCGAGCGCCGAGGTCGGCTCGTCGAAGAGCATCACCTCCGGCTCCATAGCCAGCGCCCGGGCGATCGCCACCCGCTGCTGCTGGCCGCCGGAAAGATTGGCCGGATAGCTGCCCGCCTTGCTGGAAAGGCCGACCTTCGCCAGCAGCGCCTCGGCGCGGCGCTTGGCGTCCTGCCGCGACATGCCGAGCACCGTCTTCGGTCCGATGGTGATGTTGGCAAGCGCCGTGCGGTGCGGGAAGAGTTCGAAATTCTGGAACACCATGCCCATCCGCCGGCGCACCGCGTAGAGCTGGCGCTTGTCCTGCGGCAGCGGATTGCCGCCGAAGACGATGCTGCCGCCCTGGATGGTTTCGAGCCCGTTGGTGCAGCGCAGCAGCGTCGATTTGCCCGAGCCCGACGGGCCGATCAGGCAGACCACCTGACCGCGGCGCACCTCCATCGAGACGCCGTTGAGGGCGACGAAATCGCCGTAGAGCTTGCGCACGTCGCGATAGACCAGAACGGCCTCGGCGCCGCCGTTCTCCCGCTCCGCCGTGGCGGCCGCCTCACCGGTCATTCCGCCACTCCAAACCTGCGATGCAGCCAGTCGGTGAACTTCGCCTGCGGATAGCCCATCGCCCAGTAGATCACTGCCATGGCGGTCAGCACTTCGAGCACGCGGAACGTCGTCGCGCGCAGGCGCATGGCGGTGTAGGCCAGTTCGCCGATCGAGACGACCGAGACCAGCGAGGTGTCCTTGAACAGCGACACCCAGGTGCTTGCCAGCACCGGCAGGATGCGCCGCGTCGCCTGCGGCAGCACCACCTCGCGGGCCACCTGCCAGTCGCTCATGCCGAGCGCCAGCGCCGCCTCGCTCTGGCCTTTGCGGATGGAGCCGATGCCCGAGCGGAACGTGTCGCTGTTGACGGCCGACACCGACAGCCACAAGGCGATGACCGCGGTGGTGAACGGATCGAATCTGAGGCCGAGCGTCACCGGCATGACGTAGTAGGTGACATAGATGATGAGGAGCAGCGGCAGGTTGCGGAAGAGCCCGGAATAGGCCGCGCTGAGGGTCGACAGTACCCGCGAGTGCGACAGGCGCATGGCGGCGAGCACGACGCCGGTCGGCACCGCAATCGCCATGGTCGTCGCGGTGAGCAGGACCGTCACCTTGGCGCCGTCCGCCAGCAGGCCGGCATTGTCCCACACCACGCTCCAGTCGAGCTTCATGATCGGCCGAGATGCTGCAGGCGGTCATAGAGGAAATCGATCGCCCGGGTGGTGGGGAAGATGACCGCCAGGTAGACGAGAGCTGCGACGATGTAGACCTCCATCGGCCGGAAGCTCTGGCTCGACAGCGCCTGCGACCGGTTGAGGTATTCGGGCACGGCGATGACGCCGGCGACCGCCGTCTCCTTGATGATGATCGCGGTGATCGAGCCGTAAGCCGGCAGCATGCGCACGATCGCCTGGGGCATGATGACCTGACGGAAGGCTTGCGCGTTGGACATGCCGAGCGCCAGCGCCGCCCGCGTCTGGCCCGGCCGCACCGACACGATGCCGGCGCGGAAGATTTCGGCGACATAGGCGGCACCGTGCACGATCAATGCGATCAGCGCCGCCCAGAACGGCGGCAGCACCAGCCCGGTCATGATCGGCAGGGCGAAGTAGCCCCAGACGAGGACGACCAGCACCGGGATGGAACGCATCGAGTCGATGTAGAAGACCACCGGAATGCGCAGCCAGGCTGGCCCGTAGCTACGGGCCAGCCCGACGGCTCCACCGAGGATCATGCTCCCCAGCACCGTCAGCGCCGCCAGTTCGAGCGACACCAGGAAACCGGCGAACAGGTAGCCGCGGCTCTCCCAGACAGGCGAGAAATCGAACTCCATCTTGGCGCCTGCCGCCTATCGAACGCAGGAAGCGCCGCTCATTGCATGCTGCGGACGGCGTCGAGCTCCGCGGCATGGACGCGGCCGTGGATCTCCTTCTCGACGGCACGCATCCAGTCGAGCAGCACCGGCTGGCCCTTGTCGATGGCCATGCCGCCGGGCGTCGCCCGTTCGGTGCTGTCCTGGCAGTCATTCTCCCGCGGCAGCACGCCCAGGCCCTTGACCTTGTGCGCCATCGGCAGCCAGGCGATCCGGTTCACCGGGGCAACGTCGGCACGGCCGGCCTCGATGTCCTCCAGCGGGGCCACCGCGCCGGTGTTGCTGACGCCGAGCAGCTTGGCCTTCGGGAAGCGCGCCTTCAGCCAGTCCTCATGACCGCCGCCGATGAAATAGGCGATGGTCACGTCGGGCTGGTTGAGATCGTCGAGCGTCTTGGCACGTGCGAACTTCTGATCGTCCGTGCGGCCGAACAGGCACATGCTGTTGGTGGTGTAGAGGATGAAGTCGATGACCTTCTCGCGTTCCGGGGTCACCGCCAGCGGCGTGATGGTGAGATCGACCTGATCGGCAGCCAGCACCGGCACCTTGGTTTCGTGGGAAACCAGCACCGGCTTCAGCTTGACGCCGAGGCGCTTGGCGAACTCCTCGGCGAGCACCCATGCCGGGCCCGACCACTGGTCGCCGGAGCCGGTGGTGTTTTCCAGGAGCCACGGCGGATTGGCGAGCACCGCCACGCGCAGCTCTCCCGACTTCTTGATCGCGTCGATGCGCGGGCTGGCGCCCGGCGCCGGCACGTCCACCCCGGCGGCCGTCGCCGGCAGCGTTGCGGCGAGCATCCCGATGGCAATCACCGCCGGGGCGATCGCCCCGCGGGCGATGCCGATTATACTGGTCACTGACATGGCATTCCTCCCCTTCGATTCAATATTACTCAGCTCTTCCGCGACGAACATGCGCGCGCGCAAGCTTTGATCCGCACACTTGACATGCGGTAAAAGTCTTAAATCCGCATTGTACCTAACGTTCGATTAGGTGTAGCAAAGGGGGACCGCTGCGACAAATCGATATTCTGCTCTGATCATGATCGGTTTTTCTTATAATGATTCCATTGTCTGTGGCGCGCCGTCAGACGGGAGGCGCCGCTAATGGATAGGGATGAGAGGGACGGAAGGGGCGTGATCGTCGGCTCGGGGGACCACGCTTAACCGGGCCGCGAGACCTGGGGGAAGCTGCCGGACGGATGGCGGCTGGGCGACGGCCTCCGCAACGACCGCCAGGATCGGCGGCCGCTCAGCCTGGTTCGTGATCGCGCCGGGCACGTGCGAACACATGCGGGCCGAGTTCGGCCACCGTGCGGCAGCCGATGTAGCCCATGTTCTTCTCGAACTGCGTCGCCAGGATCGTCAGCACCTTTTCGGCGCCCGCCTGTCCGCCAGCGGCGATCCCGTAGAGCGTCGCGCGGCCGATGAGCACGGCTCTGGCGCCGAGCCCCAGCGCCTTGACGATGTCGCTGCCGTGGTGGATGCCGCCGTCCATCAGCACGGTCGTCTCGCCGCCCACTGCGGCGACCACCGCCGGCAGAGCGTCGATGGCCGCCGGCGCACTGTCGAGCGCCCGGCCGCCGTGGTTGGAGACGACCACGCCATCGGCGCCCTGGTCGACGGCCCGACGCGCATCGTCCGGACTGGTCAGTCCCTTTACCAGCAGCGGCCCCCGCCAGATCTTGCGCAGCCGGCCGATCTGATCCCAGGACAGCGCCTCGTTGTTCTGCGGCTTCAGGTTGGAGGCGCGCGTGATCCGGTGGCGGTAGTGCGGCGGGTAGTTCTCGTGGCGCGGCATGCCGGTGCTGGCGATATAGCGGCCCATCACGCCGAACACCCACCCCGGGTGCAGGGCCATGTCGGTGACAAAGCGGGCATTGAGCGAGATCGGGTCGGTGAAGCCGTTGCGGTCGTTGTATTCGCGGGTCCGGCCGAGCGCGGTGTCGCCGGTGATGACCAGCGCCTCGTAACCGAGGTCCTGGGCCCGCTCGATCATCTCGATCGTATGGTGTTCTTCCTTCCACAGATACGGCTGGAACCAGCGGCGGCCGCCGGCCTCCTCGGCAATCGTCTCCATCGAGGTGACCGCCGTGCCAGCGAGCGTGAAGGGCACGCCCACCGCCGCGGCCGCCTTGGCCAGCGCCAGTTCGCCACGGTACCAGCAGAGGCCCGCGGTGCCGGTCGGCGCGATCACGACGGGGAGCGGCATGCGCTTGCCGAACAGCTCGGTCCCCATGTCACGCTGGCTGAGGTCGACCATCAGCCGGCCGAGCAGCTTCAGCCGGCGGAACGCCGCTTCGTTCTCGGCCAGCGCAACCTCGCGCTCGGCGCCGCGGTCGACGAACTCGAACAGGCCGCGCGGCATCCGCCGCCGCGCTTCGCGGCGGAAGTCATCGACATCGAAGCAGCGGTCGAGCCGGCTCATCGCGGCGCCGCCGTCACCCTGGCCGCCGACCGGCAACGACCGGATTGGTCAGGCTGCCGATGCCCTCGACCGTGCACTCCATCACGTCGCCGGGGGCGAGATAGGGGAACTTGCCGCCGAGCGCGACGCCCCCCGGCGTGCCGGTGGCGATGATGTCGCCCGGTTCCAGTGTCCCCCACGACCAGCGCTCGATCAGGGCCGGAATGTCGTGGATCAGGTGACTGGTGTTGGATGCCTGCCGCACCTCGCCGTTGACCGTGCATTGCAGGTCGAGATCCATCGGATCGGGTAGTTCATCGCTGAGCACGATCCACGGCCCCATCGGACAGAGGCTGTCCATGTTCTTGCCGATCAGGTGGTTGCCGTACTTCGCCTCGGCGAGCTGGATGTCGCGCGCGCTGACGTCGTTGAGGATGGTGTAGCCGGCGATGTAGTCGTAGGCCTTGTCGCGCGGGATGAAGCGGCCGCTCCGGCCGATCACCAGGGCAAGCTCCACTTCATAGTCGAGCTGCTCGGTCACCGGGGCGATCTCGACGGGATCGCCGGGGTTGATCACCGTCGACGACACCTTGACGAAGCCGCCGGGAAAGGGACGCAGATCGACCTTGCCGCTGGCACCCTCGGCGGCGTGGTCGGCGTAGTTCTTGCCGGCAGCGAGGATCTTGCCGGGCCGCGCGATCGGCGCCAGCAGCTTCACCTCGTCGAGGGCATAGGTGAGGCGCTCGCCCGCGAGGCCCGTGGCATCGTTTCGCCCGCCGAGGAGATCGACGACCCGGTGCGCAGCCGCGATCGCCTTGTCGCCGCCTTGCAGGAACCCGGTCATGTCGCGCGGCACGCGGGCGTCGGCGAGTTCGTAGGCGCGCGCCTCCCCTTCCCGCTCGCGGAGATAGCGGGCGTAGCCGTAGTTGAGGTCGACGATGCGGTCGTCGACAATGACGCCGATGGCCGAATGGCCGGATTGCGCCTGGTGCGGCGTGTAGGTCGCGAGTTTCACGGTGTGCCTCCCGGTTGGCCGCTTCAGTCTTCCCAGACGACGGCGCGGGTCGGCGACGCCTCGGACGGAACGATCTTGACCGGGAAGGCGTAGAGGGTGACCTGCTCCTTCTTCACCTGGTCGAGATTGTCGGCATTGGTCATGACCAGGATGCCCTCGGCCAGCACGCGCGTCTTGAAGGCGTCGACGCCGCCGATCTGCAGCTCCTTGGCGACCGGATCGCAGAGGAAGTCCACCGCCATCATCTTGATGCGTTTGGCGATGCACCAGTCCGGTGCGTCCGCTCCGAAGCGCGGCGAATCGTCGAAGAAATCGGGCTCCGCGTAGTGGCTGTTCCAGCCGGTGCGCAGGATGCAGATATCGTCCTCTTCGACCTTGCCGGCGAAGGCGGCGTCGAGATCGGCGGCGGTGATCACGCCGCGCGGCACCTTGTGGCCCATGTCGGCGATCCAGGCGCGACCGGTGAAGCGATCGATGGGGATCTGGTCGAGGCGCGGAGCGCCGAAGACCAGATGCTCCGGCCCATCGACGTGGGTACCGATGTGCAGCCGCGTGTTGATGCGGCGGACGGTCTTACGCTGCGGCGTGTCGTCCGGCTTGACGTCGTAGGCCAGCACCACCTCCTCGCCCGGCCGCGAATGGTTGGTGCGCAGTCCGTCGGTGACGGCCATGCTGATATCGATCCATCTACCCATGAGAATTGCCCTGTTATGCGTCTGACATCTTGATTGCGGCCGCGCGTTGGTCGCGCGCCCGTTGCGGGAATCCCCGCGAACGGGGATGCGCTAGAGTCCGGCCATGCCTGGGATGAACGTGGTGATCTGCGGCACCAACGCGATCAGCACGACCACGACGATCATCCACAGCACGAACGGCAAGACCGCCACCGACAGGCGCTCCACCGACACCTTGCCGATACTCGAGGTGATGAAGAGCACCATGCCCACCGGCGGCGTGATCAGGCCGATCAGCGAGCTCATCAGGAAGACCATGGCGAACTGGTAATCGGGCACGCCGTAGTGCCGCGCGATCGGCGCCAGCAGCGGCGCCACCGCCACGGTGATCGGCATCGCGTCCATGAACATGCCGACGAACAGAAGGATGACGCCGGACAGCAGCAGGAACACGATCGGACCGCCGGAGACGGAGTTGAGGTAGTCCGCCACCTCGTTGGTGATCATGTTGATGGAGAAGATGTAGGAGAGCAGCGCACCGGTGGCGAGCAGGAGGGCGGCGACCGAGCTGATCTTCGCCGAATAGATGATCGCTTCCTGGATGTCGCTGAGCTTCAGGCGGCGTTCGCCGAAAAGCCCGATGATGAGCACGTAGATGACGCCCACGGCGGCCAATTCGGTAACGGTGAAGACGCCCGACGTGGCGCCCCCCACGATGATGAGCGGCAGGATCAGGATGGGGACCACGCGCACCGTCTGCCACAGCATCTGCCTGACGGTCGGCCGCTCGACAAGCTTGATGCGCTTCTCCTCGCGCGCCTTCACCCAGCACATGGCCATCATGCCGGCCGCGAACAGGAAGCCGGGCAGCAGTCCGGCGAGGAAGAGCCCGGCGATCGACACGTTGCCGACCGACAGGGCGTAGATGATCATCACCACGCTCGGCGGGATGATCGGACCGAGCATCGAGCTCGCCGCGGTCAGCGAGGCGCTGTAGGGCAGCGAATAGCCCGCCTGGCGCATCATCTGGATTTCCAGGCGGCCGAGGCTGGCGACGTCGGCGGTGGCCGTGCCGCTGATGCCGGCGAGCAGCATGCTGGCGAGAATGTTGATGTAGGCCATGCCGCCGCGAATGTTGCCGAGCAGCATCTGCAGCCAGCGCACCATGTCGGGCAGCGCTCCGGTCCGCTCCGCCAGGAAGCCGATGATGACGAACAGGGGCAGCGCGACCAGTGGGAAGGAGTCGACCGAGTAGTAGACGCGCTGCGCCAGCGTCACCAGGTCGAAGCCGTTGACGTAGACGATCCACCAGCCGGAGACGAGGCCGATGCCGAGCGCGACCGGCAGGCCGATCGCCAGCGAGACGAAGATGAGCAGGACGAAGAGGAGTGTCATGCTGCCGAGGCTTCCTGGCGCTCGGGCCTAAGCAGTTCAATCGTCATCAGCGTGAGCAGGTGGTAGCAGAGCAGCCCGAAGCTGATCGGCAGCGACAGGAAACCCCACGCCAGGCTGATGCCGAGACTCGGCTCGACCATCTGCCAGCCGGTGGCGAGCAGCGAGAACGACGAAAGGAAGATCATGACGAGGAAGACGCCGCTCAGCACGCCGCCGAACAGGACGGCGGCCTTGCGCAGGCGCGGCGGCAGCATGTCGATCAGGAGCGTGATGCTCATATGGGCGCCGTCGCGCAGCGCCAGCCCGGCGCCGAGGAAGAAGAACCAGGGCAGCAGCGTCTCGGCGCCCGAATTGACGAAGAAGATCGAGAACGAGAAAAGGTAGCGGGAGGCCACCTCGAGGAAGATGAAGATGCAGAAGAGGCTGCCGATCGCGAACAGCACCCAGCGCGTCACCAGGACGATGAAGACGTCGAACGCCGCCCACCAGCGCGGCAGCAATTGGCGCTGTACCGCATAGATGTGCGTTCCCGAATCGATCTCGTGGTCAAGATCCGCAGACATTCCCCTCCCTCCCTTGTGGCTGCCACGCCTGCGCGTTGAGCGCCGTCTCCCTGGCTTCCTGTGCAATCACTCGTGCCGCTCCGCCCCCGACGGGCGCGGCGCCGTTGACGATGGATAACAAGCTTTGACCGATAACAATAATCGAATGTTGGTCATGAATATGATAGAACTGACCTATCATCCGAAGAGGTGATGATCGGCGACCAGCCGGCGGATGATGTCCAGAACCGGTTGCAGATGGGGCCCGAACTCGTTGGCCTGGTAGCACAGCGAGATGACGTGGCTGTCGATGCGCGGCATGACGGCGACATGCTTGGCGCGGCCCTGCCGGATCTCCGCCTGCATGACGCGCAGGGGCACCAGGCCGACGGCGAGCCCGCGCAGGACCGTCTGGATGGTCGTGGCGAGGTTGTTGCACGTGCTGATCCGCGACGGCGTCACGCCGGCCTGGGTGAACCAGGCCATGGCCGTGTTGTGGAGCCGGGTCGGCGGCGGGTTGATGAACAGGTGATAGCGGCTGAGGTCCTGGGGCGTATGGACGGTATTGGCGATGTCGAGCCGCGCATCGGCCACCCAGCCAACGTCGTTGGTGCCGAGCGCGATCGCCTGGACGTGCGCTTCGAGTTCCGGCTCCGCGGCGATGGCAACGTCCAGCTCACGGGCGTTGAGCATCCGGCTGACCGTAGCCGAATCGCCGACATAGACCGACGTCTTCACCTCCGGGTACTCGTCCTCGAGGCTGGCGAGCAGATCGGGCAGGCACAGCAACGAGAAGCTGTCGATGAGGCCGAGCCGCAACCTGCCCTTCAGCGGATCCCGGCTCTTGAACCGTTCGACGATCGCGTTCTCGGTATCGAGCATCCGGTCGGCGTACTCGATCAATGCATGTCCGTTCGCCGTCAGGCTGAGGCGTGGCCCCTGGCGGATGAACAGCTCGGTGGACAGCTCGATCTCCAGTTCCTTGATGCGCTGGGAGATGCTCGGCTGCGTGATGCTGAGGTGCTTGGCGGCGGCGCTGAAGCTGCCGAGCCGCACGATGCGTTCGAAGGTGCGGAGCTGTGCGAGGGTCAAGACCATAGCAAGAGGCTATCGCGCGATGTCCGCTAAATCAATTCCTCTGATACAACTCGCGGGGCGGCGATCAGCTCTGGCTATGGCGGGGGCTGGGAAAAACCGATTTTGACCATCCAGGGTCGGGTGATAGATCGGCCCGGCCGGCCGCAACGGCCGGAAGAAATCGCAGGATCGTCGCGGAGGACGCAGGGGAATGACTGGGCCGCTGTCAGGCTTGCGGGTACTGGTAACCGGTGGCGCCGCCGGAATTGGACTGGCCCTCGCCCGGGCGTTTCGGGCGGCCGGCGCCGAGGTGATCATCTGCGACCTGTCGGACGAAGGCATCGCCGCCCTGTCCGACCAGGACCCTGCGATCCGCGCAGTCAAGGCGGACATCAGCGACCGCGCCGATGTGGACAGGCTGTTCGAGACGATCGCCGGCACGCTGGGCGGCCTCGACGTCCTGATCAACAACGCCGGCATCTCCGGCCCGATGGGGCCGGTCGAGACGATCGATCCGCAGGACTGGGAGCGCGTCTTCGCCATCAACATGACCGGCACGTTCCAGTGCACCCGGCTGGCCGTGCCGATGCTCAAATCGGCCGGCGGCGGCTCGATCATCAACATCTCGTCCGCCGCGGGGCACCTGCCCTACGCCTGGCGCACGCCCTATTCCTCGTCCAAGTGGGCGCTCGTCGGCTTCACCCTCAGCCTGGCGCTAGAGCTCGGCCCCGACAACATCCGCGTCAATGCCCTCATGCCCGGCATCGTCGCCGGCGAGCGCCGCGACCGCAACTCGAAGGTCCGCGCCAGGCTCGCCGGCATCACCGTGGAACAGCTTGAGGAGGCACGCCTGTCGCGCGTCGCGATGCATCGCGCGGTGGACGCCGAGGAGATCGCCGACATGGCGGTGTTTCTCGCCTCGCCCGGCGGCCGCAGCATCTCCGGCCAGACCATCGGCGTCGACGGCTACGTCCAGGGTCTGTCCGGACCCGGCGGCCGATGAATGCGCCTGCGGACGCCCCTGCCGTGACCCGATCGCCCGCTGGAAATCGGAATCGCCGGCCGCCCTGCCGGCGGGTCGGCGGTCCCTGCCGGTCCGCACGCGCGCTGGTACGAATCGCAAGGGCTTCGGCTCCACTTCGCCGAATGGGCGATCCGGCCGCGCCGCCGCTGCTGCTCGTTCACGGCGCCCGCGACCATTGCCGAAGCTGGGATTGGATGGCCAAGCGCCTTGGCCGCGACTTCCATGTGATCGCACCCGACCTCCGCGGCCATGGCGACAGCCAGTGGGTCAATGACGGCGTCTATTCCATCGACGGCTACATTGGCGACCTGGCCCGCCTGGTCGACCTACAAACCGCGATGCCGGTCTCGATCGTCGCCCATTCGCTCGGCGGCCGCATCGCGCTCCGCTATGCCGGCATCTATCCCGAAAAGGTCGCCCGGCTGGTCGCGATCGAGGGGCTGGGGCCGCCGCCGTCTGAGCTCGCCCGCCAGGCCGAGACCCCCATCGCCGAACGCATGCGCAACTGGATCGATGCCTGCCGGGCCCAGGGAGAGCGTCCTGCCCGCCGGTTCGCCTCGATCGACGCGGCCGCCGCCCGCATGGCCGAGCAGAACCCCGGCCTCACCGAGGCGCAGGTGCGCCATCTGGCGCTGTGGGGCGTGCGGCAGAACGAGGACGGCAGCTACGGCTGGAAATTCGACGGCCGTGTCCGCGTCCGCGCCCCGCTCGAAATGTCGATTTCCGACATGGAATCCTTGTGGATGCGGATCGCCTGCCCGCTGCTCCTGATCCATGGCTCGGCGAGTTTCCTGCCTGACCCCCGCGTCGAGCAGCGCGACCGCCAGTTCCGCGACGCGCGCCTGGCCGTGGTCGAAGGCGGCAGCCACTGGAGCCATCACGACCATTTCGACGAGGTGGCGGGACTGATCGAGGCATTCCTTGCAGGCACGGCATCGGCCGCGCACCTCCCCTCACCGCCGGCGGAGCGGAGCACATCATGACGACCGACTACATCTCGCCCGAGGTCAGGGCGCTGATCGGCGTGTTCACCGATTGGGTCGAGGCCCCGCACCCGGTCGAGACGAGCGAGGTGCGCCGTCTGGTTCAGGGCGGGCTGGAGCCGCGGCCGAAGCCGCTGAAAGTTGCCGGCGAGGACGCGATCGATCTCGCGCCAGTGGCATTCCCGGTGCATCATGTTCCGCCATCCGCTGAGCGACCCCGCCGATCCGCTCGACCGGCCCGGCGACGCCGATTTCGACGGAGTGGCGCGCCATCTGCGCTCCGACCTGCCGCCAGTCCCCATAGCCCTCCCCCGCGTCGTCAACGGCGGCTACGACCACGAGTTCTACAGCCACGTCCGCATCGGCGAGCGCGTGCTCAGGCGCACCCGCTACCGCGACATCTACCAACGCGAGGGCAAGTCGGGCCCGATGGTCTTCGTCGTCATCGAGGACGAGTACAGGACCGCCGACGGTCGCCCGCTGCAACGCTCCAGCAACACCCAGATCATGCGGTGACCACGATGACCGTGCGCTTCGCAACGCTTGCCGTCGGTGACCGCCTGCCGGAACTGAGCAAGGGCCCGCTGAACGCCGGCCACATCATGCGGTGGTCGGCGGCAATCGAAAACTGGCACCCGCTGCATTATGACTGGCGCTACGCGGTCGAGAAGGACGGGCTGCCGAACGTGCTGATCAACGGATCGTGGAAGCAGCAGCTTCTGCTGCAACTGCTGACCGACTGGATTGAGGATGGCGGCTGGCTGTTGCGCTTCGCCCTCCGCTACCGCCGCATGAACGTGCCGGGCGACACGATCACGGCATGGGGCGAGATCGCCGGCAGAGAGCAACGCAACGGCTTCGGCCTGGTGACGATCAAGGTCGGCCTCAGAGACCAGAAGCGCGTGGAGAACACCGAGGGCGAGGCGACCGTGGTCCTGCCGCTCTCCGGCGGCGCCTCCCTTCCCTACCCGTTCGACCCGGCGCTGGTCGCCGGTTAGGCGCGCCGCGCAGCGCGCTCAGTCGAGGGCGCCCGCCGCCCGCAGGGCGTCGATGCGCTCCTGCGAATATCCGAGAACGTCGGCGAGGATCGCGTCGGTGTGCTCGCCGATCAGCGGCGCCCGCTTCAGCGCCACGCGCTCGCCGTCGATCCGGAACGGCGGCGAGTGAACTCGCGCGTCGCCCCCATTTCCGGATGCTCGATCCCTGCCAGAACGCCCGGTGCTTCAACTGCGGATCGTCCTCCATCAGGTCGCGCGCATTGGCAACCATGCCGGCCGGCACCCCCGCCGCCTGCAGCGTCTGCATGATGGCGCGGGCGTCGCGGCCCGCGGTCCACGCCGCGACCGCCTGCTCGATCTCGTCGACGCGTTGCAGGCGTCCCTTCGCGGTGGCCAGCGCCTGGTCGGCAGCCAGATCGGCGCGGTCGATCGCCTTGCACAGCAGCGGCCACTGGGCGTCGTCGAGAACGGCGATGGCGCACCAGCGATCCTCCCCGGCCAGGCAAAGATGTTGTGAGGTGCGTGGGCGCGCGAGCGGTTGCCGATGGGTTCCGGCTCGCGGCCGGTGACCGTGTATTCGAGGAACGGCAGCCCCATGCAGTTCATGCATCGATTCGACCTGCGACAGGTCGATCTTCATGCCACGGCCGGTGACCCGCCGGTGGCGCAGCGCCGCCATCACGGCAAAGGCCGCGTGATAGGGATTGGCGGCGTGATCGGGAAAGTGCGTGCCGGGACCGACCGGCGGCCCGCCGTGATAGCCGGTAAGGCCGGTCAGGCCGGTCACGGCGCTGATCGTCATGCCGAGACCGGGCATCTTGGCCAGAGGGCCGCTTTCGCCGTACATCGGCATCGTCAGATAGATGATGTCGGGCCTGATGCTGCGCACCTCGTCATAGGACAGGCCGAGCCGCTCCATCGCCCCGGCGGCGAAGTTGTTGCTGACCACGTCCGAGCGCTCGATCAGCCCGCGCACCAGTTTCATGCCCTCCGGGCTTTTGAGGTCGACGGTGAAGCTCTTCTTGCCGGTGTTGCGCGACGAGAAATATCCGCTGCGGTTGAGGCCGGCGATGCCGTCCTTGAACGGACCGGCGAGCCGTGTGTTGTCCGGCCGCCTAGTCGATTCCATCTTGACGATCTCGGCGCCGAAATCGCTGAAGATCTTGGTGGCGAAGGAGCCGGCACCCGCCCAGGCGAAATCGGTGAAGCGGATGCCTTCGAGGTAACGGAAATGCATGGGGCAGGTTCCTAGGCGGTCGCGCGCTTGCCGGCCGAACCGGCCGGCTCGACCAGATCCGACAATGCGGTGTCGCCGGCCGCCGGGGCGGCGCGGTCGATCGCCCAGATCGGCTCCGAGGTCAGGTAGGGCGCGCCGGGAAACAGCACCTCCCGTTCGAGCAGGGTGCTCTGAGTGGTGCGGAAGAAGTCGCGGAAGACGAGCTGCGGGTCATCCAGCACGTCGGCGAAGGAACTGACCGGCGCCAGGATGATCTTGCGGGCCAGAGCCTCGTCGCGGAGCTGCCGCTTGGTCTTGTCCGCGGTGAACCGTTCGAACAGCTCGCGGAAGCGGCCATGCAGTTCGCTTGAGTTCCGCCGGGTGCGGTCGGACCATTCCGGCCCGGCCAGCATGTCGTGCCCGGGCAGGCCGGATTCCGCGATCCACGCCACCAGCGCCTGCCAGATCTTGGGAAGCTGCAGCGGCGCCGCCAGAAACACGTATCCGTCCTGGCAGGCGAAGATGTTCTCCGTGGCGTCGCGAGTTCCCTCGCCGCCGCGTCGCGAGATGCGCTGCTCCAGGTCCCAGACCTGCGTCGCGTTCTGCAGCGAATGGGCGATGCACTCCTGCGCCGAGACATCGACCACGTGCCCGCGGCCGGTGGCTTCGCTGTCCCACAATGCCATTGCCGTCGCCGCCGCGGCATAGAGCGAGGTGACGAACAGCGCCTGCTCGCCCGCCAGCCGCAGGGGCGGCTTGTCCGGCCTGCCGGTCAGCCAGGCGATGCCGCCGGCGGCCTGGGCGATAAGATCGGAGCCGAGATAGCCGGCGGAGGGGCCGTCCAGGCCGAAATAGGACACCGCCGTCACGACTTGGGTCCCGGGCGTCCCGACCAGCAGCGGCATCAGATCGGGGGCATTGCGGTCGCGTTCGTAGAACACGACGCCGGCAGACGCGACCAGATCGCGCAGGATCTCGCCGCCGGCCGGCGTTTCGTAGTCGACAAATACGCTCTTTTTGCCGGCATTGAGATAGTCGAACGGAATGCTGCCTCCGTTCGCATATAGCGGCGGCCGGTCGCGATCGGACCCGCCTCCCGGCTTCTCGACGCGGATGACCTCAGCCCCCAGATTGGCGAAAAGGCGGGCAGCGTAGCTCCCCAATTCAAAGCTCAGATCGATGATGCGGACGTCTTGATAAGGTCTCATGCTCAGCCGGTGTGCCTCATGATGGCGGCACGCTAGCACCCGGTCGTTCTCTGGAAAAATCGATTTTCGGCAGTCAATCGGATAGGCAACGCCTATCGCCGCGTCGTCACGGCGTGCCCGTCGGGCGCAGTTCGTGCCACCGGGTTGCGCGCTCATAGGCGCGGGCCACCCGCAGCAGCCGGGTCTCCTGCCAGTAGGGGGCGACGAACTGCACGGAGAGCGGCATGCCGTCTTTGGACTGGCCGGCCATCATCGCCAGCGCCGGGTGCCCGCTGACGTTGAACGGACCCCGCGCCTGGCGCGGATAGGTGCGGGCGATCTCCTGCGGATCGTCGATGCGGCAGGCGGGGCACATCGAGCTTGCCACCAGCAACACATCGACATCGCCGAAGATCGACTCGACGGCGGCGGCCAGCTCCGTCCGCCGCCGCTGCGCGTTGATGTAGTCCGACGCGGACAGGAAGACGCCGGCAAGCAGGCGGCGGCGCGTCATCGGTCCGATGTCCTGCGGCCGGCTGCGGACCAGCGGCCCCATCGCCGACCACGCCTCGGCGAGCAGCACGGTGCGAACGACGACATTGAAATCGGCGAGGCTCGGCAGACTCACCGTCCTCACCTTGGCGCCCTCGGCGGCGAGCACCCGTGCCACCTCATCCAGCGCCGCGGCGGTGTCGTCGTCGGCCGCCAGGTCGGTCTCGTGGAAATGGCGGACGAAACCGATGCGCAGGCCGCGAACGCCCTGCTCCAGGTCGACGGCATAGGAACTGCCGGCACCGTTCGGCCGCCGCTCGGCGATGGCATCGAGCAGAAGCGCGGTGTCGGTGACGGTGCGCGCCATCGGCCCCAGAGTGTCGAGCGTGTAGGCGAGCGGGATGGCGCCCTCGCGCGAGATCAGGTCATAGGTCGGCTTGAGGCCGACGATGCCGCAGGCGCTTGCCGGATGGCGCACCGATCCGCCGGCATCGGTGCCGATGGCGAGCGGCAGCAGGCCGCTGGCGACCGCCGCGCCGCAGCCGGAAGATGACCCGCCGGGATGGTGGTCGCGATTCCACGGATTGCGCGCCAGGGGAAACGCCAGATCCGGGTCGGGGCCGTCGATGGCGAACTCGTGCATGGCGAGCTTGCCGAGGATGATCGCGCCGGCCTCGCGCAGGCGCCGCACGACCGTGGCGTCGGTCTTAGCGATGGCCCCGTCCATTGCCTTGGAGTGACATGTCGTCGGCATGCCGGCGACGTCGATGCAATCCTTGATGCCGACCGGCACGCCGTGCAGCGGCCCCCGGTAACGGCCGCCCGCGATCTCGCCTTCGGCGGCCTGGGCTGCTTTGCGGGCACCCTTGCGGTCGAGCCACAGGAAGGCATCGAGTTGCGGACCGACGCTGTCGATGCGCGCCAGCCCGGCATCGAGCACGGCGAGCGGGGAGACGTGCCTGGTCCGCATCGCATCGCCGATCGCGGCAACGTCCTGCCAGTGGAGATCGGTCATAGCGGCAACGGACGGGGCGCCACCCATGGCTCCACCATGATCGCGACACGGCCATCGAGGGCGCCTCTCAGATCCTCGACGTGGGCCGCGGCAATCCTCAGGTCTTCGCCGAAATCGGCGGCCAGCGGTTCGAGTTGCTCCCGCCGGATGGTCGCCTGTAGCGCGTCGTCGTCCATCATCGCACCGATAGCCTGAAAGAAGCATCGGCGCGATGATGTCGCGCCGATGCCGTCTTCGCGGGAGGGGAAAGCGGCAGCGGCCGCCTCAGCCGGACGCCGGTCCCAGCTCCTTGATCGCCAGCGCCACGATGTCCTTGCCGATCTTGTCAGCGAACTGATCGTAGACCGGCCGGGTGGCGGCGACGAACTTCGCCTTGTTCTCCGGCGAGATGTCGTTGACCGTGAGCAGGGTCTCGAGCTTCTTCTTGGCGCTCGCGATGTTCTTCGGCTGCTCCGCCCACAGCCAGTCGGTCGCCTTCTTCATGCCCTGGGAGAGGATCTGCTGCTGCTCCGACGACAGGCGGTCCCACGATCCCTTGTTCATGCCGACCATGAAGAAGTCGGTCACGTGCTCGTCGAGCGAATAGTACTTCGACACCTCGTAGAGCTTGGCGTCGATCAGATCGGGCATGGGATATTCGAAGCCGTCGACGACGTTCTGCTGGAGGGCCAGGTAGAGCTCCGACGGGGCCATCGACACCGGCGTCGCACCGAGCGCGGTGAACGCGGCCAGATACACCGGGCTGCCGATGACGCGCATCTTCAGGCCCTTCACGTCGTCCGGCGTGTTGATCGGGCGCACCTTGTTGCACATGCTGCGCGAGCCCATCAGCCAGCCGCCGTGGAACTTGAACCCGGCCTTCTCGCCGGCCGCGAACACCTTCTGGCCGAGTTCGCCGTCGAGCGCGCTGTGCAGGCGATCGATCGACGAGACGATGTAGGGCAGCGTGAAGACGTCGGCCTCGGCAAAGGACCTGGCGAACCACGCCGGCGTCGACAGCGCCAGGTCGATGGTGCCGGCCTGCAGCGCGGACTGCTGCTGGTTGGCGTCGCCAAGCGTCGCGTTGGGGAAGTTCTGGACCTTCATCGCGCCCGACGAGAGGCTGTCGACCTCCTTCGAAAGCATCTCCATGGCCCTCGTGTAGATCGAATCCACCGGCTGCTGGCTGGAGAAACGGAGAACCTTCGTCCCCGCCGCGAGCGCCGGCATGGAAATCGACGCCGCCGTTCCAGCTACAGCCGCAGCAGCCGTGAGCTGGAGGAACTGCCTCCGGCTCGCCCCCTGCTGAATCAACTGCTTCCTCTCATGTTTCATCGGAACGTTCTCCTCCTGCTGAGTTATTGGAGCTTGCCGTGCCGATCCGCATCCCCCCGTGAAGCTACGGATATGTTGCACGACCCCAAGGGGACCTGTGGTTCTACTGGGGGCCCGCCGAACACTAGACCCGGCTCTTTGAATGGCAAAATCGATTTTTCGTGCCCTTCTCAGTAAGAAAATCCTATCACCCATGCTGTTTCCAGCGGCCGCAACAGCGGCTATTGACGGCGGCGAAGCTTCCGCCGAGACGCCGGGAGCCGGACACCAACGAACCCGGGAGGGACGGCGTGCCGCCAACTTTCACCGATCCGACCGATGCGCCAGCGAGCGGTGCAGCCGCATCGTCGCAACCCACCAGCGGAGCGGAGGGACACGTGTCGAAGCCGCGCAATATCGTTAGGGAGAAACTGGGGCGGGACGAAGTCGTCGCCTCGATGATCGTCCGCTTGGTCGAGGCGCCAGCAATCGCCACGCTCGCCGCCCACTGCGGGTTCGACACGCTCTATGTCGATCTCGAGCACAGCCCGCTGTCGCTGCAGACGACGAGCGCCATCTGCACGGCTGCCCTCACCGCCGGCATCACCCCCTTCGTCCGCGTCCCCGCGGTCGGTCCCGAATTCGTCTCTCGCGCTCTCGACGGCGGCGCCCTCGGCATCATCGCGCCGCACATCGAATCGGCCGCGGCGGCAAAGGCGGTCGTCGATCTCTGCCGCTACCCGCCTCTCGGCAAACGCTCGCCGGGCGGTCCGCTGCCGCATTTCGGCTACCGCAATCCCAAGGCTTCCGAGGCCTTCGGCGCCCTCAACGAGGCAACCACCGTGGTGGTGATGATCGAATCGGGCGCCGCCGTCGAACGGCTCGACGAGATCGCCGCCGTGCCCGGCGTCGATATCCTGCTGATCGGCAGCAACGATCTCAGTTCGGATCTCGGCATCCCCGACGATCTCGGCCATCCGCGCGTGCGCGAGGCGATCGAGAAGACGGTGGCCGCCTGCCGGCGGCACGGCAAGCACGCCGGCATCGGCGGCCTCGGTTCGCGGCCCGATCTGGTCAGCGAAGCCGTCGCCAAGGGGGTCCGCTACGTGTCGATCGGCGCCGACCTCACCTTCCTCATGTCGAGCGCCATCGAAGCGGCCCGCTTCGTCCGCGAACTGGCGCCGAACGGCTAGCGGAGAGAACGACAGATGCCCGAATTGCAGGTTGGCGACGCCCGCATCACCTATGAGGAATACGGCAGCGGCTATCCGGTCTTCCTGATCGCGCCCGGCTTCCTCAGTTCGCGCATGGAGCGCTGGCGGATCAATCCGGCGAAGCCGGACGTGCCGCAGGACTTCCTCAATCCGGTCGACCACCTCGCCGACCGCTTCCGCCTGATCACGCTCGACGTGCGCAATGCCGGCGCCTCGCGCGCCCCGGTCGGTCCAACCGATTCCTGGCACAGCTACGTCGCCGACTTCCTGGGGCTCGTCGATCACCTGGGCATCGGGCAGATGCACGTCATGGGCGCCTGCATCGGCGTCTCTTTCGCCTTTGCGCTCGCCGCGGCGCGGCCCGGGCTGGTGAGCGCGCTCGTCCTGCAGAATCCGATCGGACTGCACGAGAACCGCGCCGCGATCGACGGTGAGTTCGACGCCTGGGCGAAGACCGCCGCCACCTTCCCCGAGGTCGATGCGGCCGCTCTGCCGGGATTGCACCAACGCCTGTTCGGCAACGACTTCCTGTTCGCCGTCAGCCGGGATTTCGTCGGCTCCTGCAAGCTGCCGATCCTGCTCATGGGCGGCAGCGACACCATGCACCCCAAGGCCATCTCCGCCGAGATCGCCAGGCTGGCGCCGCAGAGCGAGATCGTCGATCCCTGGAAGGGGCCGCAATACAAGCAGGCCGCCATGGATCGCGTCCGCGAATTCCTCATTCGCACCCAGCCGCCGACCGCATAGCGCGCCCCCGGGCGGAGACCGGTCCTCGCGGCTTCCCGCGACGGCCGGCCGCGCCCGTCCCATGCTTGCGTACCACCGCTGCGCCGTCCATCCGTGGTCGGCAACGGTGCAAAAAGCGCCCAAATGCGCGCCCGGTGAAAGATTAAATTGATCAACGCGCCCTGCCATAATAACGTTGGTCTATCATGGAGCCGACCCTCGCCCAGATCCGGGCCTTCGAGCGCATCGTCCGCCTCGGTAGCTTTCACGCGGCGGCCGGTCAGCTCGGGCTGACCCAGCCGAGCGTTTCGCAGCGCATTCGCGACCTCGAGGAGACGCTGGGCGTCCAGCTCTTCATCCGCCGGGGCCCCACCACGAACCTCACCGCCGCCGGCACCGCGCTCATCGCCTATGCCGACCGGCTGCTCGATACGACCAGCGAGATGCTCGAGCGGTTTCGCGAGCGCGACCCGCTGAAGGGCGTGCTGCGCCTTGGGCTCAACGAGAGCTTCGGCCTCCTCTGCCTCACCGATCTGCTCAGGCGCCTGGAAGAGAGCCACCCCAATCTCAAGACATCCGTTCAGGTCGGCGACACCGCGACGGTCAGCGCCCTGCTCAACGAGCGCCAGCTCGACGTGGCGGTGGTTTCCGAACCGGTGCTCGACGATCACATCGCGCGCGAGCCGCTCGGCACCAACGAACTCGGCTGGTTCGCGGGCAGCGACTTCGACGCGCCGCAGCGGGTCCTGTCACCGGTCGATCTGTGCAGCTACCACCTGGTCATCACGCCGCCGCCGGCCCGTCTCCACACCACCGCCTGGCGCTGGTTCGGCAGCACCGGTGCGGTGCCCACCCGGCTGAGCATGTGCAACAGCCTGTCCGTCACCATCCAGGCCATCGAGAACAATCTCGGCGTCGGCCTTGTCCCGGTTGGCGTCATGCGCGACGCGGTCAGCCGCGGCACCGCCCGCCGGCTGCTGGTCTCGCCGCCGGTGCCCGGCCACAACGTCTGGATCTGTCATCAGTTGACTGACTCCGGACCCAGCATGCAGGCGCTGACGCGGCTGGTCCGCGACGTCGCCATGGAGCACCAGGCCTTCATCTAGGCCCGGGGCGCGCGTCGCTCGGCCGCAATCGGGCTTACGTGTCTCAGGATTGCGGCGCTTCGTTCGCTGCGTCCACGAACGCGGCCAGCTCGCGATTGAACCGCTCGGCCTGCTCGTAGAATGGCGAGTGGCCGCAGTTATCGTACCACGACAGCCGGGCGTGGCCGATGACCTCCCCGATCATCTCGGCCGCCACCGGAAGCACCAGCCTGTCGTCCCGGCCATGGCTGACGAGGGTAGGAACGGTGACGGTGCGCAGCGCACGGCGGCAGCTCTCCACGTCCGTTCGCCAGCCGCCGATGGCATCGTGGACCGCCGCCGGCACCATCGTGTTGTAGGCGATCGCCAGGTGGAAATCGTCCTCGTCCGGCAGCGCCAGAAAGCAGGCGCTGAGGAAGACGATGCTTGCCCGGATGCGCTCGCCGAGGTCGTCCGGCCGCTTCTCCAGGTTGGCCAGCGAGCCCGCGCCGAGGACGGACGGATCTTCGATCGCCCGGGAGGAAACGATGTTGATGCCGGCCAGGTGCCCGTCGCCATGGTCCGCCACGTATTGCCGGAGCACCCGCCCGCCGAGCGACCAGCCGATCGCCACCGGCCGCCGCAGCGCCGTTGCTTCGATCACCGCCGCCACGTCGTCCGCCCACCGTCTGCCTTCCACGTAGCAGGCCGGATCGGTGGGCTTGTCCGAATCGCCGTGGCCGCGGAGGTCGAAGGCGACCAGCCGGAACCGCTCGGCCAGCCCGCTGTCGAACTGGCGCGCGAAGCAAAGATGGGCCTGGGCCATCCCGTGGATGAAGAGGATCTCGGGACCGTCCGGGTCGCCCCATTCATGGGCGGACAGGTGCACCCCGTCGGGCGTTTCCACCCGGTGGCGCACATGGCGCCTCACCCGCGCGTCCCCCGGTCACGCCTGGCGAAGACATGGACGGCGCCGTCGAGAAACGCGTCGACCTTGAGGCCGACCACCGTCGAGAGGCTGCCGCCGAACGTGTCGCCATGCAGCCAGCGGCGAAACGCGACGTGGTAGATGGCGCCGTGGAGGGACTGCACCAGCTCCATCTCGCGCCGCGTCACCGCGTTGGGGCGGCCGGAGCCGCCACATTCCCGGCGGATCGCGCGGGCGATGCGCCTGAGGATGCGCCTGGTCAGGGCATCGTAGTAGCGGGTGTTGAACGTCGCCCGGCTCAGCCCGCTGAACAGGAACAGGCGGACGTGCTCGTAGGTGAGCACGACCGCCGAATAGTCGGTGTAGAACTGCTTCAGCCTCTCGCGCACCGGGATCGAATCGTCGTCGAGAAACGCCTCCCAGCTCGGGTTCCAGTTGCGGGTCATGAGCCGATCGTAGATGCGCTCGATCAGCGCATCCTTGGTCGGGAAGTACTTGTAGAGCAGTGGTTGGGCGATGCCGATCCGGCGGGCGAGCTCGACCGTGCTCGCCCCCAGACCCTGTTCGGCGAAATAGGCCGACGCCGCCCGCAGGATGATCTCCTCGCGATCGGCTCCGGCCATCCGGCTCGCCCGCCGCCTGCCGATGCGCTCGGCCCTCATCCCCTCACCCATGGTGAGTGTGCGCCGCGCGGCCGCTCTGGTTCGCCGACGGACATCAGAACCCGTAGAGCACGGCGGGATTGTCGACGAGAATGCGCTTGCGGGTTTCCGCGTCCGGCACCCAGCTTCCGAGCAGATCGAGCAGTTCCGCGTCCGTCGCCAGCTTGCCCGGCAGGTTGGTGTGCGGCCAGTCGCTGCCCCAGACGCAGCGCCCTGGCGCCCGCTCGATGAAACGCCGCGCCAGCGGCGCCACGTCGGCATAGGGGTAGCCGGCGAGCGAATTGCGATAGCCGACGAGCTTCACCCAGGCCCGCTCGCGCTCGAGAAGATCCAGGATGGCGACGAGCTTGGCGTCGTCCGCAGGCGTGTCGGCCGGCAGGCCGCCCATGTGATCGAAGACCACCGGCACCGGCAACTCGGCGATGACCGGCAGGAGTTCCTCGAGCACCTGCGTCGGCAGGTACATCTCGATGTGCCAGCCCACCTCGGCGACCGCCTTGGCGACACCGGGCAGCTCGGACACCGACGGCCCGCCCCGCGCCGTCGCGATGAAGCGCGCCGCACGAATGCCGGCTTCATGCAGCCGCCTCAGCTCGGCCAGGCTGATGCTCGCCGGAACCATCGCCACGCCGCGCGCGCGGTCGACGCCGAATTCATCGATCGCCGCCACCGTGCACCGGTTGTCGGCGCCATAGACGCTCGCCTGGACGATGACCATGCGCTCGATGCCGAGCGCGTCGGCCATCTGCCGATAATCGCCGCACAACGCGTCGGGGGGCGTATAGCTTCTGTCCGCGACGTAGGGAAACCTGTCCTCGGGGCCGAGTATGTGGAAATGGCAATCGCAGGACAGCCGAGGCGCCACCAGGGACGGCTTGTGCCGGTCGGATGCCTTTTCATTTTCCACGGCAGGTGCTCCCAATTTGTCGTGACCACGGTCGCAGTTAGTTAGCGCCCCATCACCAGTCGCGCAAGCGAAGGCGCCGCTCGCCGCGCGGTCATGACCGCGTGAGTAACGTCTGCTCCTTGGCTCAATACTGCCGCTGATCCGCGGAATGCCGGTGACTCATGGCCCCGGCCCGCCGTTCTTCTGGTGATCGGTTTTTTCTATGTTGGTGATAGGCCACTCACCGGTTGACACAATTGGCCGTCGTTGCCATGACTCCGGCCTCTTGCGCGGCATCGCCCGGGCGGCCCGCCGACGGGATTCGGCTGCGCTTTCCAGAGATCGACAACGGAGGAATTTCCATGCGCACTTGGCTGGTCACGGGCGCTTCGCGCGGGTTCGGCAGGACGATCAGCGACGAGGCCTTGCGGCGCGGCGATCGCGTCGTGGCGGCGGCGCGCACGCTCGATCATCTCGATGACCTTGTCGCCGCCAATCCCGAGCGCGTGCTGCCGGTGGCGATGGACGTGACCGACGATGCCGCCGTCCGCACCGCGGTCGACAAGGCGGCCGGTTGGACGGGCACCATCGACGTCCTGGTCAACAATGCCGGCTATGGAATCCATGGTGCCGTCGAAGAAGTGGACGCCGACGAGACCGCCAAGATCTTCGACGTCAACGTCTTCGGCCTGCTGCGCGTGACGCGCGCCATCCTGCCGATCATGCGCAAACAGCGTTCCGGCCATATCGTCAACATCAGTTCGCTGGCCGGGCTGGTCGGCGGAGCCGGTTCGGGCATCTACGCCTCCACCAAGTTTGCCGTCGAAGGACTGTCGGAAGCCATGATGCACGAGGTCCGCCCGCTCGGCATCCGGGTGACGCTCATCGAGCCGGGACCGTTCCGCACCGACTTCAACGGCAGCTCGATCCAGATCGCCCGCGCCAAGATCGCGGACTACGACGCGACCGCCGGCGAACGCGGCATCGCCTTGCGCGCGGCCTCGGGCAAGCAGCCAGGCGACCCCAAGCGGGTCGCCGAGATCATCTGCGACGTCGTCGAATCCTCCGAGCCGCCGCTTCATCTCCCGCTCGGCAATCCGGCCGTCGAGCGCGTCGGCAAGAAGCTCGCGGCCCTCAATAAGGAGCTGAACAAGTGGGAGCCGGTGTCGCGCTCGGCGGATTTCGGCGCGGCCGGCTAGGCCGCCGGCTTCTTCCCGACGCAAGTGGACGCGCTGCCCCGGTGCCGTCCACGGCCTTGCCGGGGCATCGCGTGCTTGGGCGCGGACCATCGCCCGCCGCTTTCATGGGCTTTTGGTGAGCGCGTCGGGGCTCGAACCCGAGACCTGCTGATTAAAAGTCCCTTCTGACGGTAACTCTCAACCCTTTGCGTTTCCTCGCTTCCGGGCCGTGTCCGCTCTGAACGCGTTGACACACGCTAGCTTACTTATTGACAAATCAGGACGCGACGCGCCATTTGGCGGACACGCCACGCCGTCACAGGGACGGACACAGTGCGGACACGGGCCTACTGATCGAACCGGCAATTCGACCGCTCGAAGGTGGCAATCCGCCCGCTGACAGAAATCAGCGGGACCGCAGCGGACACAACGGACACGAACCGATGGCACAACAGCTCACCGACTCCCTCGTCAAGCGCCTCCCGTCACCGGCCAAAGGGCAACCGGATCACCTACGACGACGAGGTGAAAGGCTTCGGCCTTCGCGTCACCGCCGCCGGCAAGCGGGCCTTCGTGTTCAACTACCGGACCAAGGGCAGGCCGCGAGCGCCGCTATACCATTGGCTCATTCCCCGATTGGAAATGCCGGCCCGCTCGGCAGGAAGCCGAGAACCTCAAGCAGCGCGTCGACCGCGGCGAAGACCCAATGGCGGAGGTTGAAGCCGACCGCGGCGCCAAGACTGTCGCGGACCTCGCCCGCCGGTTCGAGGAAGAGCATTTGCCGAAGAAGCGCCCGTCGACGCAAGCGGGACTATAAGGCGATCATCGCCAACGACATCCTGCCGACGCATGAAGAGCCTCAAGGTCGCAGGAAATCACCTTCTCGACATCGACGACCTTCACCGCAAGATCACGAAGCGCGCGCCCTATCGCGCAAATCGCACGGTCGCAGTCCTCTCGAAGATGTTTTCCCTCGCCATCAAGTGGCAATGGCGCACCGATAACCCCGCTAAGGGGATCGAACGCAATCAGGAAATGCGGCGGCACCGCTATCTGTCCGGCGACGAGCTGGGGCGGCTCACGGAGGCCCTTGCCGCTCACGAGGATCAGCAGGCCGCCAACATCATCCGCCTGCTGCTGCTGACCGGCGCACGGCGCGGGAGGTCAATCCATGCGATGGGCCGATCTAGACCATGATGCCGGTGTCTGGACGAAGCCGGGCGCCACGACGAAGCAGAAGACCGAGCACCGTGTCCCCCTCTCCGCTCCTGCCCGCCAGCTCCTCGCCGACCTTCACGACAAGGCGGCCGAGGGTGCCGAGTATGTCTTCCCCGGTCGCGGTGGCGTCGGGCACCGGGTGGAACTGAAAGACGACTGGGCGGCCCTGCTCAAGGCTGCCGGGATCACCGGGGCCCGGCATCCATGACTTGCGCCACACCTACGCCAGCGTGCTCGCCAGCGCCGGCCTCAGCCTGCCGGTGATCGGCGCCTTGCTCGGTCACACACAGCCGGCGACCACAGCACGATACAGCTCATTTGTTCGATGATCCGCTGAGGGCCGCGACCGAGCGCGTCGGCGCGATGGTCACCAACGCGGGCAAGCCGAGCGCCGACATCGTGCCGATCAAGGGGGCGCGGTGATGACCGACCACGGCAAGTTGACGGCCCTGCAGAAAGCATTTCGCACCAACCTTGCGCACATGCGCTCCGAATGGGAACACGATGCCGCGGACGCGATCTTTGCCGCGATCGGCGGCGACATTTCCCGCCTCGTCGACATGCTGAGAGCTGGCCGTCTCGCTGGCGCCGTCGACGATCAAGATGCGCTCGCCGACCGGCTCGTCGACTTCTACGCCTATCGCCACGGCACCCAACAGGGTGCGCCGCCTGACGAGGGCGTTCGAGCCGCGCGGGTGGTGGCGGATTCGCTGGCGATCAAAGATGGCCAGCCACGATCCAAGAAGATTGAGGAAGCTGTCGAGGCACACGAGCGGTTGACGGGCGAGCGCGTCTCAGCGGAGAAGGTCCGGACATTGCGGCGGCCGCGAAAGCGCCTGCAAAAACAAAAGCGGTAAAACTCATCGAGTTGTGCCATCGACTGTCCGGTGGTGATGTTTAATTTCCCGTGCTGTCCTCAACATTGAACAGGATGGCCGGTCATGAGTATCGAAACTGCCCTACAAGATGATCCACTCATCGGGCTAAAGGAAATCGGCGAGCTACTTGGGCCGAAGGGGAAGCCTCTCTCCGAGCGCACCGTTCGCCGCTACATGGGCGAGCCTGACGGCCTCGCCTACATCGAAATGGGCGGTCGCACGTTCGCGCGACTGAGCGCGGTTCGCGAGTACATTCTGCGCCGGGAGAGGCGACCGAATCCCCGTCGGAGGGCCGCGTGATCCAATGGCCCGCCAGAAACGACCGAAGCCGCCCCCCGCATTGGCGGGGCAGCGGCAAGCGGCCATCCGCGCACTCCACGCCAGCGCGGTGCTGGGGAAGAGCGCGTCATGAGCACCGACGGCGAAATCCTCTTGGCTCGAATGCGCGTCGTCTCTTTGCGCCTTCGCCTTGCCGCGGCTGAAATAGACGAAGTTGCCGTCGTGCTCAAAGCCGGCCGCATCTCACCGACTGGTGCCCTCGCATGGCTGCGCGACAACCAGGTTGAGGATCTGGTTCTGCCCGTGACGATCGGCGGCCGGGAGGTTACCGCATGAGGAACATCAATGCCGAGCTGGACGCGAAAGTCATCGCCATCGACACAGCTCGCCCGCCGGCCTTCACCGACGAAGCATTGGCCCTGCGCTTCGCCGACCGCCACGCCGACGACCTCCGCTATGTCGCGGCGTGGTCCCGGTGGTTGATCTGGGACGGACGGCGTTGGCAATTCGACGATACGCTGCACGCGTTCGATCTTGCCCGTGCCACCTGTCGAGAAGCCGCCGCGGCCTGCAACAAGGCGAAGGTTGCCACCATCCTGGCGAGCGCCAAGACGGTGGCCGCCATCGAACGATTGGCAAAGGCCGATAGGCGCCTGGCCGCCACGACCGACCAATGGGACGCCGATCCGTGGCTGCTGAACACGCCCGGCGGCGTTATTGACCTCAAAACCGGCGAGCGACGTTCGCATGACCCGAGCGACTATCTCACGCGTTTATGCGCCGTCGCCCCTGCCGAGGGCGGTTGCCCCCTTTGGCGTCGCTTCCTTGCCCGTGTGACAGGCGGTGACGAGGAGCTGCAGAGCTTCCTGCAACGGATGGTCGGCTACGCCCTGACGGGCTCTACCTCCGCACACGCGTTGTTCTTCATGTACGGCCTTGGCGCCAACGGGAAGTCCGTCTTCACCAACACCATCGCTGGCATCCTCGCCGACTACCACAAGACAGCGCCGATTGAGACCTTCACCGCCTCGTCGGTGGAACGGCACCCGACCGATCTTGCCGGCCTTCGCGGTGCCCGGCTGGTGACCGCCGTGGAGACCGAAGAAGGGCGCCGGTGGGCTGAAGCCCGGATCAAGTCGCTCACCGGAGGCGACCCGATCGCCGCTCGCTTCATGCGGCAGGACTATTTCGAGTTTGTGCCAATGTTCAAGCTCGTCATCGCCGGCAACCACAAGCCCGGTCTCCGCAGTGTCGACGAGGCCATCCGGCGCCGTTTTAACTTGATCCCCTTCACCATCACGATCCCCGCCGACGAGCGTGACCCTGACCTGACCGAAAAGCTGAAGGCGGAATGGCCGGGCATCCTGCAATGGATGATCGAAGGATGCCTCGATTGGCTTGAGCACGATCTTGCCGCACCCGAGATCGTCACCGCCGCGACGGCCGCGTATCTGGAAGCGGAAGACGCCTTGTCAGCCTGGATTGACGATAGGTGCCAGCGCGACCCGGATGCTTGGGCTTCCTCTTCCGACCTCTACCTCTCTTGGAAGGCTTGGGCAGACCAGTCCGGCGAGTACGCCGGCACAATGCGGCGTTTCGCCCAGACGCTCGAAGCCCGAGGCTTCACACCCGTCCGCAAGCGAGACGGCAGAGGCTTCGCCGGCCTTCACGTGATCGCAGGCAGTGGCCCAGAGCTATGGCGATGAAATCGGTTCAATCCGGTCGCTGTGACGCTTGTGACACTAGTCCTGCTTATCGGTGTCACGCGCGCGCGCGAACGGTCAATATACGAGTTCCCGTCACAAGCGTCACCGAAACCCGCCTGGCCGCAGTCACCAGCTCGGCATCTTTTTGCTGGGGTGACCGGATGACGACGAATCCGCGTCTTCGGCTGATTGCATATCAGCAGGTGACTACCCATATTTCCCATTGTTTGCTTGCCTTGTGGCGTCATCCGATGGCATTGTGTCCGCGTTGTGTCCGCACCAAGAGAGCAAATCACGGGTGCAAGTTGCGATGACGATGGCTAGCGAATGCACCGCTGACGAGGCACCGACGCGCCGTCGAAACCGCGGCGACCGATTTGACCGGCGGACCTACGCATGGCGTCGCCGTCAAGAGATCATCGCCACCTATCGCGCGGCACTCGGCTTGGCAGAGCCGGCAGACGGTGCGCTTGCTGCCATGAAGATTGAGGGCGCGGCTGAGTTGAGGATCGTCGCTGAGACGGTGCGCGCTCGCTTCCTCGCTGGCGATGCGACGATCGCAGCCAACGATATCGTCAGATGCGAGAACGCCGCGGCCCGGGCTAGAGGGCGTTGGGCACACCGGCAAGTCGGCGAAGCAGGTTGATCCGGTCGGCGAGGTGGATGCCTACCTGAAGGCAAAGGCGGCGCCCGCATGATCCCCACCGTGTCCATGCGTGAAGCCTTGGCCGATGACGCCTTGCTCGGCACCGCACTGCCCGGTGAGAGCTGGTTCAACTGGCGTGTGATGCTGATCGCCATGATGGGCGAGCCGCTTGTGACCGACGCCGAGCGAGAGGTGTTCACACGGTTCACGGGACGCGCAGAGAGCCCCGCCGAGCGTGTCGAAGAAGCCGCCTACATCATCGGCAGGAGCGGCGGGAAAGACCGCGCAGCGGCCGTCTGTGCAGCCTACATCGGCGGATGCTGCCAGCATCCCGAATTGGCGCGGGGTGAGCGCGGCGTCGTCTTGCTGATTGCGCCCGACATGCGGCAGGCGGCGGTGACACTCGGCTACATCGAAGCGACTTCGAAGCCTCGCCGGTGTCTGTCCAAGCTCATTGTCGGCCGCACGGCCGATGTTCTCAGCCTGGGCAATGGGATCGATATCGAGGTGCGCGCGGCGAGCTTCCGGCGGCTTCGCGGCATGACGGCCGTGGCAATCATCGCCAGCGAGGCGGCCTTTTGGAGTAGCGACGAAACCTCCGGCAACCCTGACAGTGAAATCCTTGCCGCTGCCCGTCCGGCATTGGCGACGACGCGCGGGCCGACGATCATCATCACTTCGCCATATGCCCGAAAGGGTGAGGTGTTCGATCTGTTCCGCAAGCACTACGGGCCGCACGGTGATCCGCTCATTTTGATCGCCAGGGGCCGCGAGCCGCGATTTCAATCCGGTCTGTCTGAGCGCGTTGTCGCACGGGCGATGGAGCGTGATCCGGCCGCGGCGAGTGCCGAATATCTCGGCCAATTCAGAACCGATGTTGAGAGCTTCGTCAGTCGGGATGCGGTTGAGGCAGTTGTTCCGCTGAGCGTCCGTGAACGTGCACCAATCCCCGGCGTCACGTACGTCGCGTTTTGCGACCCGAGCGGCGGCTCTGTCGACAGCATGACGATGGCGGTGGCCCATCGTGAAGGCGAGATCGCCACGCTCGACTGCATCCGAGAGAGGCGCGCGCCGTTCGCGCCCGATGGCGTCGTGAAGGAATTTGCCGAGACGTTGAAGGTCTACGGCGTCAAGCAAGGTGACCGGCGACCGATATGGCGGCGCCTGGCCGGCGGAAGCATTTGGACGCCACGGCATTGCCTACGAGCCGAGCGACAAAGTGAAGTCGGCGATCTACACCGAGCTGCTGCCGGCCATCAATTCGCAGCAAGTCGAATTGCTCGACGAGCCACGGTTGGTTGCGCAGCTTTGCGCGTTGGAGAGGCGTACGTCGCGCGCGGGCAAGGATTCGATCGACCATCCGCCGAACGGCCATGACGACGTGATCAACGCCGTTGCGGGTGCGCTGGTGCTCGTCAGCGCGAAGCGCGGTGGCTACGACCTTGAGAAAATGATGGCGGGCGACCCGGGACGACAGGGGCGACGAGCGGCGTGGCGGCGGAACCGCCTTTTCAGCCACCTACTGACACACTGAGAAAGGAACCGACATGAAGATCAGAAGCACCGATGGCAGCCTGCGAGATGAGGCCGCCGGTTACGTGCTGAAGCCGGGCGAGCGCCTTGTCGTCCCCATGTTGGCGATGGACGGCGCGGACGAGGTGCAGCGAGCGATTGCCGCCAACTCGCCGCAAGCCTTAGCGGACGCCTTCGAGCGACGCGACCAAGCCTATGCAGCGTTCTGCCGAGAGATGGAGGACGCTTGGAAAGGCGATCAGCCGGCACCGGCCCCACGCCCGCCGGCAAGCGAGATGACGATCGATCAGATCAATGAGGCTCGCGATGCCAGCTACAACAAGAGCGTCGCCGACCTCTCCAACGCCTGGAAAGGAGAAGCGGCATGAACGCACCCTTTATCCGCGACGACATCGCGCCCGACGTGCCGGTGGTGGTGATGGAGCGCTTGCGGGCGTTTCGTCAGGACGCCGCTGACTGCGCTGCGCTGGCAGATGCAGGCCGGGGAAGCGATGCGCCCGGCGACCTTGCCGAACGCCGGGCGCGGGCAAATGCGGCGAGTCAGGTGCTCATGCGCTGCCAACAGCACGTTGAGCGCTACAGCGGCGCCTTGCAGGAGGCGGCGCCGGTCAAGGTCGACCTCGCCCCGGGCGAGACGGCTATCGCCGCCCTTGCCGCTTGCAGGCAAGCAATAGAGGTCGCCAAGGCCGCACTGAAGGCGGTGCGCACCGCGCCGGTTTCGGGCACCGAGACGAAGGCCAGAATCCGCGAGACGGTTGCGGCGGCAGCCGAACGCGGCAAGCCGATGATCGAGACCAAGGACGGCTCTCTCGTGATCGCCTGGCCGCGTTCCGGCGTCGCTGCCCCCCGACTCGCCGATGACTACGCGCCGACGTTCGGCCCGATCGATATCGTCGCCATGCTCGGGTGGCTCGATCCCGAGCGCTTGATCGAAAAGCTTGAGGCCGAAGTCGATGCGCGCTTCGGCCAAGAGGGGCTGACGGACGCCGAACGGCAAGAGCGGCAGACTGCATTGGAGGCCGATTTGCTGAACCTAGAGCGCAAGGAAGAAACCTTGATCGGCATGTGCCGCCTGGCTGGCAGCATCGTCTCACGCCGCAGCAGCGCCGATCCGCGAGCGGTCCTGAACGTGCTCTGATCCGCGGGCAGCGCGCTTGCCCCTAAGCGCGCGTCCGCACTGGGGCGGCTGGGTGTCTCATGTCCATCCTACTGCCCCCGGCCGCAGGTGGTCGTTGTCGCCGCCTTCGGCCCCGGCGAGTTGGTCACTCGCCCCGCCGGCGGTGGTCTGAGCGGGCCGCCGCCGGCCACGTCGATATCGAACTGAGCGCCACGGTGCCGAAACCTAGGAAGGCAGCGAATGACGAGGAACCGAGAACCGTGGGTAATTGCGCTGGGGCCAGCTCTTCGGTCCGCCTCGGTCAAGGCGTATCCTATTGCGCGGTTGCAGCGCCTTGGGCTCCCATTTCCTTCAGAGCTTGGTCTAGGTGCGCCTGAATGGCGTTCAGGCGTTGTTTGGACGACGCCGCAACAGGAAGGACCAGTTGCAGGACTCCCCCACTTGGAAGCCACACCCTGAAACCAACCACGGCGGTGCCGTCCGCGCTCAGATGAGTGGAGAAGCGGATCCCGGTCACGATCAAGCCTTTTTGGCTTTTCTCGGTCGGGGATGGATCACCAGACGTTTCAAATAGGGCCGCGGTCAGCCACCCGAGGAATACCTCCCGGTCGGTCACTGGAAGTTCGACAGACTGCGCAACGCCATCGACGGTCACGCCGTCGATCCGTAGATGCTGACCGTCGAAATCTGCTTGTTCGATGCGGACTAGCTTCATCGGATGCCCCCATGATGGTCGAAGAGGCTCCAACCCTACTCCGATGATCGTCGCGGCGTCATCAAGCCGGCGGCCGGTCTACACGCCCGCCAGCAGGTCGGGAGGCAGGAGAATAGCGGCGACGGCAAAACGGCCGTCAGCGAGTCCCGCCGCGTGGTATATCGAAAGAATGAAGCGGCTGATCGAAGCCCCCGCGATCACGCACGACTACATCTACGGCGGGGACTCCATCCGGTCTGCGAGAGGACATCCGCAAGAACCTCTTGCGCCAGCGCTGACCGACTTCTGCCGAGCTTGGGAGGAAAGCGATGAACAAGACGCGCATTGCAAGCATTCTATGTGCGGCTTCGATCGTCCTTGCGGCGAGCGCTGCCAGCGCGGCGCCTGTCTACCTGGCGTGCAGCGTCACCGGCAACGGCGCCACGACGAAGCTTGACGTGACTGCGGACGAAAGCGGGCAGTTGGTGACCTACAGCTTCCCAAATGGCGGGCCAGCCGGGCGAGTTGCGGCGGTGTTCACGCCCGCAACCGTTTCGTTCCCCATGGGGCGCGGGATGGTCACCGTGACCATTGATCGGACGACGTTGCGAATCGAGCGCGTGGCCAACGGCGGAATGATGCTCGACAGCGGCACATGCACATTGCGGAAAAAGCCGCCGAAGCGAGCGTTTTAGCTCTCAGTCTGCCCTTTCCCTATCACTCGGAGACGAAGCAAGGCACGCCCGGCGTAAGTCGCCAAGTTGGCGACACACAGAAGCGCAACAGTAAGACCGACCGCTTCACCGCCGACACGGCAGCCAAGACCGGGGAAAGCAAGCGGGACGACTCGCACGGCGGCCAGAAAGCCGGTCAGCACGCCCGCGGACAGGCGGGCCGGTAGCGAAACTCGGCAGGGGCAAACGGCCGTCAGCGAGTCCCGCTGAGGCTTGATCCGCGCCCTGTCGGCGCCGTGCTTGTCAATGCCGGCTTCGGCAAGGGTGGGCTTGTCGTCACGCGGGACCACATAAGACCCGCGTGGTCCGTCCTTCTTGCCGCCCGCAGACGCACCTTTCGCCAGCCCTACGCTTGCCCGCTGCGCTGCGATCAACTCGCCGATCTTGCGCTCGGCACGGATGCGGCATCGAACAACTTGCTCGCCCCGTGGTTGCGTAGTCTACTAAGTGCTGGGGGAAAGTTTGGGGGCGACAATGAAATGGACCGACGGGGCGAAAGCCTTGGTATTTTTGGTTCTGGCGGGCTGCGCGTCGGCACCGCCGCCGGTAAAGATGGTGTGGCTGCGAACCGATGGCCAGACTGCACACGACCACCCGGCGCTGGCGGCCCAATTTGATATCGACCGCAAAATCTGCCTTGGCGAGACGCAAAGGGCCGGAATATCTGCGGCGCCAGTTTACACCAACAACTTCATCGATGCGGCGATCGTCGCAAATTCAAGGCAACGCCAGATGAATGACGTGGCTGTCGGGTGCATGGCGGGCAAGGGGTACGTCCAGGTTCCCGAGGATCAGGCTGAGGCGAGGGCAGCGGAATTTCGTGCCGCTACAGCGAGCGGGGCCATCGGCACGACGCCAGCGGGCAAATAATCTATTCCCCTTATCGATGGGCGTGCTGCGGTGGCTTCGAGGATTGTTTGGAGCGGGAGCGGCGAGCGAGTTGACCCGGCGGCGCTTGCCCTATTTCCATACTGTCGCCAAGCAGCGGCCACCTGACGAATACGACGCCGCACAGGTTCAGGGAGAGGTCCAGACGGCCGGCCCGACCCTACGCAGACCCCGAAGGCGGACCATGCCCCCGGTCGAAAGGCCGGGGCTATTCATTACCGGCGACTTCGCTTACGATTCTCGATGCGGGCATGATCCGCAGTGCCACGTCGTCATCACCGCAAGGCGACACTTCGCACTTCCAACGCATCGCAACGGCGGCACTCCAACTTTGGAGGCGCTGATGATGCGTCACCTTTCCGACACTGCCGAAGATAACTCGACCGGAAACAATCCGCCCATAGATCGCCTTGGCGCACGCGGCTTCAACAACCGCCCCGACGCGGACGAATACAGAGAAATGATCGCGCGGCTTAGGGCAGATAGTCGCCGGCCGCCCGTTAAGCGCTCTGGTTCGTGAGCTACTCCGGCCCCGGCTGACAACGGCCGGGGCTTTTTGCGGACATTGCGCGGACACGCAATTTGCTGTCTATGTCCGCAAGCCACACCCACCGATTAACATATTGCATTTGCTAGCGTTTTTGGTGAGCGCGTCGGGGCTCGAACCCGAGACCTGCTGATTAAAAGTCAGCTGCTCTACCAGCTGAGCTACGCGCTCATCGGCGCCCAACGGCGCGGAATGCGGCGGACACTATAAGTGGCCCCCGGAGGGGTCAATACGCCAGGCGGCTAGAACGCCTTGAAGGTCGGGATCGTCCGCGTGTCGCGGATGCCTCCGATCGGTTGCACCTTCTCCGTGATGAAATGGCCGATATCGGCCTCCTCCGGCAGGTAGAACTTGACCAGCAGGTCGTAGTCGCCGGCGGTGGAATAGATTTCCGAGGCGATCTCCGCCTCGGCGATCTCGTCGGCGACCTGATAGGCCTTGCCGAGATCGCATTTGATCTGCACGAACAGCGCCCGCATCGGGGCCCTCCAGAAAGCGTGTGGCTGGCGGCAGAACACCAGATCGCCCCGCCCGACACAAGGTCAATGGCGCCGCCCGCCCCTGTTGAAACTTTGCGGCCCTGCCCTTCGTATCGGAGGAGGCAACCCGGAGGACCGCCATGACGCATCCCCTCAGAGCCTTCATCCGCCTGATCGCTGCCGTAGCCCTTGTCGGCGCCCTCGCCCTCCCCGCCGCGGCTCAGGAGAGCGCCGGCGACGCGGCCGCTATCCACGCGATCATCCAGAGCCAGATCGACGCCTTCCGCCAGGACGACGGCTCGACCGCCTACGGCTTTGCCTCGCCGACCATCAAGCAGATCTACCCCTCGGCCGGCGCCTTCATGGATATGGTGCGCGGCCAATACCAGCCGGTCTACCGGCCGCGGTCGGTGACCTTCGGATCGCTCACCGATTCGCCGGCCGGCCCCGAGCAGCGGGTCTATCTCGTCGGCCCCGACGGCAATCGCTACGTCGCGCTCTACACGCTCCAGCGCCAGCCGGACGGGACGTGGAAGATCAATGGCTGCGTGCTGCTGCCCGACAATTCGCCGACCGCCTGATCAGCCAAGCGGTGGGATGTCGCCCGCCGCCCAGCCGGCCTTCACGGCGGCGCGGAAGTCGTCATAGTGCCCGGCGCGGATGGCTCCGCGGATGTCGGCCATCAGTCCCTCGTAAAAAGCGAGGTTGTTCCATGACAGCAGCATGGCGCCCAGCATCTCGCCCGATTTCACCAGATGGTGCAGATAGGCGCGGCTGTAGTCGCGCGCCGCCGGGCAGCCGCTTTCCTCGTCGAGCGGCCGCGGGTCCTCGGCGTGGCGGGCGTTCTTCAGGTTGATCTTGCCGAAGCGCGTATAGGCGACGCCATGGCGGCCGGCGCGGGTCGGCATGACGCAGTCGAACATGTCGACGCCGCGCGCGACCGACTCGATGATGTCCTCGGGCGTGCCGACGCCCATCAGGTAGCGCGGCGCGCCCGGCGGCAGCACCGGGCAGGTGGCCTCCAGCATCTTCAGCATCACCGCCTGCGGCTCGCCCACGGCGAGGCCGCCGATGGCGTAGCCGTCGAAGCCGATGGCTGCGAGCCCTTGCGCCAACTCCACGCGCAGCTCGGCGTCGTCGCCGCCCTGCACGATGCCGAACAGCGCCCGGCCCTCCGGCGAACCGAAGGCCGCCTTCGAGCGTTCCGCCCAGCGCAGCGACAGGCGCATGGCACGCTCCACCTCGGCGTGCGGGGCGGGCAGCGCGATGCACTCGTCGAGCTGCATGCGGATGTCGGAATCGAGCAAGCCCTGGATTTCCAGCGACCGCTCCGGGGTCAGCGAGAAGGTCGCCCCGTCGATGTGCGACTGGAAGGTGACGCCGCTCTCGTCGAGCTTGCGGAGTTGCGCCAGCGACATCACCTGGAAGCCGCCGGAGTCGGTCAATATCGGCCCCGTCCAGCCGGAGAAGGCGTGCAGGCCGCCGAGCGCCGCCACCCGTTCGGCGCCGGGCCGCAGCATCAGGTGATAGGTGTTGCCGAGGATGATGTCGGCGCCGAGCGCCCTCACCTGGTCCATGTACATCGCCTTCACCGTGCCGGCGGTGCCGACCGGCATGAAGGCGGGCGTGCGCACGGTGCCGCGGGCGAGCGTGACGGCGCCCGTCCGCGCCGCCCCGTCGCTCGCCGCGATGGCGAAGGTGAGGCCGGTCATTCTGCGGACATGCCGGCACGGCATGCCGCCGGCGATGGCCTCCTCCCCCTTGCGGGGGAGGCCGGATTTCCCCGATCTGCGCCAGCAGATCGGACTTGGAAATCCGGGAGGGGGGTTTGGGCGAGGCTATGCCGACACCCCTCTCTGGCTGCGCTAACGCCGCGCTGCGCGCGTCATAAGCTCCGCCGTCTCCCCCGCAAGGAGGGAGATGGCCCCAACGCAAGTGCGTCGCCCGTTGGCTCTCGATGAGCCCGCCACACTCTCCATCCCTCCCCGATACGGGGAGGGTGGCTCCGAGCGCAGCGAGAAGACGGGTGGGGTCACCCCACCCACCATGCTTCGCCTGCGGCTTCGCATGGTCCCCCCTCCCCGTTCCGGGGAGGGATGGGTGCCTCAATCGAGCGCTCACTTCCCCCCCTCCGGATGGAGCAGGGACGCATCCCCATACGAATAGAAGCGGTAGCGGGCGGCGATGGCGTGCCGGTAGGCGGAAAGCATCGTCTCGCGCCCGGCGAAGGCCGAGACCAGCATGAACAGGGTGGACTTCGGCAGGTGAAAGTTGGTCATCATCAGGTCGACCGCCTTGAACCGGTAGCCGGGCGTGATGAACAGCGACGTGTCGCCGGCAAACGACCGGATGGTGCCGTCGTCGTCGGCCGCGCTTTCCAGGAGCCGCAGCGAGGTGGTGCCGACCGCCACGATCCGCCCGCCCTCGGCGCGCACCGCGTTCAGCGCCTCGGCCGTTTCGGCGCTCACCGTGCCGCGTCTCGGCGTGCATGTGGTGGTCGTCGGTCTCCTCCGTCTTGACCGGCAGAAATGTGCCGGCGCCGACGTGGAGGGTGACCATGTGCCGGCTCACCCTCGCCGCGGCGAGACGGCCGAACAGCGTCTCGGTGAAATGAAGCCCCGCCGTCGGCGCCGCCACGGCGCCGTCCTGGCGGGCATAGATGGTCTGGTAGTCGCGCTTGTCGAAGCTGTCCGGCGCCCGCCGGGTGGCGATGTAGGGCGGCAGCGGCACCACGCCGACACTTGTCAGGGCTTCGTCGAGCGCCGGCCCGGAAAGATCGAAGCGCAGGAACACCTCGCCCGCCTCGCCGCGGTCGACCACCGTCGCATCGAGGCCGGCGAGCAGGCAGGCATTGTCGCCCGCCTCGCGCGCCGCCGCGCCGAAGCGGATGCGGTCGCCGATCGCCAGGCGCTTGGCCGGCCGCGCCAGCGCCTCCCAGCGCGCCGGCGCCGTGCGCCGGGTCAGCGTCGCCTCGACCTGGGCGACGCTGCCGTCGCGGATGCGTTCGCCGGTGAGTCGCGCCGGGATCACCCTGGTGTCGTTGAGCACCAGCGCGTCGCCCGGCCTGAGCAGCCCCGGCAGGTCGCGAACAAAGCGGTCGGCGGGCCCCTCCCCCGGCTTCACCACCAGCAGGCGGGCCGCGTCACGCGGCATCTTCGGGCGGAGCGCGATCAGCTCCTCGGGCAGGTCGAAATCGAACAGGTCAACGCGCATCGGCGCTTCCTAGCGGCATCCGCCGCCGGGGGGAAGCGCCGATTTCTGGCGTGGTTTCCGCCGCCTCAGCCCTGCCGGCGATGGCCGCCGAGCACCACCGCCACGCCGAGCGCGATAAGGATCACCGGCCACAGGATGCCCCAGTCGAAACCGGCGAGAAACGAGAGGCCGAAGACGACCAGAACCGCGCCGACGATCGCCGTGCTCATCACGCTGCGCGTCATGGCGCCGTCGCGCTGATACATCCGCCACGCGGTCCACAGCGCGCCGAGGCCGGGCAGGATCAGGAACACCGCCCACCAGTTTTCCGGGATCGGTACGCCGAAATTCCTTAGCAGGAACAGGATGCCGAGGCCGACCAGGATCAGCCCGGCAATCCACGAGCCGCCCGGGCCCCATGTCATCTCGCGCCGTTCTTCACGCCGCGCATGCCGCGCTTCACGGCGCATTTCGCGCCAGTCCGGCCGCGGACCGCCGGCATCGCTTGAAGGATCGCTCATTTGCGTGCCCCACCAAAACAGACTGGCGCGCATTCTATCATGCCGGCGCCGGTGCGATATGGGAGCTCAGATGCGGCGGTTGACGACCGCCCATGCGATGACGAACCCGATCAGCGCGATCGCCCACAGGATGTCCTTGGCCGGCCCCAGGCCGACATGGAACGAGGCGATCAGCACCAGGAGCGCGGCGAGATGGATGATCGAGGCGACGGTCGTGCGCGTCATGCCCTCGCGCCGGTAGGTGCGCCAGATCGAGCCCACGAAGGTCCCGATGATCAGGACGATGACCGCGGCCCACAGGCCGGGCGGGATCGGCGCGCCAGAGAACGCCGCGACGATGGCCCCGGCGATGGCGACCATGACCAGTCCGACGAACCACGGCCCGCCCGGCCCCCAGTGCATCCGCCGGCGCTCGTCGTCGCGCGTTTCGGGCCGCTCCTGCGGGCGCTCCTCGCCCGCGCGCGGCCCGATCGAAGGAACTCGCACCATCCGCCCCATCAAAAAAACAGGCCGGTGCATGCGTAGCACGCGCCGGCCTGCGGATTGGTAAAGGCGGAAGAGGCTGGGCCTCAGGCCTCCGCCGCCACCTTCATCGAGACGATCTTGTCCGGGTCCTTCACCGGCTCGCCGCGCTTGATCTTGTCGACCGCCTCCATGCCGTCGATGACCTCGCCCCAGACGGTGTATTGGCCGTCGAGGAAGCGGGCATCGGCGAAGCAGATGAAGAACTGGCTGTCGCCGAAATCCGGGTTCTGGGCGCGGGCCATCGAAACGGTGCCGCGCACATGCGGCTGCTTGCTGAACTCGGCCTTCAGCTTCTTGCCGGAGCCGCCCATGCCGGTGCCGGTCGGGTCGCCGGTCTGCGCCATGAAGCCGTCGATGACGCGGTGGAACACGACGCCGTCGTAGAAGCCGTCTTGCACCAGCTCCTTGATGCGCGCCACATGATTGGGCGCGAGGTCGGGGCGCAGCTTGATGGTGACGCTGCCCGTCGAGGTTTCCATCAGCAGCGTGTCTTGCTTGTCGTCAGCCATGGTGTCTCCTTATTTCTTCGCGTCCGCGGCAACCTGCATCTTGATGATGTGGTCGGGGTTCTCGACCGTGCCGCTCTGCCCGCTGCCCTTCTTCAGTTTGTCGACGTATTCCATGCCCGAGACGACCTGGCCCCAGACGGTGTACTGGCCGTTCAGCCAGGGCGCGTCGGCGAAGCAGATGAAGAACTGCGAATTGGCGGAGTTGGGATCGCTGGTGCGCGCCATGCCCACCGTGCCGCGGGTGAAGGGGAGGTCGCTGAACTCGGCCTTGAGGTCGGGGAGCTTGGAGCCGCCCTGGCCGGTGCCGGTGGGGTCGCCGCCCTGGGCCATGAAGCCCGGGATCACCCGGTGGAACGGGGTGCCGTCGTAGAAGCCCATGCGGGTGAGCTTCTTGATCTGCGCCACGTGGTTGGGTGCCACGTCCGGCAGCAGCTTGATCACCACCCGGCCGGCGGGAAGATCCATGTAGAGCGTGTTTTCGGGGTCGAGCGTCTGCGCCGAGGCCGCCAGCGGCATCAGCAGGAACGCGGCGAACAGCGCCGCGGCAATTCGAGAAAGCATCCTTGATCCACCCGTGTCGTTTGAGCGGCACCGCTTCGCGCCGCGGGGGTCGCCGCGGACGGGGATAAAGCAAATGCCGGCATTGTCCATGGCCTTGTCGCCCGCCGGAGGCCTCAGCCGCGGAACTTGCGTTCGATGCGGCGGGCGACCGCCTTGGGCACGAAGGCGGAGACGTCGCCGCCCATGGAAGCGATCTGGCGGACAAGCGTGGCGGTGATGTGGCGCGTGTCGTGCGAGGCCGGCAGGAACACGGTGCGCAGCCCCGGCGCCATGGTGCAGTTCATGCCGGCCATCTGCATCTCGTAGTCGAAATCGCTGGCGTCGCGCAGGCCACGGATGAGCATCGTCGCGCCGGCCTCCTGCGCCGCCTCGACCACCAGGCCGTCGAAGGCGATGGCGCTTGCCCGCTGGCTGGTCTTGCGGCCGAGCGCGGTGATCATGCCGCGCACCATCGTCAGCCGCTCCTCGAGCGTGAACATCGGCGATTTGCCGGCATTGATGCCGACGCCGACGACGACGCGGTCGGCGAGCGCCACGGCACCTTGCAGGATGTCGACGTGCCCGTTGGTCACCGGGTCGAAGGTCCCGGGATAAAAGGCAATCCGCGTCATGGCCTGTCGCTTTCCTCGTCGTCCGGCGCCGGTGTCATAGCCCGCCCCCTGCCCCGCGGGCAAGCGCGGCGCCTTTCCGGGCGGCCGCCGGAACAACGACCATTTTGAGTTAAATTGCTCCGTTTATCAAATACTTACGTGTGTGACCCATATCACAGCAAAACCCTGGCGGAGCACCTATCTCACCTTCACGAAGAGTGGCCCGCAAGGTCGCCCGGAACCTTAGGAAGAGGATCCGACCATGAACACGAACAAACGCACCTTTCTGATGGCGTCGGCTTTCGCCGTTACCGTGGCCGCCGGCCTCACCGGCCTGTCGATGAGCGCCCAGACCAAGGAATCGCCGCTGGCGGATGCCTGCGCCCATGCCACCTGGCCGATGATCCCGGGCCAGTGCCTGAGCGGCGGCGACGGCGACCGGACGGTACGCACCGTGGCCACCCGCACGGCCGTGGCGCTGCCGGAAACCATGGGCGAGCGCTTCGCGCTTGCCTTCAACTAGCCCGAATTTTGCCGAACCGCGGCCACCTCCCTGAACCCCGGCTGAACGCCCCTATCCGGAACCGTTCAGCATCGATGGTGTTGAATGAGGGAAGTTGAACGGCACGGTTCGCGAAGGAGACGAGAGATGAGCACCAAGCTTCACTCGACCATTCTGGCAACCAGCCTCGCAGCCATTCTCGGGGTGGGCTTCGCCAGCGTCGCGGTGGTCTCGGACCACCAGCAGGCCGCGGCACCGAAGGCCGACCGCCTCACGGTGCTGGCCGCCGCCGCGCCGGCCACCGACTACGTCACCGTCGAGACCCGTCACAACGGCGTGTCCGATCTCGAGCGGATTCCGCTGAACTAGCCTGAACCGACCTGTGATCGATCCTCACTAGCCTGAACTGACCTGTTCCTCCCTGCCCCTTGACCGCCGGCTCTCTTCGTCCAGGGCCGGCGGTTCTTCTTTTGGGGAACCGCCGCCAGCCGCATCGCCGCCTGACCGCCGCCGGCTTCCCGGTCAGAGCAGCGCTTCGATGGTCTGCCGCAGCTCTTCCGGCTTCGTCTTCGGGGCGTAGCGGTCAACGACTTCGCCCTTCCGGTCCAGCAGGAACTTGGTGAAGTTCCACTTGATCGCCTCGCTGCCCAGCAGCCCCGGCGCCGCGCCCTTCAGCCATGTATAGAGCGGGCTCGCCTCGGGACCGTTGACGTCGATCTTGGCGAACATCGGAAAGCTTACGTCATAGGTGGTCTTGCAGAAGCTGGCGATCTCGGCGGCATCGCCCGGCTCTTGCTCGCCGAACTGGTTGCACGGAAAGCCGAGGACGGCGAAGCCGCGTCCGCGATAGTCGCGATAGAGCGCCTCCAGCCCCTCGTATTGGGGTGTGAAGCCACATTTGCTCGCCGTGTTGACGATCAGCAGCACATCGTCGCGAAATTCGGAAAGGGGGACCTCGCGGCCCCCGATCTCGCGCATCGTGAAGTCATAGACGTTGGTCATTCGTCATCCACTCTTTCCGCCGTCATGCGGCCGCAGCGCCTGCCACGCCGTCCAGTTCCGCCAGCGCATCGGCCGGCAGGGCCAGCTTGGCGGCGGCGAGGTTCTCCCTGAGATGGGCAAGCGACGATGTCCCGGGGATCAGCAGGATATTGGGCGCACGATGGAGAAGCCAAGCCAGCGCCACCTGCATGGGCGTCGCCTCCAGGCGGCTGGCGAGCGCATCCAGCGTGTCGTGCTGCAGCGGGCTGAAGCCACCCAGCGGGAAGAACGGCACGTAGGCGATACCGTCGCGCGCAAGACCGTCGATCATCGCGTCGTCGGCGCGGTGGGCGAGGTTGTACTGGTTCTGCACGCAGACGATCTCGGCGATCTTGCGCCCCTCGGCGAGCTGCGCCGGTGTTACGCTGCTCAGCCCGATGTGGCGCACCAGCCCCTGCTGCTGCATTTCGGCGAGCACCGTCACCTGCTCCTCGATCGGCCCCTCGGCCGGTTCATGGACGCCGTAGATGCTGCGGAAATTGACCACGTCGAGGACGTCGAGCCCGAGATTGCGGAGGTTGTCGTGCACCGCCTGCCGCAGCTCGTCGGGCGCCATGGCAGGCAGCCATGCACCCTGATCGTCGCGCTTGCCGCCGATCTTGGTCACGATCGTGAGGTCGTCGCGATAGGGCGCCAACGCCTCGCGGATGATCTGGTTGGTGACGTGCGGCCCGTAGAAGTCGCTGGTGTCGATGTGGTTGATGCCGCTCTCGACCGCTTCACGCAGCACCGCGATCGCCTCCTTGCGGTCCTTCGGCGGGCCGAAAACGCCCGGCCCGGCAAGCTGCATGGCGCCGTAGCCCAGGCGCTTCACGGTGCGCTCGCCGAGGACGAAGGTTCCGGACTGGTTGACGCTATTCATGGCCTCTCTCCTTGATCGGGGTTTGCGAAGGCCCTCAGTTAGTGGCTATCTCGCTGCGCGATAATTGGCTAAAGTCTGCACGCACTGTGCGGGAATGCGGACAATGAATGTCGACCTTGCGGACCTGAACGCCTTTGTCGCCGTGGCGCGTGCGGGCGGCTTCCGCGATGGCGCCCGTTCCAGCGGGGCAAGTGCCTCCGGCCTCAGCGAGGCCGTTCGCCGCCTTGAGACACGCCTCGGCGTGCGCCTGCTTAACCGGACGACCCGCAGCGTCGTGCCGACCGAGGCCGGCCAGGGCCTGCTCGACCGGCTCGGACCGGCCCTGCGCGAGGTCGAATCGGCGCTCGATGTAGTCAACACCTATCGCGACACGCCGGCCGGCACACTGCGGCTCAACGTGCCGGTCAGCGTGGCGCGGCTGGTGCTTCCCGCCATCGTGCCGGGGTTTCTCGCGGCCTATCCCGACATCCGCCTGGAGGTGATCGGCCAGGACACCTTCGTCGATATCATCGCCGCCGGCTGCGACGCCGGCATCCGCTATGGCGAGCGGCTGGAGCAGGACATGATCGCAGCGCCGATCGGGCCGCGCACACAGCGTTTCGCCACGGCGGCCGCGCCTGCCTATCTCGATCGCCGCGGTCGTCCATCGCATCCGCGCGAGTTGCTCGACCATGCCTGCCTGCGCGGCCGCTTCAGCAGCGGCGCCATGCAGACTTGGGAGTTCGAGCGCGACAGCGAGGTAGTGCGCATTGAGCCGCAAGGGCCCTTGGTCGTGCAAACCGGCGGAACGGCGGAGCTGCTGATCGATGCAGCCGTCGCCGGCACCGGCATCGTGTCGCTGTTCGAGGACTGGCTGCGCCCACATCTCGACAGCGGCGCACTCGAGCCCGTGCTCGAAGACTGGTGGGAGAGCTTCTCAGGTCCGTTCCTCTATTATCCGGGGCGGCGGCTGGTGCCCGCCCCGCTCAGGGCCTTCATCGATTTCATCAGGACGTCGGCGGCCGACCGGGCTCCGCCGGGATGAGCGCAATACCGCCCGTTTGCACGCGCTCGGAGGTTTCCCCGGCGGCGCAACGACGCTAGGTTTCCTCGCGTGCCGCCAACCGATCGCTGCCCCGGGGCACCCGACCCGCAGCAATCCGCCACGCCACCCGTTCCAGCGACGGCGCCGCTCGCCGCCCATAGCTCCCAGGGAAAGAAACAATGAAATACCGCTATCTCGGCCGTTCGGGCCTGCTCGTTTCCCGCATCTGTCTCGGCACCATGACCTTCGGCAACAAGGAATGGGGCTGCGACCAGGAAACCGCCAGCGCCATCGTGCGGCGCTTCGTCGAGGATGGCGGCAATTTCATCGACACCGCCGACATGTACAGCGGCGGCAAGTCGGAGAAGATGCTCGGGCGAGGCGCTCAAGGAGTACAAGCGCGACAGCCTGGTCATCGCCACCAAATGCTGGTTCGCCAACGACCCGGCGGTGACCGCGCGCGGCCTGTCGCGCAAGCATATCGTCGAATCCTGCGAGGCCAGCCTCAAGCGCCTGGATATCGATTACATCGACCTCTACCAGTTCCACGGGCCCGACCCCCACACGCCCATCGAGGAGAGCCTGCGCGCCGCCGACGACCTGATCAGCGCCGGCAAGATCCGCTATCTCGGCTGCTCCAACTACTATGCCTGGCAGATCGCCAAGGCGAACGGCATCGCCGCGCTCAAGGACTACGAGCCGCTGGTGTCGGCCCAGCACCTCTACAATCTGCTGCGCCGCGACATCGAGCGCGAGATCCTGCCCGCCTGCGACGATCAGGGACTGGGCATGATCTGCTGGAGCCCGCTGGCCGCCGGCATGCTGACCGGCAAGTATCGCGACCAGGACAAGCCGGACGCGCAGTCGCGCATCGGCATCCAGGCGTCGATCGCCATGCCGCGCTACTGGTTCGACGATGCGCTGAAGCTGATCGACCGCGTCGTCGAGGTCGCCGGCAAGCTCGACCGTACCCCCAGCCAGGTGGCGCTCGCCTGGCTGCTCGGCGACCGCCGCGTCACCGCCGCCATCGTCGGCGCCCGCCGCGTCGATCAGATCGGCGAGAACCTCGTTGCCGGCGATTTCGACCTGCCGGCCGACGTCCGCCAGGAGCTTACCGACGCCATGCCGCTCAACCTCGGCTACCCCTACGAGTGGATGGCAACGACCTTCCCCAACACCTTCGGCAAGGCCGAATTCGCGCCGCACCACACGATGCGGCTGCCCTAGCGCCTTCAAGCCCGCAACCGCTCATCGTCGTCCGCGATCTTGAGCTCGTGGGCGATCTCCCTGCCCGGCTGCGGACGCCCGAACAGGAAACCCTGGACCTGGTCGACCCCCACGGATTTGAGCAACGCCAGTTGCGCCGCGTTCTCCACGCCTTCGGCGACCAGCAGCAATCCCAGGTCCTTCGTCAGCCTGGTGACTGCACGCACGATCGCGGCCGAGCCGGTGTTTTCGGGCAGGTCGGCGACGAACGATTTGTCCAGCTTGATCTTCGTGATGGGGAAGTTCTGGATGTAGCTGAGAGATGAATATCCCGTTCCGAAGTCGTCGAGGGCAATCCCGACGCCCATCGCCCGGAGGGCTCCGAGAGCGCCGTGGACGGTCGCGCTCGGCTGTATGAACAGGGATTCGGTGATTTCAAGGTCGAGCCGCGATGCCGGAAATCCGGTTCGCTTCAGGGTTTGCGAAACGAACTCTGCGATGTCCCCGCGTGCGAATTGCGCCGACGACGCGTTGACTGCAAGTCGAATTGGCTGCGCCCAGCCCGCCACTTCGGTACAGGCACTCTCCAGGACCAAACGGCCGAGGTCATCGATGAGCCCCATGGATTCGGCAGCGGGAATGAACTCGTCAGGCGGCACCAGCCCTCGCTTTGGATGGCGCCAGCGCACCAGCGCCTCGACCCCGACCATACGATTGGTGCTGAGCTCGACCTGGGGCTGATACCAGACTTCGAATTCCCCCTTTTCAAGGGCCCGCTTGAGTTCGAGTTCGAGACGCTGCTGCTCCATGAATGAGTGCAACATCGCCCGGTCGAACACGACGAACCCGCTGCCGCCACCCGATTTGGCGCGATAGAGGGCCATGTCGGCCCGCCGCAGAATATCGTCCGGCCCCTTGTCGCGAGCATCCGCCAATGCGACGCCGGCGCTGGTGCCGACCAGCACCTGGCGCCCATCCGCATCGAGGGGCTTGTTGCTGGCCGCCACGATATGGGTCGCGAACGCCACGGCGTCGTCGGCCGCCTGCGCACCTGAAAAGAGTGCGGCGTATTCATCGCCGCCGAGGCGCGCGACGACTGCATCGTTGGGAAGCAGGTCGGTTGCTCGCGCGGCGACGCCGCGCAGGACCAGGTCACCGATGTGATGCCCGAGCGTGTCGTTGATGACCTTGAATCGGTCGAGATCGAAGCAGACCACGGCACTGGAACGCAACCTGGTGTCGCTGGCCGTGAACACGCTTTCCAGGCGCTCGATCAGCTGGTTGCGGTTGGGCAACTGCGTGAGCGAATCGAAGTGGGCCATGTGCGTGATCTTCGCTTCGGCCGCCTTCTGCTCGGTAATGTCGTTGAAGGTCAGCGAAGCGACACGGTGGACAATCTTGGCGTCGCGCGGGTCGGCGGACGCGCTCTCGACTTCCGAGACCGTGGCGACGTACTCGATCATGCGGGTTTGGCCGTCGTCGCGGCGCAGCGGAAAGACGCTCGGACGCCGGACGCAACGGTCGAAGCCGGCGACTCCCAGCACTGCGTCAACCGCCGCCAGGAGTTGCGGCGGCAACATCGCGCTCGCCTTCGCCCCCACCAGATCGTTCCGACGGCCGAGCAACTCCGAGGCGCTGCGACTTGCCGCCCGGATTGTGCCCGCCTCGTCGACAACAACCACACCTGCGAAGCTGTCTGCCACGACCTTGGTGAGCAGGGTTTCGGCATTGCTGGCGCGCGCGCGCCACATGGACTGAAGAAGCTGGCGGATGTCGATTTCGCTGAGCAGGGCGATGATGCCCAGGATCGCCAGAGACAGGAGCCAGGGAGCGGTGGTCACGACCAGCGTGGACCCCGTCTGGAGCAAGGCCGCCGACGCCTCGACAGCCACAGCGGCAACGAACAGCCCGCCGCAGAGATATTGCCACTTTGCCCGGCCTATCAGAAAGGCCGCGAAGGCGACGAGGATCAGGCCGGCCAGCGTGACAAGGACATTCGTCCTGTGCAGCGCGCGCCCCTGCATCAATGTCTCGGTCGCAAGCGCCTGGAGCAACGCGCCCGAGATCGTGCCTGCCACGGGGACTTGAAAGAAGTCGCGCAGCTCGACGGCTTGCGCGCCGACGATCACTTTCTTGCCGGCGATGCGGTTCGGATCGACCGTGCCATGCAGGACGTCGATCAGGGAGACCCGGTCGATGGCACCCGGGTTGATGCTGAAGTCGATCTGGAAGGCCTTGCCCGCCTCCCCCAGGCCCCCTGCAAGAACTGCGGGCATAGACGGCACCACGCTGCCGTCAACCACCAGGCCGTAGCTGAACGACCTGACTTGGCCATCCCTGTCCGGGCGCACGTTGACGCTGGCGACCCAGGCATTGTCGCCGAATTGCCGTAGCGGTTGGTTATAGGTTGACCCGGCATCGCTCGCGCCACTCAGTTTCTGCGCGAACCCGGCGAGAATGACGCTGCCGCCGCTGTTCTTGAGCGCCGCGGTGAGGGCCGCGTCGCCGGCCGGATCCGACGGCGCGCTGAAGTCGACGTCTATCGCGATTTCGCCCGCCTTCAGAGCAACCAGCTTGTCGATGAGCTGCGCAAAGACCGTCCGCCGCCATGGCCAGCTTCCCATCGCCGCAATGCTCTTGGCATCGATATCGACGATGACGATGTTGCCGGTCGGCGCCCGCCGGTGCATGGCCATGCGGGCGGCGGCCTGCTGGTCTTCAAACGGGTGCAGCACGCCACTCCACTCGGCCAACAGCGGCACGAGGATGACCAGAGCAGCGGCAACCATACGGCGAAGCATGAGTGCGTGCCTACGTGGACGACGACAAGGCCTGGGAGCTGCGGCGCGAGCCTGGGTGGCTCAACCGAACTTCCCCTTGAAATATGCGAGGCCGAACGCAAGCGCGATCGACAGGCCGAAGATGCCGACCAGGACCTGGGAACTCAGGACCCCGCCGTCTTGACCACTGAACCACGCTTCGAGGAAGTTGCGCTCTGCCTTGGGCGGAGAAGAGCTCGGTGGAGCGACGATGCTGCCCCCTCGGTTTCCACCGCTACCACCCGCATCGTTGCCAGGATCGCCGCCACCGGGACCGTTCTGTCCGGCGGCTGCTATGACGGCCGATCCAATTCCGTCGTTTTGAGCGCTTGTGACCGGGGTGAGGCCGGTGGCTGAGCCGCCAGCGTTCCGCAACGCAACAACCTGAAGGGCATGAACCGCGTCGCGCGAAAGGCCCTTGACCAGCGGGTCACGTGGATTGCCCGACTGGATGACGGCGCGGGGCCCGGGGCCTGAAACCGTCAGCCGCCCGCTCCGCCCGTTGACTTCGGCCGTTTGTCCGACGGGCGTATCGACGCTGTCGCCTGTCTTGAGATTCTGCACCTCGACCAGACCGCGGTTCACCGCAACCGTCCCGACCTGGTCGTCAACGCGGACCGTGAAATTGGTGCCCTTGACGACCGCGGCCAGGTACGGGGTCTCCACCGCGAAATGTTTCACCTCCTGGTGATCCACGTCGAATGTGACTTCCCCCGCCTGCTCGAGGACGGTCGTGATCCCTTTGCTGTCGCTATCTGGAAGGGTGACGACGGTGTTGGGGCCGATCAGCATCGTCTGCGTCCCCCGAACCAGGAACAGGCGAGCGTCCTCGCCGGTCATGACCGTCGCACCGCCTGGGACATCGGTGGCAGGACCAAGCGAAGCAAGTTGCGCCTTGTCGGACCCGACCCACACCGAGCCTGTCCACTGCTTGACATGCCAGGGATCTGCCGAGGCGCTGCTGACCATGGCCAACATCGACATCACGGCGACTGCGCAAAAAATGCGTGACATTTGGCCGGACACTTTGCCCTCCACACGGCGTCGCACAACTGAGACGAAGTCGTACCGCAACAAGCCTTGAAATTCGCAAACGCGTTAGGAGCAGTTTGCGCAAAGCCTTAACGAAACGTGTCTGGCACGACACACACGGCATGTCGGGAATCGGCGCCAAGCGGATTTCACGGGCGACTTCGCAATGCGTACAGCGCGTTGCCGTTGTTGTTGGCGAAGGCCCGGCGGTCGCGGGCGTCCTGACGCCCCGATTTTGCGCCAAATCAACGCACTACGCCCCCAGGGACTTACCGTGCTCGCGCGAATTGGCGCGAGGACGGCCATGGTTCATTCTTGGGGCCCCACCGGTCTTCAAGGTCGTCCAGCGAATGCCGGTGCGTATTCGTCTGGCGAAGACGATCCCCGACGCACCGCTGGTCCCGGATCTCACCTGCCCTGCCCCGGGCGACGCCAGGGCGGCGTTGCTCGCTTCGGCTTCGAAGCGACCTGCGGCAATTCATCTATGCCATGAGAGCCACGGATTCCCTTGGGCGCCCCTTCATCGAGGTGAAGCATCGCGGCCTCATCACCCTGTCGGCGATGATCTCCCAGATCATGGTCATGCTCGACATGACCATCGCCAATGTCGCCCTGCCCCACATGCAGGCGAGCCTCGGCGCCGACCAGGAAACCATCACCTGGGTGCTGACCTCCTATGTCGTCGCCCAGGCGATCATGACGCCGATCACCGGCTGGCTGTCCGACAATATCGGCCGCAAGCGGCTGTTCGCCATCTGCGTCGCCGGTTTCGTCCTGTCCTCGGCGCTGTGCGGCACCTCGCTCAGCCTCGATGAGATGGTGGCATTTCGCGTCCTGCAGGGCGCCTTCGGAGCATCTCTGGCCCCGCTGTCGCAGTCGGTCATCCTCGACATCAATCCGCGCGAACGCTACGGCCAGGCGATGGCGGTGTGGGGCATGGGCATCATGATCGCGCCGATCATCGGCCCGGTCATCGGCGCCTACCTCACCGAAAACTTCAACTGGCGCTGGGTGTTCTACATCAACGTGCCGGTCGGCACCGCCGCCCTCACCGGCGTGATCCTGTTCATGCCCGACACCATCCGCCGCTTCCGCAAGTTCGATTTTCTCGGCTTCGGCTTCCTGGCCATAGCCGTCGGCGCCTTGCAGATCATGCTCGACCGCGGCTCCGAGCTGGACTGGTTCAACTCGCCTGAGATCCTGTTCGAAGCCGGCGTCAGCCTCGCCGCGGCCTGGATGTTCCTGGTCCACACCATCACCCACCGCGAGCCGTTTCTCGACCGGCGCCTGTTTGCCGATCGCAACTACGCCTCGTGCCTCATCCTGATCTTCACTATCGGTGTGGTTCTGCTCGCCACCATGGCCCTCTTGCCCCTGATGCTCCAGAACCTGATGGGCTATCCGGTGATCACCGTCGGTCTGGTGCTGGCGCCGCGCGGATTCGGCACGATGACGGCGATGGTGATCGTCGGCAGGCTGGTCGGCAAGGGCGACCCGCGCCTGCTCGTCGGCTTCGGCCTGTCGATGACGGCCTTCTCGCTCTACCAGATGACCGGGTTCGATACGGCCATGAACTCATGGCCGCTGATCACCTCGGGCATCACACAGGGTTTCGGCCTCGGCTTCGTCTTCGTGCCGCTGTCGACCATCGCCTTCCGCACGCTCGACCCGCGTCTCAGGACCGAGGCCACCGGCCTGTTCAACCTCGTCCGCAGTATCGGGTCGTCGATCGGCATCTCGATCATGGCGGCACTGCTGGCCTCCAACATGCAGGTCAGCCACGGCGACCTCGCCGTCGCGATAAATCCGTTCAACCAGAATCTCGTCGGCGCTCGGCCTCAATCCGTCCCTGCTGACGACGCCGATGGGCGCCCAGACGTTGGCCGAACTGAGCGGCCTGGTCTCCCAGCAGGCGGCGATGATTGCCTATGTCGACGACTTCAAGGCGATGTTCGTGATCACCTTGTGCGCCCTGCCATTGCTGCTGCTTCTCGGTCAGAAGAAGGCGGCAACGCCGCCGGCCGCTCGCGCACGCGAGGCACCGGACCAGGAGGCTACGCCGGCCCAGACGTTGGTCGAGTAGAGGTCTCGCCGGACAGGCGGTGACGGCGCGGACCTACGACGCCTTCTGCAGCGTCATTTCGGCAGCTGCGGGCCTCGCCTCGGGGTGGCCGGGCGCCGGCGCCACGTCCGCCGTGCCCTTGTCATTGGCGAAGGCCCAGCGGTCGCGCCCCGCCCGCTTGGCGGCATAGACGGCGTCGTCCGCCGCCTTGAGCAGCTTATCGATCCCCTGGCCGGGCTTGCGGAAGGCGACGCCGACGCTGACCGTGACCGGATCGAGGCGGTCACCGGCGCCGACGCTGCGGTGCACCTGGTTGCAGATGCGCTCGGCGAGCCTCGCCACCACGCTCGGCGCCAGCTCGTCGATGAGCACGGCGAATTCCTCGCCGCCGAGCCGCGCCACGATCCAGCGCGGCGCCGCCGCGCCGGTGACCTCGGCCAGGATCGTCTCGGCGACGCGCTTCAGCACGATGTCGCCGTGGTCGTGGCCGAAGGCGTCGTTGATGCCCTTGAACTTGTCGACGTCGATCATCATCGCGGTGAGCGGGGTGCCGACGATGCTCTGGCGCTTGACCACGGCGCGGGCAAACTCGAAGAAGGCGCGCCGGTTGGGCAGGTCGGTCAGCGCGTCGACCCGTGCCTGGTGCTCGAGCTCGGCGTGCAGTTCGCCCTGGCGGCGGATGGCCATCAGCAGCGGGAAGACCAGGGCCGGGACGACGACCGCGGGAAGCGCCAGCGGCAGGATCACCGAGGGCGTATCGACCGCGAAGCCGGTCAGGCGCAGCGAGGCGACGACGACGGCGAGCGAGAACACGGCGACGACGACGAGCACCACCAGCGTCATCAGCAACGGATGGCGCACGGCAAACCCCGCATTCGGTACCGCTTTTCTCATGGCGCCCCATGCTCTGGGCAATCGACCAACATTCGGTTAGGGACTGTCGTCAATTTTCGGTTTTCGAATATGTGAGTGGGGCACCCAATTCGGCCGCCAGAGCAACCGAAATCCGGCAGAGCGCGGTCACTGGTGTCACGCACGCGCAGCGCCTCCCCGACGCCGAGGTCACGGTGTCTCCGATTCGGCTGAAGGTTTGGTTGCCGCGATCGCTAAAATTGGAACGATCGGCCGTCGGGCCGGTCAGTTCTCCACCGGGGCCTCGTCGCCGTCCTCGTCCTCGTCCTCGGTCTCGCTCAGCCGCTCGACCGAAACCACCTTTTCGCCAGCGCCGACGTCGAACAGCGTCACCCCCTGGGTGCCCCGGCCGATGATGCGGATGTCGTGGACGGGCATGCGGATCACCTGGCCGCCGTCGGTGACCAGCATGATCTCGTCGCCATCCTCCACCGGGAAGGAAGCGACCAGCGGCCCGTTGCGCTCGTTGACCGCCATGGCGACGATGCCCTTGCCGCCACGGCCGGTCACCCGGTACTCGAACGACGAAGACCGCTTGCCGTAGCCGTTCTCCGACGCGGTGAGGATGAACTGCTCGGCGGCGCCCATGGCGGCGTAGCGCTCCTGGGCCAGCTCGCCACCGGTGTCGCCGGCCTCCTCGTCGTCGACGCCGTTTTCCGCCTCGCCCTCGCCGCGCACCGCCCGGCTCATCTTCAGGTAGGCGCTGCGCTCGTCGGCACCGGCATCGAAATGGCGGAGGATCGCCATGGAGATGACCTGATCGTCCTTGGCCAGCGCGATGCCGCGCACGCCCGTGGAATCGCGTCCCTTGAACACGCGCACCTCGCTGACCGGGAAGCGGATGCAGTGCCCCGCCGCCGTGGTCAGCAGTACGTCGTCGCCCTCGGTGCACGGCTGCACGCCGACGATCGCCTCCTCGGCCGTGTCGAACTTCATGGCGATCTTGCCGTTGCGGTTCACCTGGACGAAGTCGGAGAGCTTGTTGCGGCGGATGGTGCCGGCCTTGGTGGCGAACACCACGTCGAGCTCGCCCCAGGTCTCCTCGTTCTCCGGCAGCGGCAGAATCGAGGTGATGCGCTCGTTCGCGTTGAGGGGCAGCAGGTTGACCAGCGCCTTGCCGCGCGCCTGTGGCGCCGCCAGCGGCAGCCGCCAGACCTTCTCCTTGTAGACGATGCCGCGCGAGGAGAAGAACAGGATCGGCGTGTGGGTATTGGCGACGAACAGGCGGGTGACGAAATCCTCCTCCTTGGTCGCCATGCCCGAGCGGCCCTTGCCGCCGCGCCGCTGGGCGCGATAGCTGTCGAGCGGCACCCGCTTGATCCAGCCGGCATGGGTGACGGTCACCACCATGTCCTCGCGCTGGATGAGGTCCTCGTCCTCGAGGTCGGCGCCGCCGTCCTCGATGACGGTCTTGCGCGGCGTGGCGAACTCGTCGCGCACCGCCTTCAGCTCGTCCTTGATGATCGTGCGCACCCGCGCCCGCGAGCGCAGGATGTCGAGATAGTCGGTGATCTCGACGGCGATCTTGTTGAGTTCCTCAGCGATCTCCTCGCGGCCGAGTGCGGTCAGCCGCGCCAGGCGCAGTTCGAGGATGGCGCGCGCCTGCGCGTCGGAGAGGATGTAGGTGCCGTCCGCCTCCAGCTTGTGGCGCGGATCGTCGATGAGCGCGATCAGCGACGCCACGTCCTTGGCCGGCCAGCGCCGCGCTACCAGTTCCTCGCGCGCCGAATTCGGGTCCTTGGCGTGGCGGATGATGCGGATCACCTCGTCGATATGCGCCACCGCGATCGCCAGCCCGACCAGAACGTGCGCCCGGTCGCGCGCCTTCGACAGCAGGTACTTGGTCCGCCGCGTCACCACCTCCTCGCGGAAGGCGACGAAGGCGACGAGCATGTCCTTGAGCGTCATCGTCTCCGGGCGCCCGCCGTTCAGCGCCACCATGTTGGCGCCAAACGAGGTCTGCAGCGCGGAGAAGCGCCAGAGCTGGTTGAGCACCACGTCGGCCATGGCGTCGCGCTTCAGCTCGATCACCACGCGCATGCCGTCGCGGTCGCTCTCGTCGCGGATGTCGGCGATGCCTTCGATGCGCTTGTCGTGCACCATCTCGGCGATCTTCTCGATCATCGTCGCCTTGTTGACCTGATAGGGGATCTCGTGGACGACCAGCGCCTCGCGCTCGCGGCGCACCGTCTCCGTGGTCACCTGCCCGCGCATCATGATCGAGCCGCGTCCGGTCTCGTAGGCCGAGCGGATGCCGGCGCGGCCGAGGATGATGCCGCCGGTGGGGAAGTCCGGTCCCGGGATGAACTCCATGAGCTGCGGGATGGTCAGCGTCGGGTCGTCGATCAGCGCCGTGGTAGCGTCGATCACCTCACCCAGGTTGTGCGGCGGAATGTTGGTCGCCATGCCGACCGCGATGCCGCCACCGCCATTGACCAGGAGGTTGGGGAAGCGCGCCGGCAGCACCACCGGCTCGCGCTCGGAGCCGTCGTAGTTGTCGCGGAAATCGACGGTGTCCTTGTCGATGTCCTCGGTCATCGAGTGCGCCACCTTGGCGCGCCGCGCCTCGGTGTAGCGCATGGCCGCCGGCGGATCGCCGTCGACCGAGCCGAAGTTGCCCTGGCCGTCGATCAGCGGCACGCGCATGGAGAATTCCTGCGCCAGGCGCACCAGCGCGTCGTAGATCGAGGCGTCGCCGTGCGGATGGTACTTGCCCATCACGTCGCCGACGATGAGCGCGCACTTGCGGTAGGGCTTGTTCCAGTCGCGCCCGTTCTCGTGCATCGAATAGAGGATGCGGCGATGCACGGGCTTGAGGCCGTCGCGCACGTCGGGCAGCGCGCGGCTGACGATCACGCTCATGGCGTAATCGAGATAGCTGCGCCGCATCTCGTCGGAGATCGAGATCGCTTCGAATTCGGGGGTCTTGCCCTCGCCGGAATCGCCTGATCCGGGGGGCGGAGTCTGGTCTGCCAAAACGGTCCTGGGAATCGGTTGAAACGCTAGGGAGAATCTAGGGTTTCAGGGGGGGGAAGGCAAGGGCTGCCAAACAATCACCCAAGCGACTTTCTTTCTTCTTTTCAAATATTTAGGTAGCAGTACGAATTCCGTTCACAATGTCAGTTTGCGCGCAAGCTCATCCCTGATCCTTCGGGAGCCCAATTCGGTCAGTCTGAATTTTCCGCGCCCCAACAAAACCACCTGACGACGATCGGAAGCCGTCAGCTTTTGCAGCGCCGTTGTCACCGAAGCTGGTGAGAAGCGCACGGTCCGACCGAGCTCTGTTCGCGAGAACCCCTCCTCTCCGGCGTGGTGTAACAACAGAAGTATTTCCTCCTCGGCACTAAGATCGGTCCGCAGAACTAAAAGAATATCTTCGTATTTTCCTATTGCTGGCACGTCAAACTGCAATATTTCTCGAATCGCTTTTGCAACCAATTCACGGTCGCCGCTCCAGAATATCCTTAGCAACTCGTTCATCACCCATCGCACGGATTCAACCACGAATTTCGAGTCCATCTGGTTCGGTTTATAGGTTGGGGAAATATGCACCGCGCCGCGCTGGCTCCTAAATTTGTATATTGTGCGAAGAACCCGCGATACGTGTAGAGCATCCCGTCTGACCGGGAAGGCATGGTTATTGGATTCCAATTCGACGTACTTCAGACAGGAATCAAAATCCTTTACATGATTAAGTGTTCCGCTGTCTTGGCTGTATAGTATCCTAGCTACGACCTCAGCGAACTGGCCGCCGTCGAGTTGCGCAGGCTCCCAATCTTGTTGAATGAAGCGCCGCTCGGCCGAAATGAACTCGTCAACCAACTGCGTTGACAGCAAATGATCAAGCGGCGGGCTGATTTTTTCTATCAGCCATTGACGGTCAACCAGCGCCATCTTGTCGCGTATCAGGCATTAACGCTTCGGCTACTGAAGCTTGCGCGCGTCGATTGCCTTCGTCCGTCAAGAACCATTTTGCGACATCGCCGGTGTTATCCTCGTTCACAGGCGTGGGCCTCTCGGTCTTCGCCCGTCCGAGGTCCCGTGAGACGTTATTTGGCTGGATGGTCCAGCCTGGCGAAAATGCAGATTAAAAAGCTTGGCAATTTCCGGGGCAGTCAATTCCTTTATTCCAGCACCCTCTTTCAGCACATAGAGCAACCAGATCGACTTTGTGGCGGTGTTCCACACTTGCCTCGGCATCCCGAACTTCTCCGGCTCATGCCTATACGCTGGAAGATCCCCGCCGCAGGCGTCTCCTTAGCACCCGAGCCGGCGCGCCGCTTTCTTGGCTTCTTCGTCGGAACTCGCTGGAAATCCCGGGAGCAGCCAGAGATGGGAGTGCCCGGTGATCTGAGACCTCCCCGTCAATTATTTCCGCGGCGGGTTTCATCAGGCTGCCAAATTGGCTCGCTATACCTTGGCTGATGGCCGCCGCGTCGTCGCGGTCGCCCTCGACCTCCATTTCGAAGCCCGTAATCTTCAGCTTAACCTTGAACTTGGCCATCGAGCGGTTCCTCTACAAAAACCACGTATGGAACAAATATCGAACACTGCTAGTGGATCAAATCTGACGGGTGAATCCGTCTTGGGATTCCCATGGGGATTGGCGCATGCGAGTTTTGGGCATGCGCCCTGGGATTTCGATTACGCTGACCCCATCCGATTGCCGTCGCCTGAGAGCGATCATCGGCAACCGCAACGCTCCGCAGAAGCACGTCTGGCGGGCCGCGATCGTGCTCTTGTCGGCCGATGGCTGGGGCACGGTGGAGATCATGCGCCAAACGCACAAGTCGAAGACCTGCGTCTGGCGTTGGCAGGAACGCTTTGCTGAAGAAGGGATTGACGGCCTCCTGCGTGACAAAACGCGGCCGTCCCGGGTGCCGCCCCTTGCTGCCGACATAGCGGAACGGGTGGTCGCCCTGACGCTCACCGATCCGCCCGCCGAGGCAACCCACTGGACGGGCGCCATGATGGCCGAGGCGACTGGCATCAGCGTCTCCTCGGTTCAGCGCATCTGGCGGGCCCACGGGCTGCAGCCGCATCGAGTACGACAGTTCAAGCTCTCTACCGACCCTCAGTTCGTCACCAAACTCCGGGATGTGGTCGGGCTCTACGTCGATCCGCCGGCGCATGCCATCGTGCTCTCGGTCGACGAGAAAAGCCAAATCCAGGCCCTCGACCGCACTCAGCCGGGGCTACCGCTGAAGAAGGGGCGTGCCGGCACCATGACGCATGATTACAAGCGCAACGGTACCACCACGCTGTTCGCCGCTCTCAATGTCCTCGACGGCACCGTCATCGGCCGCAACATGCAGCGCCACCGCCACCAGGAGTTCATCCGCTTCCTCAACGCCGTCGAGGCCGAGGTCCCGGCCGGCAAGCTGATCCATGTCGTCCTCGACAACTACGCTGCCCACAAGCACCCCAAGGTGCGCCAGTGGCTCAGCCGGCATGAGCAATTCACCTTCCACTTCGTGCCCACCTCCTGCTCCTGGCTCAACGCCGTGGAGGGCTTCTTCGCCAAGCTGTCGAAGCGACGATTGAAGCGCGGTGTCTTCCGATCCGTCGTCGATCTCCAGGTCGCCATCAACCGCTTTGTCGAGGACACCAACCAAATGCCCAAACCCTTCACCTGGACCGCCGATCCCGACAAAATCATCGCCGCCGTCAGGCGCGGGCACCAAGTGTTCAATTCAATCCACTAGCCTCGGCGCAACTGCTAATTGATTCAATTCACAGCCCAACTAGCCATACCGCGCATCGACCAAAAACGCTCGGTGCAGCCCGTTCTGGCACCCCGGATTTCGCTCACGCTCCATCCGGGCCACCTCGGCCACACGGCACGTGAACCTCCCCCTTGAGGGGAGGTCGAAATCGCGTCAGCGATTTCGGGAGGGGGTGAGCGGCGCCACGTCCCGCGCTGCCGCCGAGATCGCGGCACCGACGCCCTCCAGATTCTCCATCACATCGTTGTTCCAGACGCGCACGACGCGATAGCCCTGCGCCGCAAGCCAGGCATCGCGCGCCGCATCGGCGTCATCGCCGTGCTGTCCGCCATCGACCTCGACGATCAGGCGATGCTGCGGACAGAAGAAATCGACGATGTATGGCCCTAGCGGTGCCTGCCGGCGGAAGCGCAATCCGTCGATGCCGGGCTTGCGCAGCCGCAGCCACAGGCGCGCCTCGGCGTCGGTCATGCGCTGGCGCATCTGCTTGCCGAAGCGCCTGTTTGTCGGCGGCACCAAGCGGTGCGGCATACCCCCTCCCGAAGTTCGGCGAGAAGGGTCGCCGAACTTCGACCTCCCCTCAAGGGGGAGGTTGGGCACCGTTTCTCCCCTCTTCCCCGCCCCCCCCGGATGACGAAGTGTCGCAAATCCAGGCCGGCGCCCGTTAATCCGCGGTCAGCCATCCGCGCGCTATCCTCCCGCCCATGGCACAGCTTCTCAATCTCGGCGGCCTGGTCGTCGGCGCTGTTGGCATCTTCATCGGCTTCTACTTCCTTTCGTCCGCCCCCCTGACCGCCCTCGCCATCGTCACCGGCACCTGCGTCGGCGTCGTCGGCGTGCTCGCCTTCCTCCGCCACGTCGTCTTCCACCGCCAGGATGCCGCCCGCATGGGCTGGCAGACGGATCGGCCCGACTGGCAGTTCGAGGTCGGCTTCGCCAATCTCGCCTTCGGCGTGCCCGGCCTTCTGGTCGCCCTGTTTCTGCCGAGCTACCCCGCCTTCTTCGTCCTGCTGCTGGGCTACGCCCTCTATCTCGCCCAGGCCGCGGCGCTGCACCTCACTCGCTATCTGACCGACGGGAAACGCTCTCCGGCGCGGCTCTGGCGGAGCGTCATCGGCACGTCCCTGTTCGCGGCCCTGATGCTGGTCTTCGCCTGGCGCGCCCTTCTGAGTTAGCAGCCCCCGCTGTGGCGGCCTCCCCACCCGCCCATTGCTATTCCCCCCGCGCGCGCCTATATGCAGCGCGTTCCAGATTTGCTCTGTCTTGCTGCAGCTAGCCGTAATCGGCCCTTCCTCAAGTCAACGCGAAACTCGGATACGACGGCCGGCGGAGGTCGCTGGCCAAAGCGACGCGTTTCCCGCGTTACACCAAAAAGGAAGTGCACCCATGGCTACGGGTACCGTGAAATTCTTCAATACTCAGAAGGGCTTCGGCTTCATCGAGCCGTCCGATGGTTCGAAGGACGTCTTCGTCCACATCTCCGCCGTCGAGCGCGCCGGCATGAGCACCCTGAACGAGGGCCAGAAGCTCAGCTACGACGTGGTCAGCGAGCGCGGCAAGACCAACGCCGCCAACCTGCAGAACGTCTGACCTTCAACGGTTAGCATCGGCTGACGAGCCCGGCGCCCTGGCGCCGGGCTTTTGTTTTGGGGCCCCGAACCGGCCCCCGCGCACCGCCCGCGCCTTCGCGCATGGCACTTATTGCATTTCGGCCCGCGCCCGCTTATATGCACCGCGTTCCAGATTTGCTCTGCCTTGCTGCGGCTTTCCCCCATTGGGGCTTCCTCAAGTCAACGCGAACTCGGATACGATGGCCGGCGAAGGGCTGGCGAAAACGACGCGTTGCCGCGTTACGAAAAAGGGACGTGCCACATGGCGATTGGTACCGTGAAATTCTTCAACACCCAGAAGGGTTATGGCTTCATCGAGCCGAGCGACGGGGGCAAGGACGTCTTCGTCCACATCACCGCCGTCGAGCGCGCCGGCATGAGCACGCTCGTCGAGGGCCAAAAGGTCAGCTTCGACGTGGTCAGCGAGCGTGGCAAGACCGCCGCCGCCAACCTTCAGGAAGCCTGATCCCCCATTCGGGTCCGCATGGACCGACGAGCCCGGCGCCCCCCGCGCCGGGCTTTTTGCTGTTCGCGTCGATCCGCTCCGGCCGTAGCCCGCACGGAAGCGGAGCGCAATGCGGGGCGCCCTACAGCCCAAGCTTCTGCCTGAGCAGCGCGTTCACCGCCTGCGGATTGGCCTTGCCGCCGCTCGCCTTCATCACCTGGCCGACGAACCAGCCGATCGCCTGCGGCTTCGCCTTGGCGTCGGCGACCTTGTCCGGGTTGGCCGCGACGATCTCGTCGACGATCTTCTCGATTGCCGAGGTGTCGGTGACTTGCTTCATGCCGCGGGCCTCGACGATCTCCGCCGGCTCGCCGCCCTCGGACCAGACGATCTCGAACAGGTCCTTGGCGATTTTGCCCGAGATGGTGCCCGCCGCGATGAGATCGAGGATGGCGCCGAGCCGACCCGCCGAGACCGGGCTGTCGGCGATGGCGAGACCTTCCCGGTTGAGCCGGCCGCTGAACTCGTTGATCACCCAGTTGGCCGCCGCCTTGGCGTCGCGGCCCTTGGCCACCGCCTCGAAGTAGTCGGCGACCTCGCGCTCGGCGGTGAGCACGCCGGCGTCGTAGGGTTTCAGGCCATAGTCGGCAATGAAACGGGCCTTGCGCCCGTCCGGCAGCTCCGGCAGGCCGGCCGCGAGGTCGTCCACCCACGCCTGCTCGAACTCCAGCGGCAAGAGGTCCGGATCGGGGAAATAGCGGTAGTCGTGCGCTTCCTCTTTCGATCGCATCGAGCGCGTCTCGCCGCGGTCGGGATCGAAGCGGCGGGTCTCCTGATCGATCGTGCCGCCGTCCTCGAGAATCTCGATCTGGCGCCGCGCCTCGTAGTCGATCGCCTCGCCGATGAAGCGGATCGAGTTCATGTTCTTGATCTCGCAGCGGGTGCCGTAGGGCTGGCCGGGCTTCCGCACCGAGACGTTGACGTCGGCCTTGAGCGAGCCCTCGTCCATGTTGCCGTCGCAGGTGCCAAGGTATCGCAGGATCGAGCGCAGCTTGGAAAGATAGGCCTTGGCCTCGTCGGCCGAGCGGAGGTCAGGCTTCGACACGATCTCCATCAGCGCCACGCCCGAGCGGTTGAGATCGACGAAGCTCGCCGTAGGGTTCTGGTCGTGGATCGACTTGCCGGCGTCCTGTTCCAGGTGCAGCCGCTCGATGCCGACCGTGAAGCTGTCGCCTCCCTCGACATCGACGGTGACGATGCCTTCGCCGACGATCGGCTGCTGATACTGCGAGATCTGGTAGCCCTGCGGCAGGTCCGGATAGAAATAGTTCTTCCGTTCGAAGCGGCTCTTGAGGTTGATCCCCGCCTTGAGGCCGAGGCCGGTGCGCACCGCCTGCGCCACGCATTCCCGGTTCAGCACCGGCAGCATGCCGGGCATGGCGGCATCGACCAGGCTGACATGGGAATTGGGCGCGCCGCCGAAGGCGGTCGCGGCGCCCGAGAACAGCTTCGATTCGGAGATGACCTGGGCATGGACCTCCATGCCCACCACCACCTCCCAGTCGCCGGTGGCGCCCTTGATCAGCTTGCCGGACCCCGGCGCGCGTTCCGGCGTGGTCATTGCTCGTCTCCGTCAGCAGTGCATCTTTAGCCGGCTCTAGAGCAGGCCGTGGCCGGCGAGGAGGACACCGGCGATTTCGTTCCACTCCTCGTCATGGCTGTTCTTGGCGTGCGGCTTGCCGGCGCGGGCATACCAGTAGCCGGCATTGCCCTCGTCGCCCTCCACCCGGTGGAGGTGGGCGTGGACCCAGGCGGCTTCCTTCGTCTCGGAATCCTGGACCACCTCGTGGGCCTTGTCCCAGTCGCCCCTGCCGATGTGCCACAGGCCCTGAAGCGCCTCGCTGATCCCCGTCGGCGGTTCCTTGCTGCTGCGCAGTTCGTCCGGCGTCATCGCTTGCCTCCCAGCTGGTTCGCGGCGATCGCCTGCTCTTCCCAAGCGATATTCCAGTCCATCAGGCGGGTCCACATGTCGGCGATCAGCTCGGCGTCGAGGCCGCTCTGGCGGGCGAGCCGCGTGACCTTGTCGAGCACGTCGTTGACGCGCGCATCGATGCGCGCCTCGCCGGGGTCCTGCTTGATCTCCGCCATGCGTCGAATATAGCCGAACCGTCGCGCCAGCAACGCGATGAGCTCGCCATCGATGCTGTCGATCTCGCGACGGATGTCCTCGCGTGTGCGGCATTCGGCTGGCGTCATGTCATCCTTCCAGTTGCGCGTCGAATTCCATCTCGACCAGCCAATCGGGGTCGAGCACGCCTTGACCACCGCCATGGTCGCGGCCGGGCGGATAGCGCCGAAGACCTCGCCGTGGGCGCAGCCCGCCGGCATTATCTAGCCCCGTTCGCTGCGTGAATCGACCCGATAATGGGCCGAAGTCCGGCGCCGGGCGGGACCCGGTGTGACCGGGGTCACTAGCCCGGCCGCCGCACCCGGCGCACTATCCCGGTTGCAGGCCTGCCGGGCCGCACGCGACCGGGTCGGGTCCGCGTGACGACGGGAGAGGCAACGCTCCCTCGCTGCATGGCGGTATTGCTTGCGTAGCATTCGGGGGGCGCAACTCTATCGAGGAGTTCGCCATGTTCTTGAAGACCAGCTTCGCCGGTATCGTCGTCGCCATGGCGCTCGTGGCGTCCGGCCCGGCGCCCGCAACGACCCAGACCTTCGCCAATCCCAGCGTCGAGGGGGTGCGCCTCGACTGGTGCGCGCACTTCGGCACCGCCTGCGGTCAGGCGGCCGCGGACCTCTTCTGCCGCCAGAGCGGCTTCACCAACGCCCAGCGCTTCACCATCGATCCCAATATCGGGCGCCGCGGAATTGCGACACTGGTTTTCGGCGACGGCCGCCTGTGCAACGGTGCGAACTGCAGCGGCTTCCGCGCCATCACCTGCGCCAAGGCCGATGTCGCCGCGCCGGCGCCGGTGTTGAAGCCGATCACGCGGGGGCCGGCGGTGGTCGCAGTGCCCACCGCTCCGCCGCCGAAGGTGATGGCACCGACGATGCAGCCGGTTCCCGCGCTGCGCCCCAAGATCACGGCGACGCCCGCTGCCCCGGGCCATCCGGCGTCGGGTGGCCACGAAACGGCAGCACCGGCCGGCCTGACGTTTGACCACGGCAGGGTCGCCAACCTGACGTTGACCTATCCCGACGGCGCCTGGCTCTACCACTGCACCAGCGGCTGCGAGTTTCGCCTCGACAGCGATATCGTGATGAACCCGAGCGACAAGTTCCAGACGGTCGGCTTCACCGGCGACGTCAAGAAGATACCCCATGCCGGCGGCTTCCTGTGGCAGGTGGCGACCGCCCCCTTCCCGGCCTTCGGCAAGGGCGCGCCGGGCGACTTCCAGCCGCCGCATCTGGTCGCCTCGGGCGAGTTCGCCGGCGCAGCGCACGACGTGCCTGTCGATTTCCACCAGCTCGCCAACCCGGGAACTAAGCCTGTCCGCCTGCACCTGCCGCCGCCCGGCATCTTCTATGTCCGCATCGTGCCGATCGTCGCGCCCGGCGTGAAGGTGTTCGCCGGCACGCCATCGAACGTCGTGAAGGTCTTTTACGGCAAGAAGCCGCCGGCGCAGCCGCCGCTGAAGCTGCCCAGCACCAGCCCGCCCAACCTGTTCGACGTCAAGGTGGTCTCCTTCACGCCGCCCGACTTCGCCAACCCGAACCGTTGGGGCTGCGTCGTGGTCACCGGCTACGAGCCCGGCACCAGCAGCATGATCAAGGGCCTCTATCCGCTCGGCGAGCACTGCCCGCCGGACTACAAGGGCCAGGGGCACGACATCAATTCGCTCGGCGATCTGGTCGACGCCGCCGGCAGCGGGCTCACCGACCTGTGGGGCTGGGTGAGCGACACCTACAGCGGCCTGAAGAAGATCGCCGTCGACATCGCCATGAACTACACGCCCTTTGGCCTTCAGTGTAAGGCCGCGGCCGAGGCGATCGGCGGCAAGGACGCCGCCGGCTACTGCCGCGCCGCGGCGGAAATCGGCGTCAATGCCGGCATGGCCGCGCTCGGCCTGCCGCCGAGCATCCCCGACTACAATCAGCTCATCGACAAGGGCGTCGACGCCGCCGTCGATCTCGCCGCCGACCAGATCACCGAGCAGACCGGCATTCCCTGCGTCGGCCCGTGCCAGGACGCGCTCCACAAAGGCCTGAGCGCCGCCGCCGACAACCTCAAGAAATCGAACGACACGCCCGGCTGCGTCGGCGCCGAGGAGGCGCACCAGAACGGCCGCGAGCCGCTCTGCCTGCCATCCGGCGTCCATGCCAAGCCGGCGCCAGGCGCGGTCGATCAGCCGCCCATGGCCATGATCGCGGTCACGCGCACGCAATACGACCGCGACCCGACGAGCCTCTACAAGGAGGCCTGCTATGCCGACCTCGCCATCCACTTCAGCAACGTCTTTCCGGCGCAGCGGGTCTCGGGACCGTTCCACGACACCAAGGACATCCCGACCACGCCGATTAAGGGCGACCTCTACAATACGGCCGGGCTGAAACTGCCAGAATCGATGCCCAAGGGATCGACCAAGGTGTTCCCGATCGTGTTCCAGACGGCGGTGAAATACGAGTTCGGCTGGACACGCGAATTGTGGCAGCAGTCGGAAATCCCGGCGCGCGACTTGCTTGGGCCGATGGGGCCGGACTGGTTCACGCTGTTCTCGGGCAGCACGGCGACGGTCGTGCCCAACGTGCCTTGCGGACAGGTGGCCGGATCGATCCAGAGCCAGATGCAGAAGCTCTACTGAGCCTAGTCGGAGGCCACCACCGCGTCGAATTCCATCTCGACCAGCCAATCGGGGTCGAGCAGCGCCTTGACCACGACCATGGTCGATGCCGGGCGGATCGACCCGAAGGTCTCGCCGTGGGCGCGCCCGGCCGTCTCCCAGTCGGCGGCATTGGTGAGATACATGCGCGTACGGATGACGTCGTCGAGGCTGGCGCCCGCCTTGGCCAACACCTCGCCGGCGATGGCGCAGCAGCGGCGCACCTGGGCCGCGACGTCGCCAATGCCCGCCGTCTTGCCGTCCGCGCCGATGGGTGCGGTGCCGCTGATGGCGATCGTGTTGCCGATGCGCACCGCCCGCGAAAAACCGATCACCGGCTCATAGGGGCTGGCGGAGGAGATGTTTTGTCGGCTCATGTCGCCCACCACGGTTCCGGTGCGAAATGGCCGGCGGCATCCTCGATGACTTCGCCGGCACGGAACAGCGTCGCCTCGTCGAAGGGGCGGCCGATGAGCTGGAGCCCCAGCGGCAGCCCCTCCCCGGTCCGCCCCGCCGGCACCGCGATGCCGGGCAGGCCGGCCATGTTGACCGTCACCGTGAAGACGTCGTTCAGATACATCTCGATCGGCGATGCGAGCGCCATGGCTTCCAGGCCGAAGGCGGCGGTCGGCGTCGACGGCGTCAGGATCGCATCGATGCCGTCGGCGAAGACAGCCTCGAAATCGCGCTTGATCAGCGTGCGCACGCGCTGGGCGCGGAGGTAGTAGGCATCGTAGTAGCCGGCCGAGAGCACATAGGTGCCGATCAGGATGCGGCGCTTGACCTCCTTGCCGAAGCCGGCGGAGCGGGTCGCCTCGTACATCGAGATGACGTCGTCGCCGGGAACGCGCAGGCCGTAGCGCACGCCGTCGTAGCGGGCGAGGTTGGACGAGGCCTCGGCCGGGGCGACGATGTAGTAAGCCGGCAAAGCGTATTTCGTGTGCGGCAGGGAAATGTCGACCAGCTCGGCGCCGGCCGCCTTCAGCCACGCCTTGCCCTCTTCCCACAGCGCCTCGACCTCGGCCGGCATGCCCTCGACCCGATATTCGCTGGGGATGCCGATCCTGAGCCCCTTCACCCCCTGCCCCAGCGACCGCTCATAATCGGGCACCGGCACGTCGGCGGAAGTGGCGTCCTTGGCATCGACGCTTGCCATCGACTTCAGCAGGATCGCGGCGTCGCGCACGGTGCGGGCGATCGGCCCGGCCTGGTCGAGCGACGAGGCGAAGGCGACGATGCCCCAGCGCGAGCAGCGGCCATAGGTCGGCTTGATGCCGACCGTGCCGGTGAAGGCGGCCGGCTGGCGGATCGAGCCGCCGGTATCGGTCGCCGTGGCGCCGGCGCAGAGATGCGCCGAGACGGCGGTGGCCGAGCCGCCGGACGAGCCACCGGGCACCAGCGGCGCATTGGAGCCCTCGGAGCGCCAGGGATTCACCACCGGCCCGTAGTAGGAGGTCTCGTTGGACGAGCCCATGGCGAACTCATCCATGTTGAGCTTGCCGAGCATCACGGCGCCGTCCGCCCACAGATTGGCGGTGACGGTCGATTCGTAGGTCGGCTTGAAGCCGTCGAGCACGTGGCTCGCCGCCTGGCTGTGGACGCCTTCGGTGCAGAACAGATCCTTGATGCCGAGCGGCACGCCCTCCAGCGGCCGGACGTCGCCGCGGGCGACGCGCAGGTCGGATTCGGCGGCCATCGACAGCGCCTTCTCCGGCGTCTCGACGATGTAGGCGTTGAGCGAACGCGCCGCGGCCATCGCCGTGAGGTAGGCCTCGGTCAGCTCGACGGCGGAGAACTGGCGCGCCGACAGCCCATCGCGGATTTCGGCAATGGTGAGCGCGGTGAGATCGGTCATGCGGAAAGGCTCTTTTCGTAGAAACGCGAATAGCCGGAATCGGGATAGTCGAGCACCGCGCCGCAGCGGGTGAAGCCGCCACGCTCATAGACCCGCCAGGCCGGCTCGAATCCCGACGCTTCACCGGTCTCCAGCACGAGGCGGCCGATCCCCTTCGCGCGTGCCAGCGCCTCGATATGGGCGAGCAGCAGCGAACCGACGCGCTTCCCCCGGACCTCCGGCAGGGTGAACATGCGCTTGACCTCGCCGAGGCCGCCGCCGTGGTTCTTGAGCGCCCCCATGCCGACCGGCCGGCCGTCGGCGTCGCGGGCAACGAAGACGGTGACCGCCGGCTCCGCCATCTGCTCGGCGGTGAGCTGGAACTGGAATTCGCGCGGGGTGAGCGGGATCAGATAGGCATTGAGCGCCGCGACCATGGCCCGCACGTCATCCTGCAACGGCGCCTCGATGGAGATCGCAACGTCCGGCGCAGCCACCATTTCAGATGGAAATGCCGCCGCGCCGATCATTCGACCACCTTGGGCACCACGTAGAAGTGCTCCTCGCGCACCGGCGCATTGGCGATCACCGCATCGGCCTTGGCGCCGTCGGTGACGACGTCGTCGCGCAGCTTCATCGTCATCGGCAGCACGGCGGTCATCGGCTCGACGCCGGTGACGTCGACCTCGTTGAGCTGCTCGACGAAGCCGAGGATGGTGTTGAGGTCGCCCTGGAGCTTCTCGGCCTCCGCATCGCTGACCGCGATGCGGGCGAGATGCGCCACGCGCTTGACCGTGTCCTTATCGACCGACATGAACCAAAATCCGTTGAAGTTCCGCCGTCTTAGCAGAGGGCCTTTCCGACCGGCAAGGCCAATGACAGGAGCCTCCCATGCGCCGATTGAACGGCAGCGGGACGCCGGTTAGCCTCCCCCCAGTCGAGCCGATCGGACAAGACGATGGCGGCCCCCGTGGAAAGCGCCGAAACGCCCGGTTTCTGCCGGGATTGCCTGACGCTCGTGCCGGCAAACGCGACTCGCTGCCCGGCCTGCGGCTCGCCGCGCCTGCTCCGCCACCCGGAGCTTTTTCGGCTGACCATCGCCCATCTCGACTGTGACGCATTCTATGCGGCCGTCGAGAAGCGCGACCACCCGGATCTTGCCGACAAGCCGGTGATCGTCGGTGGGGGAAAACGCGGCGTGGTGGCGACCGCCTGCTATATCGCCCGCATCCGCGGCGTGCGCTCGGCCATGCCCATGTTCAAGGCGCTCGAGGCCTGCCCCGATGCGGTGGTCGTCCGCCCGGATTTCGAGAAATACAGCCGCGTCGGGCGCGAGGTGCGCGAGCTGATGCAGTCGCTGACGCCGCTGGTCGAGCCGCTGTCGATCGACGAGGCCTTCATGGACCTCTCCGGCACCGAGCGGCTGCACCACGGCCCCCCGGCTCTGGCGTTGGCGCGGCTCCAGAGGCGCGTCGAGGCAGAGATCGGCATCACCGTGTCGATCGGCCTCTCCTTCAACAAGTTCCTCGCCAAGATCGCCTCGGACTTCGAGAAGCCGCGCGGCTTCTCGGTGATCGGCGAGGCCGAGGCGGTGAGCTTTCTTGCCGGCAAGCCGGTCGGCCTGATCTGGGGCGTGGGCAAGACCATGCAGGCGCGGCTGGCGGCCGACGGCGTCCACAATATCGGCACGCTCCAGCGCATGGACGCGGCCGAGCTCGGCCGCCGCTACGGCACCATGGGCCTGAGGCTGGCGCGGCTCGCCAGGGGCGATGATCGTCGCGGCGTCGAGCCGCACGGCGAGGCCAAGAGCGTCAGCAACGAGACGACCTTCGACACCGACATCGCCGACCCGCACGAACTGAAGGCGATTCTCAGGGCGCTGTCGGAAAAGGTGTCGCGGCGGCTGAAGAAGGCGGAGCTTGCCGGCGTGGTGGTGACGCTGAAGCTGAAGACGCCGGATTTCCGCCTGCGCACCCGCAGCCGCCATCTTGCCGACCCCACCCAGCTCGCCGACCGCATCTTCCAGGCCGGGAGCGAGCTGCTCGCCCGCGAGGCCGACGGGCAGACGAAGTTCCGCCTGATCGGCATCGGCGTGTCGGAGTTCGCCGATCCCAGGCTGGCCGACCCGGGCGACCTGATCGATCCCGCCGCCGCCAAGCGCGCCAGGGCCGAGCACGCCGTCGACACCATCCGCGACCGTTTCGGCAACCGAGCCGTCGAACTGGGACTGGTCTTCGACAAGCAACGGAAATCCTAGGCCGGGACGGGCCCGGCCCAGGGCAACGTGGCGCGCCCGGGAATAGCGGCCGCGCCACGTTAGGACCGTGACCGGGAGGTTAGCCGCTGCTGCTCGCCCCCTTCTGGTCCTTCGTGCCGTTGGGGGTGATCAGATACCAGTGGCCGCCAAAGGCCTGTTTGCCCTGACCCGACGGCGGTCCAGAGGCCTTGTCCTTCGAGAAGGTGTACAGCGGCCAGCCATTGTAGGTGAGCTGCTTCTTCCCATCGCTGCGGGTGATTGTGGCGAGCTTGGCAGAATCGATCTTGCTGCCGGCGGTGGGCTTGGTGCTGGCCGTGGCCGGAGGCCAGGCGGTCGCGCAACCGCTCTTGCAGGAGGAGGACGCCTTCGCGCTTCCCTGGCCCTGGGTGTCGGTGCTGAAGATGTACAGCGGCATGCCGCTGCCTTCCGCGAGGAACGGGCCGTACTGCTTGCTTTGCTGCACCTCGACCTTGGCCGCATTGGCGGCAAGAGCGGTTCCGCCCATCAGCACCGCAACCGCGGCGGCGCCCAATATCATCCGGATCATCTGGGGGTTCCTTTCGTGATTAGGAATCGCCCTGAGCCAATAAGCGGCCGGCCGCCGAATGGTTCCGGATCGACCCGCTCGCATGCCTTGCGGCGAGCGAGCTGCTTGCCCGCGAGGCCGACGGGCGCACCAGTTTCCCCCTGAAACCGTGCCGCGAGCCCCCGCGAAGCTGAGCGCGGTGTGACCGTGTTCACCGCCTCTTTATTGGAATCCGGCGATAATGCCTGAGACAATGGCTTGAGTTGATCGATCTGACGCTTGGTCCCTGGGGCCGGGCCTGGAATTCGGAGGGGAAGAACGTGACCAGCAACGGCTTCATCGCGGCACTGGCCGGGGCCTGTCTGGCGGTGCTGGCGTTCGGCCAGTCGGCCAATGCCAACATCCTGATCAGCGTCGACAAGACCACCCAGCGCATGACCGTCACCGTCGACGGCCAGTTGCTCTACACTTGGCCGGTGTCGACCGGGCGCCAGGGCTACGACACGCCCAACGGCACGTTCTGGGCCCTGAGCATGGACAAGGACCATCGCAGCAAGGAATACGACGATGCGGCGATGCCCTTTTCGATCTTCTTCACCACCAAGGGTAACGCGGTGCACGGCACCAGCGACCGTGGCCTCGGCCGCCCGCTCTCGCATGGCTGCGTGCGGCTGTCGGTGAAGAACGCCGCCACCCTCTGGGACCTGGTGAAGAAGCAGGCGCTTTACAGCACGGTCGTGCAGATTGGCGGGGCGATCGGCCGCCCCGGCGACCGGAAAATCGCCGGTGGCGCCTCGGATCCGCGAGGGTAGACGGAGCGCCGACTGGCAGCCGACCGACCCCGGGCGCATGATCGGCGACGCGACCGGTGGCTGGCTGAGGCCGTTTCCCGGGCGCCGTATGACGCCCGTTCACCACCTCGTTACAGGATCGGCCGCCGAATCCTGCGATAATGCAGTCAGCTAGCGTTCGTGACGCTTGCTGTCTGGGCTGGGCCTCGATCGGAGGGGAGAAACATGACGAACAGCGGCATCGCCGTCCTGTTGGCCGGCATCTGTCTGGCGGCGTTGGCCGTTGCCACGCCGGCCCGTGCCGACATCTTCATCAGCGTCAACAAATCGACGCAGCGCATGACGGTCTCGGTTGACGGCCGGGTACGCTACGTCTGGCCGGTATCGACCGGCCGGCCCGGCTATGACACGCCCAATGGCACGTTCAGGCCGTTCCGCATGGACCTCCACCACAAGAGCGAGGAATACGACAACGCGCCCATGCCCTATTCGATCTTCTTCACGGGCAGCGGCGATGCCGTCCACGGCACCTACGAACGGGGGCTCGGCAGCGCGCGCTCGCACGGCTGCGTCCGCATATCGGTCGGCAACGCCGCCACCCTCTGGAGGCTGGTGACGAAGGAGACGATGTGGAGCACCACCGTCGAGATCACCGGGTCGGTCCGCGGTCGCGGAAGCCCGATGGTGGCGAGCTCCGATCCGACCCCACCGGCCGGTTCATGGCAGAACAGCCGCCGCAGCCGGAATCGCCAGGCGCTCTTTCCGTTCTTCCTGTCGAGGCGTTAGCCGTCGGGATTTGAAGTGCCCGTCCCCTGCCCCGCCCCTATTTGCATTTCGGGGTCGGCAGGATCTCCAGATGGCTGATGTGCCCGTTCAGCGCGAACTTGCCGTAGTCGATGCGGAGCTTGCGGCCGACGCCGTTGGCATAGAGCACGAAAGAGGTGACGTAGGTGGGCGCGTCGTCGGTGCCCTTGCCCTTTTGGAAATAGCTCACCGTCACCGGCCAGTGGGGTAACGCCGCGAAGCCGGCCTCGCCGACCAGCGTCTCGTCGCCGAAATCGTCGGACGCCGACGATTCCCTGCCGATCACCGCCGCGGTGGCGTAGACGATTTCGCCGGTTTCGGAACCGTCGAACATGTCCATCGCCACGAAGTGCTGGCCCTCGGCCGCCGCGGCCAGCACCCTCTTCATCTGCTCGGTCGGGAACGCCACGGCTTGGTCGAGCGCGAAGGTCTTCTTGTCCGGCTTGGTGAGCTTCACCGTAATGCCGCCGTCATGGCGCATGGCAACCCCTTCCGAATCGTCGGCCAGCGCGTCGTTGACATAGGTCTGGTTGGTGAACTCGTAGCGGCCGTCCGCGGTTTCCAGCGTATCGGTGCGCGCGTCGGTGACCTGGGAGTTGCCGTCCGCGTCCTCGCCTTGGGTGACGATGCGCATCTTGCTCCGGTAGCCGCTGCATGCCGAGCCGGTGAATTCGGCGACCATGCGGCCGCTGACCGCCGCGGACGACGCCACGGTGTCGCCGCTGTCGTCGACGGTTAGATCATACACCGCTCGATAGGACGCCAATTCCTCGGCCGCGGCGGTGCGTCCGGCCGGGCCGACGAGCACGAGACAGCCAAGGCCGACGAACCAGGCAAGCGACCGGAATTGCATGGACCCTGTTCCAAGCTTCTTGCGTCGCCCGGGATTCTGCGCGACTAGAGCGGCCACAACAGGGCAACCGACGAGGAAAAGCAATGGCCGATACTGCCGAGGCCCGCCTGGCGGCGCTGGGGGTGGCACTTCCCGTGCCGCCGGCACCGGCGGCCAGCTACATCCCGACGCTGGCGGTTGGCCAGTTGGTCTTCGTTTCCGGCCAGGTCTCCATCCTGCCGGGCGGCGACAAGCATGTCGGCAAGCTCGGCCACGACCTCGCCATCGACGACGGCAAGAAGGCCGCCCGCGTCTGTGCCATCAACATCCTGGCGCAGCTCAAGGTCGCCCTCGGCGATCTCGACAAGGTCAAGCGCATCGTCAAGCTCACCGGTTTCGTCAACTGCACGCCGGATTTCACCGACCCGCACCAGGTGATGAACGGTTGCTCCGACTTCATCATCGAGGTGCTCGGCGAGCGCGGCAGGCATGCGCGCTCGGCCGTCGGCGTCGCCACGCTGCCGCTCGGCGTGGCGGTCGAGGTCGAAGCCATCGTCGAGGTCGCCTGACAGGCCCCGCCATGTCCGCACTCGATTGGCTCACGGCCAGGCCGATCGCACACCGGGGCTACCACGACCGGGCGGCCGGCCGCGTCGAGAACACGCTGCCGGCGGCCGAGGCGGCGATCGCCCGCAACTTCGCCATCGAATGCGACCTGCAGCTCACCGCCGATGGCCGCGTCGTGGTCTTCCACGATGACGGCCTCGACCGCCTGACCGAGGCGACCGGCCCGCTTGCCGCGCGCACGCTTGCCGAACTCCGCGCCGTCCGCCTCCGCGACAGCGATGCGGGCATTCCGACCCTGGAGGAGCTGCTCGACGTGGTCGACGGGCGCGTGCCGCTGGTCATCGAGCTGAAGAGCCAGTGGAACGGCAGCCGGCGGCTGGAACAGGCGGTGGCGCCGATGCTGGCCGACTACTCCGGCCCCGTCGCCGTCATGTCGTTCGATCCCATGTCGATGGTCGCCATGCGCCGGCTCGCCCCCAGCCTGCCGCGCGGCATGATCGCCGACGATTTCCGCAAAGGGCCCGACTGGGACCATATTCCCTGGCCGGAGCGCTTTGCGCTGCGCCATCTGCTTGGCGCCGCGGTGGTGTGGCCGCATTTCGTCTCCTTCGGCATCGACGCGCTGCCGGCGAGCGCGCCGCTGATGCTGCGCCATGTCGGCGTTCCGCTCATCTGCTGGACCATCCGCACGCCGGCCCAATGGCAGAAGGCGCGCGACTACACCGACCAGATCACGTTCGAAGGCTTCGATCCGGACGCCGCCTGACGGCCCGCGACTTGCACCATCCTGAAACGCCTCTAAATTCATCCCCGGTATCCGCTCGCAAGCTCGACACGGTTTTGACCGCGAACCTCTCCCCGCAAGCCACCTTCCGCGTGCTGTCCTCGCTCGCCGACATCGCGCGGGACGACTGGGACGCCTGCGCCAACCCGCCGGGAGAGGTCTTCAACCCCTTCCTGGCGCACGACTTCTTGTGGTCGCTGGAAGAATCCGGCTCGGCCACGCGCAAGACCGGCTGGCTCGGCCAGCATCTCGTCCTCGACGGCGCCGACGGCAAGCCGGTCGCGGTCATGCCTTGCTATCTGAAGAGCCATTCCATGGGCGAATACGTCTTCGACCATGGCTGGGCCGACGCCTATGAGCGCGCCGGCGGGCGCTACTACCCCAAGCTCCAGGCCGCGGTTCCCTTCACGCCGGCGACCGGCCGCCGCCTGCTGGTCAGGCCCGGCAGCGACGCCGAGACGAACCGGATGCTGCTCGCCGCCGCCGGCGCCACGCTCACCGACAAGATCGGCGCCTCCTCGCTCCACGTCACCTTCGCCACCGAGTCCGAGCAACGGCTGCTCGCCGAAAACGGCTACCTGGCGCGCACCGACCGCCAGTTCCATTTCGTCAACGAGGACTATGGCGACTTCGACGATTTCCTCAATGCGCTCGCCTCGCGCAAGCGCAAGGCGATCCGCCGCGAGCGCCGCGACGCGCTTGCCGGCGGGCTGGAGATCGCCCGCCTGACCGGCGGCGATCTCAGCGAGGACGCCTGGGATTCCTTCTTCCGCTTCTACATGGACACCGGCTCGCGCAAGTGGGGCCGGCCCTATCTCAACCGCCGCTTCTTCTCGCTCGTCGGCGAGCGCATGGCCGACCGCATCCTGCTCATTTTCGCGTTGCGAAACGGCCAGCCAATCGCCGGGGCGCTCAATTTCATCGGCTCCGACACGCTTTACGGTCGCTACTGGGGGACCATCGCCGACCAGCCCTTCCTGCATTTCGAGCTCTGCTACTACCAGGCGATCGAGTGGGGCATCGATCACGGCCTCAAGCTCGTCGAGGCCGGCGCCCAGGGGGAGCACAAACTCGCCCGCGGCTACCGCCCGATGACCACCTATTCCGCCCACTGGATCCCCGATCCCGGCTTCCGCCGGGCCGTGGCCGATTACCTCGCCCGCGAGCGCCATCAGGTCGCCCGCGACCAGGAGTACCTGGCCGAATACCTGCCGTTCAAGGAAGAGGCGGACAGCGAGCAATAGCGTGGCCGGCAATAGCTGGTAGGCATTCGGCAGTCGGTTGGAGTAGTGCTATTGCCTATTGCCGACTGCCGGGACAACGCCGATGACCGAGGCCTACGACCAGGACAACATCTTCGCCAAGATCCTGCGCGGCGACATCCCCTCGCACCGCGTCTACGAGGACGACTACACCGTCGCCTTCATGGACGTGATGCCGCAGGGCCCCGGCCATACGCTGGTGCTGACCAAGGCGCCTTCACGCAACCTGCTCGATGCCGATGCGGCGACGCTGGCCCATTTGATGACGACGGTGCAGAAGGTCGCCCGCGCGGTGAAGGACGCCTTCGAGGCGGACGGCATCATGGTCGTGCAGTACAACGAGGCGCCGGCCGGCCAGTCGGTTTTCCACCTGCACGTCCACGTCATCCCGCGCTTCGAGGGCGTGCCGCTGAAGCCGCACACCGGCAACATGGAAGACCCGCAGGTGCTGGCAACCAACGCCGAGAAGCTCCGCCGCGCCCTGGGTTAGTCGGGGACGGATGCCGTCCCGCCTCGGGCACCGGGGTGCGCCGCCTCGATGCGTTCGGCGACCAATTCCTGCAGCCGCCATAGATGCGCGTCGTGGATGCCCAGTTCCTCGAGCCCCCGGACGGTCTGGTGGAGATAGTCGGCCATCGAGCCGAGGTGGCCGGCAGCGACCGAGAGGACCTCGGCAGTCCGTTCCTCGGACAGCCCGGCGACGTACATCCGGCTTTCGCGGTCGATGACGAAGGTGATCGCCTGCACCGGCCCGTCCTCCGTCTCGACGTCCGCCCAGACGGGGAGCATGGGGTCCGGCTTGCCCCGCATTTCCCGGCGAAACAAATCGCGGAGCCCGGCTTCAGCCCCCTCTGGCGACAATCGATAGACGACGCCCTCGCATTCGCCGCCTTGGTCGAGAACCAGCATCAGGCCGGGCTGCTCCGGCGTGCCCCGATAGCGCGTGATCCAGCCCATGCAGAACGAGCGATGCCAGCCGCGTACGCGGCCGCGACGACGCTCGGCGAATTGAAACGACGGGTTCCAGATCAGCGAACCGTAGGCAAAAACCCATACTTCGCCGCCGGCAGGTCCGGCTGCCCGGAGCCTGGCGAGCGCTTCGGCGCGATCCGCATCGGTCGACCAGACCACATCGGGATAGGCCGCGTCGCCGGGATCGTCGATCGGGCGCGCGACACGAGCCACCAGTTCGGGCGTCAGGCGCATCTGTCGCGGGTTGGTACGCATGCTGGCCCGGTGTGAGACGGTGGCACCGGCCAACCCATACCAGCCGCAGGCGGCCACAGCGAGAGCGAAACGCGGCACCGCCGCGGATCATCCGCTGGGCCGCGAACGTCAAAGGGCGGCCCGAGAGCCGCCCTTCTTGATTCCGTGTCTGCCGCCTCAGGTGGTCTTGAGCGGCACCTTCGGCACCAGGCCGCGCTTGCCGCCGCCCTCGCCACCATTGGGCGGGCTGTTATCCGTCGGCGGGGCCGCCTTCTTGGCCGGCGGCGGCCGCCGGCGGCGCGGCGCCCGCGGCTTGCGCGGCGTCGGCTCGGGCTTCGGCGTTACCGGCCCGTCCTCGATGGCTTCGAGGTCAAGCCCGCTGGCGTCCGCCTTGACGCTGACCTTGACCGTGCCGCCCTTCTTCAGCTTGCCGAACAGCACCTCCTCGGCCAGCGGCTGCTTGATGTGCTCCTGGATGACGCGGCCGAGCGGGCGGGCGCCCATGCGGCTGTCGTAGCCCTTGTCGGCGAGCCATTTGATGGCGTCTTCGGTCAGGTCGAAGGTGACGCCGCGGTCGGCGAGCTGCGCCTCGAGCTGAAGCACGAACTTCTGCACCACCTGGTAGACGACCTCCGGCGGCAGGTTGCCGAACGGCACGATGGCGTCGAGGCGGTTGCGGAACTCGGGCGCGAACAGGCGGTTGATCGCCTCCATGTCGTCGCCTTCCTTGCACCGAATGGCCGAAGCCGATGGCCGACTTGGCCAGCTCGCTGGCGCCGGCGTTGGTGGTCATGATCAGGATGACGTTGCGGAAATCGACCTGCTTGCCGTTGTGGTCGGTCAGCTTGCCGTGGTCCATGACCTGCAGAAGGATGTTGAACAGGTCCGGATGGGCCTTCTCGATCTCGTCGAGCAGCAGCACGCAGTGCGGATGCTGGTCGACGCCGTCGGTCAGCAGGCCGCCCTGGTCGAAGCCGACATAGCCGGGAGGCGCGCCGATCAGGCGGCTCACGGTGTGGCGCTCCATGTATTCCGACATGTCGAAGCGGATCAGCTCGACGCCGAGCGACGAGGCGAGCTGGCGGGCGACCTCGGTCTTGCCGACGCCGGTCGGGCCGGAGAACAGGTAGCAGCCGATCGGCTTCTCCGGCTCGCGCAGGCCGGCGCGGGCGAGCTTGATCGCCGAGGAGATCTTCTCGATCGCCTTGTCCTGGCCGTAGACGACGGTGCGCAGCGTCTCGTCGAGATGCTGCAGCACCTCGGCATCGTCCTTCGACACGGTCTTCGGCGGAATCCGCGCCATGGTGGCGATGGTGTCCTCGATCTCCTTGACGCCGATGGTCTTGCGCCGCCTCGACTCGGGCAGCAGCATCTGCGATGCGCCGGTCTCGTCGATGACGTCGATGGCCTTGTCGGGCAGCTTGCGGTCGTTGATGTAGCGCGACGACAGCTCGACCGCGCTCTTGATCGCATCGCCGGTGTAGCGGACCCGGTGATACTCCTCGAAATAGGGCTTGAGGCCCTTGAGGATCGCGATGGCATCGGGGATCGACGGCTCGGCGATATCGATCTTCTGGAAGCGGCGGACCAGCGCCCGGTCCTTCTCGAAGAACTGGCGATACTCCTTGTAGGTGGTCGAGCCGATGCAACGGATCGTGCCGGAGGCGAGCGCCGGCTTGAGCAGGTTCGACGCATCCATGGCGCCGCCGGAGGTGGCGCCGGCGCCGATCACCGTGTGGATCTCGTCGATGAACATGATCGCGCCGGGGAACTCCTCGATTTCCTTGATCACCTGCTTGAGGCGTTCCTCGAAATCGCCGCGGTAGCGGGTGCCGGCGAGCAGCGTGCCCATGTCGAGCGCGAACACCGTCGACTTGGCAAGCACCTCGGGGACGTCGCCTTCGACGATGCGCTTGGCCAGCCCCTCGGCGATCGCGGTCTTGCCGACGCCGGGGTCGCCGACGAACAGCGGGTTGTTCTTCTGCCGGCGGCAGAGGATCTGGATGGTGCGGCTGATCTCCGCGTCGCGGCCGATCAGCGGATCGATGCGGCCCTTGCGCGCCTTGTCGTTGAGATTGACGCAATAGGCCTCGAGCGCATCGGCCTTCTTCTTGGTCTCGTCGCGCCCTTCGACCGTGGCCGCGTCGTCATCGACGCCGCGCACCGGCCGCGATTCGGACATGCCGGCCCGCTTGGCGATGCCGTGGCTGATGTAGTTGACCGCGTCGTAGCGGGTCATCTCCTGCTCCTGCAGGAAATAGGCGGCATGGCTCTCGCGCTCGGCGAAGATGGCAACCAGCACGTTGGCGCCGGTCACTTCCTCGCGGCCAGACGACTGCACGTGAATGACGGCGCGCTGGATGACGCGCTGAAAGCCGGCGGTGGGCTTGGAATCCTCGCCCGAGCCGGTCGCCAGGTTGGCGAGCTCGGTGTCGATGTACTCGACCAGGCTGCGGCGCAGCACGTCGAGATCGACGTTGCACGCACGCATGACCGCGGCGGCGTCCTGATCGTCGATCAGCGCCAGCAGCAGATGCTCAAGCGTTGCGTATTCCTGACGGCGCTCGCCGGCCAGTGCCAGCGCCTGATGGAGGGCCTTCTCAAGACTGCGGGAGAATGACGGCACCGGACGACCTCACTTCTTTTCCATCACGCATTGTAGCGGATGCTGATGCTTCCGCGCGAAATCCATCACCTGGGTCACCTTGGTCTCGGCGACCTCGTAGGTGTAGATACCGCACTCACCGACCCCATGCTGATGCACGTGCAACATGATCTGGGTCGCTTCCTCCCGTCCCTTCTGAAAGAACCTCTCCAACACATGCACGACGAATTCCATCGGCGTGTAATCGTCATTGAGGATCAGAACGCGGTAAAGGCTCGGCCGTTTGGTCTTCGGCCGGGTCTTGGTGACAATGCTCGTGCTTGCATCGCCACCATCGGAATCGGGGCGACAATTCTCGTTGCTCATATCGCGTCCGACTTTGGGTACTCTCGAGACGAAATCCTGCCGACAAACCGCGCGTGCCGTCAACGATCAAATTGCCGTTAGCCCGCGCGTCTATCTCGCTTAAATCCGGCCGCCGGACGGGACCAGGGGAACCGCCCGATATGTAGGTCTAAAACCGGCCTTGTGAAGCCGTCTGCGGCGGCATCGCCCTGCATGCAACGAAAAAGCCCGGCGATCACGCCGGGCTCGCTTTCATCCCACAATCCCCGGCTCCGTCGTCTGGCAGGGGCCCCCGGGCGCGGACCTACATTCCAAACTTGCCGAAGAAGGCCTCGTAGGGCTGGTAGGCGCCCTTGGCCATGTTGGTCACGATCTCGCTCATCCGCGCCATCTGGCCGACATAGTCCTCATAGGCCGAGCGGACGACCTCCGATTGCACCGCCACGGCCGTATCGAGGCTCTTGGCCGCGAACAGCTTTTCCACGGCGGCGCCGCCGGCATCGAAGCTGCGCTTGGAATAGTCCACCGCCTCAACCGCCATGGCCTGCATGCCCTTGCTCACCGCGTCGGCGCTTTTCAACGCCACGTCGATGTTCTCCTTGCCGAAACCCTGAATGTCGAACGCACTCATTTTCGCTCTTTCCCAAACTCCGCCAGGGCCGCGTGCGCGGCCGGCGCGTTTCAACCGATGAAAACTGGAATATGTGCAGTGCAGCATTCAAGTCAAGCGAATTTTGTGCATTGCACCATGACATTTCGCAGCCGGATTCACATCCAGTCCGGATTGGGACTTTACCGATCGGTAACGTGGCTTTCATACTGTTGGCCATCGTGACGCCTGCAACGGCAGGCGTGGATTGAGGCCACCGGCGGGAAATCCAGGTCCGCGCAATCGGCTGCGCTGCAAGCGGCGATGTGCAGGCGCCCTCGGATACAACCGACCGGAATGGGGCGGCCTCGGGGATGCAAGCCGGCGCGTTTGTCTGTGCCGGCATGGGACGGGTATTGTATGTTAGCGCGAATCGGTGGGCGTGATTGCGGGGCGATGGGAATACGGCTGATAGCAGCGGCAGGTCTGATGGCGGTGGCGGTTGGCGCCATGCCGCACAGTGCTACGGCTGCGCCTGATTCGGCCATCATCGTCGACGCCAAGACCGGCAAGACGCTCTTTTCGGAGGCTCCCGACGCCCGGCGCTATCCCGCCTCGCTCACCAAGATGATGACGCTTTACCTGCTCTTCGATTCGCTCGATGAGCACAAGACGTCGCTCGGCACGAGAATTTCGGTTTCGCCCCATTGCGCGGGCCAGGCGCCCTCGAAGCTCGGCTTCAGGCCCGGCGAGACGATCAGCGCGCGTGACGCCATTCTGGCGATCGTGACCAAGTCGGCCAACGATGTCGCCTGCGCCATCGGCGAATATCTCGGCGGGACCGAGACCGCCTTTGCCCGCCGGATGACGGACAAGGCGCACGAAATCGGCATGTCGCGGACGACCTTCCGCAACGCGTCCGGCCTGCCCAACTCCAGCCAGATGACCACCGCCCGCGACATGGCCACGCTCGGCCGCGCGCTGCAGGAGCACCATCCGCGATATTTCTCCTATTTCTCGACGCCGAGCTTCGTCTGGCACGGCCGCCGCATCAGCAATCACGACCATCTGCTCGGCAGGGTCGCCGGGGTGAATGGTATCAAGACCGGCTACACGCGCGCCTCGGGCTTTAACCTCGTTTCCTCGGTCAGCCGCGGCAATCGACAGATTGTCGGCGTGGTGCTGGGCAGCGAGACCAGCCGCTGGCGCGATCAGCACATGGCGAGCCTGATCAGCGACTATCTGCCCAAGGCCTCGACCGGCGCGCGCACCGCCTTCATTCCCGGCGACACCCGAGCGGTCGCGTCCATCGATCCCAAGGACCTGCCGGTCCCGCAGCCGCGCCCGGCGATCGACGATGGCAGTACCGCCTCGATCGCCGCAGCCACGCCGCCGGCGCCAGCCGTCTCGCCGGTAGTGGCCACCGTCCCCGCGCCGGCAAAACCGGCAACGCCCACGAACATCGCCACGCTTGTCGGCGCCAACTCGATCTTTGCCCTCGCCGCCGTCGATCCGACGAGCCCGCCGGTCGATCAGGGCGACGCATCGAGCGAAGACGACACCAGCGACGCCGCCTCGCCCGGAGCGGTCATTACCGGCTGGAAGATCCAGATTGCCGCCACGCCGACACAGTCCTCGGCCGAGGACATCCTCGACCAGGCGCTGTCGAAGGGCTCGACCGTGCTCGCCAAGGCGTCGCCCTACACCGAGCCGGTGACGGTGGGCGACACCACGCTCTACCGGGCGCGTTTCGCCGGGTTTGCCGACAAGAGCACGGCGCGCGCCGCATGCGTCTACCTCAAACGGCACGATTTTAAGTGCCTGGCAATCACTGACTGACAAGATGGGGACGTTCGCAAGGGGTCCGTTTGTGTACGGAGTAGCGGGACTTAGCGATGATTGCCGAGAAGCCTGTCCTTAGCCTGGTTGATTTTCGCCGCGAGGAACGTCGAGCCGCCCTGGTCGGGATGCACGCGCATCATGAGCCGGCGGTGGGCCGCCCTGATTTCCCCAGCACTGGCACCGGGCGCAAGGCCAAGGATCTGATAGGCCTCCTCATCAGTCATGGCGCCCGAATCCGCCGTGCCGCCCGCCCCCGCTGCCGCATCGGCCTCGACGTGCTCACGCCAGCCGGGCATCCGGCGGTCGAGATAAGCTTCGAATAGCGCCACGCTCTCCGGGTCACCGGCGACCTCCGCCGCGAGGTCGCGCAGCGTCTGATCGTCCAGCTCGTCGAGTTCCCGTCCGGCCAGGCGGCCGGCAACCACGCGCCCGCGCATGTCACCGCTGTCGTGGTCGAGGCTCATCTCGAAGAAGCGCGACTTCACCGCCGAGCGCGATCCCGGCGAACGGCGCCCGTGACCGCCGAGATCGAGCGGGCCGATGCGCCCGGTGGCGATGATCGAGACCCCGGCCGAGATGAGCAGGATGCCGAGGCCGGCACGCTCGGCGAAGGCCAGCACGACGCCGACGATGAGGAGCACGCCGCCGGTGAAGTAGCGGATCGCCCGGACGATCGCGCGGGCATCCGCCGCGACGAAGGCGCGACCGATGACCACGAGGATGGCGAGCAGGATGAGCCCGATGCCGAAATAGGCCATCGCCCTACCGGAGCTGTTCGAGCAGGCGCTGGGCGCCCGCGCCGCCCTTGGCGAGCGCCTTGAGGCCGCCGGCGGCATAGACCGCCGCCGCCCTCAGCAGTTCGGCAAGCTGCCCGGCGGCGTTGACGTCGAAGCGCGCATAGGCGCCGCCCGACAGCCGGGCGATCTCGCGGAAGGCGCGCTCGACCGAGGCGTCGCGTCCCTCCTGGAAGATGAACACCTTGAGGCCGAGAAGCCCCAGTTCGCCAGCGGCGGCGGCGAGATCGTCGATCTTCTCCTCCATCGCGTCGCCGACGAAGACCAGCACGTTGACCTTCTTCTTGCCGGTCTCCTTGCGCGCGTGGGCCAGGATGCGGCCGATCTGGGTGTGGCCGCCGCGGCAGTCGATGGTCGTCATCAGGTCGCGCAAGGCCCGCGCGTCGCCGACCCAGCGGCTCGCCCGGCATTCGTGGAAGCCGCGATAGTAGGCAAGCTGGATGTCGAGCCCGCCGACCTTGGCGGCCTCCTCGAACATCTCCGACTGGAGCTTGAGCGCCGTGTCCCAGGTCGGCTGGCGGCTCATGGTGGCGTCGAGGGCGAAGATCAGCCGCCCGCGCCCGCCGGCGGTTTCGGCCGGCGCCATGGTCCGGGCCGCCTCCAGGAAGGCTTCGATCTCCTGCGGCCGCGACCGCGCCTCCGGCACGCCCGCATCGTCGCGGCGGGCCGGAGCCCTCTCCTTGCTGTTGTCTGTCGCCATCGGCGATGGCTCCCCGGCACTCGCTGGCGCCTATCGAACGCCTATCATGTGGCGTTCACAGGGCGCCGCGCAACCGTCCCTCGTCGTCAGCCGACGAGCGCCCGCCTTTGGCCGCGGCCGGGCCGGAGGGCGCCCGCCTGAGCGCGGGCAGGTTGAGCGTGTCGAGAAGGTTGCGCACCTCGTTGCGCGCCGAGAGATGGGAGAGCGTCGGTGCGGCATCGCCGCCCTCTGCGCCGAAGGTATCGAGCGCGGTCAGGCCGCTGGGAAAAAGCTCGCGGAAGATGACGCGCTCGGAGATGCCGTCGGCCAGCCGGAAGCCGGCCATGTCCGACAATTGCTTGAGGCCACGCTCGATATTGCGCCGGTTGCGGCTGGCCAGCGCCGTCTGGCGGTTGCGCACCACCACCCAATCGCTCTCCCGGTCGTCCACCAGGCGCCGCTGGCGAAGTGATTCGGCCACCAGCTCGGCGTAGTGGCTGCGCCCGAGAACCTCCAGCGTCTCCGGGTCGACGCGGCCGAGGACGTCGAAATCGACGAAGCTGTCGTTGATCGGCGTGATCAGCGTATCGGCCATCGCGTGGCTGACGCGCATCAGGTAGGTGTTGTGGCCGGGCGTGTCGATGACGACGTAGTCGAAGCCGTATTCGGTGCGGCTCACGGCCTCGGCGAAGGCGCGGAACTCGCGATCCTGGATCTCGGAGACCAGTTCGCCCTCGGCCGGCGGCACCGTGAAATGGATCGGCACCTCGAGCGGCAACCCGGTCTTTCTGGCCCAGGCCACGCGGTTTTCGACGTAGCGGGTCAGCGAGCGCTGGCGGCCGTCGGTATCGATCGAGGCGACGCGCGCCCCGCTCTTAAGCAAGGCGACGATGACGTGCATCGCCGTCGTCGATTTGCCCGAGCCCCCTTTTTCGTTGCCGAGAACGATGACGTGGGCCGGTTGAAACCTTCGCACATCGCGCATCCGTCAACCTTTAACCGATTCTGGCAGAGTCGCGTATCCCGCCTTTGAGAGAAATCGGTGGGGCCGGAAAGCTACACCGCCGCCTGTTCGGCGCCGGCAAGCGGCAACGGCGCCACCGCCGCCTGCTCGAGCGGGGCGACGGCCGGCGGGCGCACGGGCAGGCGCAGGCAGTCGATGAGATCGCGGATTTCCGACCGGGCGGCGACATGCGACATGGTCGGCCGGGTGCCGAGCACCGCCCGCGCGAACGGGTCGAAGGCGGTCAGGCCCATCGGGAAGAATTCGCGGAAGATGACGCGTTCCGAAATGCCATAGGCGACGCGGAAGCCGAGATCTCCCGCCAGCAGGTCGAGACCTTCGGTCACGGCGCGCTGGTTGCGGCTCGACAGCGTCGCCAGGCGGTTGCGCACGACCACCCAGTCGGTGCCGGTTGGCACCGTCTCCAGGCGCTTCGCCCGCACCTCCTCGACCAGACGGGCATATTGACTGACCGCGGCGACGGAATAGGGCGGCCCTTCGATGCGGCCGAGCACGTCGAGATCGACGAAGCTGTCGTTGACCGGGGTGACCAGCGTGTCGGCGAGCGCGTGGCTCAGCCGCATGCGATAGGAATCGTTCGCCGGCGTGTCGATGACGACGAAATCGACCGTCTCCCCCAGCCGCTCGACGATCTCGGTGAAACGGGCGAATTCGCGCTCCTCGATGTCGCGGATGCGCTCGCCCTCACCCAGTTCGACGGAGAAGTGGCTCGGCAGCTCCAGCGCCATGCCGCTCCGTCGCGCCCAGCGCGCCCGGTTGTCGAGGTAGCGGGTGAGCGAAAGCTGGCGGCTGTCGGTGTCGATCGACGCCACCCGGCGGCCTGCCTTGAGCAGGGCGACGATGATGTGCACGGCCAGCGTCGACTTTCCCGAGCCACCCTTCTCGTTGCCGAGAACGATGACATGGGCCGAGTTCGCTGGCGGCAGGATGGTGGGCATGGACAGGCGCCGTGGGAGGTCGAATCGAATCGCAACAGGCGATCAGGCGCACGATGCATAAAAACCGCCAATAATTCGTCAACAACTGCCAAAAGTGGCGGACTTCCGGCATTTCTACCTGCGGGCGCAAGGGGGGCGCCGGGGCTCAGCGCAGGCCGAGGACCGCCAGCTCGGCGAGGAACTCCGGCGGAAGGTCGCCGTGCCGGCCGCGGCCGAGGTCCGCCGGCGCATCCTTGGCGGGAAAATAGCGCCAGCCCTGGAAGGGCCGCTTCGGCTGCCATTCAGTGGGCACCACCTTCGGTTCCAGCACCAGCCGGCAGCGGCCGATGCCCTCGCGGTCGACGAACGGCCGGATGTCCACGAGGCGCTGGCGCGCCTGAACATTGCCCTTGATCACCCAGTAGAGCGAGCCGCCATCGAACAGGTCGGCGATCTGCTTCGGCACCATGCGCGTCACATGGTGGTGCTCCAGCGGTTCGCGGGCACGGCGCTTCTCCGCCATGCGCATGTCGATCCACTCGGTGAGGTCGTCGATCGAATCGCAACCGACGCAGAGCTTGATGAGATGGCGGGTCATCGCCCAACAGTCGCCGCCCCGGCGCCTCCCGTCAAATCGTCGGGGGCCGCTTTCCACAGGCTCAGAAGGGGGCTTGCGCTCGGGCGCCAAACTGTCCATAGCCGTCCGCCGGCCGCGGCTGAGACGGGCGCCCTTCCTGCCCCGGCGTGCCGGCAGGTGAGATGCATGCTGCCCAAGATCTGGCCGGCCGTGCTGGCGCTCGGATGGATCCTGCTGGTGACCGCCGGCGGCGAGGTGCTGATGGCACTGGTGGCGGTCGCCGACGGCGACGCCGGAGCGGTGGTATTCGCGGCGAGCGCGACGATCACCGCGGCTTTCGCCGGCGCCTGCATCCTCACCACCAAGGGCCGTCCGTTCGAGCTGCGCTTCCGCGACGCGGCGCTGCTGACGTCGGTGTCGTGGTTCGTTGTCCCCGCCTTCGCCGCCTTGCCCCTGATGTGGCATCCGATCGGTTTGCGCTTCGTCGACGCCTATTTCGAGATGGTGTCGGGCTTTACCACGACCGGCTCGACGGTGATCGTCGGCCTCGACACGATGCCGGCGTCGGTCCTGCTGTGGCGGTCGACGGTTCAGTGGCTGGGCGGGCTCGGCATCATCGGGCTGGCGATCATCGTGCTGCCGTTCCTGAGGATCGGCGGCATGCAGCTCTTCCGCATGGAATCCTCCGACCGCTCCGAGGATGTGATGCCGAAGGCGCAGCATGTCGCGGGACTGGTGGGGCGGGTCTACGTCCTGCTCACGGTCGCCTGCATCCTCACCTACTGGGCGCTCGGCATGTCGCCCTTCGACGCGCTCAACTACGCGCTGACGACGCTGCCCACCGCCGGCTTCGCCACCCACGACGCTTCCTTCGGCTACTTCCACAGCCCGGCGCTCGAATGGGCGAGCGTCGTCTTCATGATCTCGGGCGCGCTGCCCATGATTGCCTATCTGAGGGTGCTGAGGCCCGGCCGCTGGCGCGAGCGCATCGACCCCCAGATCCCGGTCTTTCTCGGCATGCTCGCCGTCTTCGTTCTGGTCGTCACCCTCTATGTGTGGCTGACCGGCCAGTTGTCCTTCTTCTCCGCCCTGACCGAGGCGGCGTTCAACATCACCTCCGTGGTCACCACGACCGGCTTCGCCTCGACCGACTATCTCAAATGGGGTCCCTTCGTGGCGGTATCGTTCCTGCTGTTCACCTTTCCGGGCGGCTGCACGGGCTCGACCGCGGGCGGGCTCAAGACAATGCGGCTGATCGTGCTCTACCGGGTCGCCGCCCAGCACGTGACCCACCTGCTCCACCCGCACCGCACCTCGCGCATCCACTACGGCGGCAAGGTGATGACCGACGACGCGGTCAGCTCGGTGGGCACCTTCGCCTTCCTCTATCTGGCGACCTTCGTCGTGCTTTCGCTGGCGGTGGCCTTCACGGGGCTCGACATGGAAACCGCGATGTCGGGCGTGTCTGAATGCATGGCCAATGCCGGCCCCGGCATCGGTCCGATCATCGGCCCTGCCGGCAACTTCAGCAGCCTGTCCGATGCGACCAAGCTGCTGCTGTCCCTGGCGATGATCCTGGGGCGCCTGGAAATCCAGGGCGTCCTGATCCTCTTCCTGCCGAGCTTCTATCTCTGAAAGCGCGGGTGCCGGCTCAGATCGTCACCTGCGTGCCGATTTCGACCACGCGGTCGGTCGGCAGGCCGAAATAGCTGGAGGCATCGTCGGCATTGCGCGCCAGCGGGATGAAGATCCGGTCCTGCCACAGCGGCATGCCCGATTTCTTCGAGGCCTTCAGCGAGCGCCGCGACAGGAAGAAGGTGGTCTTCATCGCGTCGTAGGCGAAGTCCTCGTCCTTGATGCGCGCCAGCGTCCGCGGCAGGTTCGGACTTTCGGTGAAGCCATAGCGCACGGTGATGCGCACGAACGAGGCCGAGATGTGCTCGACCGTGACGCGCTCCTTGGCCGGCACCCGCGGCCGCTCGTCCATCACCACCGTCAGGATCGCGTTCACCTCGTGCAGCACGTGGAAATGCTTGAGGCTGTGGAGCAGCGCGGTCGGCGTGCTTATCGGATCGCTGGTCAGGAAGATCGCCGTGCCGGCGATGCGTGGCGGCGGATCGGCCTCCAGCTTGTCGACCAGCTCGTTGAGCGGCACCTCGCTGCGCCGCGTCTTGGCGAAAAGGATCTGCATGCCGCGCCGCCAGGTGAGCATGACCACCATCAGCGCGGCGCCGAGCAGCAGCGGCACCCAGCCGCCGGACATGATCTTGAGCAGATTGGCGACGAGGAAAGCGACGTCGACCACCAGGAACGGCAGCATCAGCGCCGTGGCGGCGACCAGGTGCCAGCGCCATCCGCGCCACACCACGACGAAGGCGAGCAGCGCCGTCACCACCATCGTGCCGGTCACCGCGATGCCGTAGGCGCCGGCCAGAGCGCCCGACGAGCGGAACAGGCCGACCAGCAGCAGCACGCCGATGAGCAGGAATGCATTGACCCGCGGCACGAAGATCTGCCCGGGATGGGCCTCCGAGGTGTGGCGGATCTCGAGGCGCGGCAGCAAGCCGAGCTGCACTGCCTGGCGGCTCATCGAAAAGGTGCCGGTGATCACCGCCTGGCTGGCGATCACCGTTGCCGCGGTGGCCAGCACCACCATCGGCAGCCGCGCCCAGTCGGGATAGAGCAGGAAGAACGGGTTGTTCAGCGCACCGGGCATCGCCAGCAGCAAGGCGCCCTGGCCGAAATAATTGACCACCAGGGCCGGCAGCACCAGACCCAGCCACGCCACCTGGATCGGCCTCCGTCCGAAATGGCCGAGGTCGGCGTAGAGCGCCTCGGCGCCGGTGACGGCCAGGAAGACGGCCCCCAGCGTCACCAGGCTGATGATGCCGTGCGCGAACAGAAATTCCAGCCCGTAGAAAGGGTTGAGCGCCAGGAGCACGCCCGGATGGCGGACGATCGGCACGATCCCGGCGCCCGCCAGCGTGACGAACCAGACGGCGCTGACCGGGCCGAACAGCGCCGCCACGCGATGGGTCCCGCGCGACTGGACGACGAAGAGCGCAATGAGGATGACGAAGGTGAGCGGCAGGATCGACGATTGCAGCACCGGCTCGACGACTTCCAGACCCTCGACGGCGGAGAGCACCGAGAGCGCCGGCGTGATGATGGCGTTGCCGTAGAAGAGCGCCGCCGCCGTGACCCCGAGGACGACGATGAACGGCGCCGCGCGCTTGAACGATTCCTGCGCCAGCGCCATCAGCGCGAAGGTGCCGCCCTCGCCGCGGTTGTCGGCGCGGGTGAGCAGCAGGACGTATTTGAGCGTGACGACGACGATCAGCGACCAGAAGATCAGCGAGAGCACGCCGAAGACGGCAGCCCGGCTTACCCCGGGCCCTTCCGCGGCCGCCTGCATCGCCTCGCGGAAGGCGTAGATCGGGCTGGTGCCGATGTCGCCGTAGACCACCCCGATGGAGCCGATCGTGAGCGTCCAGAAGCCCGTTGTCGGCGGAGGTGGATCGGCACCGTCGACGGCCGTCGTCATGCTTGATGAGGCAGTGCTCAAGATCGCGAGCCGTTGTTGCACCGCAACACGCGGCGGGCCGGGCGTTTTAGCATTTTTCGGCGGGCGACGTCATGCCGCCGGCGACCCGCGGCGGCCTCACGCGCAAGGGGCCCCTGCCGAGCCTCCCGACCAATGCCAGGGGCTCGGGCAGGTTCCGATCAGGGGATCAGGCCGCTTCCGGCTCGGAAAGCTTCACCGGGATCTTGATGTAGGAGACGCCGTTGGCCTCCGCCGGCGGCAGCTTGCCGGCGCGGATGTTGGTCTGGATTGAGGGCAGCAGCAGCAGCGGCGCCGCCAGACCGGAATCGCGCCCCTCGCGCCATTTCACGAACTCATCCTCGCTGACGCCGTCGAGCTGGACGTTCTTGCGCTCCCCGCCGATCGTCGTTTCCCAGGCATAGTCCTTGCGGCCGCCGTCCGGCAGGTAGTCGTGGCAGACGAAGATGCGCGTCTCGTCCGGCAGCGCCAGCAGCTTCTGGATCGAGCGGTAAAGGGTGCGCGCATCGCCGCCGGGGAAATCGGCGCGGGCGGTGCCGTAGTCGGGCATGAACAGCGTATCGCCGACGAAGACGGCGTCGCCCACCACATAGGAGACGCAGGCCGGCGTGTGGCCGGGCGTGTGCAGGATGGTGGCGTCGAGATGGCCGATGGCGAAGTGCTCGCCCTCTGCGAACAGATGGTCGAACTCGCTGCCGTCGCCGGAGACGTCGGTGGCGTTGAACACCGGGCGGAAGATCTTCTGCACCTCGCGGATGTGCTCGCCGATGCCGACCTTGGCGCCGGTCTTGAGCTTGACGTAGGGGGCGCCGGACAGGTGATCGGCATGGGCGTGGGTCTCCAGCACCCAGTCGATGGTCAGGCCCTCCTCCGCGACAGTCTTGAGGATTTCATCGGCGGAGCGGGTGGCGGCCTTGCCGGTGCGCTGGTCGTAGTCGAGCACCGGGTCGACGACGGCGCCGTGGCGGGTCTCGGGATCGACGATCAGGTAGCTCACCGTGTTGGTCGCCCGGTCGAAAAAGGCGCGAACCTGCGGTTTAGCCTTGGCGGTCATGGGGTTCTCCATATTTCGAGTTATTCCAGTGTTGACATATATATTAGCACTCCCTAAATTAGTCAACGCTAATGGACAGGACATAGTGGTCAACGTTCATGGATGGCATTTCGATGCAAACGGCGCCGACCGCCGGTTTCAGCGACCTCGCCGACAAGGCGCGGGAAGCCTCCCACATGATGAAGCTGCTCTCCAACGAGCGGCGCCTGTTGCTGCTGTGCCATCTCGCCGATGCCGGCGAGATGAGCGTCGGGGCGCTGGCGGAAAGCGTGGGGCTCAGTCAGTCGGCGGCGTCGCAGCATCTGGCCCTGATGCGCGAGGACGGCCTCATCGCCTTCCGGCGCGACGGACAGACGCTGCACTATTCGATCGCCGACCCTGACGTGGCTCTGTTCCTGTCCATGCTCAAGACCGTGTTCTGCAACCCCCCGGCCTCCCCCGGTAACAGGAAACCGATATGCTGAAGGACATCAACGCCGTCGAGGCGCACACCCTGATCGAGAACCATGCCGTCCTTGTCGACGTCCGCGAGCGCTACGAGATGGCGGCGGAGCGGATTCCCGGGGCGATCGAGCTTCCCCTGTCCGAGCTGGCGCGCGGCAAGCCCGCCAACCTGCCCCAGGACAAGCCGATCGTCTTCCATTGCGCCTCGGGCAACCGCACCAAGGTGAATGGCCGGGCGCTGGCTTCGCTGACCAACGGCAACGCCTACAATCTGGTCGGCGGCATCTACGGCTGGAAGCGCGCCGGCTTCCGGACCATCTGCGGCTAACACCGCTTACCAACCCGCAACACAAGGCGGCGCGCCGGGTCTCATGACCAGACGGCGCGCCTTTGCACATCATGACCTTCTTCCAGGACGTGCTGGCGGTGCTCTCCGGGGGCCTCGTCGGCTTCTCGCTCGGCCTCATCGGCGGCGGCGGCTCGGTGCTCGCCGTGCCGCTGCTGGTCTATGTGGTCGGCGTCAGGAGCCCGCACGTTGCCATCGGCACCAGTGCGCTGGCGGTGGCCGCCAACGCCGCCATCAACCTCTACGGCCACTGGCGCACCGGCCACGTCAAGGCGGCCTGCGCCATCACCTACGCCGTCTTCGGCATCGCCGGCGCCGCCGTTGGCTCCACGGTCGGCAAGGCGATCGACGGCAACCACCTGCTGGCGCTCTTCGGCCTCGTCATGATCGTGATCGCCGTATCGATGGTGCGCCGGCCGCCGGGCGCCGGACACCCCGAGGTCGAACTCAACCGGCGCTCGGCCGGGCGGCTGGTTCCCCGCCTCGCCGCGGCGGCGCTCGCCACCGGCTTCCTCTCCGGCTTCTTCGGCATCGGCGGCGGCTTCCTCATCGTCCCCGGCCTGGTGATGGCCACCGGCATGCCGCTGATCAACGCCATCGCCTCGTCGCTGGTCTCGGTGACCAGCTTCGGCGCCACCACCGCCGCCAACTACGCCCTCTCCGGGCTGGTCGACTGGTGGATCGTGCTCCTGCTGCTTGCCGGCGGCGCCGTGGGCGGTTTCGCCGGCACGGCGACGGCGCGCCGCCTCGCCGGCCAGCGCAGGGCGCTTTCCACCGCCTTCGCCGTCATCGTCGGCGCCGTCGGCGTCTACGTCGTCTGGCGCGGCATCGGCGCCATCATCGGCTGAGGCTGCCGACGCTTTCGACGAAGGCGGCAATCTCGCGCGTCCGCCACAGGCGCACCGGCGCGTCCCGGTGAAATGCGCGGCGATCCTCCAGGACGCCCGCGTCGAAGGTTGCCCCGTCCGCAGCCGGCGAGCCGACATGCGGTTCGCCGTCTCTTCCCGGAATCGCCGTTCTGGCCCAGACTGGCCGGCCGGTGACAGGCTTGCTCTCAGCGGCGGAGATGATTCATGCGCATGTTGCAAGGCATCGTTATCGGCATCGCGATCACGATCGCGGCGGCATACATCCACGACGCCGTGCTGCCGCCCAATCCGGCCGCACCGCTCCTCGAGAAGCGCGAGATCGTCAACTGGGACGTCCTCGGCAGGCTGGTCAACGACCAGCTCGCCAATGCGCGGCACCTGTGGAACCGGGCCTTCGGGCGGTAGGGCTCACCGTCAGCCGTGTAGCCCGGATGGAGCGCAGCGCAATCCGGGGCCGCGGTGGCCAACCCCGCATTCCGCTTCGCCGCGTGCGGGCTTCACGCCGTCGAGGTCGTCACTCGTCCCAGTCCGGCGCCACCGCCGGGTTCGCCACGCGCAGCTTGTGGGTGCGCGACAGTCCGCTGATCTCGGCCATCTCGGCATCGCTGAGCGTGAAGGTGAAGACGTCGAAGTTCGTGCGGATGCGCTCCGGCGTCACGCTCTTGGGAATGGTGACGAGGTTGTCCTGCTGGATGTCCCAGCGCAGCACCACCTGGGCCGGCGTGACGCCCTTGGTCCTGGCGATGCGCTGGATTACCGGGTCCTTGAGCATGGCGCCGCGGGCGATCGGCGAATAGGCGGTGAAGATCATGCCGTATTCGCGGCAGGCCGCCATCACGGCGTCCTGGTTGAGGTAGGGGTGGTATTCGCACTGGTTGGTAACCAGCGGCGCGCTGGTGGCGGCCCAGGCCTCGGCGAGCAGCTTGGAGGTGAAGTTCGACACGCCGATGTGGCGGGTCCAGCCAGCATCCTTGCAGGCGTTGAGCGTGGCGATGGTGTCGGCGATCGGCACGGTCTTGCTCGGCCAATGGATGAGCAGCAGGTCGACCTGGTCGACGTCGAGCTGCTTCAGGCTGTTCTCCACGGTTGCCTTGAAGGCGCTCTCCTCGGCCTGCTCGGGCGGCACTTTCGTGGTGAGGAAGATGTCCTCGCGCTTGACGCCGGAGGCGCGGATGCCCTCCGCCACCTTGTCCTCGTTGCGGTAGCCGGCGGCGGTATCGACGGCGCGGTAGCCGACTTTCAGCGCTTCGGTGACGCCGCGGGCGCAGTCTTCGCCCGCCGCGCGGAACGTTCCATAGCCGATGACAGGCATGCGTGCCCCATGAGCCGTGACCATCTGCATCGGCCGATCCTCCAGAAATGAGCGTGTGTGCGATTAGGTGGGACCGGCAGCATGGAACGGCCGGTGCCGGCGGGTCAAGTTTCAGCGGCGCAGAACCCGCACCTCTTGTCCCGTCGTCCCTGCGGAAGCAAGGACCCAGTAGTCGCCGGCTTCAGCGATTCGGATGCGTGCGCCGACGGTTACCGGTGCCCGGTCGGCGCCGGGCACCACAAGTCCGTCATGGGGCATGAACAGAGTTCGTTCAGCCAACCACGTCGCGCACCGCGGCAATCACCCGGTCGACCTCGCCGTCGGTGAGGTCGGGGTGGATCGGCAGGCTGAGGACCTCGTTGGCCAGCGTCTCGGAAACCGGCAGTTTGCGGCCGTCATAGTCCTTGAACGCCGGGTGCTGGTGGAGCGCCAGCCGGTAGAACAGGCCAGTGCCGATGCCGACCCCGGTGAGCCGTTCGCGCACGGCGTCGCGCGCGGGAACGCGGATGGTGTAGAGCGCGAAGGCGCTGGCGTAGCCGGCCGGGATGCGCGGCACCGCGACCGCGTCGGCAAGTCCGGCGGTGTAGCGTTCGGCGATGGCGCGGCGGCGCATCAGCTCTTCCTCGAAGACTTCGAGCTTGGCGAGCAGGATCGCCGCCTGCAGCGAATCGAGCCGGCCGGTGAGCCCCAGCACATGCGCCTCGTCGCCATCACCGGCGCGACCGTGCGAGCGGATCATGCGCACCTTCTCGGCCAGCTCGGCGTCCTCGGCCAGGATCGCGCCGCCGTCGCCGTAGCAGCCGAGCGGCTTGGTCGGGTAGAAGCTGGTGGCGCTGATCGGCGCCAGCGCGCCGACGCGCTTGTTTCCGCTGGCGCCGCCGAAGCTCTGCGCCGCATCGGCGAGCACCGTCATGCCGTGGCGGGCGGCAACCGTCGCGATCGCGGCATAGTCGGCCGGCAGGCCGTAGAGATCGACCGGCATCACCGCGCGCGGCGTCAGCTTGCCGGCGTCAATCGTCTCGGCGATGGCGCGCTCGAGATCCGCCGGGTCCATGTTGAAGGTCGCCGCGTCGACGTCGACGAAGACCGGCGTGGCGCCGATCGAGACCACCGAGCCGGCGGTGGCGGCGAAGGTGAAGGCCGGCACGAAGACGGCGTCGCCCGGCTTCACGCCCATCGCCATCATCGCGATCATCAGCGCGTCGCGGCCGCTCGACACGCCGATGGCGTGTCCGGCACCGGCGAATGCGGCAAGCTTCTGCTCGAGCTGCGTCACCTCGGGGCCGAGGATGAACTGGCCGTGGGCCAGCACGGCGTCCATGCGGCGGCGGATATCGCTCTCCAGCCGCGCCCGCTGGCGCTGCAGGTCGAAAAACTGGATACGGCTGTCCTCGGCAATGGCAAGCGCCGGGCGTGATGGACTCATTGCTCTCACATGCTCCGTCTGGCCGAAGCGGCCCCGTCGGCGATGGCCGCCTGGATGCGCTCGGCAATGGCAACTGCGGCAGCCCCTGCCCGCCCGTCGACCAGCGGCGGCGTACCATGGGCGACGCTGTCGAGGAAGGCGGCGATCTGGGCGCCGAGATTGTCGTGGGGGGTAAGCGGAATGGCCCGCGCCGTGCCCTGGCCGCCGCGCGGCTTCACGGTCAGCGTCGGGCCGGCGAGGTCGGCGACATAGATGGCGCCCGGCTCGGTCACGGTGAGCATGCGCTGGTTCTCGCGCGCCGAGCGGCTGGCCGAAAGCGTCGCGATCAGGCCACTCTCGAAGGTGAGCCAGGCTTCCGCCTCATCGATCCGCCCGCTCACCGTCGTCATGCCGTCGGCGGCGACCGACTTGACCGGCGAACCGGCCAGCGTCAGCACCAGGTCGATGTCGTGGATCATCAGGTCGAGGACGACGTCGACATCGGCGGAACGTCCCGTCCAGCCGGACTTGCGTACCGCGGCGATGCGGCGCGGATCGGCGAGGCGCCGGGCGAGTTCGCCCACCGCCGGCGAGAAGCGCTCGATATGCCCGACCTGGAGGATGACGCCGGCGCGCTCGGCCCGCGCCACCAGGTCCTCGGCCGAGGCGCTGTCGACGGCGAGCGGCTTCTCCATGAACACGTGCACGCCGGCATCGAGGAAATCGGCGGCGACAGCATGGTGGTCGCTGGCCGGCACGGCGATCGAAACCGCGTCCACCTTGCCAATCAACCCAAGATGGTCGGTGAACGCCTCGGCCCCGGTGTCGGCGGCGACCGCATCGGCACGGGCGCGGTCAGCATCGGCCACTGCAACGAGCTGCGCGTCCTGATGCCCGGCATAGTGGCGGGCGTGATGGCGCCCGAAAACGCCGAGCCCGACGACTCCGACCCTGATCCCCTGCCCGCTCGCCACGCTATGCCCAAACCCTGCGCCGGTGCGCCTTCAACGATTCTTGGCGGCACGTTAGACGGGCGCCGTCGGCGGCGCCGCTAAAGAATTGCAAGCACCTGAAATATGGCGCGACGGGCCAAAAACCGCGGAAAACCGGGGCTTGAGTGCTCCCGCCAGGCCGTCGCGGGGCCGATTTCATTCAATTGCGAAAATTCCGGTCCACCTATACCAATTTGGACACCCCGGCGGCTCGCCGCCCTTTCGGAATCGAACCGATGATCACCGTCCCCGAACTGACCGCCGACGCCCTCGGTCACTTCCTCTCCGACTATATGAAGCGCCGCTACGGCCAGACCGAAAGCCGCCTGGTCGAGCTGGTCCCTTCGGTCGCGCGCATCGCGCTCGAGTGCATCGGCAATAGCGACGCGCTCTACCACAACGTCGAGCACACCATGCTGGTGACCATTGCCGGCCACGACATCCTGCGCGGCCGCGCGCTGCGCTCCGACATGTCGGCCAGCGACTACGCCCACATGATCGTCGCCTGCCTGTTCCACGACATCGGCTATGTGCGCGGGCTGCTGCCCGGCGACGACGAGGACGGTTTCGTGATCGACGCGGCGGGCCAGAAGGTGAAGATCCCGCGCGGCTCGTCCGACGCGGCGCTCACCCCCTATCACGTCGACCGCTCAAAGCTGTTCGTCCACCACCGCTTCGGCGACGTCGCCCAGTTCGACGCGAACCGCATCTGTCGGGCCATCGAAGGCACCCGCTTTCCGGGCAACATTCCGGCCGGCATCGAGGAGGTGGACGAGGAGGTTGGCCTGCTGCGCGCCGCCGATCTGATCGGCCAGCTTGGCGACCCCCACTACATCCGCAAGGCCAACGCGCTCTACTACGAGTTCGAGGAGGCCGGCCTCAACCGGCAGCTCAATTACGGCAACCCGGCCGACCTGGTCGACCGCTACCCGCAGTTCTACTGGAACATGATCTCGCCGTTCATCCAGACGGCCATCCGCCATCTGCAGGTGACGTCCAACGGCCGCCAATGGGTCTCCAACCTCTATTCCAACGTCTTCCGCGCCGAGCGCGACCTGGCGCTCTGCGGCCCGCAGCCGTAGCGGCGAGAATCCCTCAGGCGTCGATCGCCGAGACGGCGCGCCGGGGCCGCAGGGCCCCGGATCGTCGCACGATGGAACTTTCACGCGGACCGGAGCGTTTGGACAAGGCTCACGCCTTCCCGTCGAACGTCCGCGCGCGAGGTTCATGACTTCCCGCCTCGAACATCATGGCCTGATCGGCAACGAGGACGACAGCCGTGGCTGATCGCACCGCGCGGCGGACAAGCCCCCTGCTGCGTGCGGCGGCGGCGGTGGCGGTGGCGCTGCCGCTTTCCGGCTGCTCCTACAACGACATCACCTTTCTCCTGCCGCAGAGTTTCGTCGCCTCGCAACAGCTCGGCTACTTCATCGAGATCCTGCTGATCCTCCTTATCGTCGTGCTGCCGGTTCTCCTGCTGACCCCGCTGCTGGCGTGGCGCTACCGCTACCGCAATTCGTCATCGCCATACCGGCCCAACTGGTCGTTCTCCTGGCCGCTGGAGATTCTCGCCTGGGGCGTGCCGGTGGCCGTCGTGGTCGTCATGGCCGTCTGGCTGTGGCGCGGCACCCACGAGCTCGATCCCTACGCGCCGCTGCCGGGGAAGGCGCTGCAGGTCAGCGTGGTCGGCTACGACTGGAAATGGCTGTTCATCTATCCGACGCTCGGCATCGCCAGCGTCGGCCAGTTTCCCTTTCCGGTCGACCAGCCGGTATCGTTGAAGCTGACCTCGAACACGGTGATGCAGTCGTTCTTCATCCCCTCGCTCGGCAGCCAGATCTACGCCATGGCCGGGATGGTGACGCGCCTCAACCTGAAGGCTGAGGCCGCCGGCAGCTTCATGGGCGAGAACACCCAGTACAACGGCGAAGGCTTCCAGCAGCAGCATTTCACCGCCGTTGCCATGACGCCCGGCGACTTCCAGGCATGGGTCCAGCGGGCGCGCACCACCGGCATCCCGATGACACCGCAGGTCTATGACGTCATCAGCAAGCGCAGCACAGTTCTCCGACATGCGCCAGGCCCTGCATGCCGACGCCATGCCGAGCGGCGCCATCTACTTCCGCCAGGTCGATCCGGCGCTGTTCGGCAACATCGTCGCCTCGTTCCATGGCGGGCCGCACGATCCCGCCGATCTCGTCGCCGGCGCGACTGCATCCGCGGCCCCCTCGCCCGCCATCGCCGGGCCGGCCCGGCCGGATTGAGCGCCATGTCCCTGATCCACATCATCTTTGGCCGGCTCAGCCTGCATTGCGCTTCCGTTCTGGGACGCCGTCGAGGACCCGACCCTCAGCAACATCGTCAATGCCAGCATCGCCACCTTCGCGGCCTCGCTGGTGGTCTTCGGCGCCGCCGCCACGGCCGTGCTCATCACCCGGCACGGCAAGTGGAAGGTGCTGTGGTCGGAGTGGCTGACCAGCGTCGATCACAAGCGCATCGGCATCATGTACATCGTGATCGCATTCGTCATGCTGGCCCGCGCGCTGGTCGAGGCCTTCTTCATGCGCACCCAGCAGGCCTTCGGCTTGGGCGGCGGCTTCCTCTCCGCCGATCATTTCGGCCAGTTCTTCACCACCCACGGCTCGATCATGATCTTCTTCATGGCGATGCCGTTCCTGACCGGCATCATCAACTACGTCATGCCGCTGCAGATCGGTGCGCGCGACGTGTCGTTTCCGGTGATGAACTCCATCAGCCTCGGGCTGACCGCGGCGGGCGCCGCCATGGTCATGATCTCGCTGGTCATCGGCAAGTTCTCGACCGGCGGCTGGAGCGGCTATCCGCCCTACACGGAGACCGCCTTCAGCCCCGGCGTCGGTCCCGACTACTGGATATGGGCGGTGACGCTCTCCTCGCTCGGCTCGACGATGACCGGCATCAACTTCGCCGTCACCATCTACAAGAAGCGGGCGCCGGGCATGCACTTCTTCCGCCTGCCGCTGTTCACCTGGACGGCTCTATGCACCAGCATCCTGATGATCTTCGCCATGCCGCCGCTGACCGTCGCCACCATCCTGCTGGCGCTCGACCGCTACCTCGGCTTCCATGAGTTCACCAACGCGCTCGGCGGCAACATGATGAACTTCGTCAACCTGTTCTGGCTGTTCGGCCACCCCGAGGTCTACATCCTGATTCTGCCCGCCTTCGGCGTCTACTCGGAGGTCTTCTCGACGTTCTCCGGCAAGACCCTCTACGGCTACACCTCGCTGGTGCTGGCCACCATGTCGATCGCGGTGCTCTCGTTCACGGTGTGGGTCCACCACTATTTCACGATGGGCCAGAGCGCCGGCATCAATGCCGCCTTCGGCATCGCCACCATGCTGATCGGCATTCCGACCGGGGTGAAGATCTACGATTGGATGCTGACCATGTACCGCGGGCGGATACGCTTCACGACGCCGCTGGTCTACGGCCTCGGCTTCCTGATGCTGTTCGTCATCGGCGGCATGTCGGGCATCCTTCTGGCCAACCCGATGGTCGACTACCAGGTGCACAACAGCCTGTTCCTGGTAGCGCATTTCCACAACATGCTGATCCCCGGCCTGCTGTTCGGCATGCTGGCGGCCTATCACTACTGGTTTCCCAAGGCCTTCGGCTTTCGCCTCGACGAGCGCTGGGGCGTGATCGCCGCGCTCCTGTGGATCGTCGGCTTCATGCTCGCCTTCTTTCCGCTCTATGCACTCGGGCTGCTCGGCTTCCCGCGCCGCACGCTGGCCTATTTCAACCCGGTCTACGTCCCCTACATGGCCGTGGCGCTGGTCGGCGCGGTGTGCGTGCTCGGCGCGCTCACCTCTCTCATCATCCAGTTGGTCGTGTCGATCCGCCGGCGCGAGCAGCTGCGCGTTCCCGCCGGCGATCCGTGGGACGGCCGCAGCCTCGAATGGTCGACGCCGGCGCCCCCGCCCGAATACAACTTCCCGGTCATCCCGGAGGTGAGCGCGCGCGACAACTTCACCGTCGCCAAGCGCAACGGCGTCGCCTACCAGCAGCCCAAGGAATACGCCGACATCGTCATGCCCAAGAACAGCGCGATGGGCATCGTGCTCGGCGCTGCCGGCGGCATCCTGGCCTTCGCGCTCGTCTGGCACATCTGGTGGATGGCGTGCCTCGGCGCCCTGATCAGCATCGTGGCCGTGATCGGCCGTGGCTTCGTCCGCGACTACGAGAAGGTGATTCCGGCCGACGTGGTCGAGCGCGAACATACACGCTGGCTCCGCCGCGTGGCCGAGGCACAACCGGTTTCCCGGCTGGACGAGACCGACTCGATCAACCAGGGCCTGGCTGCGCCGCCGCTGCCGGAGGCCGCCGAATGAGCCCGCGCGACGCCGCCACGACGGCGAGAAACGTTCGCTACCCCGGCATCAATCTCGGGGCCGCCCACCCCGACATGGACGAGCGCGGCGAAGAGCTCATCTTCGGCTTCTGGGTCTTCATGATGAGCGACGCCGTCGTCTTCGGATTGCTGTTCGGCGTCTACGCCACCATGCACAATGCGCTGGCCGGCGGCCCCGGCCCGCACGATCTCTACGACATCAAGAGCGCCTTCATCGAGACGATGCTGCTCCTGACCAGCAGCTTCACGTTCGGTTTCGCCTCGCTGTCGCTCAAGCACAGCCGCTCACGGCTGCCGCTGGTCCTGTGGCTCGGGGTGACCATCATTCTCGGGCTCTCGTTTCTCGGCTTCGAGATGCACGATTTCCTGTCGATGTTCGTCAAGGGCGGCGGACCGACGCGCAGCGGCTTCACCTCGGCCTTCTTCTCGCTGGTCCCCCTGCACGGGCTGCACGTCACCGCCGGCATCGTCTGGATGGTGGTCGTGATCGCCCAGCTTGCCATCTACGGCATCGACAGGGAGGTGAAGAACGGCCTGTTGCGGCTCGGCCTGTTCTGGCACTTCCTCGACATCGTCTGGGTCGCGATCTTCACCGTGGTTTATCTCGGAGGTCTGTCATGACCGACAGGCAAGGCTGGCGCCGGCCGTCCGGCGCTCTCCTCTGGCTCGGCGGAGCGCTGCTGCTTGGCCGGGCCTGGTTCGGCGCCGGCCTTGCCGGCCCGCAGCCATCCGGGCCGCCCGAAGACGAAGACCGCGGCGATTTCCGGCGGGAGTTCACGTCCTATGTCGTCGGGTTCATCCTCGCCGTGGCGCTGACGGCCGCGTCCTTCGGGCTGGTCAACTGGTCGGCGTTGCCGCATTTCTGGCTGATGGTCGTCATCGGCGCCTTTGCCGTCATCCAGATCGTCGTTCACTTCCGCTTCTTCCTGCACATCGATTTTTCCCGGCAGAAACGGGAAGATCTGCAGCTCATCCTGTTCTCGGCGCTGATCCTGGCGCTCATGGTCGGCGGCACCATCTGGATCCTGGGCGATCTGTCGACCCGCATGTAGGCGCGCACGCGCACGGGCCGGCGCGGCGGGCCGCGCCGGCGTTCCGTTCCCGCCCCGGTGAAGGGGCGGGAATCAGGACGAATAACTGAATGGAATCAGGGCCCAAAAAGGGCGAATGGTGCGGTCGAGAAGACTCGAACTTCCACGGGTTGCCCCACAGCGACCTCAACGCTGCGCGTCTACCAATTCCGCCACGACCGCCGGAAAAAGCGGCTCCATGTAACAAATCGCGGTTTGCCGCACAAGCGATCCCGAAGGGGCACTCGAGATCGGTCGGCACCCTACCCCTGCCGCCCCCCAGCCCCTACATTGATGCCCCGGGGACCGACTGCGGAGCCCTGGAGACAGAACTGGGCAAATGCGCGATCCCACGTCCGAACTGACCACACCGGGCGTCCCGGCCCAGCCCTCCATGCGGCTGGCGGCAGGTGCTGAGCCGGTCGAATGGGCCATCGCCGACGGCCCCGTCGGCTATGACGCGGCCGTGGCCGCCATGGAGGCGCGGGTGGCGGCCATCCGCGAGGGCACCGCTGGCGAGCGCGTCTGGCTGGTCGAGCACCCGCCGCTCTACACCGCCGGCACCAGCGCCCGCGAGGCGGACCTGCTGGCGCCTGAGCGCTTCCCGGTTCACCGGAGCGGCCGCGGCGGCCAGTACACCTATCACGGCCCCGGTCAGCGGGTGGTCTATCTGATGCTCGATCTCAACCGCCGGCAACCGGACCTCCGGCTCTTTGTCCACACGCTGGAGGAATGGGTCATCCGGACGCTCGCCGCCTTCAACGTCGCCGCGGGCCGGCGCGAGGGCGCGGTCGGCATCTGGGTGAAACGCCCGGAAAAGGGCATCGGCCGCGAGGACAAGATCGCCGCCATCGGCATCCGCGTCCGCCGCTGGGTGACCTTCCACGGCATCGCGCTCAACGTCGACCCGGTGCTGGAGCATTTCTCCGGCATCGTGCCCTGCGGCATCAGCGGCCAGGGCGTCACCAGCCTCGCCGACCTCGGCATCATCGTCTCCATGGAGGAGGTCGACGGCGTGATGCGGCGCCAGTTCGAGGCGCTGTTTGGCCCTACTCGCTCGTCGCCAGCAGCGTGAAGCGGCTGAGGGCCGGACCGGCGTAGTCGAAAACCACCACATCGCGGACGTCGGCCAGCGCCGGCCCTTGCCGGCATTCGGCGATCATCGCCGATATGGCCTCGCTTTCGCCGATGAAGACCGCCTCGACCGTCCCGTCCCGCCGGTTGCGCACCCAGCCCAGGACATGGTTGCGCAGTGCCTCGTGCTCGATGAAGGCACGGAATCCGACGCCCTGCACGCGGCCCTTGACCACGACCCGGATGGCGCGCTCAAGCATGGGCGGCCCATCTGGTCAGGCGGGAAATGATGGCGGCTTGTCGAAAACGCGGGCGCAGGTTGCCGATCGCCGCGACCAGCATGGCGATTCCCCTCCCTGAGTCGTCCGCATCCGCACCATAACTAAAAATAACAGGGGTGCTTGGCAATGCCTTGTCGGCAGCATCGCGGGCAAAACGCGATGATTCCTGCTGAAACCATGTGCCTGCACTTGCCGCCGCCCTCGGCACGGCACCCGTCCCCGGCCACCCTTGGCGATTCGCCGCACGCCGGCCGCGGCTTGATCCGGATCAAGGCGCTCCAATCCCGTTGATGCGCATATGCGCATGAAAAGGAGTAGCCATGATCATCTCCGTCCTCACTGCACTTGCCGAGCCGACCCGTCTGGAAACCATGCGCATTCTCCGCGATGGCTCGGAGCACTGCGTCTGCGAGATGATGCAGGCCCTTGGCGCCACCCAGAGCCGCATGTCGCGCCACATGCAGGTGCTGAAGCAGGCGGGGCTGGTCGTCGACCGGCGCGATGCGCAATGGGTGCGCTACCGGCGCAATCCCGGCCTCACGCCTGCCATTGCCAGGCTGCTCGATGCGGCGCTGGAAGCCGGCGCGGTCCCGGAGCGGAGCGCAGCATGATCACCCATGTCAGCGAGCTGCCGCAGCAAAGGACGCCGGCCGCATGGCTTTGGGGCGCCGCGTTGGTTGTGGCGACCATCCTCTGGTGGACGGTTTACCAGACCCTTTCCCCGCTCTCCGAATGGTTGACCGCGCTGCTGCCGGTGGCGCGCCAGAGCCACACCGGCGATGCGCTCGCCTTCTTCTTCTACGACGTGCCGAAAGTGATGATGCTGCTCGTTGCCATCGTCTTTGCCATGGGCGTGTTGCGCAGCTTCTTCAGCCCAGAGAAGACTCGCGCCCTGCTCTCCGGCAGGGGCGTCGGCGTCGGCCATGTCATGGCCGCGGGGCTCGGCGTGCTCACCCCGTTCTGCTCCTGCTCGGCGGTGCCGCTGTTCATCGGCTTCGTCTCGGCCGGCGTGCCCCTCGGCGTCACCTTTTCCTTCCTGATCGCCGCGCCGATGGTCAACGAGGTCGCGCTGGTGCTGCTCTTCGGCCTCGTCGGCTGGCAGGTGGCGGCGACCTACCTGGCCTTCGGCCTGGCCATCGCGATCGTGGCGGGCTTCGTCATCGGCAAGCTGCACGTCGAGGGCTGGCTGCAGGACTGGGTGCGCGAGATCCATGCCGGCGGTGCCGGCGTCGCCGAGACCGAAAACCCGACCTTCGCGGATCGTGCTCGCCTCGGCTGGCAGGCGGTGCACGAGATCGTCGGCAAGGTCTGGCTATGGGTCTTCCTCGGCATCGGCGTCGGCGCCCTCATTCACGGCTATGTGCCGGCGGACCTGATGGTGCGCGTCATGGGGGCGGATGCCTGGTGGTCGGTGCCGGCGGCGGTGCTCATCGGCATTCCGATGTACGCCAACGCGGCCGGCATCATCCCGGTGGTCGAGGCGCTCATCGGCAAGGGCGCCGCGCTCGGCACCGTGCTCGCCTTCATGATGAGCGTCATCGCCCTCTCGCTGCCCGAAATGATCATCCTCCGGCAGGTGCTGAAGCTGCGTCTCATCGCCGTCTTCATCGGCGTGGTCGGCGCCGGCATCCTCGCCGTCGGCTTTCTGTTCAACGCCATCTTCTAGAAGAGAACGACCATGAAACACGTCACAGTCTACGGCCCCGGTTGCAAGCGCTGCGAAGCGACCGCCGAAATGGTCAAAGCCGCCGCGGCGAAACTCGGCATCGATGTCGAAGTCGAGAAGGTCACCGACCAGAAGGCGATCGCGCTCGCCGGCGTCATGTCGACGCCGGGCGTGGCCATCGACGGCAAGCTGGTCCACGCCGGCGGGCTGCCGGATGCCGCCAAGCTCGCGGGCTGGCTGGAAGGCTAGCCGGACGGATTGCCCGCGCGCCTGAGACCTGAGGGCCTCAGGCGAACTCCATGATCACCGCGTCGAAGGCGAGCGTATCGCCCGGCTTGACGACGATGCGCTTGACCGTGCCGTCGCGCTCGGCGCGCAGCACGTTCTCCATCTTCATCGCCTCGACCACCGCCAGGATGTCGCCGACGCGCACGTCCTGGCCCTCGGCGGCGTCGATGGCGACCACCAGCCCCGGCATCGGGCAGCGGAGCTGGTTGGCCGAATGTTTCTTCTTCTTCTCCGGCATCAGCCGGTCGAGCTCGGCCACCCGCGGCGTCATCACCCGCGCCACCGCCGCGATGCCGCGGCTCGACAGGTGGACGCCGCCTGGCGCCGGCCGCACCTGCACGTTCACCGCGCGGCCGCCGATGGTGCCCGACCACAGCACCTCGCCCGGCCGCCAGGCGGAGGTGACCAGCACCGGCTCGCCGCCATCGTGCATCATGCAGAGCGTGTGTGGCTCCGCCGAGGGTTCGACGGACAGCGAGAAATGGGTGCCGCCGATGGCGACCGACCATTCGCCCTGCCAGGCGCTGGCGTCGCCGTTCAGCCGGCCCTTGAACGCGCGGAACTTGTGGCGGCGGGCGCGGTCGATGGCGAGCGCCACCATCGCCATGCGGGCAAGCGTCGCCGGGTCGAGCTTGGCCGCGGCAAAGCCGTGCGGATACTCCTCGGCGACGAAGGACGTCGAGATGTCCCCCTTCTGCCAGCGCGCGTTCTCCATGACCGCCGACAGGAAGGAGAGGTTGTTGGTGACGCCGTCGACGACGAAGCAATCGAGCGCATCGGCCATCGCCTCGACCGCCGCGGCTCGGTCCGGCCCGTGGGTGACGAGCTTGGCCATCAGCGGGTCGAAATAGACGGGAATCGTGATGTCCTCGCGCACGCCGTCGTCGACGCGAACCGCCGTTCCGTCCGCGCGGCGCCCCTCGCTCGGCGGCTGGTAGCGGCTGATCTGGCCGATCGAGGGAATGAAGTTGCGGCTGGGGTCCTCGGCATAGAGACGGCTCTCCACCGCCCAACCGTTGAAGCGGACCTCGTCCTGCGTGACCGACAACCGCTCGCCGGCCGCGATCCTGATCATCTGCTCGACGATGTCGAGGCCGGTGATGAACTCGGTGACCGGATGCTCCACCTGCAGGCGGGTGTTCATCTCGAGGAAGTAGAAGTGCCGGTCGGCGCCGAGGATGAACTCGACCGTGCCGGCGGAATCGTAGTGGACGGCCTTGGCCAGCGCCAACGCCTGCGCGCCCATCTCGGCGCGCAGCGCCTCGTCGACGGCGGTCGACGGCGCCTCCTCGACGATCTTCTGGTTGCGCCGCTGGATGGAGCATTCGCGCTCGCCGAGATGGATGATGTGGCCGTGGCGGTCGCCGAGCACCTGGATTTCGACGTGGCGCGGGTTCTCGATGAAGCGCTCGACGAAGATGCGGTCGTCGCCGAAGGACGAGCGCGCCTCGGAGCGGGCGGCGCGCACCCCCTCCGCCACCTCGTCCTCGGTCCAGGCGATGCGCATGCCCTTGCCGCCGCCGCCGGCCGACGCCTTGATCATCACCGGCAGGCCGATGTCGCGGGCGACCGCGATCGCCTCGGCGTCGCTCTCGATGTCGCCAAGGTGGCCGGGGACGGTGGAGACCCCGGCGGAAACGGCGAGCTTCTTCGATTCGATCTTGTCGCCGAGCACCGAGATGGCGCCGACATTGGGGCCGATGAAGGCGATGTCGGCGGCATCGAGCGCCATCGCGAAGCCGGCGCGCTCGGCCAGGAACCCGTAGCCCGGGTGGACCGCGTCGGCGCCTGTCTCACGGGCCGCCGCGATGATCCGGTCGATCATCAGATAGGAGGTCGCCGCCGGCGGCGGACCGATATTGACCGCCTCGTCCGCCATCGCCACGTGCAATGCCTCGTGGTCGGCGTCGCAATAGACAGCGACCGTCGCAAGCCCCATGCGCTTCGCGGTGCGGATGATGCGACAGGCGATTTCGCCGCGATTGGCGATGAGGATCTTGCGAAACACAGGAACTCGGCGACGCCCTTCTGACCCGTTACCGCTTTGTAAGCCGAGGGCGGCGCGGCGGCAATATTGACCGCGCGGTCAAATCGGCAGCGCTGCCTGGGCGAACAGCACCACGGCCGCCACCAGCAGCGCGGCCAGCGTTCCGCCGCCGTACTGGAGCCCGAAACCGCGCGTTCCGGCGGTGAAGGCGATGGCCGTCTTGGTGATCGAATTGGCCACCGCCGCCACGAAGATGGCAAGCGCCGCCTCGACCGCCGTGATCGAGGCACCGTGGACCTGGGTGATCGACAGCGTGATCGCATCGACGTCGGCGAGCCCCGCGATCGCCGCCGCGCCGACGGCGCCGCGCCCGCCGAAGAGCGCCACCAGCCATTTCGACGCCACCAGGATGACTGCCAGCAGCGCCGCGAAGCGCAGCACCGAGGTGAGTTCGAAGGGGTTGCGGAAAGGCTTGTGCGCCTCGCCTTGGCCGGCCGCCCCCGTCCAGCGCGCCCCGAAGCCCAGCGACGCTCCCAGGAGGATCACGGCCGCTGCTACCAAAGGCGCGGCGAGAAGCCTGAGGTGGCTCGGACCGAACAGCGCCACGATCACCAGAATGCGCAGGAACATGATCGCCGAGGCGGCCAGCGCGCCGGCGAGCTGGATGCGCGCCGTCTCCGGCTGTGCCTTCGCCTTGCGCGAGAAATCGATGGTCGCCGCGGTCGAGGACACCAGGCCGCCGGCGACGCCGGCCACCAGCGTGCCGTAGCGCGTGCCGACCACCCGCACCGCCACGTAGCCGATGAAGGACACCCCGGCGATGGCGATGGTCATCAGCCAAAGGGCGTGCGGGTTGATGGCACCATAGGGCCCGTAGCCCTGGTCGGGCAGCACCGGCAGCGCGATGAAGCTCATCACCAGCAGGATGATGGTGGCCCTCAGCTCCTCCCAGGTCAGCGTCTCGATCCACTGGTGCAGCCAACGCTTGGCCGCGAGCAGCGCCGCCGTTGCCACGGCGGCGGCCGCGGCGGCCGTCATGTCGCCGAGCATGGCGAGCGCGCCGAGGGCGAAAGTGAGGAAGGCGGCAACCAGCGTGGTCGCGCCGAACACGCCCTGGCGTTCCGATTCGCGCCACTTGAAGAGCGTGATGCCGGCGGCGAAGGCGATGAAGATCGCGGCAAAGGGTAGCGGACCGGCGACCGTTTCCAGCGCACCGGAAATCCCGCCGAGAAGACCGATCAGGGCGAAGGTGCGCAACCCCGCCGCGCGTTCGCCCTCGGCCTGCTCGCGCTCGCGCCAGCCGCGCTCGAGCCCGATTAGTAGGCCGATTGCCAGCGCCAGGCCCAGACGTGTGAGCAGCTCTTGCTCGCTCATGACCATCCCGTTTCGGCCCATTCTAGCCGATCGACGACCACCAGTGTTTGCGACAAGCCGGCGGCACAAGTGATTTGAATAGTCGTACTAAACGTGGTTAGCTGACTTGCCTTGGGAGGACACGCCGAGACCCGCGAATGACGGGTCCTAGGGGAGGATTGTGCAGGATCCGATCGCCACCTTCGGGGGTGGACGGCCGCGCGTGAGAGTGGCCGGAATCATTCCCGCCAGCATCGCCCCAAACCGATTCGATGAATTCGTTGCCGCGCCGCCGACTGCGCGGGAGGCCGTGCCGATGTTTGCCGGCGAGGGCCGGGTGGCGTCGTGGCCGATGATCGCCGCGAGGAGCATGTTTCGATGAATGCCGCAGTATATGAAGCCCGGCCGGACTCGCCGCAGGACTTCGCGAACATCGTCCGCCTGGCGAATGTTCAGAAGTATTTTGGCGCGGTGCAGGCGCTGAAGGACATCAACCTCAGTGTCGGGCGGAACGAGATCGTCGGCCTGATCGGCGACAACGGCGCCGGCAAATCGACGCTGATCAAGGTGATGACCGGCGTGTTCACGCCAACTTCCGGGCGCCTGTTCGTCCGCGACAAGGAGATCGATCTCAACGGCTTCTCGGTGCGCGGCGCGCACAGCCTGTCGATCGAGACGGTCTACCAGGACAAGTCGCTCGCCGAAAAGCAGCCCCTGTGGCGCAATTTCTTCGTCGGCCGCCAGATCACCAACCGCTTCGGCTTCATCGACATCAAGAAGGAGAAGGAGATCGCTCAGCAGATCCTGATCGACGTGATCGGCTTCCGCGGCGTCGGCATCACCGTCGAATTCGACGATCAGCAATCTGTCGGGAGGCGAGCGCCAGGGCATCGCGATCGGCCGCGCCATGCACTACAACGCCGATCTCATCGTTCTCGACGAACCCACCGCCGCGCTCGGCGTCGCCGAGGTGCGCAAGGTCATCGACTTCGTCCAGCGCATCAAGCAGTCGGGACGCGCCTGCGTCTACATCGAGCACAACCTCGCCCATGTCCACGAAGTCGCCGACCGTCTCGTCGTGCTCGACCGCGGCTCCATCGTTGCCGAGATCATCCCCAAGGACATGTCGGTCGTCGAACTGACTGACTATCTCATCGAACTTCAGCACGGGCATTGAGGACGCGGACGCAAAATGGCCATCCCGCAGAAACGCTCCATTCTGCAACGCGTCGAGGCGTTGCCGATCATTCTTGTCTTCGCGATCGTGCTCGTGCTGTTCATGTACACCTCACCGGAGGTGTTCCTGCGGCCGTTTCAGTACACGACCTTTCTCTCCACCCTGCCCCCGGTGATGCTGCTCGCCATCGGCCTGACCTTCGTCATCGGCGCGGGTGAGATCGACCTCTGCTTCCCGGCGATCATCGGCTTCTCCGGTTTCGTCGTGGCAGTCATCTTCAAGGAGGGGCAGCAGGACCTGGTTGCCTGGACCGGCGCCAGCGCCACCGACTGGATCGCCTCGCCACTGGCCGGACAGCTCATTCAGTGGGCAGGCTTCGTGTTGGCGCTGCTCTCGGGCATCCTGGTCGGATTCCTCAACGGTATCCTCGTTGCCAAGATCGGCATTCCCTCGTTCATCGCCACGCTGGGCACGCAGTTCTTCTGGTACGGCATGGCCACCGTTATCTCCGGCGGCAAATCCTATGCGCTGCGCGGCGCCGACGCGACGTCGACCTGGCAGGTGCTCGTCGGCCGGCCGTTTGCCTCGTCGGGCACCGATTGGCTGCGGCAGGTCCCGATACAGGCGCTGTGGACCGCGATCATCGTGGTCGTCATGTGGTTCATCCTCAACCGCCACCGCTTCGGCGAGCACACGCTGTTCATCGGCGACTCCAACGATGTCTCGCGGGTCGTCGGCATCAACGTCGATCGCGAGAAGATCAAGCTGTTCACCCTGATGGGGCTGCTGGCGGCGATCGCCGCCGTATTCCTGACGCTGGAAAACAAGAACTATTACGGCAACCAGGGCCAGGGCTACCTGCTCATCGCCATCGCTTCCGTGCTGATCGGCGGCACCTCGATCTTCGGCGGCCGTGCCACCATCGTCGGCACCGTCTTCGGCTGCTTCATCATTGCCATCATCGAGCCCGGCCTGGTCGCCACCGGTCTCACCGGCGCCTGGGTCAACACGGTGCGCGGGCTGATCTTCCTGATCGCCATCATCTTCTATCTCTACGTCGACGAGCCCCAGCGACGGCGTGCGTTCTTCGCCCGCTTCGGCTCCTTCAAGGGTTTCGGTCGCGTAAGCGCGGCTGAGTAGCAGCACGTGCCGACGGCGCGTTGCAGTCAAAGAGGGAGAGAACGAACATGCGAGTTACGAAGATTTTGTTGGCCGGCGTGGCCGCTTCGGCGTTGTTGGCCAGCGTTGGCGTGGCTTCGGCCGCCGATCCGATCGGCAAGGGCCTGGTCATGTACATGCAAATGGGCGGCCAGTCGGGCGACGGTGCCACGCTTGCCCGCGAGACAGGTGCCAAGCAGGCCGCCGAGGCCTTTGGCGTGCAGCTGAATGCGCAGTATTCGGCCTGGGCGCCGGAAACCATGATCAACCAGTTCAAGGACGCGGTCGCGGCCAAGCCGGACTGCATCGAGATCATGGGCCATCCGGGCAGCTCCGCCTTCCATGACCTGGTCAAGGGCGCCGTCGATCAGGGCATCGTGGTCACCGTTGGCAACGCACCGCTGACCCCGATCCAGGATGAGTTCGGGCCGAAGGGCACCGGCTATGCCGGCGTCGACCTCTATGCCGGTGGCGCACTGACCGCCAAGGCGATGCTCGCTCAGGGCCTCAAGGCCGGCGACGAAGCCATGGTCTACGGCGTCTTCAGCCAGGCCGAACGCGGCCAGTCCGAGAAGGGCCTCGCCGACACGCTCGAGAAGGCCGGCCTCAAGGTCGACCGCCTCGAAATCACGCAAGAGGTGAACAGCGACCCGACACTGGCGGTGCCGGTGTTGACCGCCTACGTCCAGGCGCATCCGAACCTGAAGGCGATCGGCAGCCAGCACGGCACGGTCACCGGCGAGCTGGCCGAAGTGCTGAAGAAGGCCGGCAAGAAGCCCGGCGACATCATCGTCGGCGGCATCGACCTCGCCCCGGCGACCGTCGACGGCCTCAAGTCCGGCTACATCTCGGCGACCCTCGACCAGCTGCTCTACCTGCAGGGCTTCCTGCCGGTTCTGCAGTGCGTCATGACAGCCAAGTACAAGATGCCCGGCATTGACGTGAACACCGGCGCCGGCGTCGATACGCCGAAGACCATCGACGCTCTGATCCCGCTGATCGACGCGGGCATCCGCTAGTCTAGTCCGAACCTCCCGTTCTCGTGGAACAGGCAGCGCCGGCGGGAAACCGCCGGCGCTTCGCTTTGGATGGCTTGCGCCCGTCGCGCCAAACGGCCTAGCGGCAGCGCTTCTCTTTCTCGACCTGGGCGACGCGAGCTATGTTGTCGCGCTCATAGGCGTTGAGCGGCACCATGGACGCATTGTCGTAGACGCAGCCGGTGTTGTCGAAGACGGCCTGGCCCCTGGCGGTGTGGAAGCAGTAGCCGTGTTCGGCATAGATCGTGTTGCGCACCGTCCACAGCGAGTCGCAGGAGAGCTGGCGGAGCGCCCAGGTGCGCATCGGGCCCGTGTCCGTGCAACCGACGCCCGATTCGAAGCAGGCCGCCGACGCCACGCCGGGCGCAAGCGCCGCCAGCGCCATGACCGCAACGGCGGCACCAACGGGGATTCGCATGGATTTCATGGCATTCCTCCACTGAAATCTTCGGCCCGTCGACCAGCATATCACCGTACCGGCTGGACTTGACCAAACGCATGGCCGCATGGCGGCCGGTGCCGCATCTGTGGCCAACCGATCCCGGCAAGGCAGGAACAGGTCCGAACAGGCATGGCCGAATCCCCCAACTCCATCCGTGCAGGCGGAAGCGCCCGATGATCGAGGCTTTCGCCTTCCTGCTGCTCGCCCAGCTCACCGGCGAGGTGATCGTGCGGGCACTGGGCGTGGCCGTTCCCGGCCCGGTGATCGGCCTGGTGCTGCTCGCCCTGGTCCTGGTCTGGCGCGGCATCACGCCGGCGCTCCGCGATACCGCCAATGGGCTCCTGCGCAACCTGTCCCTGCTTTTCGTCCCCGCCGGCGTCGGCATCATGCGCCAGGCCGACGTCATCGCCGGCAACTGGCTCGCCTTGTCGCTTGGCCTGATCGTCTCGACCATCGCCACGCTGGCGGTGACCGCCCTCGTCTTCCGCTGGGCGCAACGCCGCTTCGGCGGGACCGGGGACGATGGGGGTGCGTCATGAGCAAGGCCGCCGGCCTCTGGGTCTACCTCGCCGCCAGCCCCCTCCTCTGGCTGACGCTGACGCTCGCCGCCTATGCCGTCGCCGACCGGGTGGCGTGCGCCTTCGGCCGGCACCCGCTCGCCAATCAGGTGATCATCGCCGTGGCGCTGGTGATCGCCGCGCTGGAGATGTCGCGAACGCCCTTCGCGGTCTATTTCGAGGGCGCCCAGTTCGTGCACTTTCTGCTCGGCCCGGCCACCGTCGCGCTCGCCGTTCCCCTGGTCGAGAACTGGGGCCGGGTGCGGCGCTCGCTGGTGCCGATTCTCTTGGCTCTCGTCGCCGGCTCGCTCACCGCCATTGTCACCGCCGTCGGCACCGTCGCGCTTGTCGGCGCGCCGCGGGCGGTGCTGGCCTCGATCGCCGAGAAATCGGTGACCACGCCGATCGCCATGGGCATCGCCGAAAAGATCGGCGGCATTCCGTCGCTGACCGCCGTGCTGGTGATCCTCACCGGCGTGCTTGGTGCCATCGCGGTGACGCCGTTGATGGACGCGCTCAAGGTCCGCGATTATGCCGCTCGCGGCTTTGCCGCCGGCGTCGCTTCGCACGGCATCGGCACCGCCCGCGCCTTCCAGGTCAACGATCTTGCAGGAGCCTTCTCCGGCCTCGGCATGGGTCTGAACGGCATCCTTACCGCCATCCTGGTGCCGCTGCTGGCAGGCTGGTTCGGCTGGTAGAACGCCTGCGCCCGGGCGGAGCGGCCGCCGCCTTGATTGTGCGGCGGCGGAAAATCGTCCAACGTCGGCTCTCCCGCTGAAACGGAGTCACTGGCATGCCTGACGACAGACTGCTGGCGGCTGCGCGCGACATGGTCCGGCAGATCGGCGAGCGGCTCGATGCGCCGTTCTCGATCGAGCTGTGGGACGGCTCGGTCGTTCCGCTCGGCCCCAACAGCGACCCGAACCTGCGGATCAGGATCGCCCAGCCCGGCGCCATCGGCGCCATCTTCCGCCGGCCCGGCCTCGAAACCATCGTCCGTCAATATGCCACCGGCGGTTTAGATTTCGTCGGCGCCGACATGTTGACGTTCATCGAGAAGGCGCGGGCGAAGAAGATCCGCCTGAAGCCGCGCGACCTCCCGATCGCCTACCTCGTCCGCCGCGCCCTGCCCTTCGTCTTCGCGCGCTCCCCGGCGGCGCAGCCGCAGTCCCTCCAGGGCCGGTCGGACGCCGACTTCATCCGTTTTCACTACGACCTCGGCAACGATTTCTACAAACTCTTCCTCGATCCGCAGATGCAGTATTCCTGCGCCTACTTCACCGACTGGGGAAATTCGCTGGAGCAGGCGCAGGCCGACAAGATCGACATGATCTGCCGCAAGCTCCGCCTTGCGCCGGACGATCGCCTGCTCGACGTCGGCTGCGGCTGGGGCGGGCTCATCTGCCATGCCGCGGCGCGCTATGGCGTCACCGCGCACGGGGTGACCCTGTCCCAGGAACAGTACGACTACGCGCGCGCCAAGGTGAAGCGCGCGGGCCTCGAGGGAAAGGTCACGGTCGCGCTCGACAGCTACGAGAACGTCGCCGGCCAGTACGACAAGATCGCCTCGATCGGCATGTACGAGCACGTCGGCATCGCCAATTATCCCCGCTACTTCGGCACCCTTAACCGGCTGCTGCGCGACCGCGGGCTGCTGCTCAACCACGGCATCACACGGCGGGCGAAGGCGAGCCGCCGGCGCTTCAACCGGCCGAACCGGGAACGCCGCGTGATGCAGCGCTTGGTGTTCCCGGGCTTCGAGCTCGACCACATCGGCCATTCGCTGGAGGCGATGGAGACCGCCGGCTTCGAGGTCCACGACGTCGAGGGCTGGCGCGAGCACTACGCGCGCACCTGCCGGCTCTGGCACCAGCGGCTGGCCGAGAACGCCGAGGCCGCCATTGCACTGGTCGGCGCCGAGAAATACCGCATCTGGGTCGCCTACTTGGCCGGGGTATCCTACGCCTTCGCCGACGGGTCGCTGCGCATCTACCAGACGCTCGCCAGCAAGCACGCGGCCAAGGGCGCCTCGGGCATGCCGCCGACGCGGGCGCATCTCTATTCGCAGGAAGAGTAGGCGCCTCGTGTAGCCCGGATGGAGCGGAACGAAATCCGGGAGGCCGTTCCCCCTTCCGCTTTGCTACGGATACGCCGAGAGCTACCGGTGGCCGTGGCCGGCCCAGTGCTGCCACGACACGACGATGCCATCCTCGACATGGACATGATCGCGAAAGCGGCCCTTGCCGTCGCCGCGGTAGAGCCAGGTTTCCTTGCGCTTCCTGCGGCTCGGGTGGACGGCGATCTCCTCCGGCGGGCCCCACGCCTGGTGGAGCTGGCGCTCCGACATGCCTTCGAACAGCTTGCGGTCGACGATCGCCCGCTCGACCTCCTGCGCCCCGCTGACCTTGACCAGGACGCGCCGCCGCTTGGATTCGAGAACGAAGGGCACAATCAGCAGCAAGCCCAGAAAGGCCAGGAAGAATGCCAAGACGACCATGCGAGGGAGGCTCTCACAGTGCAAGTGCGGCTATGCCGTGCGTCGCCCCGGCGCGCCCGGGCCGCTCTCCGCAGCAGAAGCAGCCCGGACAATTCCGTGTCGCATGAAGCGCAAATTGCCGCAAGGGCCTGAGCGGCCAGGCCAGATCACAAGCCCGTTGGAACTTTCACAACGGAATATTGTCGTGCTTTTTCCATGGGTTGGCGAGCTGCTTGGCGCGCAGCATGCGCAGCGCCTTGGCCACCCGCGGGCGCGTCGTGTGCGGCTTGATCACGTCGTCGATATAGCCGCGCTCGGCGGCAACGAACGGCGACATGAATCGGTCCTCATATTCCCTGGTGCGCTGGGCGATCTTGTCCGGGTCGCCGGCCTCCTTGCGGTAGATGATCTCGGCTGCGCCCTTGGCGCCCATCACCGCGATCTGCGCCGCCGGCCAGGCGAAATTGACGTCGCCGCGCAGGTGCTTCGACGCCATCACACAATAGGCGCCGCCATAGGCCTTGCGGGTGATGACGGTCACCTTGGGCACCGTCGCCTCGGCATAGGCGAAGAGCAGCTTGGCGCCGTGCTTGATGAGGCCGCCGTATTCCTGCGCGGTGCCGGGCAAGAAGCCGGGCACGTCGACGAAGGTGACCAGCGGGATGTTGAAGCAGTCGCAGAAGCGCACGAAGCGCGCCGCCTTGCGGCTGGCGTCGGAATCGAGCACGCCGGCCAGCACCATCGGCTGGTTGGCGACGAAGCCCACCGTCGCCCCCTCGATGCGGCCGAAGCCGACGACGATGTTCTTCGCGAAGCTGTCCTGCAGCTCGAAGAACTCGCCCTCGTCGGCGACCTTGAGGATCAGTTCCTTGATGTCGTAGGGCTTGTTGGCGGCTTCCGGCACCAGCCGGTCGAGCGAGGCTTCCTCGCGCTCGGCGGGGTCGTCGGTGGCGACATTGGGGACAGGCGAGCGGTTCGACAGCGGCAGGAAATCGATCAGCCGGCGCATCTCGGCGAGCGCCACCACGTCGTTCTCATAGGCGCCGTCGGCGATCGAGGTGCGGGTGGTGTGGACCGAAGCGCCGCCGAGCTCCTCCGGCGTCACCGTCTCGTTGGTCACCGTCTTCACCACGTCCGGGCCAGTGACGAACATGTAGGAGGTGTCGCGCACCATGAAGATGAAATCGGTGATCGCCGGGGAATAGACGTCGCCGCCGGCGCAGGGGCCCATGATCACCGAGATCTGCGGGATGACGCCGGAGGCGAGCACGTTGCGCTGGAAGACGCCGGCATAGCCGCCGAGCGCCGCCACGCCCTCCTGGATGCGGGCGCCGCCGGCATCGTAGAGGCCGATGATCGGCGCGCCGTTCTTGAGCGCCATCTCCTGGAGCTTCTGGATCTTCTCGGCGTGGGTCTCCGAGAGCGATCCGCCGAAGACGGTGAAATCCTTGGCGAAGACGAAGGTCAGCCGGCCGTTGACGGTGCCCCAGCCGGTGACCACGCCGTCGCCGGGAATTCTCTGCTTGGCCATGCCGAAATCGACCGAGCGGTGCTCTACGAAAACGCCGTATTCCTCGAACGAGCCTTCGTCGAGCAGCGTCTCGATGCGCTCGCGGGCGGTGAGCTTGCCGCGCTTGTGCTGCGCCGCGATGCGCTTCTCGCCGCCACCGACATGCGCCGCGGCGCGCCGCCGCTCCAGTTCCTCGATGATGTGATTCATGGGCGCTTTCCTCCAGCCGCCCCAGAGATAGCACAGCCGGGCCGGCGGATAATCTCCCCCTCCTCCTGACAGCGGCGGCCCGCCGATCGGCTACTATCCGGCCGGCCGGGCAGGTCCGGCGGCGGACACCAGAATGATGATCGATCACACCGGCTACAACGTCAGCAATCTGGCGCGGAGCAAGGTCTTCTACACGGCCGCGCTGGCGCCGCTCGGCCATCGCATCCTGCGCGACCTCGGCTTCGCGGTGGGCTACGGCAACGACGGCCGGGTGGCGGAGGGCGGCGATCCGGGCGGTGCCTTCTGGATATCGGAGGGCAAGCCGCAGGAGCCGCGCGTCCACCTCGCCTTCGCCGCCCGGACCCACGCGGATGTTCGCGCCTTCCATGAAGCAGCGCTGGCCGCCGGCGGTCGCGACAACGGCGCGCCGGGCTACCGGCCGCGCTATCACGCCCACTACTACGCCGCCTTCGTCCTCGATCCCGACGGTTACAATATCGAGGCGGTGTGCCACCGCGCCGACGCCGCCGAGTAGACGGCCGGCAAGGCCGCGCCGGCGCCTGGAGGATCAACGCCGCCGCCTGCATGTCGCGCCAGCGTGCGGCCCGGCGGGAGAGCGCGATCTCGTCCCTGCCCCACTGCCCCATCTGCCAGTCCTCGTCGACATGGGCGGCCGCCCACGCCTCTTCGGGCGTCAGCGCGCCGCCCAGCACCGCCAGCGCGATCAGCGCCGAGCCGGTGAGCGTGGTGACGACGTGGAGCGCGGCGAGCCTCAGCGGGTCGAGCGGGCGAAGCGCCACGGCGACCGCCGCCAGGCTCTCCGCCGGCTGGTCGACCGCGATGATGCCCTCGGCCAGCACGAAGCGAGCGCCCAGCGCCTCGCGCGCCCAGGCGAGCACCGGCCCCCAGCCCGCCTCCTGCGCCGCGGTCAGCGAAGCCGGCCCCTCGCCGCGATAGCAGGTGAGGTCGCTGCCGGCATATTTGACGATTTCCGCCCTGACCGGCTCCATCTCGCGGGAAACCCGGTCGATCGCCGAATTGGCGATGCGGGTGAGCGGCATCGTCGCCGGGTCGATGCGCTCCCCCTGCGCCTGCCATTCGGCGGCCAGCGCTTCGGCCACCACCCGCGCTTCGACCACGAGCGGGTTCCGCCCCGGCGTCAACGCCTGCCGGCCGTCGAGCGTCACCGCGAAGCCCGCTTCATGCGGCGCGAACGGCGGCCGTCTCGTAGAAGCGGCGCGGCAGTTCCCGCCGCGCCAGCCGCTGCGCGGTGGCAACCGGGCCTGCGGGCCTTTCGTCGCTCACGTCGGGATCCACTCCCGGATCTCGAGCGTCGGGCTCATCTTGCTGAGCACCTCGTACCAGTCGTCGCGGGCGAACTCGGTATTGAGCGCCTGGATGGCGCCGTCGACGCGCTCGCGCTTGCCCGAGCCGACGATCGGCATGCCGCCCACCGGATGGCGGCCGACGAAGGCCATCGCCGCCTCGGCCGGGCCCGGCAGTCCCATGCGCTCGGCCATGGCGGCCAGCAGCGCGCGCAGATCCTCGATCTCGGTGTCCTCGGAGGTGAGCAGCCTGCCGCCGCCGACCGGTGACCAGATCATCGGCTTGTGGCCGAGTTTTAGCGCCAGATCGAAGGTGCCGTCGCCGGCCGGCCTCAGATAGAGCGGCGAGAACTGCACCTGGTTGGTGACGATCGGCGCCTTCAGCCGCGATTGCAGGAGCTCGAAGCGGCTGGGGAGAAAATTGGAGACGCCGATGGCGCGCACCTTGCCGGCGGCGATGACTTCGTCCAGCGCCGCCGCGGTCGCGTCCGGGTCCATCAGGTGGTCGGGGCGGTGGAGGATCAGCACGTCGATAACGTCGATGCCCATCTGGCTGAGCGAACGGTCGACCGACCAGCGGATATGCTCCGGGCTCAGGTCGAAATAGCGGATGCGGAACTCGGGAATCTCCGGCCCCGGCCGGCAGATGCCGCACTTGGTGACGATCTCGAAGCGGTCGCGGCCGCCCATTTCCTTCAGTGCCTGGCCGAGGAACCGCTCCACCGTGTAGGGCGCGCCGTAGACGCTGGCGGTGTCGATGGTGGTGATGCCGCGTTCGAGCAGGAAGCCGAGGAAGGCCGCCAGTTCGCCGCTCGACGAGAACTGGCTCTGCGAGCGCATCGCGCCCCAGATGACGCGGGAGAATTCAGGGCCCTGTGGGTGAATCTTCACACGGGCGACGGGTCCGGGATTTGCCATCAGTCTTCCTCCTGTTCGGTTTCATTCATGCCCGCTTCCATAGCGAAACCGAGCAGGTTCCAGCTTTGCTGCATATGCGGCGGCAACGGCGCGGTGACGTCGAGCGTGCCGCCCGCCGGATGCGGAATGACGATGCGGCGGGCGTGCAGGTGCAGCTTGTTCTGGATGCCGCCGGGCAACTGCCAGTCCGCGTCGTTGAAGTACTTCGGGTCGCCGACGATCGGATGGCCGATGTGGGCGGCGTGGGCGCGCAACTGGTGGGTCCGCCCGGTGACCGGCCGCATGGAGAGCCAGGCGAGTTGCTGACCGGCCTGGTCGACCACCGAATAGAGGCTGACCGCGTGGCTGGCGTCATCGCTGCCGTGGCGTGCGACGCGCATGCGCTCGCCGTCGGGGGTGCCCTCCTTGGCGAGCCAGGTCGAGATGCGGCCCTGATGCGGCTTGGGCACGCCCTTGACCAGCGCCCAATAGATCTTGCGGGTGGAGCGGGCGCGGAAGGATTCGGCCAGCTTCTGCGCGGCCAGCCGCGTGCGCGCCACCACCAGCACGCCCGAGGTGTCGCGGTCGAGCCGGTGGACCAGCCGCGGCTTCTGCCCCTTGCGGTCGCGAAAGGCCTCCAGCATGCCGTCGAGGTGGCGGGAGAGGCCGGAGCCGCCCTGCACCGCCAGCCCTGCCGGCTTGTTGAAGACGAACACCTGATCGTCCTCGTGGAGGATCATGGCGCTGAGCGCGTCGCGTCGTTGGGCGCGAGCGGCCTTTCTTCTCCTCCCCCTGCAAGGGCGAGGTGATCGGCGCAGACGACCGCTGGGGGTCACCACCGGCTTCCCGCTCCGGTGAGGAAGAGCCGGCCAGCGGCGGGACGCGCACCGCCTGGCCCGGTTCCAGCCGGGTGCTGGTCTTCACCCGGCCGCCATCGACGCGCACCTGGCCGGAGCGCAGCAGCTTCTGCAGGTGGCCGAAGGCAAGGTCGGGGAAGTGCGTCTTGAACCAGCGGTCCAGGCGCATGCCGGCCTCGTCAGGGGCGACGGTTCGGGTTTCGACGCTTGCCATGATCCAAAGGGGGCTGAGGAACGGCCTTCATAGCACCCGGCGGAAGGGCTGACGAGACGCCGTGGGAAATGGGCAGTACCCTTGACCTATCATCCTGATCGAGCTATCGATTTCCCCGGAAATTCGGGATGGAGTCCCCCCGTAACCGCCTGACCGGCTGATGACTCCTACACGCGAGCAATCGCGGTGGGAAATCATGCGCGAACCCACCGTGAGGTGGGTTTTTTGTTGTCCGGCGGGTGTCATCCCCGCATTCGCGTCGGACGCCAAGGATATGGCAGGATTGGCGGGCGCCGCCCGGCAGAGGGAGCCGATCCAAGCGACACGGAGCAGGAAAACGGTGGTCGTCTATCTCTGGATTGCAGTCGGCAGCGCGGCAGGCGGCATGGCTCGTTTCTGGGCCTCGGGTGTCGTTGCGCGGCTGATCGGCGAAACCTTTCCCTGGGGCACCATGTTGGTGAACGTGGTCGGCTCCTTCATCATTGGCTTCGTCGCCACCCTCACCTCGCCCGACGGCCGCATGTTCATCGGCTCGACCGCGCGGCTGGCGATCATGGCCGGCTTCTGCGGTGGCTTCACGACATTCTCCTCGTTCAGCATCCAGACCCTCAACCTGCTCAACGATGGGGAGTATCTTCAGGCCGGTGCCAATGTCGGCCTGTCGGTCGTCCTGTGCCTCGTTGCCGTCTGGGCAGGCAGCGCGGTCGCCGTCAGCATCAACACGCTCAGGTGGACCTGATCATGATGACCATTCCCGACGAGTCCGTCCTCCTGCGCATCTTCTGCGGCGAGGACGACCGCCACGGCCACTTGCCTCTCTACGAGGCGATCGTCCTCAAGGCGCGCGAGGCGGGGCTCGCCGGCGCCACCATGCTGCGCGGCACCACCGGCTTCGGCCATTCCAGCCGCCTGCACACCACCAAGATTCTGCGTCTGTCGCAGGACCTGCCGATCATCATCGAGATGGTCAATTCCCGCGAGAAGATCGAGGCGTTCCTGCCCACCATCGAGAGCATGATGGGCAGCGCCCTGGTGACCATGGAAAAGGTGCAGGTGCTGCAATACGGCACGAGGGACAACCGGGGCGGGAAGCGGGGCTCCGGGTCCTCATCCTGAGGAGCAAGGCTGGCCTGGAAGGATCAGGCCGACAGCCGCTCGATCTTGATGCCGCCCAGCTTGGCGATGTAAGTCGTCCGGGAATTCCAGATCTTGGCGGCGCGCGCCAGCAGGAACAGATAGCTTCCCGCGGCACGGGGATCGGCAAGCGGCACGCACGTGGGTCTTGGCCTCCACGGTTACGCCGTCTGTCCGCCGGGCAGCAAACCAGCATGTGGGCTGGATCGATATACGATCCTTGCGCAAAATAAACATCATTGGATAGCAGTTGCCCGTGACCGAAGCTGAGTTGATCAGGCGGTGTGGATTGCGTCAAGACACCAGCCAGGTCCTCGGCAGCCTGTGATAGAGCGCGCCGTCGATGATCGTGTCGACATAGGCCCGCGACGGCAGCTCCGTGGTGCCGTCGGGGATCGCCGCATAGGTCATGGCATTGACCGGCTCCGATCCGCCGAGGCGCAGCACCGTCACCTCGCGGAAATCGTGACGATTGTGCTCGGGCGGGCCGTCGGGGTCGTAGCCCTCGTGGTAGTGGAGGATCGTCAGATCATCCTCGGGCACGTCGTAGAGCGCGCCCCACAACACGTCGCCGGGACTGGCCTCGAAACCGGCCGAGGCGCAGCGCCAAGTCCGCGAATAGCGCGGGAAGCACAGGCGATGGTCGGGCAGCCGTGCGACGCCGAGGCTGCGGTGGCCCGGACAACGCTCGGCCATCTGGGTCGGGTTGAGGTTCGAACCGTAGGCGAAATAGATCATGCAACGCCGGCCTGGCCGCCGGCGCGGGCACCGGCAGACCAGACTAGCCGGCAGCAGCGCGTCGGCTGAAGCGACTTCTACGCCGCCGTCGCCATCGCGCCCGATCGGGCTACCAGCGAATCGGCGAACTGCGCCGAGCGCCGCCCAATCGGTATATTCGTGGTCGCGCGCGGTATCGGTGGCATAGCCCTGATCCTCGGCGATTCCGCGCATGATCCACCTGGTGATGGGATTGTAGCGCGTGTAGGCCAAACCGCCCGCCACGTGCTCGACGCGGGCCGGCGTCCAGCCCGTCTTCTCGGAGAAGGTTTCGACCCATCCCTTCAGCCAGCGCCGGGCGTCGTCGCGGTTGAGCACATTGGCGGCCGCCATCGACACCGACAGGAAGACCGAGGGCACCGCCAGGAGCGCGTCGCGATGGCGCCGTGACGAAACGCATCACCGAGCGGCGATATTCACCCTGGCGCACGCAGGAGGCGACCACGATCCGGTCGAAGCCGGCAGGCGCGAAGCCCGCGCGGCAGACGGGCCGCATCGCAAAGCTCGACGGTGTGCGATTGCTCTGCGCCAGCGCTCCGCCAGGAATTCGACGATCTTCCGGGTTTGCCCGGTCGCCGTCCCGTAGACGACAAGAATACGCATCGCTCCCCTCCATCGTTGCTGGCAACGACCGGGTCTGTTCTTGCTCGCCTATATGGGGATGGCATCGCCGAATTGCATGGACCGCGGATCGGGAATTCTGCCGGCAGGCTACGTCTTCCCGCTCCGCTCGCGCCTGCAGCCGCGCCCAGTAGTCCAGCCGCTTGCGGATCTCGCGCTCGAAGCCACGGTCGGGCGGGTCGTAGAAGCTCTGCCGGCCGAGCGCCTCGGGAAAGTAGTCCTGGCCGGAGAAGGCGTCCGGCTGGTCGTGATCGTAGCGGTAGCCTTCGCCGTAGCCCTCCTGGCGCATGAGGCCGGTCGGGGCATTGAGGATGATCTTGGGCGGCGCCAGCGAGCCGCCCTTCTTGGCGGTCGCGCGTCGCCGCCGAAAAGGCGGTGTAGACGGCGTTCGATTTGGGCGCGGTGGCGAGATAGACGGTCGCCTCGGCCAGCGCCAGCTCGCCCTCCGGCGAGCCCAGATAGTCGTAGGCGTCCTTGGCGGCGAGCGCGACCACGAGCGCCTGCGGGTCGGCCATGCCGATATCCTCCATCGCCATGCGCACCAGCCGGCGGCCGATATAGAGCGGCAGCTCGCCGGCATCGAGCATGCGCGCCAGGTAGTAGAGCGCCGCGTCCGGGTCCGAGCCGCGCACCGATTTGTGCAGCGCCGAGATGAGGTTGTAGTGGCCGTCCTGGCCCTTGTCGTAGAGCGGCGCGCGGCGCTGGACGACCCTCTGCAGGGCGGCCGCATCGAAGACCTCGCCCGGCCTGGCGGCGCGCCAGACCTCTTCGGCCAGCGTCAGCGCCGCGCGGCCGTCGGCATCGGCCATGGCGATCAGCATGGCCCGCGCCTCGTCGTCGAGCGGCAGCTTGCGCCCCTCGACCGCCTCGGCACGCTCCAGCAGATGGGCGAGCGCCGCCTCGTCGAGCGGCTTGAACACCAGCACGCGGGCACGCGACAGGAGCGCCGCGTTGAGCTCGAAGGACGGGTTCTCGGTGGTGGCGCCGACCAGCGTGACGGTGCCGTTCTCCATGACCGGCAGGAAGGAATCCTGCTGCGCCCGGTTGAAGCGGTGGATCTCGTCGACGAAGAGCAGCGTGCCCTGCCCGGTCTCGCGCCGCGCCCGCGCCTGATCGAACACCTTCTTGAGGTCGGCGACGCCGGAGAAGACGGCCGAAATCTGCTCGAAACGGAGGTCGGTCTCGCGCGCCAGGAGCCGCGCCACCGTGGTCTTGCCGGTGCCCGGCGGCCCCCAGAAGACCAGCGAGCCGAGCGAGCCGGAATGCAGCATGCGGGTGAGCGCGCCTTCCGGCCCCAGCAGGTGATCCTGGCCGACGACATCGGCGAGCGTCTCGGGCCGCAGCCGATCCGCCAGCGGCCGCGGCGCTGCCTTGTCGAGCCCTGCTGCCTCAAACAGCGACGCCACGGCACCTCCTAGCTGCGGAACTGAAGGTGAACTGCTGCCCGCCACGCTCGATGATCAGATCCCAGAAACTGGTGTCCTGGCTGGCGACGCGGGCAAGCTGCCGGGTGGAATCGATGGGGACACCGTTGAGCTTGACGATGACGTCGCCGCGCTGGAGGCCGGCGGCATTGGCCGGCGAGTTGTCGGACACGCCGGCGACGATGACGCCGGTCGGCGCGCCGCCATAGAGCATCTCCTCGGCAACCGCCGGCGACAGGTTGAGCGACCGTGGCGCCGGCCACCGGCGAACCGCCGGATATGGTGGTCTCGGCGCGCGGAACCGTCTCCGGCGCCGGCTCCAGCTTGACGGTCGTCTGATACTGCTTGCCGTCGCGCACGATGCCGAGCGTGGCGGTGCCGCCGACGCCCAGCGTGGCCAGCCGGTAGTTGAGCGTGCCGACGTCGTCCACCGGCTCGCCGTCGACCGCGATGATCAGGTCGTCGTTCTTCAGGTGCGCCGCCGCCGCCGGTCCGCCTGGGTCGACATCGGCGACCAGCACGCCGCCCGGCGTCGTCGAGCCCCATGGCATCGGCGATATCCGGGCGTCACGCTCTGCAGGGTGGCGCCCAGCCACGGCCGTTTCGGCGCCTGGCCGGTGGCCGCGGCACCGACCACGGCGCGCACCAGGTTGGACGGAATCGCGAAGCCGATGCCGGTGGAGCCGCCCGACGGCGTGACGATCATGCGGTTGATGCCGACCAGCTGGCCGTTCATGTCGACCAGCGCGCCGCCGGAATTGCCCGGATTGATGGCGGCGTCGGTCTGGATGAAATACTGGTCCTGCGACTGGTCGCCGGGAACATGGGCGAAGGCCGAGACGATGCCGCTGGTGACCGTCTGGCCGACGCCGAAGGGATCGCCGATGGCCAGCACCAGGTCGCCGACCTCGACCTGGTCGGAATTGGCGAAGCCGAGGGTCGGCAGATTCGTCCCCGCCCCCGAGATCTTGAGCACCGCCAGATCGGAGCGCTGGTCCTTGAGCACGATATCGGCCGGGAACTCGCGCTTGTCCGACAGCGCCACCTTGACCTGGTCGGCGTCGGTCGATGACGTGGAAATTGGTGACGATCAGGCCCGCTGGGATCGATGATGACGCCGGAGCCGAGCGACCGCTGGACGCGCTGGCTCGGCTGGCCGCCGCCGAGATCGCCGAAGAAGCGGCGGAAGAACGGATCGGCGAAGAACGGCGAGGCCTGCTGCTCGACGACGCGCGAGGCATAGACGTTGACCACCGCCGGCGCGACCTTCTTGACCACCGGGGCGAAGGAAAGCTGCACCGCGGCCGGCATCGGCCGGCACCTGCCGCTCGGCGGCGAGCGCCCCCGCACCGAAGACCAGAGTCAGCGACGTCAACCCGACTGCAATCCAGCGCAGCATCGTTCCTGCCTTTGCTTCCTGGTTCCGCCGCCCCGCTGTGAGGCAGAAATGCTACACCAAATGCGGCATCGGCGTGACATTTCCGCTGCGGCGGCGCGGCGCGCCGTCCCGGGTGCCCGGAAACGAAAAAGGCGGCCGCGCGGCCGCCCTTTCGATCGTCGGCGAAACGGCGACCTTGCTCAGGCCGTGGCCTCGGCTGCCGCACCGCGCCTGCTCGGCATGGCGCGCCTTGTCGGCGGCGCCCTTGGCCTCGCGGTCGCGATCGACGAACTCGATCACCGCCACCGGCGCGCTGTCGCCAAGGCGGAAGCCCGCCTTCAGCACGCGGGTGTAGCCGCCCGCCCGGCCCTTGTAGCGCGGGCCGATGGTGTCGAAGAGCTTCTTGACCGAGCCGAGGTCGCGCAGCTGCGCGATCGCCTGGCGGCGGGCATGGAGATCGCCGCGCTTGGCCAGCGTCACCAGCTTCTCGACGATGGGCCTAAGGTCCTTCGCCTTGGGCAGCGTCGTGACGATCTGCTCGTGCTTGATCAGCGAGGCGGCCAGGTTGGCGAACATGGCCTTGCGGTGGCTCTGCGAGCGGTTGAGCCGGCGGCCCGATTTTCCGTGGCGCATTTTACTCTCCCTGCCTCGACGCGGTGAGGCGCGGCATCAATAGTGGTCTTCGTAGCGCTTGGCCAGCTCGTCGATGTTCTCCGGCGGCCAGTTGGGCACTTCCATGCCGAGATGCAGGCCCATCTGGGCCAGCACTTCCTTGATCTCGTTCAAGCGACTTGCGGCCGAAGTTCGGCGTGCGCAGCATCTCGGCTTCCGTCTTCTGGATGAGGTCGCCGATATAGACGATGTTGTCGTTCTTCAGGCAGTTGGCCGAACGCACCGACAGCTCCAGCTCGTCCACCTTCTTGAGCAGCGCCGGATTGAAGGCGAGCTCGGGGATGGTGGCCTCGGCGACCGGCTTCTGCGGCTCCTCGAAGTTGACGAAGATCGAGAGCTGGTCCTGCAGGATGCGCGCCGCATAGGCGACGGCGTCCTCGGCGCGGATCGAGCCGTTGGTCTCGACCGACAGCGTCAGCTTGTCGTAGTCGAGCACCTGGCCCTCGCGGGTGTTCTCGACGCGGTAGGAAACCTTCTTGACCGGCGAATAGAGGCTGTCGACCGGGATCAGGCCGATCGGCGCGTCCTCCGGCCGGTTGCGGTCGGCGGTGACGTAGCCCTTGCCGGTGTCGACGGTGAACTCCATGCGGATCTCGGCGCCCTCGTCGAGCGTGCACAGCACCAGCTCGGGATTGAGGATCTCGATGTCGCCGACGGTCTGGATGTCGCCGGCGGCGACCACGCCCGGGCCCTGCTTGCGCACGACCATGCGCTTCGGTCCCTCGCCCTGCATGCGGATGGCGATTTCCTTGATGTTGAGGACGATGTCGGTCACGTCCTCGCGCACGCCGGCGATCGACGAGAACTCGTGCAGCACGCCGTCGATCTGGACCGCCTTGACCGCCGCGCCCTGGAGCGAGGAGAGCAGCACGCGGCGCAGCGCATTGCCCAGCGTCAGGCCGAAGCCGCGCTCCAGCGGCTCCGCCACCACCGTGGCAAAGCGCTTGGCGTCGGAGCCGGGCGCGATCTCGAGCTTGTTCGGCTTGATCAGCTCTTGCCAGTTCTTCTGAATTGTCACGAGCCTCTTCCTTTCATCTTGCCAGCCGTCTGGGAGGAACGGCCGGGCCGGCCGCGCGCGGCCACGTTTGAAACGAGAACGGTTCTGGCGGCGGCGTCAGACGCGCCGGCGCTTGCGCGGACGGCAGCCGTTGTGGGCGATCGGCGTCACGTCGCGGATCGACGTGATGATGAAGCCGGCCGACTGCAACGCACGCAGTGCCAACTCGCGCCCCGAACCGGGGCCGGACACCTCGACCTCGAGCATCTTCACGCCATGCTCGCTGGCCTTCTTGCCGGCATCTTCCGCCGCCATCTGGGCGGCATAGGGCGTCGACTTGCGCGAGCCCTTGAAACCCATCAGCCCCGACGACGACCAGGAGATGGTGTTCCCCTGCGCGTCGGTGATGGTGATCATCGTATTGTTGAAGCTGGAATTCACATGCGCCACGCCGGAGGAGATGTTCTTGCGCTCCCGGCGGCGCACGCGTGCTGCATCCTTTGCCATATGTGTTCCTTAGCCCTCGATCTCAACACCGCCGTAGTGCCAGCGGCTCCACCTGAAAAAGGCAGTCGGCAGTCGGCAATCGGCATTCGATCGACTGCCGACTGCCCATTGCCTATCGCCGATCTACTTCCTCTTTGCCCGCAATCGCCCTCGCCGGACCCTTGCGGGTGCGCGCATTGGTATGCGTGCGCTGGCCGCGGACCGGCAGGCCGCGGCGATGCCGCAGGCCGCGGTAGCAGCCCAGGTCCATCAGCCGCTTGATATTCATCGCCACCTCGCGCCGGAGGTCGCCCTCGACCAGATGGTCGTGGTCGATGATGTCGCGGATCTGGGCGACTTCAGCGTCGGTGAGCTGGGCAGCGCGCCGCTCCGCCGGAATGCTGACCTTGGCGCAGATGTCCGCCGCCTTGGCCGGCCCGATGCCGTGAATGTACTGCAGCGCGATGACGACGCGCTTGTTGGTCGGGATGTTGACGCCTGCGATGCGGGCCAATGTCGTCACTCCTCTTGCCCGGCCACCCCTGGCAGCCGGTTTTTCCCGTTTGTTCCTGCGGGGCTTGCCGGTAACGCAAAACGCGGCCCCGATACCCCTTCCGGCTACCGGCACCGCATCTCTGCAGAAAACGCAGAATTACAGGCGGTAGATAGCGATCCGGCCGCTTTTCGTCAACCGGCCTGACCCATTTCTCTAGGCCGCGGTTGCCTCGCTCAATGCGGCCCCGATGGCCGCGGCGACCTCGTCCATGGTTCCCATGCCGTCCACCTTGGACAGCAAGCCCTTGCTCTTGTAGTAGCCGGCGACCGGCGCCGTCTGCTCGGTGTAGACGGCGAAACGGCGGCGCGCGGTCTCTTCGTTGTCGTCCGCCCGGGCGCCGCCCGTCTCCTTGGCGCGGTTGACGATGCGGACAATCAGCTCGTCTTCGTCAACGGTCATTTCAACGACGGCATCGAGGCTTAGTCCGAGTTTCTGAAGCAGTCCGTCAAGCGCTTCCGCCTGCGCCACGGTGCGCGGAAAGCCGTCCAGGATGAAGCCGTTGGCGACGTCCGCCTGCTTCAGCCGGTCGGCGATGATCTCGACCATCACGTCGTCCGGCACCAGGTCGCCGCGCGCCATGATCTCCTGGGCGCGCTTGCCCACCGGCGTCCCGGCGGCGACCGCCGCGCGCAGCATGTCGCCGGTGGAAAGCTGGACGATCCTGTATTTGGCGACCAGCCGCTGTGCCTGCGTTCCCTTGCCGGCTCCCGGCGGTCCGAGAAGAATCAGTCTCATCGCGTGCGCCCCTTCAGTCGCGATTTCTTGATCAGACCCTCGTACTGGTGGGCAAGCAGATGCCCCTGGATCTGGGCGACGGTGTCCATGGTGACACTCACCACGATGAGCAGCGAGGTGCCGCCGAAATAGAACGGCACCGCGAAGTAGTCGATGAGGACCTGCGGCAGCAGGCAGACCAGGACAAGATAGATGGCGCCGAGCACCGTAATGCGCGTCAGTACGTAGTCGATATAGTCGGCGGTGTTCTTGCCCGGCCGGATGCCGGGAACGAAGCCGCCATGCTTCTTCAGGTTGTCGGCGGTGTCGGTCGGATTGAACACGATCGCCGTATAGAAGAACGCGAAGAAGACGATCATGCTCGCATAGAGCAGCATGTAGAGCGGCTGGCCGCGTCCGAGCAGCGCCGTGACCGTCGTCAGCCAGCCCGGCCCCTGGCCGGCGGTGAAGTTGGCGACCGTCACCGGCAAGAGCAGCAGCGAGGAGGCGAAGATCGGCGGGATGACGCCCGAGGTGTTGAGCTTGAGCGGCAGGTGGGAGGAATCGCCCTGGAACATGCGATTTCCGACCTGGCGCTTGGGATACTGGATCAGCAGCCGGCGCTGGGCACGCTCGACGAAGACAATGAAGGCGATGACGCCGATCGCCATCGCGCCGACGGCGATAATGACCACCGGCGACAGCGCGCCTTCGCGGCCGAGCTCGAGAGTGCCGACCAGCGCGTGCGGCAGGTTGGCGACGATGCCGGACATGATGATCAGCGACAGGCCGTTGCCGATGCCCCGCTGGGTGATCTGCTCGCCCAGCCACATCAGGAACATGGTGCCGCCGGTGAGCGTCACCACCGTCGTCAGGATGAAGAACGGACCGGGACTGATGACGATGTTGCCGCCACCCTGGAGGCCGAGCGCGATACCGTAGGCCTGCAGCGCCGCCAGCACGACGGTGCCGTAGCGGGTGTACTGGTTGATGACCTTGCGGCCCTGCTCGCCTTCCTTCTTGAGCTGTTCGAGCGTCGGGATCACCGACGTCATCAGCTGCATGATGATCGAGGCGGAGATGTAGGGCATGACGCCGAGGGCGAAGATCGCCATGCGGCCGACGGCACCACCGGAGAACATGTTGAACATGCCGATGATGCCGGTCTGGGCGTTGTTGAACGCCTGGGCCAGCGCCTCGGGGTTGATGCCGGGAACCGGCACGTAGGTGCCGATCCGATAGACCAGCAGGGCCGCGAGGGTGAACCAGATACGCTTCTTGAGCGCCTCGGCCTTGGCGAACGCGCCGAAATTCAGATTGGCTGCGAGTTGTTCTGCCGCCGATGCCATGGGTCCGCTCCGTTCCGACCTATTCGGCCGATGCTACCGCCGCCCCCGCGATCTTCACCGTGCCGCCCGCCTTCTCGACTGCCGCAATTGCGGCCTTCGAAGCGCCCGCCACATCGAAGTCGACCTTCGCCGTGATCTCGCCGTTGGCGAGCAACCGCACGCCATCGCGCTCGCGGCGGATGACCCCCGCCGCCGCCAGCGCCGCCGCCGTGATCGGCGCCTTGCCGTCGAGCTTGCCGGCGTCGATCGCCTTCTGCACGCGGTCTATGCCGACCTCGTTGTAGTCCTTGGCGAAGATGTTGTTGAAGCCGCGCTTCGGCAAGCGCCGGTGCAGCGGCATCTGGCCACCTTCGAAGCCCTTGATGGCCACGCCGGTGCGCGCCTTCTGCCCCTTGACGCCGCGACCGCCGGTCTTGCCCTTGCCCGAGCCGATGCCGCGACCGACGCGCATGCGGTCCTTGGTGGAGCCGGCCTTGTCGGCCAATTCATTGAGTTTCATGGCGATTTCTTTCCTGTCACGCCTCGTCGACGATGCGCACGAGGTGCGGCACGCGCGCGATCATGCCGCGCACGGCCGGATTGTCAGGCAGCGTCCGGCGCCGCCGGATGCGGTTGAGGCCGAGGCCGACCAAGGTCGCGCGCTGGTCGGCGGGGCGCCGGCTGGGGCTTGCCACCTGCTCGACGGTGATGGTCTTGCCCTCACTCTTCTTTGCCATGTGCCCTGCTCCCTGGCCGCTCAGGCTTCTACCGTCTCGACGTCGGCGTCGCGCCGGCGCGCCTGCAGCGTCGACACCTTGATGCCGCGGCGGGCAGCCACGCCGCGCGGGCTGTCCTCGTTCTTCAACGCATCGAAGGTGGCCCGCACCATGTTGTACGGGTTCGACGAGCCGAACGACTTGGCGACCACGTCCTGCACGCCCAGCGTCTCGAACACCGCGCGCATCGGGCCGCCGGCGATGATGCCGGTGCCGGCCGGTGCCGCGCGGCAGATCACCTTGCCGGCGCCGTGGCGGCCGGCGACGTCGTGGTGCAGCGTGCGCCCTTCGCGCAGGGGCACGCGCATCAGCCCGCGCTTGGCGGCTTCGGTGGCCTTGCGGATCGCCTCCGGCACCTCGCGCGCCTTGCCGTGGCCGAAGCCGACGCGGCCCTTCTGGTCGCCGACGACGACCAGCGCGGCGAAGCCGAAGCGGCGCCCGCCCTTCACCACCTTGGCGACGCGGTTGATGTGGACGAGCTTGTCGACAAACTCGCTGTCCACCCTGTCGCGGTCGCGTTCTCTCGGTTCTCTCGCCATGTGTCCGTCCGTCGGTCCGATATTGTTGTCGCGGCCACTCGCCGCAAGAGGTTTCAGAAGTTGAGGCCGCCCTCGCGGGCACCGTCGGCCAAGGCCTTCACGCGGCCGTGATAGAGATAGCCGCCGCGGTCGAAGACCACGTCCTTTACGCCCGCCTTGACGGCGCGCTCGGCCAGCAGCTTGCCGACTTGCGCCGCGGCCGCCGCGTCCGCACCGGTCTTCAAATTTTCGCGCAGCGTCTTCTCGATCGACGAGGCCGCGGCCAGCGTGCGCCCGGCGGTGTCGTCGATCACCTGCGCGTAGATGTGCTTGGACGAGCGGAAGACGCTCAGGCGCGCGCGGCCGGCGCCGGCCTTGCGCACGGCCTGGCGGACTCGGTTGATGCGGCGGGCCCTGGTTTTGGTCAGCATGGCTCTCTATCCGTTACTTCTTCTTGCCTTCCTTGCGGAAGATGTGTTCGTCGGAATACTTCACGCCCTTGCCCTTGTACGGCTCCGGCGGGCGGAACTCGCGAATCTGGGCCGCCACCTGCCCGACTTTCTGCTTGTCGATGCCGGTGATCACGATCTCGGTCGGCCGTGGGCACTCGATCTTGATGTCCGAGGGGATCGGGTACTTCACCTCGTGGCTGTAGCCGAGGTTGAGCTGCAGATCCTTGCCCTGCACGGCGGCGCGGTAGCCGACGCCGTTGATCTCCAGCCGCCGCTGGAAGCCGCTGGTCACGCCGGCGACCAGGTTCGATACCATGGTGCGCGACATGCCCCAGGCCGCGCGCGCCTTCTTCGACTCGTCGCGCGGCATGATCGAGATGTGGCCGTCTTCCATCTTCACCTCGACGTCGTCGGCGGCGAGGAAGGCGAGCATTCCCTTCGGTCCCTTGACGGAGACCTGCTGGCCGTCGACGGTCGCGGTCACCCCCTTGGGCAGCGTCACTGGCTTCTTGCCGATCCTGGACATCGCATCAATCCGTTTGCTTCAGGTCCCGTCTGCCGGTCAGAACACCTGGCAGAGCACTTCGCCGCCGACGTTCTGGTCGCGGGCCTCGGCATCCGACATGACGCCCTTGGGCGTCGACAGGATGGAGACGCCGAGACCGTTGGCGACGCGCGGCAGATTCTTCACCGAGGCGTAGACCCGGCGACCCGGCTTCGAAACCCGCTGGATTTCGCGGATGACCGGCTCGCCGTCGTAATACTTCAGCTCGATCTCGAATTCCGAGCGGCCGTTGTCGAAGGCGGCCGTCGAATAGCCGCGGATGTAGCCTTCCGACTGGAGAACGTCGAGCACATCCTTGCGCAGCCGCGAGCCCGGCGTCGAGACCTTCGAGTTCTTGCGCAACTGGGCGTTGCGGATGCGCGTCAGCATATCGCCGAGCGGATCGCTCATCGTCATTGCGGCGTTCTCCTTACCAGCTCGACTTGACCATGCCGGGGACCAGCCCCATGGAGGCCAGGTCGCGCAGCGCGATACGCGACATCTTCAGCTTGCGGTAATAGCCGCGCGGCCGCCCGGTCACCTCGCAGCGGTTGCGGATGCGCACGGGGCCGAGTTGCGCGGCAGTGCGGCGAGCTTGAGCCGCGCCTGGAAGCGCTCTTCCAGCGTCAGGTTCTCGTCGTCGGCAACGCGCTTGAGCTCGGCGCGCTTGGTGGCGTAGCGCGCCACCAGCTTGCGCCGGCGCTTGTTCTTCTCGATCGAACTGGTCTTTGCCATCGGCCTCTACCTACTGCCGGAACGGAAAGTTGAACGCCTTGAGCAAGGCGCGGGCCTCGTCGTCGGTCTTGGCGGTGGTGCAGACGATCACGTCCATGCCCAGCACGTCCTCGACCTCGTCGTAGTTGATCTCCGGAAAGACGATGTGCTCCTTGATGCCCATGGCGTAGTTGCCACGGCCGTCGAAGCTCTTGCCGTTGAGGCCGCGGAAGTCGCGCACGCGCGGCAGCGCCACGTTGATCAGGCGGTCGAGGAACTCGTACATGCGGTCGCGGCGCAGCGTCACCTTGCCGCCGATCGGCATGCCCTCGCGCACCTTGAAGGTGGCGATCGACTTGCGCGCCCGCGTCATCGCCGGCTTCTGGCCGGCGATCTTGGCGAGATCGGCCAGCGCCACGGTCACCTTCTTGGTGTCGTTGACCGCCTCGCCGACGCCCATGTTGATGACGATCTTGTCGAGCGTCGGCACCTGCATGGGGTTCTTGTAGCCGAACTGCTCGACCATCTGCTTGCGGATGGTCTCGCGGTAGAGCGTCTTCATGCGCGGCTGGTATTCGGTCTCAGCCATCGATCTGGTCTCCCGTCCGCTTGGCGTAGCGCACCTTGCGTCCCTCGACGAAGCGGAAGCCGATGCGGGTCGGCTTGCCGTCGGTGGGCTCGGCCAGCGCGATGTTGGAAAGGTGGATCGGCATTTCCTTGGTGATGATGCCGCCCTGGCGCGCTCGGCGTCTGCTTCTGGTGGCGCCGCACCAGGTTGACGCCGCGCACCACCGCGCGGTTCTCGGCCGGCAGCACCATCAGCACCTCGCCCTTCTTGCCGCGGTCGCGGCCGGCGATGACGACGACGTTGTCGCCCTTGCGGATGCGCTGAGCCATCAGAGCACCTCCGGCGCGAGCGAAATGATCTTCATGTGGTTCTTCGCCCTCAGTTCACGCGGCACCGGCCCGAAGATGCGGGTGCCGACCGGCTCGGACTGATTGTTGATCAGCACGGCGGCGTTGCGGTCGAAGCGGATGACCGACCCGTCGGGGCGGCGGATGTCCTTGGCGGTGCGCACCACCACCGCCTTCATGACATCGCCCTTCTTGACGCGGCCGCGCGGGATCGCCTCCTTGACCGAGACGACGATGATGTCGCCGACCGAAGCGTATTTGCGCTTCGACCCGCCGAGCACCTTGATGCACATGACGCGGCGGGCGCCGGAATTGTCGGCGACGTCGAGATTGGTCTGCATCTGGATCATGACTGCGTACTCTTTTCCCCTGGGGGCGGTGAGCCCGCCTCAGTTGCCTTCGGCGGCGGTCTCGACGACCACCCAGCGTTTGTTCTTCGAGATCGGCTCGCTCTCCTCGATCTGCACGATCTCGCCGACCTTGTGCTTATTGTCCGCGTCGTGCGCGTGGTACTTCTTCGAGCGGCGGATGGTCTTCTTCAGCACCGGGTGCGTGAACGCGCGATCGACGCGCACCACGACCGTCTTGTCGTTCTTGTCGCTGACCACCGTGCCTTGCAGGACGCGCTTCGGCATTTGTCTTAACCCTTTGCTTTCGCAGTATTTTCGGCCGCGACCGTGATCAGCCGCGCGATGTCGCGGCGCACCTGGCGCACGCGCGCAGTGTTCTCCAGCTGACCGGTGGCGCGCTGGAAGCGCAGGTTGAACTGCTCCTTCTTCAGCCGCTCGATCTCGTCCTTCATCTGGTCGTCGGTCATCTGCCGAATATCAGCCGCCTTCATGGTCGTTCTTCCTTCTTCCGGCCTAGTCGGCGATGCGCTGCACGAAACGCGTGCGGATCGGCAGCTTGGCGGCGCCGAGACGCAGCGCCTCGCGCGCCAGATCCACCGGCACGCCGTCGATCTCGAACATGATGCGGCCCGGCTTCACCCGCGCCACCCACAGTTCGGGCGTGCCCTTGCCCTTGCCCATGCGCACTTCGGTCGGCTTCTTCGACACCGGCACGTCCGGGAAGATGCGGATCCACACGCGGCCGGCGCGCTTCATCTCGCGCGTGATGGCACGCCGCGCCGCCTCGATCTGGCGCGCGGTCACCCGCTCGGGCTCCAGCGCCTTCAGCCCGTAGGAGCCGAAGGTCAGCTCGGCGCCGGAGGTCGCCGTGCCGTGGATGCGGCCCTTGAACTGCTTGCGGTAGGTGGTGCGCTTCGGTTGCAGCATGGTTCTACTCGTTCTTCTTAGGCCGCGTCGTCGCGACGGCGCTGGCCGCCGCCGCCCTGCTCGGCGGCTTCAATCTGACGCCGCTCGGAGGCCATCGGGTCGTGCTCGAGGATCTCGCCCTTGAACACCCAGACCTTGACGCCGCACGAGCCGTAGGCGGTGTTGGCGGTGGCCTGGCCGTAGTCGATGTCGGCCCGCAGCGTATGCAGCGGCACGCGGCCCTCGCGGTACCACTCGGTGCGCGCGATCTCGGCGCCGCCGAGACGGCCGCCGCAGGAGATGCGGATGCCCTCGGCGCCCAGCCGCATGGCCGACTGCACGGCGCGCTTCATGGCGCGGCGGAAGGCGACGCGGCGCTCGAGCTGCTGGGCGATCGAGGTCGCCACCAGCGATTGGCGTCGATCTCGGGCTTGCGCACCTCGACGATGTTGATGTGGACTTCCGACTCGGTGAGCTTCGACACCTTGCGGCGCAGCTTCTCGATGTCGGCGCCCTTCTTGCCGATGACGATGCCCGGCCGCGCCGAATGCACCGTCACCCGGCACTTCTTGTGCGGGCGCTCGATGACGATCTTGGAGACAGCCGCCTGGCGCAGGTCCTCCATCAGGGTGCTGCGGATCTGCATGTCCTCATGCAGCAGCCGGCCGTATTCGCCCTTGTTGGCGAACCAGCGCGAATCCCAGGTGCGGTTGACGCCGAGCCGGAGCCCGATCGGATTGACTTTCTGGCCCATTAGGCGGGCTCCTCGACTTCACGAACGACGATGGTCAGGTGCGAAAAGCGCTTGTGGATCGAGCCGACGCGGCCGCGCGCCCGCGGCGTCCAGCGCTTCATCACCAGCGACTTGCCGACATGGGCCTCGGCGACGATCAGCGAATCGACGTCGAGCTGATGGTTGTTCTCGGCATTGGCGACCGCCGACTGCAGCGTCTTCTTGACGTCGCGGGCGATGCGCTTGCGGCTGAAGGTCAGGTCGGCCAGCGCCGTCGCCACCTTCTTGCCGCGGATCATCTGGGCGACCAGATTGAGCTTCTGCGGCGAGATGCGAATGGTGCTGGTGCGCGCCTTCGCCTCATTGGTCGACAACGGCCGTTCGCGTTTCGGCTTGCCCATGGCTCAGGCCCTCTTCGCCTTCTTGTCCCCGGCGGTATGGCCGTGGAAGGTGCGGGTCGGCGCGAACTCGCCGAACTTGTGACCGACCATGTCCTCGCTGACCAGCACCGGGATGTGCTTGTTGCCGTTGTAGACGCCGAAGGTCACGCCGACGAACTGCGGCAGGATGGTCGACCGCCGGCTCCAAATCTTGATGATCTCGGCACGGCCGCCGGCGCGCGTCTTCTCGGCCTTGCGCAACAGGTAGCCGTCCACAAAGGGACCCTTCCAGACCGAACGAGCCACTGTCAGCTTCTCCGTCTACTTGCCTTTGCGCGCATGGCGGCTGCGCGCGATGAATTTGTCGGTGCGCTTGTTGGCGCGCGTCTTCTTGCCCTTGGTCGGCTTGCCCCACGGGGTCACCGGGTGGCGGCCGCCCGAGGAGCGGCCTTCGCCGCCGCCGAGCGGATGGTCGACCGGGTTCATGGCGACGCCGCGAACGCTGGGCTTGCGGCCAAGCCAGCGGTTACGGCCGGCCTTGCCGATATTGATGTTGCCGTGGTCGGGGTTCGACACCGCGCCGACCGTGGCGAAGCAGTTCTGGTGGACCAGGCGCTGCTCGCCCGAATTGAGGCGCAGGATGGCGTAGCCCTGCTCGCGCCCGACATACTGGGCGTAGGTGCCGGCCGACCGGGCGATCTGGCCGCCAGCGCCGGGCTTCATCTCGACGTTGTGGACGATGGTGCCGACCGGCATCGCCGAGAGCGGCATGGCATTGCCCGGCTTCACGTCGGCGCGCATGGCCGCGACGATGGTGTCGCCCACGCCCAGGCGCTGCGGCGCCAGGATGTAGCTGAGCTCGCCGTCGGCATACTTGATGAGCGCGATGAAGGCGGTGCGGTTGGGATCGTATTCCAGCCGCTCGACCGTCGCCTCGACGTCCAGCTTGCGCCGCTTGAAATCGACGATCCGGTAGGCCTGCTTGTGGCCGCCGCCGCGCCAGCGCACGGTGATACGGCCATAGCTGTTGCGCCCGCCGGACGAGTGCTTGCCCTCGACCAGTCCCTTGACCGGCTTGCCCTTGTAGAGCTCCGACCTGTCGACGATGACCAGCTGGCGCTGGCTCGGCGTGGTCGGCTTGTAATTCTTCAGTGCCATGGCTCGACCAACGCTCCCTTACAGTCCGGTCGTCACGTCGATCATCTGGCCTTCGGCCAGCGTGACGATGGCGCGCTTGGTGTCCGACTGGCGGCCAAGCATGTTGCGGAACCGCTTCATCTTGCCCTTGCGGTTGAGGGTGTTGACCGCGGTCACCTTGACCTTGAACAGCGCCTCGACCGCCGCCTTGATCTCCGGCTTGGTGGCGGTCGTTGGCGACCACGAAGATCACCTTGTTGTGCTCGGAAACCGCCGTCGATTTCTCGGTGATCACCGGCCGGCGGATGATGTCGTAGTGGTTATGCGCTCATTTGAACCGCTCCGTCAGCGCGTCGACGGCCGCCTTGGTGAGAACCAGCGTGTCGCGGCGAAGAATGTCGTAGACGTTGATGCCCTGCACCGGCAGCACGTCGATGGAAGCGATGTTGCGGGCGGCGAGCGCGAAATTGGTCTCAAGCTCGGCGCCGTCGATGATCAGCGCGTTGGCAAGTCCCAGCCCCTTGAACTGGGCGGCAAGCGCCTTGGTCTTGGGCTCGCTGGCCTTGGCGTCGGCCAGCACGATCAGCTTCTCGCCGCGCGCCTTGTCGGAAAGCGCATGCTTCAGCGCCAGCGCCCTGACCTTCTTGGGCAGGTCGTGGGC
>CAWAIR010000019.1:0-15893 GCA_963782045.1 uncultured Alphaproteobacteria bacterium
GGTGCCTGTGTCTGCTGAGCGTCGAACCTTGCTCAGTGCCAACCCTCCCCTTGAGGGAGGGTCAAAACCGCGAAGCGGTTTTGGGGAGGGTCTGGCATATCGGCCAGGGCACCCCCTCCCGAAAGTGCCTCACTTGCGCTCGGCACTTTCGACCTCCCCTCAAGGGGGAGGTTGACCAAACTTCACATCCCCCGCCGCCCCCGCGCCACGGCGCGGGCAAGCATGGCGGTCACCTGCGCCTCAGATTTGCGGAAGGAGTTCGGCGTCGGCGGCGGTCACGTTGAAGGTGACGGCGATCGGCTGTGCGGCGCCGCTCTTGACGCCGAGCGTGCCGTCGGGCCCGCGCGCCAGTGGCAGCACCGCTTCGGCGCCCGCCTCGCCGATCAGCCCCAGGCCGCGGGCAAGCGGAAACAAGGTCGGCTGCGCCACCACCCCGCCTTCAGCAAATGGCTGCACTGCGCCGCCCGCCACGACCCCGCCATGAGCCAGGCCGAAGCTCTTGAACAGCGCGTCGATACCGCTGCCGATGGCGCTCGTCACCGGCTGCAAAGCGCGGTCGAGCGCCAGGCCGGCGAGCTTCAGCGCGAGATTCGACAGCACGCTCTCGAAGCTCTTGCCGCCGGTGACGGCGTCCCTGAAGGCGCGCGAGATGGCGCCGGAGAAGCTGTTCGCCTGGCCGGTCAGCGCCCGCAAGGACGTCTCGAAGGCGCGCGTATCGGCGGTCACGCCGATGGTGAGCGTGTCGATCTCTGTGGTCATTGTGTTGTCCGTGGCTTGCAGCTTGCTCCCATCCCTCCCCGCGAGGGGAGGGTGGCTCCGAGCGAAGCGAGGAGACGGGTGGGGAGTTCTCATTCGTCCGGGTAGCGCCTGATCAATGCATCCAGCGCATCGCGGTCGAGCGGCATCGGGATCGGCCCGGCCACGCCTTCCACTGCCGCCGCCAGTTCGCGCGGCGTCATCGCCCAGAAGTCACGCGGGGCCAGCCGTAGTCGCCCGAAGCCGAAGGCCATCGCCTGCCGCCAGGGAAAGGTTTCCCCCTCACCCGGTGCGCTGCGCGCACCACCCTCTCCCACAGGGGGAGAGGGTTGGGATTCGCGGCGCCGCCACAGCGAACCCTCTCCCCTCGTGGGAGAGGGTGGCGAGGCCGCAGGCCGAGCCGGGTGAGGGGGAGCCTTCTCACCCATCCGCGCCGCCGAAGGTCGCCGCCAGCAGGTTTCCGACGATGGCGACATAGCCCATCGCGCCGCCCTCGGCCCGCATGGCCGCCACCTCCGCGTCGCTGACATCGTTGCCGGCGCCGCGGAGCCCAGCGCCGATCACGTGGATCGCATCGTTTGCCGCCAGCCTGCCTTCGCCGAAGCGCCGCGCCAGGCCCATCAGGTCGCCGGTATCGAGCGCCGCCTCCAGCTCGGCGAGCGCGCCGAGCGTCAGGCACAGCGTCCATGTCCGCCCGTCGAGCACCGCCTCGACCTCGCCGCGTTGCCGGTTGACCATGGCAATCTCCTGATTGTGACTCTATGCCCTGCCTGCGGCACGACGCCCAACCTCCCCCTTGAGGGGAGGTCGAAATGCCGAAGGCATTTCGGGAGGGGGTGGGCCCGAACCCCTCCCCAAAACCGCTTCGCGGTTTTGGCCCTCCCTCAAAGGGGAGGGTTCGAGGAGTTTGTGGCCAGCAAAGAACCTACGTCATCCTCCCTGCCCTCGGCGCCCCAGCTAATCTGCCGCAAACGCGATCGCGCCGGCCGATTCGAGCGCCATCTGGTAGGCGAGTTCGCCATTGTGCTCGCCGGAATATTCCAGCGCCGTCACCTGGAAGGCGCCGGTGAGCGTGCCGAAATCGGGCACCACCACCTGCCAGTCGCGAATGATGCCGTCGAAGAAGACGCCGCGCACGGTCTCGTCGCTTTCCGCATCGCGGAAGATGCCGGAACCACTGAGACTGGCGTGTTTGACGCCGGCGCCTTCCAAGAGCTCGCGCCAGCGCCCGGCGGAATCGGCATCGGTCACATCGACGCTCTCGGCATTGAAGCTGATGCGCCTGGCGCGCAGCCCGGCGACGGTCTGGAAGGTCCCTGCCCCGTCGCTGTCAACCTTCAGGAGAAGGTCCTTGCCCTTCTGTGCGGTCATGGTTTCGAGTCTCCGGTTGTTGAGAGATCGGCGAAGGGGCAGTCGGCAATAGGCAGTGGGCAGTCGTTCACAGCTCGCAACCGATTGCCGACTGCCGACTGCCGATTGCCTATTCCGGCTCGGTCACCGCGCGGAAGCGCAGCCGGCCGTGAACGGTGATGCCGTCGGGGTCGCGCATCGTGTCGGCGGTCTCGCAGCGCAGGTTGACCAGCGCGTGGCCGTCGAGCGCCAGCGCCGCGTCGTGCAGCACGGCGCGGATCGCCTCGGCGATGGCGTGGCACTCGCTCTTGCCGTGGGCGCGCGACCAGATGTCGAGCGTCAGCCGGTGCTCGGCGCCGTCCTCGCTGCCGGTGCTCCAATCGGTCGCTGTCGTTCGGCCGATGGTGAGTAGGGAAACACCGCGTCGCGCGGCGCGCCGTCATAGATGCGGTCGCCGATCAGCGCGCCGACACCAGCGTCGGCGACGAAAGCGGCATAGACCGCCTTCTGCAGGGCAAGCGCGGATGAGGTCATGGCAATCGTCCTCCAGCTCTCCGCAATCGTCCCCTCTCCCCGGCGGGGAGAGGGACAGGGTGAGGGGGTGCCGATCGATCCGGATAGCGTGGAGCCCCCTCACCCGGCGCTTCGCGCCGACCTCTCCCCACAGGGAGAGGTGACTGTGCCGAGGGGCGTCATCGCCTCATCCCCGCAATCGCTTGCGTGATGACCGGATCGCCCGGCCCATCCACCGACCCGAACTCGCGCGCGAAGAGCCCCTCACCCTCGATGCTGACGACATAGTCGCCGCTCTCACGCCGCGTGACGCGGGTCACGACCCCCGTCTCTTCGTGCACAAGGAGCGCCACCTCCTCGGCCTGTTGACGTGCCGCCCGGTCGATGGCCGGCGACGCGCGCCCAAGTGCCCGCACCAGGTCGCTGCCGGTCAGCCTCAGCGCGTCGTTCATGGCGCTTCCTCCATGCATTTGGCGACCAGATAGCGGCGGCGCTCGTCGGGGTCGTGGACGGCGAGAACGCGGAAGGTGCGTCCGCGGAAGCCGACGCGCATGCCGCCGGAGAGATCGTCGCGAAAACGGAAGGTCACCAGATGGGTGACGACGCCGGAGAGATGCCCGGCAACGATCTTCTCGCCGGCGCTCGTCGGCTCGATATGCGCCCACAGCGTCGCCAGCGTGTCCCACAGCACCGTCTCGCCGCCGGTACCGTCCGGCGCGCTGGCGCCGGATTCGACCGTCACCCGGTGGCGCAGCCAGCCGGGGTCGTAGTCCGCCGCCGCGCTCATAACGACAGGATCCGGTAGGGCGCGATCAGTGCATCGAAACCCAGCGGTGGTATGGCGCCGGCCATGTCATGGCCGACGACGCCGCGATGCTCGTACCAGTGGGCGACCAGCATCATGACCGCCTGACGGAGCGGCGCCGGCACCTCGATGCTCGACGGGCCGTATCCCGCGGTCACGTCGATCTCGATGCCGTTCACCGCCTTGCCGACGACGACGGGCGCGGCGCCCGAGAGCACCAGCCGTCCGGGCACGGCGACCGCATCAACCTCGTAGTCGTCCTCGCTGACCACGGTCGGGTCGCCATTGGCGTCGTAGACGGTGACGGCATCGACCGAGATCAGCGGCGCTGGCGTCAGCCTCACGATGCGCTTCTTCGGCCACTGGTCGAGATAGACGCGCCAGCCCTGCTCGATGAGCAGGCGGCGGGTCAGCGCCTCGACATGCACGCGTGCCGCGACGATCGCGGCGTTGAGGAGCTGGTCGTCATCGTCCGCGTCGAGGCGCAGATGCGCCTTGGCATCGGCAAGCGTCACCGGCTCCAGCGCCGGCGCTGTAATGAGTGCTGCGGTCATGGAAATCTCCACGGCAGTAGGCAATCGGCAGTGGGCAGTCGGGAGTTGGCGGCCGGCTCAGCAACCCGACTGCCGACTGCCGATTGCCGATTGCCGACTGCCGGTCATCGACTGCCGATTGCCAGCTCGCAGACGGCCCCACGGGCTCATCGCCCGCGGGGCCGCCCGTCGGCACAGGCCCGGGGAGGGACGGGGCGGCTCAGGCCGTGCCGAACTTGAGGAGCTTGATCGCGTCGAAGTCCTGCACGCCGCCGCCCACGCGCTTGGTGGTGTAGAAGAGCACGTAGGGCTTGGCGGAATAGGGATCGCGCAGGACGCGCACGCCGACGCGGTCGACGATCAGATAGCCGCGGCGGAAGTCGCCGAAGGCGATGGCGAAGGCGTCGGAGGCGATGTCGGGCATGTCCTCCGATTCGGCGATCGGGAAGTTCATCAGGCTTGCCGGCTGGCCGGCGACCGCCGCGGGCTGCCAGATGTAGTTGTCGCTGTCGTCCTTCATCTTGCGGATCGCGGCCTGGGTGGCGCGGTTCATCACCCAGGTGCCGTTCTGGCGATAGCCGGCCTTCAGGGCATAGACGAGATCGACCAGGATGTCGGAGGGCGTTGCTGCCGGCCAGGCGCCGTCGACGCCGGTTGCGACATAGCCGATCTTCTCCCAGGCCCAGTTCGCCTCGGCCACGGTCGTATAGGAGAGGAAGCCGGTCGGCTTCTTGTCGCCGTCGCCGGTGACGAAGGCGGTGCCCTCCTGTTCGGCGAAGACGGTCTCGACCTCGCCGGCCAGCCACTCGTCGATGTTGACGGCGCTGTCGTCGAGGAGCGTGCCGGTCGCCGCCGGCATGGCGTAGAGCTCCATGGTCGGGAACTCGAGTTCGCTGAGCGTCGGCTGGGTGGTCTCAGGCCGTGCATCGGTCTCGCCCACCCAGCCGGTTGCCGCACCGGCGGTGACGAAGGGCTTCTTGTAGGTCGAGCCCGAAACCTGGCGCACGCCGGCGATCGCCCGGATCGGCGAAGCGGCGGACAAGCGCCGGCCGATCTCGCGCTCGGTCTCGTCGGGCACCAGATAGCCGCCGTCGGAGGCGACCGAGAGCGCCTTCTTCTCGATCGCCCGCAGCGCCTCCTCGGCGCCGCCGCGCACATAGGCATCGAAGGCTGCCTTGTGCTCGATGGCTGTTGCCGAGAGCGGCTGGCCGTCGCGGCCGAGAAGCGGCCGTCGCGCCTTCAGCACCAGCGAATCCATCAGCCGCTTCTGTTCGTCGAGCGCGCGGTTGATGCGGTCGACCTTCTCCACCGTCAGCACGTCGGCGACGCGCTTCTGCTCGATCTCGGCGAGGCGGGAATCGTTCTCCGCCTTGAACGCCTCGAAGGTCGTCATGAAGTCTTCGAACGCCCCGGCGACATCGCCGGTCGTCTCCGCGGCCTTCAACTCGGGCGCGGGCACGGGTTCAGCCTGCATGTCTGCTCTTCCTTTCGGTTGTGGGTTAGGGGGTGTTGCCTGCGCGGCAATCGGCATTCTGCAGTAGGCAGTCGGACGTTGGCGGCTCGCTCGTCAATCCGACTGCCGATTGCCGACTGCCGACTGCCAACCTCACCGCATCGCGCTTTTCACCAGCGCCGTCGCCCTTCGGATCGTCCGCGCCAGATGCACTTGCGCGTCCTTGACGCTGACCACACGCGCCTCGGGCAGCATGGGGAAGGTCACCACCGAGATCTCCCAGAGGTCGACCTCGTAGAGCGACCGCACCCCGGTCTTGGCGTCGGTGCGCCCGCGCACGGTGCGGTAGCCGATCGACAGCCCGTCAAGCGCGCCGGCGCGCATCAGCGACAGCACCTCGCGTGCCTTTTCCACCTGCGTGGTCAGCCGGCCCTTGACGAACAGCCCCTCGCCGTCCTCGCGGATCTCGAGCCACACGCCGATCGGCGTGTTGGGGTCGTGCTGGAAGAGCATCTTGACGCCGCTTGGGCCCCGCCTGGCGAGCGAGGCGCGGAAGGCGCCCGGCATGACCATGTCGCGGCCGAGATCGGCGCGGCCGAAGAGGCTGGCATAGCCGGCGAAGGTGCCGTCGGCCTCGATGGCCGCAAGCGTCGCGGGCGAGAACTTGGTCTCAGTGAGCGTCATTTGCGAACCTCACAACGGTGGCCGGCTGCCGTTTCACGCGGACGAACTCGGTTTCAATGAACGTCATAACGCGGCCTTCTCAAAGGTGTCGTCCCGGCGAAGGCCGGGACCCAGTATTCACAGGCGCATCGATACGACGACGCTGCCGACTCAACGGTCATCCTCCGGCTTGACCGGAGGATCGCTTTCCGCAGATTGCAGCGCCCTGTGTGCTGCACGCGATCCTCCGATCTCGCTTCGCTCGTCGGAGGATGACGGCGCGAGAGAGGACAATGGGCTGGCTTCTCCTCCCGCCGACTGCCCGCCGTCCCTACAGATCCACCGCGCGCACGCGCGCCGTTGCCTGCCGGCGCCCGATCATGCGCACCAGCGCCTCGGCGAAGGTGTGGAACACGGCGCGGTGTTCGTCCGAGCGCGTGCCGGCGATCAGCATCAGCATGTGTTTCATGGTCTCTCTCGTGACTGAGTTTTGTCGTCCCCTCTCCCCTCGTGGGAGAGGGACAGGGTGAGGGGGCGGTACGCCCGACTGCCGACTGCCTGATCCCTCAATCCCGGTCGAAGAAGCGGTTCAGCCGCGCGATCTCGTTGACGAAATCGTTGAAGCGCCGGTTGGAGGCGGCAAGCTCCCTGAGCGCCCAGACAAGCAGCGCGCTCGCGCCGCTCGCCCACAGGAACAGTGCCAGGTGCGCGAGGTCGCCGCGTTCGACGAAAGTGTGCGTGAGGTCGTCCACGTCATCGGCGCTCCCAAGTCGCGTCCGTTATTTTCCGGGCGGCCGGCCGGCCGCTCCCTGTGCTACGGTGGCTGCGTCCAGCCGTGCCCGCCGAACCCTGCCCATGCATCTGTCCACCTGGCTCACCTTCCTCGCCGCCACCGTCGTGGTGATGATCGCCCCCGGCCCGTCGGTGACGCTGATCGTCGCCAACAGCCTGCGTCACGGGCGCCGCGCGGGGCTCGCCAATGTCGCCGGCTTCCAGGCGGGCTTCGCCATCATGGTGGGGCTGACGCTGGCCGGTCTCGCCTCGCTGATCGCGGCGATGGGCGAATGGTTCGTCTGGGTACGGCTTCTCGGTGCCGCCTATCTGGTCTTCCTCGGCGTCAGGCTCATCATCGCACGCGAAGACGCCCATGCCGGCGCCGCACCGCACACGCCCCGCGGCGGCTACTTCACCCAGGCGATGATGGTCGAGGTCAGCAATCCCAAGGCGCTGCTCTTCTTCGGCGCCTTCTTCCCGCAGTTCATCGATCCGGCCGGCAGCGCGACGCTGCAGATCCTCATCATGGGTCTCACCGCCATGGCGGTCGCCGCGCTCACCGACACGATCTATGTGCTGCTTGCCGCCCGTGTCGCCACGGGCTTGAGCTCAGGCCGCGCCCGCTTCATCCGCTGGATGAGCGGCAGCCTGCTGGTCGCCGGCGGCCTGTGGCTGGCGCTCCGGGGGGAGTGAGGGCCAGCACGTCACAGGATGGGTTAGCGCCGAATGGCGCGTCACCCGTCAGCCGAGTTCGTCGAAAGTCCGATGGTGCCTTACCGCCGCGGCGGCTGCAGCCAGTCCCACCGGCCGGTCCGGGAATTGCGCTGGAAGGCCGGAAAGAGGCCGAAGCCGTTGTTATTCTTCGCAACAGAAGGCTTGCGCGTGATGAAGCCGCCCTGCGGATAGTCGCTGAGCACCGCGACGAACTCGGTGCGGTAGTTGGTCTCTGCGCTCAGCGGCTCGTCCGAGATGATGATCGAGGACCGCGGCACTGCGGTCGGCGCGATGCGATCGAGCACATCCGGCGGGATGGTGATGCGGTCGAGGGCGTCCGTGGCGTCGTCCGCGCCTTCAATCGTCACCGCGCTCCAGCGCAGAGTCCCGTCGTCGTTGCTCGCCATGGCCGTGAATATGTGCGTGCCGATCGGCTTGTCGGGATCGCGGATGGTGACCGGAACCTCGATGGTCGAGTCGAACACCTCGCCGCCGTCCGGCCACGGCTTGTGTGTGTTGCGCCGCACGTAAAGCGTCTGCGTCGCGCGGCTGATGTAGACCGAGACCGGCTCGAGCGCGAGCTTGGCCTGGTTCGCCGCCGTGGCGGCGGCAGCCTTGCCGGTATCGGCCTCCTTGGCGGCGACCTTGGCGGCGGCAGCGGCATCGCCCTTCGCAGTGGCGTCGGTCCTGGCAGCGTCGAGCTGCGTCGCCAGATCGGCAGCCTCGGCGACGGCCTTGTCCTTCAGGTCCTCGGCCCGCAGCTTTGCCTGATCGGCAGCGGCGATCGCCTTGTCGGCGGCGGCCAGCCTGGCGTCGGCGCTCGTCTTGGCGATTTCCAGCTTGCGCAGCGATTTCGCCAGCGACGCTGCCTCACGCGCCGCCGTAGCGGAGACTTTCTTCGCCGCGGCGTCCGTTGCGGTCTGCTGCCCCGATCCGGCATCGGCGACTTGCGTGCCCGCGCCGGCCTTGGCGGCATCGAGCTGGCTCGCCAGATCGGCGACGGTGGCAGCAGCCTTCTGCCGCGCGTCCCCGGCCCGCGTCTTTGCCTTGTCGGCGGCGGCGATCGCCTTGTCGGCGGCGTTGATCTTGGCGGCGGCGCGGCTGTTCAGCTTTTCCAGCTTGCGCACCAACGCCGCGGCCGATGCCGACTCGCGCGCCGCCGTCTTGACGGCTTTCTTCGCGTCGTCGGCCGCACTGGCGGCCGCCGCGGCCTGGCTGCCAAGCGTCTCGGCGCGCGCCGGAGCCGCCGCCAGCGCCTCCGCGTCCGGCTGGAAAAGCGCCGGGTGGGTGAAATCGACCGGGGCCGCGTCGTTCGGCGAAATGATCACGCGCATCCCGATCCGCGTCTTGTCGAACATCGTCTCGGCAAAGCCGTAGGGCATCCGGATGCAGCCGTGCGAAGCCGCATAGCCGGGCAGCGGCCCGCCATGCAGCGCAATGCCGTTCCAGGTGATGCGCTGCATGTTCGGCATCCAGGCGTCGTCATACATGGACGAGTGGTGGTCCTTGTCCTTCTCGATGACGGCGAAGACGCCGGCTGGCGTCTCGCGCCCCTTGACCCCGGTGGACACCGGAGCCCGCATGATCCAGCCGTCGGCGTCGTAGAAAGTGACCCGCTGCGACTTGATCGACACGATCGCCATGATCGGCTCGCCGGCCTCGCGCGGCGCCGTCTCCACGGTCTGTCGCGCGGCGGGCGTCTTTTTCGCCGTGGCGTCGGCGCTCTGCGCCATCAGTGCGGCCATCGCCGCGAGAATCACGACGGGGACAGGGCCCCAACGGCGCATCGCTACGGTGAATTGCGTCATCGCAGATCGGTCCATGGAGAACAGGAAGACAGTTTAGTCGCCAGTATGAGGGAACTTCCCCAGTACATCCACCATAGGCAGACGCCGCTGAAAATGGAACGCCTTTGGTATGCCTGTTTAACTCTTAATCTTAACCTATGACACATGGGACACATAAGCGTCGGCCTTGTGTCAAATGCCGAGGTTTTGCCGTCCAAACTCCAATGCCTGCTTTGCTTCGGAAGCGGAGTTCGCCCCCGCGCCGCGGCCGGCGACCGGCACGGTCGTTTCGTGAATCCGCGCTCGCCCCCTCCCCCTTCTCCACCGGCTGATAGCCGAGAGCGCATCCGCCCGGTCGGCATCGGGCCACCGGCACGGCGTCGGTTGAGCGGCGCGATACCCGGCATCTCCCGCGGCGGCGCCGTCGCCTGACGACGGCGCCCCACAGGCTGGTGGCCGCTTGCCGCTAGTGGCGCGGAGCCAGGGCCTCGCGGGCCGCGACCCCAATCAATTCGCTCAGTGTCGGATGCGCGTGGATCGCCATGGCGAGCGCTTCCACGGGTATGTGCGAACTGACTGCCAACGTGCCCTCGCCGAGAAGCGGCGCGGCGTCCTCGACCAGGATGTGAACGCCGAGCACGGCGCGGGTCGCGTCGTCATAGACGATCTTCAGCATGCCCTCGGGATGACCCGCAACCTGCGCCCGGGCGTCCGTGCGATAGTCGTAGCGCGCGATGCCGACCTTGTGGCCGGCGGCGCGAGCTTCGCTCTCGGTCAGGCCGGCCATGCCGACTTCGGGCGTGCTGAAGACCACCGCGGAATTGTTCTCCGGCGTCGGGAAGCGCACCGGCCGGCCGAGCAGATGGCCTGCAAGCGCCAGGCCCTGGGCGGTTGCCCAATGGGCGAACATCGGGTGGCCGATGACGTCACCGACGGCGTAGATGCCCGGTTCGTCCGTCTCCAGCTTGCCGTCGACCTTGATGCCGTGATGATCGAAGCGCACGGCCGTATGCTCCAGTCCAAGGCCGTCGACATTCGGGCTGCGTCCGGTCGAGTTGAGAATGGAATCGGCGTCAGCCTCGTGCTCGGCACCTGTGGCGTCCCGATATTTCACGCGGACGCCATTGCCGTGGCTGGAGATCGCCAGAACCTGCACACCGAGTTCCAGCGTGATGCCCTGGCGCTGGATGTGCGCCTGCAGGGCGGTGGCGACCTCCTCCTCGACCGGCGCGAGAATGCGCGGGCCAGCCTCGATCAACGTCACCTGGCTGCCGAACGCGGCAAAGACCTGCGCCATCTCGACACCGATGGGACCGGCACCGATGACGACGAGGCGCTCCGGCGGACGCTGGACCTCGAGCAACTGTTCGCTGGTGATCACCTGCGGCAGGTCGATGCCTTCGATCGGCAGCAGCTGCGGCACCGATCCGGTGGCGATGATCGCACCGGCAAATTCGACGTCCTCGGGCTCACCGTCGGTCGGAACAATCCGGGCGTGGCGCGGCCCGGTGAGCACGGCACTGCCGAACTGAACCGACAGGGTCGGAAGCTGATGCGCGTGCTGCAGGGCGCCTTCGGAGCGCCGGTTCAGGATCGTGGCCTTGCGCCCCATGATCGCGTGCCAGTCGATTTCGATCGGACCGGTCGGCACGCGTAGACCGAACTCCTCGGAATGCTTGATGGCGCTCAGGTGTTGAGCGCTCTCGCGCAGGATCTTGGACGGGATACAGCCCTCGAACAGGCAGGTTCCGCCCAGGCCCCTGCCTTTCTCGACCAGCAATACGTGACGGCCTGCACTTGCCAGCGCCATCGCCGCCGGTGTGCCGCCGGGTCCTCCACCAATCACCAATACGTCGACGTTCTTCATCTCCGTGTCCTCAACCAAATCCGGTGAGGCGCCGCCTACACTGCTGCAGGAGATCGCGATGTCTTGAGTTGTTCCAAAACGAAGAACCCCGCAGTGGAGGTCGCGCCTGGTTTCCACTGTCAGGCTGTATGCGTGCGGCGGTCACGAACCCCAGTTGGACGAAATCGCCGCATTCGCCGACGTTGCCTTCGCATCAAAGGCCGATGTCCGGTCGCCGGCACTGCACCGACGGCTCTTGCCTCGATCGGCTGATAGCCTTGCCGCCGCGCGCTTCTCGTTGAACACAAAATGAAGAAGTATTCGGCTTCTGTGCCATATCCCGCCTCCTCGTGGAGCGCCGCTTGCGGTTCGGCGGAAAGCGTATCGACCTGAATCGGCACATCGCAGAACGCCAGGCGGACGTAGGTCTTGGCGTTGACCACGATGCCCGTCGGGTCAGTGATCCAGAAGCGCAAGACGAGATCGATGACGAGTCGCCGAAAGCAGTCAGGCGGCAGCGCTTGTGGTGGCACGCATTATCATCCTGGCGACGCGCTTGGCGGCGTCCATGGCGATCTTGCGCGCCAGATGCGGATCAGAGCGGTTGCCGAGCGCCGAAGCGTGCGCCTCTGGCCGAATGTTCTTGTTCGAGTTGAACCAGTTGAAGATTTGGCTGCTCGAACAATGTCCACGCAAGGCATCAGGCGCTCGTCTGCCGGCGCCTGTGATCACCGACACGTAGCAGGCCTCGAACTGCCCTGATCTCGGCAGAAAAGGCTCGCCCAGCGAATGACATGCCCGGTTTGATGGACCGGTCGACGAGCAGGATGATGCCGTCATCCATGTTCGACACCACCTTCTGCGGGCCGTAGCTGTGTCCGTCAGACCGATGGGCACACTGAGAGTCGGTGAGAGCTGGTGTGGTCGAGGTCGATGGTTTGTAGGACTGTTGAAGACGTCGATCGTTGCATCAAGGCCGACTCTGTAAGAGCTTCCCGGCTAGCACGCGCACGGAGGGCGTCATGTCCTCCAGCAGCTCGAGACACTACTCGCTGGCGACGCTGATGGCAGATGCCATCCAGATGAGGATGGTCAGTTCGAGTTTCGCCTTGAGAACCAGCCGCAGTGAATCGCGGACATCACCGATGCTGACAGCCGTCGGGATCGCGCACCAGCCGTCGTCGTCCGCGCGCGGCTCAGGATGTTCAGCGCGGCGACGAGCCAGTAGCCGTCGGCAACGACGCGCGCAGCGAGTCGATTGCGGATGAAGCGACGATGTGATGGATACGATCGTATCCATACTGCGACGAGGTTCGGCTGCAATGAGAACTAGATGTGACCTGTCCTGCAATATCAGCCTGACGCAGGGTCGTTACGGCGATAAGTGTCAGCAGCATGAACAGCCTGAGACGGATAAGGCGCAGTACGAGGTCATAGATCCACATGCGGCCGCCGTGGATGATGTCGCAGCACGCGCACCCATCGCGCGATTGGCGGCTCGACGCCGATTCCGGAAGACCCAGGCGATCGCCACCAGTATTGACGATGGGCCAGACGCAGCAGACAGCCCGCGGCGGCTCCAGCCGCGGCTGAAGTCGCCGGCGGCGTGTGCGTGCAGATCGCCGAGTTGCACGGCCGCGGCCGGTCTGACTGTGCCAACCGTTCAACGCGTGTCCAACTGCGCCGCCGTCCGAGCTCGCCGCGCGGCACGCGCAGATGGTCGGGATCGAACCTGGCCTTGCGAATGCAGCGCCAGTAACGCTGTCGCACCGGCCGTCCGGATCACATTCAGACCGCGGCAGAGCGCCGGATTTGACACGCCGCGTCGAGACGCGCCCGCTAGAATGCCGCAGACGGCGGCGCTCCGCCTGCGACTACCGATACCCTGGCCGTGCTCGCCGCATCCGGCGTCAGCCGCGCGGCGCCGGTCAGGCCGCGCCCGGCGCCCTCGCCCTCCTCCACCGGCTGATAGCCGACCGCGGCGCGCTTCTCGTTGACGGTCAGGAAGTCGGCCTTGGCGACGCGCTCCCACAGCGCCGCGCGGTCGGCGGAGAGCGCGTCCACCTGGTCGGCGTCGAACCAGAGACGTAGTCTCACCGGCTCGACCTGATCCGGCGGGCGCTAGTGTCGGCGAACGACGGCGCCAGCCAGGCGCCGAGCGCTGCCGGCGATCTTGCCGGTCAGCGGCAGCACGGTCGACCGCCAGAAGGCGGCGTTGGCCTCCTTGAAGTTGGCATAGGTGTTGTCGCCGGGAATGCCGAGCAGCATCGGCGGCACGCCGAAGGCGAGCGCGATCTCGCGCGCCGCGCCGTTCTTGGCTTCGAGGAAGTCCATGTCCTTCGGCGACAGGCTCATCGCCTTCCAGTCGAGCCCGCCTTCCAGAAGCAGCGGCCGCCCGGCCTTACGCGTGCCGGTGAAGCCGGCTTCAAGCTCGGCCTTCAGCCGCTGATATTGCTCGCTTGTCAGGTTGCCGCCGTCCTTGGCCTGATAGACCAGCGCGCCCGAGGGCCGCGCCGAATTGTCGAGCAGCGCCTTGTTCCAGGCGCCGGCGGCATTGTGGATGTCGAGCGCCACCGCCGCCGCCTCGATGGGCGCGAAGCCGTAGTGGTCGTCGAGCGGATGGAAGAGCTTCAGATGCAGGATGGGCGCGACACAGCCCTTCGGGCGGGATCGCGAAACGCAGCGAACGCCCATCGACGGTGCACCGATAGGCCTCCGCGGCCGTCGCGGCCGGGCACCACCTTCATGCGGTCGGGGCGCAGCATGTGCAAGCTCCGCGCACGACACCGTCGACGCTGAGACCGCCTCGACATAGGCGTTGCCGGCGGTGAGCAGATAGCCGGAGAGCGCCTCGCGGAAGTCGTGCTGGCCTGGCCGCGGTTCGGCCGCGCCAGCAGCGAAAGCAGCGGGTGCTCGTCGATCTCGGCCGCACCGTCATAGAGCAGCCAGGGCACGCTCGCCGAGGTTTCCGCGATCAGCCTTATGCAGCGATAGGCGACGGCGTTGCCGGCATAGCCTTCGCGTGCCAGTGCCGCATAGTTGCGCGGCGTCCACACCGGACGGCCGGCGCTTTGGAAGGCGATCAGCTGGCCCGGCGGCGGACGCCTTGGCTTCCGCGCGCAGGGGTTCGGCTGGGCGCTCGCGCGGCGCCAGAAATGGAATGCGCATGTCTCAACCTTCGTTGTGTCGGCGGCGCCAAATCGGCGGCATGTCCTTATTCTGTCCCCTCTCCCCCTGGCGGGAGAGGGACAGGGCGAGGGGGATTGGAAGAGATGACGCCGCGAGTGCCGTGAACGGCCCGCCCAATTGGGCCGCGGCCTCGCGTCCCCTGTTCGCGATGCGCGTCGGCGACTAAGGCTACGACGCGATAACCGTTTTTCGACCCGGAGCCCGCCATGACCTCGGAAGCCGCCTGGTTCTCCCGCACCGCCATCGCCATCGCCGGCATTCCGGCTCGGCGTGACCGCAGCAGCCGGCAGCACGCATCTCGGCGATACGCATATCCTCGGGCCCCTGTCGCTGATCGCGCTCACCCAGGCACCGGCGGTGCTGGTGCTGGCGCTGCTGGCCGGCCGTCACTGGTCGACGCGCCTGGCGACCTTCCTGGATCGGCGGCGGGGGGCTGGTCTTCGTGGCCGATCTCGCCGCCATCCACTTCTGGGGCGCCAGCCCGCTGCCGTTCCTGGCGCCCGTCGGCGGCACGGCCATGATCCTCGGCTGGGTTGTCCTCATCCCGGCGGCCTTCGCCGGGAAGCGGTAGCTTGACGGGTACAACGAACGATCCCAGCGCCTATAGATGTTGTCGTGTGGTCCAACGTCGACTGCGGCGTAGACGTCGTCGGCATCTCTCCGGAAGATGTCCTGTCCCCGCATAATGGGGATTGATGATGAAATAACCGGGTGCACCTGAGAGAGGTCTGAAGCGCAAGCTAGGCAGGCCGGGGTTGGTCTGAAACTTGGCAAGCGCATCGATTGCGCGCCTTCGTCGATCCGGAGGCAAACTCCGTAGGGCTCGTTCAAAGGATCTCTCTGCGGAGATCCGCATCGGCTAAGCCGGCAGAGAATTCAGATGTCGACGCAGGGATTCAGGGTCAGAAAAGACGGTTCCACCGCGCGAGGTTGGATCAAGCTCGGCGCGAACGGCCCTTAGAAAGAGAGCCATGTCCGATCGCTCTGAGAGCTCCAGTGTTGCAAGCTCGATGATCTTGTCATCCAGCTCTCTTATCATTTCAGCGCCTTTGGGATTGATTGCGGCAATCCTCTTCCGAGAACGCCGAAACGTCTTGCTCATTCTGGCGATCTCAAGGGCGTCCCGTTCCATCGCTGCTTCAACGGCCTCGATCATTGGGACAAGAGACTCTGGCTCCATGAAGCCGAAGAGATCACCGCGAGCGATAGCGTCCCAAATGCCCTTGCGCAGGCGTCTTCCCGCGGTGATCCAATCCGTAATGTCTCGCTCCGCGTCAGCCGCTTGCCGCATGGATTCGAGATGAAACCTCAGCTTGTCACCCTCTGAAGCGATGAACTCCCGCGAAATGAACGGGGGGCGCCAGAGCAAGTGGCTAACAAACTCCACGATTTGAGGCGCTGACGAAAGGGCCATAGCGGTCATAGTGTTGCTCATATAGCGCATTTTCGGGGAGAAATCTGCCCGCCTGGCAGCCTCTCCCATGTGGTCAAAATTAGCGTATCTCGCCCG
>CAWAIR010000020.1:0-8936 GCA_963782045.1 uncultured Alphaproteobacteria bacterium
CACAGCGGACATAGCCGGACTTGTTGCTGGCTCGCCGACGGTTGCGATTGACCCAAAGCGGACGTCGGATACGACGCGTTGTCGCCGCGCGACCGTTCAGCCTTTCGGCAGGCCGTTCTGTGTCGGTTGGCCGGGCGCGCTGTATTGCCGTTCTTGATCGCCCATGAGACGACGGACGTATCCGCGGTCATCAATAAGGCGCTGCGTCGGTGTTCGCCAGACGCATTTATTGGAAGTCGCCGTGCACACGCTGCGGGTCCGATTCGAGAAGGTTCGGCGGACGAGACCGAGAGCTGCCACATTTCGGGCAATGACCCATTGCAGAAGCGGGTGAGGCCCGAGAGTCGGGTTGGCCGCACTTGAGCTGAAGCCGCCAATAGGCAGTATGTATGCATGACCGTGCCGCGTCCGTTTCAGGTGATGACCAAGCCCATCGGGCCGCGCTGCAACATCGCCTGCAAATATTGCTACTATCTGGAGAAGGAGCAGCTCTATCCGGACGAGAAGCGCTTCCGCATGTCCGATGCGGTGCTGGAGCGCTATGTGCGCGACCTCATCGCCGCCGAGGTCAAGGCCGGCCAGCGCGAGGTGCTGTTCGCCTGGCAGGGCGGCGAGCCGACCCTGCTCGGGGTCGATTTCTTCGAGCGGGCGGTGGCGCTGCAAAAGCAGTATTGCCCCGAGGGCGTGCGCATCGAGAACGCCTTCCAGACCAACGGCATGCTGCTCGACGACGACTGGGGCAGCTTCCTCGCGCGCGAGAACTTCCTGGTCGGCATCAGCATCGACGGGCCGCGCAAGATCCACGACCGCTACCGGCGCGACCGGGCAGGGCGGCCGACCTTCGACAAGGTGATGAAGGGGCTCGACGTGCTCCGCCGGCACGGGGTGGAGTTCAACATCCTGACCACCGTCCACCGCGAGAACGCGATCCAGGGCAAGGAGGTCTACCGCTTCCTGCGCGATCTCGGCACGGCGCACCTGCAGTTCATCCCCATCGTCGAGCGGCGCGCCGTGGATGGCGGCCTCGCTGCGGCGCCGCAGGTCGACGACGACCCGGCCAACGTCGTCAGCGAGTGGAGCGTCTCGCCGCGCGCCTATGGCAAGTTCCTGTGCGATGTGTTCGACACCTGGTACCGCAAGGATGTCGGCCGCATCTTCGTCCAGTTCTTCGAGAACCAGGTGGGGCTGTGGATGGGGCTTCCCGCCTCCCTATGCGTCTTTGCCGAGACCTGCGGCAACGGGCTCGCCATGGAGCACAATGGCGACCTCTACGCCTGCGACCACTACGTCTATCCCGAGTACCGGCTGGGCAACATCATGGAGACCCCGATCGGCGAGCTTGCCTGGTCGGAGGCGGCGGAGAAGTTCGGCAACGACAAGCGCGACACGCTGACTGCGCAGTGCCGCGCCTGCGAATTCCGCTTCGCCTGCAATGGCGGCTGCCCCAAGCACCGCTTCCTTCGATCGAAGGACGGCGAGCCGGGGCACAATTACTTCTGCCAGTCCTACACCATGTTCTTCCGCCATGCCGGCGACCGGCTGCGGCATGCTCGCGCGCCGGCCGACTCGCGTTGAGGCTCGGCTCGCGTGACGCTCGTCAGTTCGTCGGCTCCAGCGCGCAGATGTGTTTGAGTTCGTCGACGATGGCCTCTGCCGCGGGCGACAGGAATCCGTCTTTGCGCAGGACCACGCCCGCCTCGCGCCTCGACGTCAGCCCGGCCACCGTCAAAAGCCTCAGGTCCTTGCTTCGGGCATGTCGAGCGTACTGGCGACGGTCAGCGTGATGGTATCCGAGTTGAGCACCGTCTGGATCAGGAACGCCATCGATTCCGTCTCCACCGTGGTCTCCGGCGGCGGCAGATCGGCCGCGATGAACAGCGCCTGCAGGCGGCGCGTCGTGTGCGTCGAGAGCGGCGGCATCGACCACGGATAGTCGAGCAGGCGCCGCATGGTGACGCGCTTCATGCGAGTGAGCGGGTGGCCCGCGCGGCAGGCGACTCGCCAGCCGGTCCGAGGTGAGCGGAATCACCTTGAGGTCCCTGGCGTTCTCGGGCGACGGAATCTCCGCCACGACCAGATCGACCTCGCCCCGGCGGAGCGCCCTCAGCAGCACGTCGTCGAAGCCGCCATCGACGCGGACCCGGATCGCCGGATTGCGCTTCACCATACGCGCCACCGCCAGCGGCAGATGACGCCTCAGCCATGCCGGCCCCGCCCCGATGGTGACCGAGCCGGACATGCCGTCCTTGAGCGAGCGCAGCTCGTTGATCGCGTCGCGCAGCTGGACGTTGAGGGTCTGCGCATGGCGGAGAAGGGATTCGCCGTAGCTGGTCAGGTCGACGCCACGCGGCTGGCGCCGGAAGAGCTTCACGCCCAACTCGTCCTCCAGCGCGCGAATGCTTTTGGTGAGCGTCGGCTGGGCCACGCCAAGCTCGGCGGCCGCCAGCGTCAGGCTGCGCGCCTTGGCGACCGAAAGGAAATATTCGAGCTGCCGCAGACGCATGGGACCGCCACCTATCCGAGGGGCGCCGCTGTCTCCGCATCGTGCCGAGCCGTCGCGCGGTCGCCCGCGCCTAGTCATGATCGCGAAGCAGCCTGCCGCGCGAACAGGCGGCAATGCACTGGATATGAAATATAGCTATCGCACAGTTCGTTCTTATTATTTGTGGTAATGGCTGCTGTCGTGGCATCCTTTCATCGCGCCGCCAATCGTCAAGGGAGGGATACAAGATGATCGGCAAACAAAAATCACACGTCGTGGCGCACTCGTCGGCATGGGCGCCGCAGCGCTGGCCACCAAGGTTCCCTACACCTGGGCCGCTTCGGCCGCGCCAATTACCATCGTCATCAACCAGTCGCCGTGGTTCGACAGCTTCCGCGCAGACGGTGGAACTGTACGAAAAGGAAAGCGGCAACAAGGTCAATCTGGACGTCAATCCGTTTGCCGGCTCGCTGGAGAAGCAGCGCAACTCGGTGCGCGCCAGCCAGGGCGACTACGACATCCTGATCATGAATTCGGGCTGGTTCGCCGAGATGTATTTCGGCGGCTTCGTCACCGCCATCAGCGACATCGATCCGTCGTTCAAGCTCGATCCGGACCTCTTCACGCTCGGCGACACGATCTATTTCGATCCGGACAAGAAGACGATGACGCCGTCCGGCAAGCTGATGTCGGTGCCCATCCAGCCCAACATCCCGATGCTGTTCTACCGGGGCGATCTCTACAAGGAGAAGGGGCTGAAGCCGGTCGAGACCTTCGAGGACCTCTACAACAACGCCAAGGCCCTGCATGATCCGCCGAAGATGTACGGCATGGTGCAGCGCGGCGCCCGTGGGCCGAACACGGTCTCCTACGATTTCTACCCCTACCTGTTCGGCATGGGCGGGGCGGTCTTCAAGGATCAGACGAACGGCGACTACTCGGTCATGCTCAACAACGACAAGGGCAAGGAGGCCCTGGACTACTATCTGAAACTGGCCAAGGACGCCGGCCACCCGAAGACCGCGTCGCTCGACCAGGCGGAGATCATCCAGGCGCTGGTCACCGGCCACGCTGCCCATGCCAGCATCGTCATCGCCGCGTGGTCGACAGATGGACGATCCCAACAAGTCGATCGTCGTCGACAAGATGGAGTTCGCGCCGACGCCGCATGCGCCCGGCCTGCAGCCCGGACCGGCGCTGGGCCACTGGCTCGGCGGCATCTCGCACAACGTGCCCGACGACCGCAAGCGCGCGGCGGTGGAGTTCTTCCGCTGGTTCCAGACCAAGGACGCTCAGCTTGCCAACGCCCAGGCCGGCGGCATTCCGCTCAACGCCTCGGTCTACAACGAGCCGATGGCGGACGAGCGCAAGTTCCGCTGGATGAAGCCGCTCGCCGCGGCCCTGCCGCACGCCATCAACCCCTACGCTTTCCCGGAGGCGAGCGAGGTTATCGCGGTGCTCGAACTCGGCCTCAACCGGGCCATTGCCGGCGAGATTTCCTCGGTCGATGCCTTGAACAGCATGTCCGACGACATCTACAAGGTCATGGAGAAGTACAAGTACAAGACCGGCGAGCTGCCGCCGCTGAAGGCGTAGCGCGGAGGTCCGATGAGTCTCTCCTCGCTCTCCGCCGCTGGTGGGGCGGTTGCCGCGAGGGGGCAGACGAACATGGACGGCGATCGCATCTGGCGCTGGGCCGCTTTCGGCCCAGCGCTGGTCCTGATGGTCGCCATGGCCGTGCTGCCGCTCGCCAACCTGTTTCTCACCAGCTTCTACGACGTCGCCTGGTCGAGCGGGCAGGCGAGCTGGACGCCGGTCGGCCTGGCGCACTATCCGCAATTGCTGGCCGATCCCCTGCTCAAGGCGGGGGTGGTCAACACCACCCTGTTTGCCATCGGCGCCGTCGGCGGCCAGATGGTGATCGGCCTGCTGCTGGCCGTTCTGGTCAGCCGCATCGAACGCGGGCGCGTCTTCTTCCGCGCCGTCTTCATCCTTCCCATCCTCATTCCCGGCATCGTCATCGGCGCGATCTGGAAGCTGATGCTCAACTTCGATTTCGGGCTGGTGAACCAGGTGCTGGGGCTCGTCGGCATTCCGCCGAACGACTGGCTGGGCGACCCGCACACGGCGCTGCTCACGGTCATCGCCGTCGACATCTGGCACTGGACGCCGTTCTGCTTCCTGCTGTTCCTCGCCGGCCTTGAATCGCTGCCGACCGACATCTTCGAGGCGGCGCGGATCGACGGCGCTTCCGCCTGGCAGGAGTTTCGCCTGGTCACCATCCCGCTGATGATCCCGACGATCCTGGTCACCTTCGCCTTTCGTCTGGTCATCGCCTTCAAGGTCTTCGACGAGGTCTACCTGCTGACCAGCGGCGGACCGGGCACCGCCACCGAGGTGGTGAGCTTCACCCTGTTCCAGCGCTTCTTCACCGAGGATCGCGTCGGCTACGGCTCGGCGATGTCGGTCGCGGTGATCTTCTTCGTCTCGATCCTGCTGGTCATCGCGCTGTCGGCGGGGCGAACCGCGAGGGCCCAGTCATGAACGCGCTGTGGCTGCAGGCGCGGCGACATCCTCGTCTACGCCGTCCTCGCGGTCGCGGCGGCGATCGTGCTGGTGCCGGTGATCTGGGTGATCGCGGCCGGCTTCCGCACACAGATCTCCCTGCTGATGGGCCAGTTCTTCTTCACGCCCGTGCTGATGAACTTCGCCGAGGTCCTCTTCTCCAAGACCTCCGACTACCTCATCAACTACCGCAACTCGCTGTTCGTCGGCGTCGCTTCGACGGCGCTGTGCGTTTCGGCGGCGACGCTGGCGGCCTGGTCGCTCGACCGCATGAACTGGCCGCGCTGGGTGGTCCACGTCTTTCTCGGCTGGGCGCTGGTCTTCAACATGATCCCGCCGATCGCGCTGGCCAGCGCCTGGTTCACGATGGAGCGAGCGGTCGGCCTCGACAACACCTTCACCGGGCTGATCCTGGCGCATGCCACGCTCAACCTGCCGATGGCGGTGTGGCTGATGGGCGTCTTCGTGCGCGACGTCCCGCAGGAGCTGGTCGAGGCGGCGCGCATCGACGGCTGCAACTCGCCGATGCTCTTCCGCGCCGTCGTGCTGCCGATCATCACGCCCGGCCTCGCGGCCACGACCGTGCTCTGTTTCGTGTTCAGCTGGAACGAGTTCGCCGTCGCGCTCAACCTGACCATGAAGCAGACGGCGACGGTGCCGGTGGCGATCGCCAAGTTCGCCCAGGATTTCGAGATCCAATACACGCAGATGGCGGCGAGCGCGGCGCTCTCGATCCTGCCGGCGCTGGTGCTGCTGCTCATCGGCCAACGCTACATCGTGAAGGGGTTGACGGCGGGCGCGATCAAGTGAGCCGCCGCCGTCAGAACATGCAGGACGACAGAAGATGAAGACCGTTTTCGTTCTCTTCGATTCGCTCAACCGCCACATGCTCGGCCCCTATGGCGGCAAGCGCATCCCGACGCCGAACTTCGACCGGCTGGCCCAGCGCAGCGTCACCTTCGACCGCCACTATGTCGGCAGCCTGCCCTGCATCCCGGCGCGGCGCGACATGCTCACCGGGCGCCTGTCGTTCCTGCACCGCAGCTGGGGGCCGATGGAGCCGTTCGACAACGCCTTTCCCGAGCTGCTCTACCATGCCGGCGTCTACAGCCACCTGATCACCGACCACTACCACTATTGGGAGGATGGCGGCGCCACCTATCACAACCGCTACGATTCCTACGAGTTCGTGCGCGGCCAGGAGGGCGACCCGTGGAAGGCGATGGTGCAGCCGCCGTGGGAGCGGCTGCGCGAGATGTACCACGAGCGCCAGTTCGACACGGCGCAGCGCAACTACTTCCGCCACAACATGGTCAACCGCGAATTCATCCGCGAGGAGTCCGAGTTTCCCTCGGTGCAGGTGTTCGCCCGCGGCTTCGAATTCCTCGAGCAGAACCGCGATGCCGACAACTGGCTGCTGCAGATCGAGACCTTCGATCCGCACGAGCCGTTCTATGCCCCGGCGCGCTTCAAGAAGCCGTTCGAGACCGGCTGGAACGGCCCGGTCCGCGACTGGCCGCGCTATGGCCGCGTCGACGAGCTGCCGGCCGAATGCGAGGAGCTGCGGGCCAACTACTACGCCGTCGTCTCGATGTGCGACTTCCTGCTCGGCCAGCTCCTCGACGATTTCGACCGCCACGACATGTGGAAGGACACCGCGCTGGTGGTGACCACCGACCACGGCTTCCTGCTCGGCGAGCACGACTTCTGGGCCAAGAACCGCATGAACCTCTACGAGGAGCTGGTCCACATCCCGCTCTTCATGCACGACCCGCGCGCGCCGGAGCTGGCCGGTACGCGCTCGGCGGCGCTCACCCAGACGATCGACGTCGCGCCGACCTTCCTCGACCTCCATGGCGTCGAACCGCCGGCGGAGAACGAGGGGCTTCTCGCTGCTCAAGACGCGCACCGGCGCCTCCGTGCGCGAGGCGGCGCTCTTCGGCTATTTCGGCGGCGCGGTGAACGTCACCGACGGCCGCTACACCTACCACCGCTTCCCGGCCGACCTCAGCACCCAGGAGATCTACCAGTACACGGTGATGCCCACCCACATCTGGGATTTCTTCCCGCCCGAGGAACTGGCGGAGGCGACGCTCTCGGAGCCGTTCCCCTTCACCAAGGGCGCCAGGCTGCTCAAGGTGCCGGTCGAGCAAGCGCTCGCCGATGTACAACACCTACGGCCCCGGCGCCCTGCTCGAGGACGACACCCGCCTCTACGACCTCGACGTCCGATCCCGGCCAGGAGAAGCCGCTTGCCGATGCCGCGGTCGAGGCGCGCATGGTCGACCTGATGGCCGGGCTGATGCGCGCCAACCATGCGCCGCCCGAGGCCTTCACGCGGCTCGGCCTGACGCCCGACGGCGCGCCGATCCCCGGTGCGCCGGCCAAGACGGTCGCCTGAATGTTGGCGCTCGCACCCCTCGTCGGCGACCTTCGTCAGGTCGCCAGCGTCCGGCGCATCGTCCTCGACGATGGGCCGGAGACCGGCGTGCGGGCGCTCGCCTTCTCGACCGGCGGCGGCCTCGACTTCTGGGTGCTCTCCGACCGCTCGCTCGACATCGGGCCGCTGTGGTGGAAGGGGACGCAGCTCGCCTGGCAGGCGCCGGCCGGATTCCGCAGTGCCGCGCTGACCGATCTCGACAGCGAGGACGGGCGCGGCTTCAGCCGCTCCCTCTCCGGCTTCCTTGTCACCTGCGGTCTCGACCACACGCGCCAGCCGGCCGCCGGCCACCCGCTGCACGGACGATTGCCCTATACGCCGGCGCGCGTGACCGCCTATGGCGAGGACTGGCGGGCGGCGGTGCCGGTGCTCTATGTCGAGGGCGAGGTGACGCAGGCGCGGCTCGGCGGCGAGGTGCTTCGTCTTCACCGCCGGATCGAGGCGCCGATCGGCGGCGCGACCTTCACCATCCGCGACCCGGTGGAGAACCTCGGCGCCGACGGCCTGGCCGCAGGCCATGCTCTATCATTTCAATCTCGGCTACCCGGCCATCGCGCCGCAAACCACGGTCGCGTTTAACGGCCGGCAGGTCATGGGGCCGTTGCCGTTCCCGGCGGAGGAACCTCTGAAGACGGCGGTCACCATGCCGGCCGGAACCGCAAACCGGGCGCAGGCGGTCGTGGTGACGCCGTTCCCGGACGGGCGGACGCTCACGCTCTCCTTCGACTTCGATCCGGTCACGCTGCCCTTCCTGCAGATCTGGCACGACCTCAGGCCGCGCAGCGGCCTGTTTGCCGTCGAGCCCTGCACCAGCGCGCGCACAGACGACGGCTGCAGCGCGGCGGAGCGCCCGCTCGAGCCGGGCGAGACGCGCCGCTACGACATCGCGATCGCGTTCGCCGGCGAGGCAGTGGCGCTCGACCGGCAGGCTTGAAGCGCAGGGACAAACATGATGGGGCAGCGGCACTCCGACGACCTCGGCAGCGGTGGGCACCCGAAGCGCAATTTCTTGCGGCGCCTTGAGGCGGCCCTGGCAAGGGTCTTCAAGCCGAACGACGCCTACCATCCCGAGCAGTACTACCTGCGCGGAAGGCCGGGCCCGAAGGCGCAGGCCAAGCAGCATCACGATGACGGCCGCGAAACGCCCGATCGGCCCGGCGCCTCCAGAAACGCGCTGCGGCCCGCGCGATCGCGGGCTGGGCCGGCCCAACTCCACTCACCGTTCGCATGCCAACATGGGCAGAAGCGCTGGGACGTCCGCTTTCTGGCGCATTGCGTCGTTTCGCTGCAACGCGATATTTCGGCCGCTTTCGGGGCAAAGCGGAAATACGCAGACAGCTAGAACCGGCGGCTTCGGTCGAGAATGACCCGTAGCAGATGTCCATGCACTTCACGCCCCAGATCGAACGTTCCACCCGGCATCGTTCGGCATGTCACCGCCTGATTGGG
>CAWAIR010000021.1:0-12517 GCA_963782045.1 uncultured Alphaproteobacteria bacterium
AGCTTGAACGCTGCGCTGGCGCACGCGCTGGATCGTCCCCTCGACCACCACGTCGCTCGGGCCCCCGATCAGCAGCAGATGCTCGACATTGTCGCGCCGCACGAGGATCAGCCGGCGGCGGCGATCGATCGCCATGGCGTCGACGATGGCCAGCCGTGGCACCCGTCCGCGGCCGATCCCGCCGAAACGGACGCCGGAGTAGCGCCGCATGAACCACCAGACGGCGCCGATCAGGCCAAGGACGATGACGACAGTGAGCAGGTACTGCGCCACCACCGCACCCCAATCCCCGAAGATCGGTACCAGCAAATCCCGCATTTCACGCCTCCTGCCGTTTCAAAGCGGTCCCGCGGCGAACGTGGCGGATCGGCGATCGGCGGCCTGGCGTCGAATCACCGAGATCACTTTTCCGGTGAACCGGCCCGCAATGCAAGAGATGCCGCCGTTTCACCCGTTATCATGGCATGGCCTTCAGTCCCCGGCACAGCGGGCGAAGGCCACGTTGAATTCTGATGCTTTCCCCACCATCCTCGCATGCGAGGCGTTAACATTGATTCTCCCAGCGCATCCACCGCAATCGGCAAAGGCAGGAGGCCACACGCGGCGGCCATGAGTGATCGCGCTACCCACACGGTCCGTCCCGAGCCGCTGGTCGATCGTCCCGGTCGCATCACCGGCACCGGGCGGCTGATCGTACTCGCCTTCGGGCTGGTCGGCGTCTCGATCGGCCTCACGCTGATATCGCCGGACGACGCGCAGCCCTTCGTCCTCGGCCTGCTCGCCATCCTCGCCGTGATTGGGGTGATCACGCTCTTGGCCAGTGCCATCGGGCTGGTGCGCTTCGGCGGCCGGGGCACGACCGACGATCTCGGCAAGTTGTTCATGGGCGCGCTCGGCGAGGGTGTGCTCATCACCAGCCGCGACGGCGGCATCATCTATGCCAACCGCGCCTATGCCGATCTCATCGGCGCCACCGAAGCCAGCGAGGCGCGCGCGCTGGAGCGCGTCATGGTCGGCAACCCGGAGGCGGCGGAGGCGCTCTACCGCATGACCCAGGAGCTGCGCGAGGGCCGCGCGGCGACCGAGGAGGTGCGCATGCCGGCGCCGCTTGCCGGCGGCGAGGGGACCGGCGCCCACTGGTACCGCATCGCGGCGCGGCCGCTGCCGGCCGTCAACAAGCGCAAGGTCATGACCGCTTGGACGCTGACCGACATCAGCGCCGAGCGCGCCCGCCAGGAGGCGGTGTTCCAGGAACTGCAGCACGCCATCGACTATCTCGATCACGCGCCGGCGGGCTTCTTCTCCGCCGAGCCCGACGGGCGCATCGTCTACATGAACGCCACGCTCGCCGAATGGCTGGGCATCGACCTGACGCGCTTCGACACCGGCGCGCTCAGGCTCGCCGATATCGTCCAGGGCGACGGCATCGCGCTGCTCGCCGCCCCGCCTGCCGACGACCAGATGCGCAATCGCACCGCCATCATCGATCTCGACCTGCAGCGCGCCAACGGCCAGAGCCTGCCGGTGCGCCTGCTCCACCGCGTGCCGGTGACCGTGGACGGCGCGCCCGGCGCCACCCGCACGGTCGTGCTCAACCGCTCGCCCGGCGAAGAGGCGTCGGAATCGCTGCGTGCGGCCGAGGTGCGCTTCTCGCGCTTCTTCAACAACACGCCCATCGCCATCGCGGCCATCGACAGCAGGGGCCGCATCGGCCGCTCAAACGCGCCGTTCCTGCGCATGTTCCCGGGCGTCAGACCGGACGGCGCGCGCACACTCACCGATCTCGTCGCCGATCAGGACAAGCCCAACCTCGCCGCCGCGCTCGCCGGCGCCGCCGACGGCCCCGGCGTCATTCCGGCGATCGACGCGACGCTGGCCGGCGAAGGCCAGCGCTCGGGGCGCTTCTTCATCAATCCGGTCGCCGAGGGCGCCGGCGGCAGCGAGATGGTGATCGTCAACGTCATCGACATCACCGATCAGCGGGCGCTGGAGCAACAGGTGCGCCAGCAGCAGAAGATGGAGTCGGTCGGGCAGCTCGCCGGCGGCATCGCCCACGACTTCAACAATGTGCTGACCGCCATCATCGGCTTCTCGGACCTGCTTCTCGCCAACCACCGGCCGAGCGACCCGTCCTTCCAGGACATCATGAACATCAAGCAGAACGCCAACCGGGCCGCCGGCCTGGTGCGTCAGCTGCTTGCCTTCTCGCGCCGCCAGACGCTGCGCCCGCAGGTGCTCACCCTCTCCGACACGCTCTCCGACCTGTCGATGCTGCTGCAGCGGCTGCTCGGCGAGAACGTCAAGCTCGATCTCATCCACGGCCGCGACCTGTGGCCGGTCAAGTTCGACCTCAACCAGTTCGAGCAGGTCATCGTCAATCTCGCCGTCAATGGCCGCGACGCCATGACCAAGGGCGGCACCATGACCATCCGCACGAAAAACCTGCCGGCGGCGGAGACGCAGGGCTTCGGCTATCACCCGCTGCCCGCGGTCGATTACGTCATGATCGAGGTGGTCGACACCGGCACCGGCATGAGCCGGGAGGTGCAGGCCAAGATCTTCGAGCCCTTCTTCTCGACCAAGGACGTCGGCAAGGGCACCGGCCTTGGCCTCTCCACCGTCTACGGCATCGTCAAGCAGACCGGCGGCCACATCTATTTTACCAGCGAGGAGGGCAAGGGCACCACCTTCCGCATCTTCGTGCCGCGCTATTTCCCGGCCGAGGGCGAGATGCCGGTGAGCGAGACCCAGGTCGCCGCCGAGATCACCGACCTCACCGGCACCGCGTCGATCCTGCTGGTCGAGGACGAGGAGGCGGTGCGCGCCTTCGCCGCCCGCGCGCTCACCTCGCGCGGCTACAAGGTGTCGGAGGCCGCCTCCGGCGTCGAGGCGCTGGAGGTGATGAACGAGCTCGGCGGCGATATCGATCTGGTCGTCTCCGACGTTGTCATGCCCGAGCTCGACGGCCCGTCGCTCTTGAGGGAGCTGCGCAAGACGCGGCCGGACCTGAAGATCATCTTCGTCTCCGGCTATGCCGAGGAGGCCTTCCGCAAGAATCTTCCCGAGAACGAGAAGTTCCACTTCCTGCCCAAGCCCTTCTCGCTCAAGCAGCTCGCCGTCGCGGTCAAGGAGACGCTGGGGAAGTAGGGGGCTCGCCAATGGCAAGGCGCCCAACCTCCCCCTTGAGGGGGGGGGTCGAAACTGCGCAGCAGTTTCGGGAGGGGGTGTCTTGTGCGGACCTGGGTGAAAGCAGAGCCCTCATCCTGAGGCGCCCGGCGGAGCCGGCCCTCGAAGGATGAGGCGCGCCCCGTTTCCCCTCCGATTGTGCGATATGCTAGGAAAGCACCCCGCGCATCAACCGAGGGTCCGTCATGCCCAAGCCGACCATCTTCACGATCTCCGCCGCGTGGGACGCTGAAGCGTCCGTGTGGAGCGGGCATTGCGACGATATCCCGGCGGCGGCGGATGCCCCCACGCTCGACGAACTGCTGGCGAAGATCTCGGCGATGGCGCTCGACCTGTTGCCGGATAATCATCCCGGCATCGACCCGACGCAGTTGTTCCTGCAGATCACCGCATTGCGCGAAGCCGAGCCGGCCGCGGCGTGAATGGCCCCCCAGTTCGATAGGCCGCTCCGCGATCTCCTGCGTGCCGCCGGCTGTGAGCTTGTCCGCCAAGGCAAGGGTAGCCACGAAATCTGGCACAGTCCGCTGACTGAGCGGAATTTCGCGGTCCCGATCGGCATTCCCAGCCGCCACACCGCCAACGCCATCCTCCGGCAAGCGGGCCTGCCCAAGGCATTCTGAGGCGTTCAGTGGGACGCTGGGGAAGTAGGGCAAGGCGTCCAACCTCCCCCCTTGAGGGGAGGTCGAAATCGCGAAGCGATTTCGGGAGGGGGTGACTTTAATTGGCGCGGGTGAGGGGGAAGAAGCCCTCATCCTGAGGCGCCCGGCGTCGCCGGGCCTCGAAGAATGACGACCGCCCCTTGCCGTTCGTCCCCGTGAAGACGGGGACCCAGGTCTGACTCACAGTGTGGTCTAGGTGCTTGCCGCAGGCCGTCCCAGCTGTCCGTCTAGCTCCGTCCCGGGGTAGCCTTCGCACTTGCCACTGGCAAGCCGCGAGTCCGCCCGAACGAATTTGGGCAAGGCGGCAAATCGTGACTTAAAGGTTGGGAGGGGGAAAAGGCATGGCTAGGTTGTGCGCACAGGATAGGCTACACTTCTGGGTGCTGGAACGACAAGAATCTTCTCTGGACGTTTCATGATCACGATTGGCATTCGCGCCTCGCCGCGGACTCTCACCTTTGCGGTGTACGACACCGCCACCCAAGCGGTCCTCAACGTTGAGGAGATCAGGCTGCCGGCGGCCTTCGACAAGCCTGATGCACTCAAATACGCTCGGAGCAACCTCCTTGATGTCCTGCGCGAGTACCGAGTCGAACGCGCCGGCGTGAGGGTCACCGAGCCGAACGCCGATCCAAACATCGATCGCGTGCAGCTAGAAGGGGTGATTCAAGAGGTGTTCGCGAGCAGCAATCTGGCTGGCTATTACATCGGGCAGATCGCTTCGATTTCGGCCCGGATCGGAATAGCTCGGACTTCCTTTAGGCCGCACGTCGATGGTGTCGAGGATTATCCGGTGGAGAATTGGGATGCCACGTCGAAGGAAGGGCGCGAGGCAATACTGACCGCCATAGGCGCTGCCAATGCTTAGGCCGTACAACCGTGCAGAGATCACGTTTGATCTGAATGTGGAGATTGGCCAGGAAGGTCGAAACTCGCACACATATGTGGCGTTTGACCATCAACTAGATGCTGAGATCGTGATCAAGCAGGTACAAAAGGCAGATCTCATATCAGCGCCGAGCTTTTTTGAGGAATCGAAGGCCCTCTACGCCAGCACCCATCCAAACGTTGTCCAGGTTTACTATGCCTGCGAGGATGCGGATGCTATATACATTGCCATGCCTTACTATCGGCGTGGCTCCATAAAGGCGATGATGAACGCTCAGAGGCTTACTATCAGGGAGATAGTTGCCCTTGGCTGTAACTTCCTAAGTGGACTTCATAACATTCATTCAAAAGGGCTGATTCACTTCGACGTAAAACCGGATAATGTCCTTCGCTCGGAGCGAGGAGAAGGGCTTCTTTCGGATTTCGGTCTGGCGAAGCAGATGAACTATGCGGGTGTTGCATTGCAAGATCGGCACTACAACAAAATGATTCCGCCAGAAGCAATGCATAGCGATCAATTCGATCGAACCTTTGATATATACCAGGTTGGCCTGACTCTGTATCGGATGTGCAATGGCGACGAGGCCTTCGATGCGCAATATGCGGCATATGGATCCGGCGTAGATTTCGATCGTGGTAACTTTCGTTTCGATGTCACCAATGGACGGTTTCCGGATCGGAGTGCGTTTTCGCCCCACGTTCCCAATCGACTCCGTAACATCATCAAGACATGCATCGAGCCCGCGCCGGGAGTTCGCTATCAATCCGCCATCGACGTATCAAACGCGCTCGCGGATGTGGCAGGGGCAGTGTTGGACTGGCGGCTTGTCGAATCGCATGATAGGAGGGTGTGGACGAAGAACGAAGGTGGAACATTGTTTGAATTCACGGCGCTGCGTGCTGGACCAACCGAATGTTTCAAGACGGTTGGGGGAGGGCAACGGCGAAGGTACGTTGCCGGGTGTAGGCCCAAAATGACGGAACATCAGATAAAGACATTCTTGGGCTCGCTTTGATGAAGCGGGTTCGCAACGAACCAACCAAGTATCTGAGGCGCTCGGACTTGGGACCGAAGCGCAGCAGTCAGCTTAATGACCAACAATCGCGTGAGAAGATTCAGCGTGACCGAGGATACCTTGTTGCGCCCATCGATAACGCGGGCTACGTGGTCTTCAGCAGATTAGCGAAAACGACGAGCGGACGGGCTTAGCCTACCGCGTGAGCGGATAGCATACGATGTGCAGCTTGTGGCTCTGACGGTTCCACGTGCATATCCCCCCGACTTATCCCCCTCCCAAAACCCACCCCATATCCGCCTCAACCCCCGCCCTCTGCGGCGCGCGCTCATGAGGCGTCATCAGCGTGGGGCGGGGTGGACTCTTCCCTCGCGGAAAGAGCGGGCCCGCGCGGCGGGGCGCTACCGCCCGTCAGGCGTGTGAAGTCGGTCACTTGGCAGCCGCCGGCGAAGTGCTCAACTTTGCCGGGCGCGACCCGTCCCGGGGCTGATGGCGGTCGCATGGAGGCGAACATGTCGAAACTGCGCATTCTGTCCATGGCCCTTGCCGCGAGCGTCTGCCTGGCGGCCGCCAGCCAGGCCGCTCCGGTCTCGCTCAATCTGAAATACGGCCTGTGGGAGGTGACCTCCGCCGGCACCACCAGCGGCGCGCCGGCGATTCCGGCGAGCGCGCTGGCCAACCTGACGCCGGCACAGAAGGCCAAGATGCAGGCGGCCATCGCCGCGGCCATGGCCTCGTCGGGCAAGCCGCATACCTACAAATCGTGCATCACCGCCGAGAGCATCCAGCGCGGCTTCAAGGACCCGGAGCTGTCGAACGGCTGCACCGAGACCGTCGTGTCGAGCACGCAGAGCGACATGCAGGTCAAGCTCGCCTGCACCGGCCGCCAACAGATGACGGGCACGCTCCATTTCCAGACGTCGAGCCCGGAGGCGATGAGCGGCACCATCGACGTGACCGTCACGGAAAACGGCGGCTCGATGAAGGTCAACCGCCAGATCTCGGGCCAATGGGTCAGTGCCGACTGTGGCGACGTGAAGCCCTGAGACCGCCCGCTGGCGTCGCGGACGGGGGAGCGGACGGGGGAGAAGTCCCCGACTTATCCCCCCTCCCAAAACCGACCCCATATTACCCTCATCCCCGCCCGCGAAGGGGCGCGCTCATGAGGCGTCGTTAGCGTGGGGCGGGGTGCGGCGCCCGCGGATCTGGATTCGCAGTCCGGATCTCCGGGAGGCGCCCGCTAAGCTCGTCCGCCGGCACTACGACCGGCTGTGGCCACCGACCACCTTAAGCCGGGTGGGTTCAAAACCTCGTCTGTCCAATGGCGAGGGGCCAGGCAGCGGACCGGTGATGAACCGGGCAGCGCACCGTTCACCCGGCGGAGCGCGAGTGCGGGTCGCTAGAAAAACGCCGCGGCGGGCGCTCGCCTGAGCGCCCCTACAGATTACTGGACTGGTGCTCATCGAGCGCCCGCCACCCCTCATGTTTCTTGGACATGAGGATGCTGTTTTGAAATCTTCATGCCCCGGAGCCGAACGGCTCGCGGGAACGGGAGGGCGTGCCTATCGTCCCGCCAGGTCCACCGCGATTCCCGCGGCCAGCCGGGCATTGTTCTTGACCAGCGCGATGTTGGTCACAAGGCTGCGCCCGCCGGTCAGGTGGAAGATGGCGTCGAGCAGGAAGGGCGTCACCGCCTTGCCGGTCACGTGCCTTGCGGCGGCATCGGCGACGGCGGCTGCGATCACCGGAGCCATCTCGGCGAGGGGAATCTCGTCGGCTTCCGGCACCGGGTTGGCGATGAGCATGCCGCCGGCCTGGCCGAGTTCCGCACGGGCGCGCATGAAGCCGGCGATCGCCGCGGCGCTATCGAGGCGGAGCGGCGAGGGGAGGCCACTGTCGCGCGACCAGAAGGCCGGGAAGGCATCGCTGCGGTAGCTCACCACCGGCACGCCCAGCGTCTCCAGCACCTCCAAAGTCTTGGGCAGATCGAGCAGCGCCTTGGCGCCGGCACAAACGACGGTGACCGGCGTGCGCGACAGCTCGGTCAGGTCGGCGGAGATGTCGAAGCTTTCCTCGGCGCCGCGATGGACGCCACCAATGCCGCCGGTGGCGAAAACGCGGATGCCGGCCAGATGCGCGGCGATCATGGTGGCGGCGACGGTGGTGGCGCCGGTGCGCCCGGCGGTCAGCGCATAGGCGATATCGGCGGAGGAGAGTTTCAGCACGTCCTTCGCCTGCGCCAGGTGCTCCAGTTCGCTGCGCTCGAGACCGACGCGGATCTTGCCGCCCATGACGGCGATCGCTGCCGGCACCGCACCGGCCGCGCGCACGACCGCTTCGACGCTGAGTGCCGTCTCCAGATTGTCGGGCCAGGGCATGCCGTGGCTGACGATAGTGGTCTCCAGCGCCACCACCGGCTGGCCGGCATCGAGCGCGGCGGCCACCTCCGGCGAGAGCGCGACATGTGGGGTCATGAGCCTACCTGTTGCCCGGGCCGCCGGCGATGCGGGCGTTGAGCGCGCCCGCTACGAACGGCGCCTCAGCCACGCTGCCGTGCTCGATGGCGAGTGCCGCGGCGGCCAGACCGAAGAGGATGGCGTCGTTCAGCGAGCGTCCTTCGGCCATGGCGGCGATGGTGCCGGCGGCGAAGAAATCGCCGGCGCCGTTGACCGCGCTGACATCGGTCTTGAGCGGCAGATAGGAGTGCGTCTCCTCGCCCCGCGCCGCGATCACCGGTGCACTTCCGGCGGTGACCACGATCCGGGTCATGCGCGTGCGGGCGAGGTCGGCCGCCAGCGCCGTGGTGCTGCCGGCGCGGTTGGGATCCTGGCCGAGCAATGCCGCGGCTTCGCGCCGGTTGGCGAAGAGGAAAGTCAGCCGGTCGAGAAGCGGCGCCAGTCGTGCGGCCTTGGCCGGCGAGACGGAAAGCGCCGCAACCGGGGTGCCGGTGGCGGCCGCCTGCTCGACCAGAAAGGCCAGCGTCTCCTCCGGCAGGTTGGCGTCGACCACCCAGAAATCGTCGGCTCCGGAGGATGCCGCGGCGGGGCCGACAACGGCGGGGGTCAACTCGGCACACACGTCCATGTCGGCGATGCCGATGATGAGCTCGCCATTGTTGTCGAAGGCGGCGTGATAGCCGGCGGTCGGCTTTTCCTCCGAGACGCTGATCGCGCGAGTATCGACGCCGGCCGCGACGCACGCCTCCTTGATCGAATCGCCGTCGGAATCGGCCCCGACGCGGCTGACGAGACGCACGGTGAGGCCAAGGCGGGCCAGAACACTGGCAACGTTGAAACCGACGCCGCCTGACTGGCGGCGCGCATGGCCGGGATTGGAGGCGCCCATCACCGGCGGTGCGGCACTCCGCGCGATGCGGTCGATCGTGGCGCCGCCGAAGACCGTCACCCGGTCGAAATGGCGAAGTGGTTGATCCATGGGCCGATCATATCCAATGCCTGCGGCGCGGGCGCAAGGGCGCCGGTAATTTCCCGCATCGCCGGTCCCGGCATAGGATGGCCCACGACAACTCAAAGGCAACCCGGCGGGTCCGGCCCGCCGGCGAGACAAGCGGACGTATCAGTTCCCATGACCAATTCCGACAAACCGCGGGCCGCTGTTGCGCCGCGCGTGCCGGCGCCGCCAGACCCGCGCCTGCGCCAGACGCCGCTGCCCGACTTCCAGCCCAAGCCCGCCGAGGAGGACCCCGGCGCGCCGGAGCGGATCTCGGCAATCCTCTCCAGCCCGACCTACCGTTCAGCCGACGAAGACCTCGGTTTTCTCGCTGGCGGCAGGGTGCGCGGTGTCCGCCTGCAACTCGATTATCTGAAGGCAGAGCTGCTGCTCGAGGAAAGCGGCATCCATCATACGGTCGTCATCTTCGGCTCGACGCGCATTGCCGAGCCGGCGGCGGCGGCCAAGCGGGTCGACGCGCTTGAGCATGACCGGGCCGCTGCGCCGGGCGATGCCGATCTCGCCCGCCATCTTGCCGTCGCCAAGCGTATCCTTGCCAAGAGCCGCTATTATGAGGTCGCTCGCGCCTTCGGCCGGCTGGTTTCCTCCTCGCATCTGCTCTTCCGCGGCCATCCCCTGGTGGTGACCACCGGTGGCGGCCCAGGCATCATGGAGGCGGCCAATCGCGGCGCCTTCGATGCCGGCGCACCGACCGTCGGCCTCAACATCACGCTGCCGCGCGAGCAGTTTCCTAACCCCTACGTCACGCCGGAGCTCTGCTTCCGCTTCCATTATTTCGCCCTGCGCAAGCTGCACTTCCTGCTCAGGGCCAAGGCGCTGGTCGCCTTTCCCGGTGGCTTCGGCACCTTCGACGAGCTGTTCGAGCTGCTCACCCTGATGCAGACGCGCACCATCAAGCCGATGCCGGTGGTGCTGGTCGGTGAGGAATACTGGCGCGGCGCCGTCAACTTCGATTATCTGGCCGACGAGGGCGTCATCGACGGCGAGGATCGCGAGCTGTTCTGGTTTGCCGAGACGGCCGAGGATATCTGGGAAGGCATCCTCTCCTGGCACGCCGCCAACGGCGAACCGCTGGAGCCGGCGAAATGACCGGCGATCCCGCCGCTTACTGGAGAAACCGCGCGTGAAGATCTCGTTCCACGGCGCCGACCGCACCGTCACCGGTTCCTGTCACCTGATCGAATGCGCGGGCAAACGCATCCTGGTCGATTGCGGCATGTTCCAGGGGAGCCGCGAGCTGTCGGAGGATAATGCCGAGCCTTTCGGCTTCGAGCCGAAGGCGATCGACGTGGTGCTGCTCACCCATGCCCATCTCGACCATTGCGGGCGGCTGCCGCTGCTAGCGAAGCGCGGCTTCACCGGCGAGATCATCGCGACCGGCGCCACGCGCGAGCTGGCCCGGCTGGTGATGCTCGATTCGGCCCGCCTGCAGGAGGAAGACGCCGAGCGCAACAAGCGCCGGCACGCGCGCCATCACGGTGGCAACGACGACGATGGTGCGCCGCTCTATGCCGTGCTCGACGCCATGAACGTGCTCGAATATTTCGGCCGAACGGCCCATTACGACGCGCCGCTCGACGTGGCGCCCGGCATCCGCGCAACCTTCTTCGACGCCGGCCATATCCTCGGCTCCGCCAGCATCCTCTGGAACTGGAGGAGAAGGGTACTCGCCGCCGGCTGGTCATGTCGGGCGACATCGGAAACGCGGGACGTCCGCTGCTCAACTCGCCGAAGCCGCCGCCGCAATGCGACGCGGTGGTCATGGAGACCACCTATGGCGACCGCAACCACAAGCCCTTCGGCCCGTCGGTCGAGGAATTCTACGCGGCGATCGAGGAGACCTTCCGGCGCGGCGGCAATGTGGTGATCCCGACCTTCGCGCTGGAGCGCGCGCAGGAGCTGCTCTACGCGCTGCACGACGCCATGGTGAGCGACGGCCGGCTGGCGAAGTCGGTCCAGGTCTTCCTCAATTCGCCGATGGCGATCACCGCCACCGACATCTTCCGCCGCCATCCGGAGGACCTGTCCGACGAGGTCGCCGACCTCTTCGGCGACGGGCGCGATCCGCTGTCGCTGCCCGGCCTGCATCTCACCCGCGAGACGTCCGAATTCCATGGCGATCAACAAGATCAGCGGCGGCGCCGTCATCATGGCAGGTTCCGGCATGGCGACCGGCGGCCGCGTGCGCCATCACCTCAAGCACAATCTCTGGCGGGCCGACGCCGGCATCATCTTCGTCGGCTTCGCGGCGCAGGGGACGCTGGCGCGCATCATCATCGACGGGGCCAAGAGCGTGCGCATCTTCGGCGAGGAAATTCCGGTCAGGGCCAAGGTCCATACCATCGGCGGCTTCTCGGCCCACGCCGGCCAGCAGGAGCTTCTCGCGTGGCACAGGTCCGCGCACGCGGCGCGCACCTATCTGGTCCACGGCGACGAGAAAGTGATGCAGAGCTTCGCCCCGATGCTCACCGACACCGAGGCGGTGATGCCGGCGATGAACCAGGAATTCGAGCTGTAGGCTCGGCGGCATGGACGATGACGACGATCTTGGCGACCTGACCCATGCCGCGCCCGCCTACAAGCGGGCGCTGTGGATCGTCACCGTGCTCAATGTCGGCTATGGCCTGATCGAAGCCGGCGGCGGTTTCCTCGCCGGCTCGCAGGGGCTGAAGGCCGACGCGCTCGATTTCCTCGGCGACGGCACGATCACGCTCTTGGGCCTCCTCGCCATCGGTTGGGGGGCGGCTGTGGCGGGCGCGCTCGGCGCTGCCGCAAGGCATCTTTCTCGCCGTGATGGGGTTTGGCGTGCTTGCCGTCACGCTCTACCGGGTGTTCGTCGCCCATGTTCCCCAGGCCGAGCTGATGGGCGCCTTCGGCATCGTCGCTCTGGTCGTCAACGTCGTCTGCGCGGTCATCCTGCTGAAGCACCGCGAAGGCGACGCCAATGTTCAGGCGGTGTGGCTGTTCAGCCGCAACGATGCGCTTGGCAATGCCGCCATCGTCGTTGCGGCCGTCCTCGTGGCGGTGACGGGAACACCGTGGCCCGACCTGATCGTGGCTGCTGCCATCGCGGGCCTCTTCCTGCAGTCGGCCTGGCAAATCATCGCGGCGGCGCGGCGGGAACTGGGGGAGGCGGGGTGAGCGGCGTTTTGGCTTGGCTGGAGCGCAGCGCCCATCCCAGCGCTCCAGCCTGAGCCAACACGGCATCCGGATGCGCCACGTCCGAACGCTCCAAGAACTATGATGTGTGAGGTCGAAATTCAAACTGAGGCGCGACCGGTGACGGCCCCCTTGCGC
>CAWAIR010000022.1:0-13167 GCA_963782045.1 uncultured Alphaproteobacteria bacterium
CTGCTGGACGCTGCGCTGGCGCACGCGCTGGATCGTCCCCTCGACCACCAAGTCGCTCGGGCCCCCGATCAGCAGCAGATGCTCGACATTGTCGCGCCGCACGAGGATCAGCCGGCGGCGGCGATCGATCGCCATGGCATCGACGATGGCCAACCGCGGCACCCGTCCACGGCCGATCCCGCCGAAACGGACGCCGGAGTAGCGCCGCATGACCCACCAGACGGCGCCGATCAGGCTGAGTACGATGACGACGGTGAGCAGGTACTGCGCCACCACCGCACCCCAATCCCCGAAGATCGGTACCAGTAAATCCCGCATTTCACGCCTCCTGCCGTTTCAAAGCGGTCCCGCGGCGAACATGGCGGATCGGCGATCGGCGGCCTGGCGTCGAATTACCGAGATCACTTTTCCGGTGAACCGGCCCGCAATGCAAGAGATGCCGCCGTTTCACCCGTTATCATCGCCCGGCCTTCGGTCCCCGGCGCAGCGGGCGAAGGCCACGTTGAATTCTGATGTTTTCCCCACCATCCTCGCATGCGAGGCGTTAACATTGATTTTCCCGGCGCATCCACCGCAATCGGCAGAGGCAGGAGGCCACACGCGGCCGCCATGAGTGATCGCGCTACCCAACCGATCCGTCCCGAGCCGCTGGTCGACCGTCCCGGTCGCATCACCGGCACCGGGCGGCTGATCATACTCGCCTTCGGGCTGGTCGGCGTCTCGATCGGCCTCACGCTGATGTCGCCGGACGATGCGCAACCCTTCGTCCTTGGCCTGCTCGCCATCCTCGCCGTCATCGGGGTGATCACGCTCCTGGCCAGTGCCATCGGACTGGTGCGCTTCGGCGGCCGGGGCACGACCGACGATCTCGGCAAGTTGTTCATGGGCGCGCTCGGCGAGGGCGTGCTCATCACCAGCCGCGACGGCGGCATCATCTACGCCAACCGCGCCTATGCCGATCTCATCGGCGCCACCGAAGCCAGCGAGGCGCGCGCGCTGGAGCGCGTCATGGTCGGCAACCCGGAGGCGGCGGAGGCGCTCTACCGCATGACCCAGGAGCTGGGCGAGGGCCGCCCGGCGACCGAGGAGGTGCGCATGCCGGCGCCGCTTGCCGGCGGCGAGGGGGCGGGCGGCGCCCACTGGTACCGCATCGCGGCGCGGCCGCTGCCGGCCGTCAACAAGCGCAAGGTCATGACCGCCTGGACGCTGACCGACATCAGCGCCGAGCGCGCCCGCCAGGAGGCGGTGTTCCAGGAACTGCAGCACGCCATCGACTATCTCGACCACGCGCCGGCCGGCTTCTTCTCCGCCGAGCCCGACGGGCGCATCGTTTACATGAACGCCACGCTCGCCGAATGGCTGGGCACCGACCTGACGCGCTTCGATACCGGCGCGCTGAAGCTCGCCGATATCGTCCAGGGCGACGGCATCGCGCTGCTCGCCGCCCCGCCGGCCGACGACGAAATGCGCAACCGCACCGCCATCATCGATCTCGACCTGCAGCGCGCCAACGGCCAGAGCCTGCCGGTGCGCCTGCTCCATCGCGTGCCGGTGACGGTTGACGGGGCGCCCGGCGCCACCCGCACCGTGGTGCTCAACCGCTCGCCCGGCGAGGAGGTGTCGGAATCGCTGCGCGCGGCCGAGGTGCGCTTCTCGCGCTTCTTCAACAACACGCCCATCGCCATCGCGGCCATCGACAGCAAGGGCCGCATCGGGCGCTCCAACGCGCCGTTCCTGCGCATGTTCCCGGGCGTCAGACCGGACGGCACGCGCACGCTCACGGATCTGGTCGCCGACCAGGACAAGGCCAACCTCGCCGCCGCGCTCGCCGCGGCCGCGGACGGCCCCGGCGTCATCCCGGCGATCGACGCGACGCTTGCCGGCGAAGGCCAGCGCTCGGGGCGCTTCTTCATCAATCCGGTCGCCGAAGGCGCCGGCGGCAGCGAGACGGTGATCGTCAACGTCATCGACATCACCGACCAGCGCGCGCTGGAGCATCAGGTGCGCCAGCAGCAGAAGATGGAATCGGTCGGCCAACTGGCCGGCGGCATCGCCCACGACTTCAACAACGTGCTCACCGCCATCATCGGCTTCTCGGACCTGCTTCTCGCCAACCACAGGCCGAGCGACCCGTCCTTCCAGGACATCATGAACATCAAGCAGAACGCCAACCGGGCCGCCGGCCTGGTGCGTCAGCTGCTTGCCTTCTCGCGCCGCCAGACGCTGCGCCCGCAGGTGCTCACCCTGTCCGACACGCTCTCCGACCTGTCGATGCTCCTGCAGCGGCTGCTCGGCGAGAACGTCAAGCTCGATCTCATCCACGGCCGCGACCTGTGGCCGGTCAAGTTCGACCTCAACCAGTTCGAGCAGGTCATCGTCAACCTCGCCGTCAATGGCCGCGACGCCATGCCCAAGGGCGGCACCATGACCATCCGCACCAAGAACCTGCCGGCGGCGGAGACGCAGGGCTTCGGCTATCACCCGCTGCCGGCGGTCGATTACGTCATGATCGAGGTGGTCGACACCGGCACCGGCATGTCGGTCGGGGTGCAGGCCAAGATCTTCGAGCCCTTCTTCTCGACCAAGGACGTCGGCAAGGGCACCGGCCTCGGCCTCTCCACCGTCTACGGCATCGTCAAGCAGACCGGCGGCCACATCTATTTCACCAGCGAGGAGGGCAAGGGCACCACCTTCCGCATCTTCGTGCCGCGCTATTTCCCGGCCGAGGGCGAGATGCCGGTGAGCGAGGCACAGGTCGCCGCCGAGATCACCGACCTCACCGGCACCGCATCGATCCTGCTGGTCGAGGACGAGGAGGCGGTGCGCGCCTTCGCCGCCCGCGCGCTCACCTCGCGCGGCTACAAGGTCTCGGAGGCGGCGTCGGGCATCGAGGCGCTGGAGGTGATGAAGGAGCTCGACAACGACATCGATCTGGTCGTCTCCGACGTTGTCATGCCCGAGCTCGACGGGCCGTCGATGCTCAGGGAGCTGCGCAAGACGCGGCCGGACCTGAAGATCATCTTCGTCTCCGGCTATGCCGAGGAGGCCTTCCGCAAGAATCTGCCCGAGAACGAGAAGTTCCACTTCCTGCCCAAGCCGTTTTCGCTCAAGCAGCTCGCCGTCGCGGTCAAGGAGACGCTGGGGAAGTAGGGGGGCAAATGCCGTCCAAGAAGTGCCGTGCAATTTCCGGTGAACCGGGATATTGTTCACGTTTCGTACTTCCGATATTTACTTGAGAAGGGTGGCTATGCAAATGGGTCTACAAGCGCCTGTGAATGTGCCCGCGGCGCGTGCGCGCAAGGCCTCGATGGGCCTGATGGGCCAAGTCGTTGACCTCTTTTGCGGTGCCGGCGGCTTGTCGGAAGGCTTTCGACAAGCCGGGTTTCAAATCTTGGCAGGTGCGGACAATGACCCAGATGCCATGGCAACCTACGCCCGTAATTTCCCTGAGGCCCGTAGCCTGACTGGCGATATCCGGTCGCCGAGCATCAAGGAGGAGCTATTGGCTCTGGCGCGGTCGGCAACGGTCCTCGTCGGGGGGCCGCCGTGCCAAGCGTTTTCTCAGGTCCGCAATCATACGCGGATGATCGACGATCCCCGCAACGCGCTGTACCGCGAGTTTGTCGACATTCTTCGCAGTGCGCTGCCTCCCGCTTTTATCGTCGAGAACGTCACTGGCATTGACCAAATGGGAGCGCGCGACCAGATAGCCACTGACCTGTCGCTTGATGGTCAGTATTCAGTCTTGCCACAGGTAGTTGATGCAGCGGATTTTGGCGTGCCACAGACGCGCAAGCGTTTGCTGTTCATTGGCTTCCGGTCTGACCTTAGCCTCTCTCCTCCGCGTCTTGAGGGAGCGGGTGCAACCCATTCGCTGACCCTCGCGCGGTTCCATGGGAGTCGCCGGCCGCGCTACCAACTTGTTGTGCAACGCCACATCCGAAGCATGCGCGCAGGAGAGGCGCTTGCTGACCCTATGGACGCCTCCATCGTAAGTGCTGCTGAGGCGATCAGCGATCTCATATTTCTTCCGGTCGGCAATCGGAACGATGTGATGAGCGTTGACGATTTACCTCCGCCCGTTTCCGCCTATCAGGTCCGCATGCGCGAGGGCCCGCATTCCACGCTGTCCAATGTCCAAGTTCCGCGCATCAATGCGGATACGAGGCTTCGTCTTGAAGGGATCCCCCCTGGGGGCAACTACCGCGACCTCGAAGAAGTCTTGCTTGCTCGGTATATTACTGGTCACCGTTGGGGCCAAGACAACGGAACAGGGCGTCTTTCGCGCCGACACTTCTATGCGTACCGGCGCCTTCATCCAGATATTTGGGCCTGGACCCTGAATACAAAGGCGGATTCCGTCTATCACTATGATGTCCCGCGGGCTTTGTCCGTTCGCGAGTTCGCGCGTCTTCAATCCTTTCCCGACCGGTTTGTATTCACGTCTGATCCGCGCCGCGGGATGATTCCCGGCCGCCACGACGGCGGGCCGGCGCATTCCCGCTATCGTCAGGCCGGCAACGCTGTTCCGCCATTGCTTGCCAAAGCCGTCGCGACCTTCCTTTTCTCGTCAATGCGGTTGCTTGATGAGAAACAGCCGGCGGTGGCGGTGTGAGTCCAGTTCCCGCACCCCGAAAACGAGTTGCTGGCCCTGCGACCATTAAGGCGGCTTTTGGCGCGGCTAATCGTGCACGCCTCATCGATGCCTATTTCGCCGACCGCCCCGGAGAAACAGGCGCCAGTGAAGACGCATGGGGAGACGTATATCGCTTGTTGCTCTGGGTGGACCAAACCACCGGCCTTGGCCACTGCTACGAGAGTGACAAGAGCCAACCGGGCAAACGCTGGTACTCACGATCGCTTGCATTTCATGATTGGGTGTCGGCGGCCTTTGGTGTTGCGCCGGCCGAACTTGCGAAAAGCATAGATTGGCTATTTCTCCGGGCGTCTGAAGATCTGGCCGCTCATGTCCTGCGTCGGGCTGCGCGTATCGCAGCGAACGCCGAACAACAACGCAAGCCGTACATTGGCCGCGGCTTTCCGCGGCCCGGTGAAGATCCGGAGCTTGTTGAAATCGTTCGCACTGGTCTTGGCGCCTACCTCGCGAGCGAGCCGCCGCAGGAGATTTGGGACCGGTTGATTGACCGCATCCGCCAATACCTTGCGCTGGAAAATAAGCGGAAGAATTTGGTTGGCGAGGGCTTTGAAGATGTCATCGCCCAAGTCATCCGGCGTGTGTGCCAGAGGGACCGCTTCGAGGTTCACACGCGCCGCGCCCTACACGAACTGCCTGGCTTTAATCGTGCCCGCGCGGGCGACAAGCCCAACAAGGTCGATGTGGCGGTAGTCCAGCCGAGTATGCGAATACTGATCACCGCCAAATGGAGCGTGCGTGCTGATCGCGAAAAGCAATTCGTCACAGACTTCACGGACTACGTCAATGCGGAGTCCGCAAGGAAACCGTTCCAGTACGTTTTCGTGACAAACGAATTTGATCCTGCACGGTTGATGAGGGCGTGCGAGCTGCTGAGCGGAAACGCATTGATGTTTACCCGAGTGGTACACATCAGTACCGACGCTTTGCGCGCCACCTATGGACCGGCTGCCGATAGCGGCGATGAGGCAGCGTCAATGAAACGGGTCCTGAGTCATATTGATGGAGGGCGCCTGATTAGTCTGGCGGAATGGCTCAACGCACTCGCAAACGAGTAACCGCAGCGTCGCCATTAGGTCGCAGCGAGAACATGCGGCGCATCCGGAGCAAGGACACCACTCCGGAGCTGATTGTGCGGCGTCTCGTCCATGCGATGGGATACCGCTACCGCCTGCACCGCAAAGATTTGCCCGGCAGGCCTGATCTCGTTTTCGCGCGCCGAATGAAAGTCATTTTCGTTCATGGCTGTTTCTGGCATCAGCATCCCAACTGTCCGGATGGTCGTAAGCCCATTTCCAACACTGCCTATTGGACTCCCAAGCTGGAAGGAAATGTTGCGCGCGATCAAAGAGCAAGGAGCGAATTAATCGGGCAGGGCTGGGACGTGCTGGTTATTTGGGAGTGCGAAACCGCAAACCGTGAGCATCTTTTGCATGCATTGAGAGTTTTCTTGGGTTAGCGATGCCCTCCGTAAGTCGCCGGGCACGTGTGCGCCTCTCAACCGGACGACTAGGAAATTGCAGGCGGCGAGGGATATCTCCCAGACTTATCCCCCTCCCAAAACCGCCCCCATATCGGCCTCATCCCCGCCCGCTGAGGGCCGTGCTCATGAGGCGTCGTCAGCGTGGGGCGGGGCGGGCTCTTCCCTCGCCGAAAGAGTGAGCCCGCGTGGCGGGGCGCTACCGCCCGTCAGGCGTGTGACCTCGGTCACTTGGCAGCGGCCGGCGAAGTGCTCAACTTTGCCGGGCGCGACCCGTCCCGGGGCTGATGGCGGTCGCATGGAGGCGAACATGTCGAAACTGCGCATTCTGTCCATGGCCCTTGCCGCGAGCGTCTGCCTGGCGGCCGCCAGCCACGCCGCTCCGGTCTCGCTCAATCTGAAATACGGCCTGTGGGAGGTGACCTCCGCCGGCACCACCAGCGGCGCGCCGCCAATTCCGGCGAGCACGCTGGCCAACCTGACGCCGGCACAGAAGGCCAAGATGCAGGCGGCCATCGCGGCGGCCATGGCCTCATCGGGCAAGCCGCATACCTACAAATCATGCATCACCGCCGAGAGCATCCAGCGCGGCTTCAAGGACCCGGAGCTGTCGAACGGCTGCACCGAGACGGTCGTGTCGAGCACGCAGAGCGACATGCAGGTCAAGCTCGCCTGCACCGGCCGCCAACAGATGACGGGCACGCTCCATTTCCAGACGTCGAGCCCGGTGGCGATGAGCGGCACCATCGACGTGACCGTCACGGAAAACGGCGGCTCGATGAAGGTCAACCGCCAGATTTCGGGCCAATGGGTCAGTGCCGACTGCGGCGACGTGAAGCCCTGAGCGCCCGCGGGCTGCGAGGCTTGCTCCCCCTCTCCCCTTGCGGGAGAGGGCTTCGCCTCTTGGGAGCGCAGCGACCTGGAGGTGAAGGGAGAGGGGTGATGGCACGGCGTCGACGCCGCGTGAAAATACTTATCCCCCCTCACAAAACTGACCCCATATTGGCTTCATCCCCGCCCGCGAAGGGGCGCGCTCTAGAGGCGTCTTGCAGCGTGGGGCGGGGTGCGGCGCCCGCGGATCCGGATTTCGCAGTCCGGATCTCCGGGAGGTGCCCGCTTGATCTCGTCCGCCGGCACTATGACCGGCTGTGGCCACCGACCACCTTAAGCCGGGTGGGTTCAGAACCTCGTCTGTCCAAGGGCGAGGGGCCAGGCAGCGGACCGGTGATGAACTGGCAGCGTACCGTTCACCCGGCGGAGCGCGAGTGCGGGTCGCTAGAAAAACGCCGCGGCGGGCGCTCGGCTGAGCGCCCCACAAAGTTACAGACTGGTGCTCATCGAGCGCCCGCCACCCCCTCGTGCTTTCAAGGGCAAGGGGACGTTCTTTGAAATCTTCATGCCCCGGAGCCGTAACCGCTGCGCGGGAATGGAGGGCTATGCCTATCGTCCCGCCAGCGCCACCGCGATTCCCGCGGCCAGCCGGGCATTGTTCTTGACCAGCGCGATGTTGGTCACAAGGCTGCGCCCGCCGGTCAGGCGGAAGATGGCGTCGAGCAGGAAGGGCGTCACCGCCTTGCCGCTTACGTGCCGTGCCGCGGCATCGGCGACGGCGGCCGCGATCACCGGTGCCATCTCGGCGAGGGGAATCTCGTCGGCTTCCGGCACCGGGTTGGCGATGAGCATGCCGCCGGCCTGGCCGAGTTCGGCACGGGCGCGCATGAAGCCGGCGATGGCCGCGGCATCGTCGAGGCGGAGCGGCGAGGGGAGGCCGCTGTCGCGCGACCAGAAGGCCGGGAAGGCATCGCTGCGGTAGCTCACCACCGGCACGCCCAGCGTCTCCAGCACTTCCAGCGTCTTGTTGAGATCGAGCAGCGCCTTGGCGCCGGCGCAAACGACAGTGACCGGCGTCTTCGACAGCTCGGTCAGGTCGGCGGAGATGTCGAAGCTTTCCTCGGCACCGCGATGGACGCCGCCAATGCCGCCGGTGGCGAAAACGCGGATACCGGCCAGATGCGCGGCGATCATGGTGGCGGCCACCGTGGTGGCGCCGGTGCGGCCGGAGGCGAGGCCATAGGCGATGTCGGCGGAGGAGAGCTTCAGCACGTCCTTCGCCTGCGCCAGGTGCTCCAGTTCGCTGCGCTCGAGACCGACGCGGATCTTGCCGCCCATGACGGCGATCGCTGCCGGCACGGCACCGGCCGCGCGCACCACCGCTTCGACGCCGAGTGCCGTCTCCAGATTGTCGGGCCAGGGCATGCCGTGGCTGACGATGGTGGTCTCCAGCGCCACTACCGGCTTGCCCGCGTCGAAAGCAGCGGAGACCTCAGGCGAAAGCGTGATGGGACCGGTCATGGGGCTACCGGTTGCCTGGTCCGGCGGCGATACGCTCGCTCAGCACGCCGGGCCTGAACGGCGCCGCGGCGACGCTGCCGTGTTCGATGGTGAGTGCCGCGGCGGCCAGACCGAAACGAATAGCGGCATTGAGCGAACGTCCCTCGGCCATCGCGGCGATGGTGCCGGCAGCGAAGGAATCGCCAGCACCATTGACCGCGGCGATGCTTGTCTTGAGCGGCAGGTAGGAGCGTGTCTCGCCGCCGCGGGCTGCGATCATGGGCTCGCCTCCGGCGGTGACGACGATCCGTGTCTGGCGCGTGTGGGAAAGATCCGCTGCCAATGCCGTGGTGCTCCCGGCGAGGTTTGGGTCCTTGCCAAGCAGGGCTGCGGCCTCGCGCCGGTTGGTGAAAAGGAGGGCCAGCGCGTCGAGAAGGGAGGCCAGGCGCATCGCCTTCACCGGCGACACCGAAAGCGCCGCCACCGGAATTCCGGTCGCCGTCGCCTGCCCGACCAGAAAGGCCAAGGTCTCCTCCGGCAGGTTGGCGTCGACCACCCAGAAATCATCGGCTCCGGAGGCCGCTGCGGTGGGGCCGACCACGGCCGGGGTCAACTCGGCACACACATCCATGTCGGCGATGCCGATGATCAGTTCGCCCTTGTCGTCGAAAGCTGCGATGTAACCGGCGGTCGGCTTCTCCTCCGAGGCACTGACCTCCGAGGCATCGACGCCGGCCGCGACGCACGCCTCCATGATCGAATCGCCATCGGAGTCGGCCCCGATACGGCTCACGAAACGCACGGTGATGCCAAGCCGGGCGAGAACACAGGCAACGTTGAACCCGACGCCACCCGATTGGCGACGACCACGGCCGGGGTTGGAGGCCCCCATCACCGGATTCCCGAAACTCTGGGCGATGCGGTCGACGGTGGCGCCGCCAAAAACCGTCACGCGATCGAAATGGGGCAGTGGTTGATCCATGATCGTCGCTCCTCGAGCCCCCCGGCCAGCGCTGACGGCGCCGGATCATATCAGCAGCTTCGGGCGCCGGGGCAAGGGCGTCGGGCCGGGTATCGCTGCATGGGGTTGAGAAAGGCTCTACGATGAGGCAGGACGACTCAAAGGCAACCCGGCGGGTCCGGCCCGCCGGCCGGACAAGTGGACGTGCCATCCTCATGACCAATTCCGACAAACCGCTGGCCGCTGTTGCGCCGCGCGTGCCAGCGCCGCCAGACCCGCGCCTGCGCCAGACGCCGCTGCCGGATTTTCAGCCCAAGCCCGCCGAGGAAGACCCCGGCGCGCCGGAGCGGATCTCGGCAATCCTCTCCAGCCCGACCTACCGTTCAGCCGACGAAGACCTCGGTTTTCTCGCTGGCGGCAGGGTGCGTGGTGTCCGCCTGCAACTCGATTATCTGAAGGCAGAGCTGCTGCTCGAGGAAAGCGGCATCCATCATACGGTCGTCATCTTCGGCTCGACGCGCATTGCCGAGCCGGCGGCGGCGGCCAGGCGGGTCGACGCGCTTGAGCATGACCTGGCCGCTGCGCCGGGCGATGCTGATCTCGCCCGCCATCTTGCCGTCGCCAGGCGCATCCTCGCCAAGAGCCGCTATTATGAGGTCGCCCGCACCTTCGGCCGGCTGGTTTCCTCCTCGCATCTGCTCTTCCGCGGCTATCCCCTGGTGGTGACCACCGGTGGCGGCCCAGGCATCATGGAGGCGGCCAATCGCGGCGCCTTCGATGCTGGCGCACCGACCGTCGGCCTCAACATCACGCTGCCGCGTGAGCAGTTCCCCAACCCCTACGTTACGCCGGAGCTCTGTTTCCGCTTCCATTATTTCGCGCTGCGCAAGCTGCACTTCCTGCTGAGGGCCAAGGCGCTGGTCGCCTTTCCCGGTGGCTTCGGCACCTTCGACGAGCTGTTCGAGCTGCTCACCCTGATGCAGACGCGCACCATCAAGCCGATGCCGGTGGTGCTGGTCGGCGAGGAATACTGGCGCGGCGCCGTCAACTTCGATTATCTGGCCGACGAGGGCGTCATCGACGGCGAGGATCGCGACCTGTTCTGGTTTGCCGAGACGGCCGAGGATATCTGGGAAGGCATCCTCTCCTGGCACGCCGCCAACGGCGAACCGCTGGAGCCGGCGAAATGACCGGCGATCCCGTTGCTTACTGGAGAAACCGCGCGTGAAAATCTCGTTCCACGGCGCCGACCGCACCGTCACCGGTTCCTGTCACCTGATCGAATGTGCGGGCAAACGCATCTTGGTCGATTGCGGCATGTTCCAGGGGAGCCGGGAGCTTTCCGAGGACAATGGCGAGCCTTTCGGCTTCGAGCCCAAGGCGATCGACGTGGTGCTGCTCACCCATGCCCATCTCGACCATTGCGGGCGGCTGCCGCTGCTGGCGAAGCGCGGCTTCACTGGCGAGATCATCGCTACGGGGTCCACGCGCGAGCTGGCCCGGCTGGTGATGCTCGATTCGGCCCGCCTGCAGGAGGAAGACGCCGAGCGCAACCGGCGCCGGCACGCGCGCCACCACGGTGGCAACGACGACGAAGTTGCGCCGCTCTACGGCGTGCTCGACGCCATGAACGTGCTCGAATATTTTGGCCGCACGGCCCATTACGACGCGCCGCTTGACGTGGCGCCCGGCATCCGCGCCACCTTCTTCGACGCCGGCCATATCCTCGGTTCGGCGAGCATCCTCTTGGAACTGGAGGAGAAGGGCACCCGCCGCCGGCTGGTCATGTCGGGCGACATAGGAAACGCCGGACGTCCGCTGCTCAACCCGCCCAAGCCGCCGCCGCAATGCGACGCGGTGGTCATGGAGACCACCTACGGCGACCGCAACCACAAGCCATTCGGTCCGTCGGTGGAGGAGTTCTATGCCGCGATCGAGGAGACCTTCCGGCGCGGCGGCAATGTGGTGATCCCGACCTTCGCGCTGGAGCGGGCGCAGGAGCTGCTTTACGCGCTGCACGACGCCATGGTGAGCGACGGCCGGCTGGCAAAATCGATCCAGGTCTTCCTCGATTCGCCGATGGCGATCACGGCAACCGATATCTTTCGCCGCCATCCGGAGGACCTGTCCGACGAGGTCGCCGACCTCTTCGGCGAAGGGCGCGATCCGCTGTCGGTTCCGGGGCTCCATCTCACCCGCGAAACCTCCAACTCCATGGCGATCAACAAGATCAGCGGCGGTGCCGTTATCATGGCAGGCTCCGGCATGGCGACCGGCGGGCGTGTGCGCCACCACCTCAAGCACAATCTCTGGCGCCCCGACGCCGGCATCATCTTCGTCGGCTTCGCCGCGCAAGGCACGCTCGCCCGCATCATCATCGACGGCGCCCAGAAGGTGCGCATCTTCGGGGAGGAAATTCCGGTCAGGGCCAAGGTCCATACCATCGGCGGCTTCTCAGCCCATGCCGACCAACAGGAGCTTCTCGCCTGGCACAGGTCCGCGCACGCGGCGCGCACCTATCTGGTCCACGGCGACGAGAAAGTGATGCAGAGCTTCGCCCCGATGCTCACCGACACCGAGGCGGTGATGCCGGCGATGAACGCGGAGTTCGAGCTTTAGGCGCTTCATGGACGATGACGATGATCTTGGCGACCTGACACATGCGGCGCCGGCCTACAAGCGGGCACTGTGGATCGTCACCATCCTCAATGTCAGCTACGGCCTGATCGAAGCTGGTGGCGGCTTCCTTGCCGGCTCGCAGGGCATGAAGGCCGATGCGCTCGATTTTCTCGGCGACGGCACGATCACGCTGCTCGGCCTCCTTGCCATTGGCTGGGGACCGGCTTGGCGTGCGCGCTCGGCGCTCACGCAAGGCATCTTTCTCGCCGTGATGGGGTTTGGCGTGCTTGCCGTCACACTCTACCGGGTGTTCGTTGCCCATGTTCCCCAGGCGGAGCTGATGGGCGCCTTCGGCATCGTCGCTCTGGTGGTCAACGTTATCTGCGCGGTCATCCTGCTCAAGCACCGCGAAGGCGACGCCAATGTTCAGGCGGTGTGGCTGTTCAGCCGCAACGATGCGCTTGGCAATGCCGCCATCGTCGTTGCCGCCGTCCTCGTGGCGGCGACCGCGTCGCCATGGCCTGACCTGATCGTGGCTGCCGTCATCGCTGGCCTCTTCCTGCAGTCGTCCTGGCGCATCATCGCATCGGCTCGCAGGGAGCTCGCGGAGGTGGGGTGATGTTGCGGCGTCCCCCGCCGGGCCGGCTCTAGCGTCGTGATCGCAAGGCCGGTCTCATGTGGCCGGGCCGGATGGCGGTTCGCGGCCGGGACAAGGCCGCGATCTCGGCATCCACGAGGCGAAGGCCTTCGGCAAGGTCGTCCCACCACGCGACGGTGCCTGCAGCACCGGCGTGTTCGCCCGGCCGGCCAATGATTGCCCGCGCAGCGGACGCCCAATCCGACAGGATTTCCTTCTTTTCGCTGCTGGTCAGGTTCGGGTCGAGGACCACCTCCCAGGGATCGGTGAGGGCGGCGCGTCGGCTTTCGAGATAGGAAGAGGGTGCCGGTGCGCTGCTCTGATCGAGGGAGCGACGTACGGAAGCGATGCCTGCCACGGTCTGATCCTCCCAAGCTGGAGGTGACCTTCCAAGACGCGATCGGGCCACCTCAACTGCGGCTTACAACGCGCTCAGCGGCTACGTACTCAGGCAAACCGGCAAAATTCTGTCCGGCTCTTGCGTT
>CAWAIR010000023.1:0-13282 GCA_963782045.1 uncultured Alphaproteobacteria bacterium
TCATGCAGGCGATGCTCGAGGCGCTGGTGCCGCGGCTGAAGACCGGCAAGACGATCCTGTCGCGCTCAATTGCCGCCGGCCTCAAGGAAGGGGACATCGCGAGCGCGTTCGGCGCCGTGCAGCGCGCATTCCCGGATGTGAGCATGGGCAGCTATCCCAATTTCCAGGAGGGCGTCGGCTTCACCACGACGCTGGTCTTGCGCTCGCGCGACGAAGAACGGCTTGATGCGGCGGAAGCGGCGGTGAACGCGATGCTGGAAACGGTAAGGGCGCAACGCGCCATCTAGAACAGGGAAAAGAGAAACATGTCGGACGTACGGCCACCGGACAAGGCGTTCCCGGTCTCGTGGGACCAGTTCCATCGCGATGCCCGCGCTCTGTCGTGGCGGCTGTCGGGCCAGGGCAAGTGGCAGGCGATCGTCTGCGTCACCCGCGGCGGTCTGGTGCCGGCGGCGATCATCGCCCGCGAACTCGGCATCAGGCTGATCGAGACGGTGTGCGTCGCCTCCTATCACGACTACCGGGATCAGGGCGGTCTGGAGATCATCAAGCCGGTCGGCAAGGACATCGTCGATCTCGCCGAGGGCAAGGGCGCCGGCGTGCTGGTGATCGACGATCTGGTCGACACGGGCAAGACGGCCCGGGTGGTGCGCGAGATGGTGCCCAGGTGCCACTACGCCACCATGTATGCCAAGCCTGCCGGACGCCCGCTGGTCGATACCTTCATCACCGAGGTCAGCCAGGACACCTGGATCTATTTCCCCTGGGACATGGGCTATTCGTTCCAGCCGCCGATCGCTCAGGACACGGCCGGTTGAGCCCGGGCTGCGCCTGACCTGTATCAAGGCACCGCCGTTCCGGGGTCGCTTATCCTGCCGGCGTGGCGAGGTCGGTCGCTGCTTCGCCCGCAGGGAGGCCGGAGATGCGCCGCGAGGCCTTTTTCTGGTGGCTTTGGCTGGTCGTCGTCTCGGGCGGCGTGGTGGCGGCCGGTCTCGTCATGGTGCTGATGCCGGCCCTCACGCGGCGGCTGTTCAGCCTGCTGGTCTTTGCCTCACCTGAGACGATCGACGGATTCGGCGCGCTGCCCGCGCGCTATGTCGCCTTGGCCCACGGCGTCCTCGGCGCGGTCATGGTCGGCTGGGGCGCGGCGTTGCTCGTCGTGTTGTTCGGCTCGTTCCGACGCGGCGCGCGAGAGGCCTGGTCGATCGTTGCCGTGTCCGTGGCGGCATGGTTCGTTCCCGATACGGCTCTGTCGCTGGCGACCGGCTTCTGGCAGAATGCCGTGCTCAATGTCGTGGTCGCCGCTCTGTATGTTGTGCCTCTCGCCGCCACCTGGTCGGCGTGCGACCGGCGGCCGGACGGATTGACCTGATGACATTGCTCACTGAATTCGGCCGCGACATCTGGGTGGGCGAGGGGCCGGTGGTGCCCTTTCTGAGCTTTCCCTATCCGACGCGCATGGTGCTCATGCGGCTCGCCGATGGCGGGCTGTTCGTGTGGTCGCCGATCGCGCTCACGGCAGAGCTCAAGACAGCGGTCGACGAAATCGGGCCGGTGCGCGTCCTGGTCTCGCCCAACCTGCTGCACCACCTTTCCTTAGGCCAATGGAAGGCGGCCTACCCGCAGGCGCGGCTCTATGCCTCGCCGGGCCTCAGGAAGAAGCGCAAGGACCTTGCCTTCGATGCGGACCTGGCCGATGCGCCCGATCCGGTCTGGGCGGCCCAGATCGACCAGGTGATGGTCAAGGGCAGTCCGTGGCTGACCGAGGTTGTGTTCTTCCACCGCGCCAGCGGCACTGCGATCTTCGCCGACCTTATCGAAAACTTTTCGCCCGACTGGTTCAAGGGCTGGCGCGGCGTGCTTGCCCGGCTCGACGGCATCGTCCAGCCGCATCCCGGGCCCCCACGCGAACTGCGCTGGAGCTTCCTGTTCAAGCGCCGGCAGGCGCGGGCCGGCCTGGAGCGTATTCTCGCCTGGCCGATCGAACGGGTCGTCATGGCCCATGGCGACGTGGTGACTGCGGATGGCGCCGGCTTCGTGCGCAAGGCCTTCGCCTGGCTGCTGTGAGGCGTCTTCCGACATTTCAGTTTGCCGCGTAGGGGGCCACGGGTGCCTGCGTGAAGGACAGGTATTCTGTCCTTCTTCCCGCAAATGCCGCGCCTTTCCTTCACTGACCCTTATTCCTGCTCTGCCATGGTCGCGCGGCCGGAAATTGTCATTTATGACGAGGATCTGTCGTTATGCGTCGCCAATCGCTGATCGCCGTTCTGGGCGCCATCCTGCTGGCTGCTCCGGCTTTTGCCCAGATGCCGGGCGGGCCAGGAGGACCGGGAGGAGCGGCCGGGCCGGTCGAAGTTGGCGTGGTCACCCTGCAGCCACAGGCGGTTCCCTTCAGCACCGAGCTGGCCGGACGGGTGGTCGCCTCGAAGGTGGTGGAGATCCGCCCGCAGGTCGGTGGCATCATCAAGGCCATCGACTTCAATGATGGCGCGACGGTCAAGGCCGGCGACGTGCTCTATGAGATCGACGACGCCTCCTATCAGGCGCAGGTCGATGTCGCCCGCGCGACGCTGGAGAAGGCCCAGGCAAGCGTGACCAGCGCCCAGTCGAAATACGACCGCTACGTGAAGCTCGGCGCCAATGTCTCCCAGAGCGACCTGGAGGACGCCCGCATCGCACTGGTACAGGCCCAGGCCGACGCGGCCAGCGCCAGCGCCAGCTTGCAGGCGGCGGAGATCAATCTCGGCTTCACCAAGGTGGTGGCGCCGATCTCCGGCCTGATCAGCGAATCCTCGGTGACCCAGGGAGCGTTGGTGACGGCCGCCCAGGCGACGGCGCTCGCCACCGTGCGCCTGCTCGATCCCGTCTATGTCGATCTGGTGGACACAAGCACAAACCTGCTCAAGATTCGCGCGCAGTTTGAAGCCGGCACCCTGAAAGGGGAGCCGGAAAGCGGCAAGCCGGTCATCCGCAAGCCGGTCGTCCACCTGACCCTTGAGGATGGCAGCGCCTATCCCGAGACGGGCGAACTGACCTTGGCCAACGTCGTGGTCAGCGAGTTCGACCGGCACGTTCACCCTGCGTGCGACCTTCGCCAATCCGGACCGGGTTCTTCTGCCCGGCATGTTCGTCCGCGCCAGCGTCGATCTCGGCTCCGATCCCAACGGCTTCCTGGTGCCGCAGCGCGCAGTCACATTCAACGCCGCCGGTCAGCCGACGGTGCTCGTCGCCAAGGACGGCAAGGCGGTGACGCAGGTGCTGACCACCAATGGCAGCCGGGACAATGCCTGGATCGTGACCGGCGGCATCGAGGCGGGCGACCAGGTGATCGTCGACGGCCTGCAAAAGGTGAATGCCGGCTCGGAGGTGAAACCACTCGAAGTCACCATCGACGCCGACGGCGTCATCCATCAGACCATCGGCGGGACGGCACAAGCGCCGGCGGGCAACTGAGATGGGCGACATCACCTCCGGCGCGGGCGCATCGCGCCGCTCGCTTGCGAGCTTCTTCATCGCCCGGCCGATCTTCGCTGCGGTGCTCGCCATCGTCACCATGCTCGGCGGCGGGCTCGGCATCTATTCGCTGTCGATCTCGCAATACCCTGAGATCGCGCCGACGACGATCCGCATTGGCGCCACCTATTCCGGCGCCAGCGCGGAAGCCGTCGAGAATTCGGTGACGACCACCATCGAGTCCGCCCTGACCGGCCTCGACGGGCTGCTCTACATGGAGTCGACTTCGTCGAGCGGATCGGCCTCGATCACGCTGACCTTCTCCAACGCCACCGATCCCGATACCGCCCAGGTACAGGTGCAGAACAAGCTGTCTCGTGTCGAAAGTCAGCTTCCGCAGTCGGTGCAGGATGCTGGCGTGACCGTCTCGCGCTCGCCCTCCGGCATCCTGATGATCGGCAACATCGTCTCCGAGGACGGCCGCTACACGACGCAACAGCTTGGCGACATCATGGCCAACCGCATCGAGGATCGCATCAAGCGCATCGATGGGGTCGGTTCCATCCAGTCCTTCGGCTCCAGCTATGCCATGCGCATCTGGCTCGATCCCTCGACGCTCGAGCAATATCAGCTCACGCCAGCCGACGTGATCACGGCCGTCAAGGCGCAGAACGTCCAGGTTTCGGTCGGCAAGATCGGTGGCTCGCCGGCGGTCAAGGGCCAGCAATTGCTTGCCACCGTCACGGCCCAGAGCCTTCTGGAGACGGTCGACCAGTTCAAGGCGATCACCCTCAAGATCGCCAGCGACGGATCGACCGTGCGCCTCGGCGATGTGGCGCGGGTCGAGCTCGGCTTGGAATCCTACGGGTCCAACACGACCTACAACGGCAAGCCGGCGGCCGGCTTCGGCGTCCAGCTCGCCAGCGGCGCCAACGCCATCACGACGGCCAGGGCCGTTCATGCCGAACTCGACAGCCTCGCCAGCACGCTGCCGGAGGGTGTCACCGTCGCCTATTCGTATGAGACCACACCCTTCGTCGAGCAATCGATCGAAAAGGTGGTCGAGACACTGATCGAAGCGATCGCGCTGGTCTTTGTCGTGCTTCTGCTCTTCCTGCAGAACTTTCGCGCCACCCTCATCCCGATGATCGCGATTCCGGTGGTTCTGCTCGGCACCTTCGGCATCCTGGCCGCCCTCGGCTACTCGATCAACATGCTCACCATGTTCGCCATGGTGCTGGCGATCGGTCTGCTGGTCGACGACGCCATCGTTGTGGTCGAGAACGTCGAACGTATCATGAGCGAGGAGGGGCTTTCGCCGCGTGAAGCGACGGAAAAATCGATGGGCCAGATCACCGGCGCGCTCATCGGCGTGGCCTTGGTTCTGACTGCGGTGTTCATTCCCATGGCCTTCTTTGGGGGCTCGGTCGGCGTCATCTACCGCCAGTTCTCCGTCACCATCGCCTCGGCCATGATCCTTTCCGTCTTGGTGGCGATCATCCTGACACCGGCTCTGTGCGCCACGATCCTCAAACCCGTCGATCCGGAGCACAGCAAGCGGCCGCTTTATGCCTGGCTCGGTTGGTTCAACCGTGGCGTCTCCGGCGCCACGGGCGGCTATGTTTCTGTTGTCGGACGGGTGGTGGCGTGGCCGCTGCGCATGCTCGTCGTCTTCGCAGCCATCTGCGCCGGCGCCTACGCGGTCTACACCAACCTGCCCAGCTCTTTCGTTCCGCAGGAAGACCAGGGCGTGCTGATAGCCCAGATCACTCTTCCCACCGGCGCCAATGCCGCTCGCACGCAGGCCGTAGTCAGCATGGTCGAGAACTATTTTCTCAACCAGGAGAAGGACGCCGTCGCCAGCGTCTTCGCCACGGTCGGCTTCAGCTACGGCAGCAGCGGCGAGAATGCCGCCATGGCTTTCGTGCGCCTCAAGGATTACGGCGAACGCAAGGGCGCTGCGCTCTCGGCCAGCGCCATCGCGGCGCGCGCCTCGGCCTATTTCAGCCAGATTCGCGATGCTCAGGTCTTCACGCTGGCACCACCGGCGATCCAAGGTCTCGGTCAGTCGAGCGGCTTCACCATGTATCTTGAGGACACCGGCAAGAAGGGCCGCGACGCACTGACCGCGGCTGTCGACCAACTCACAAAGCAGGCTAATCAGAGTGGCGTCATCACGGGGGCGCGGACCAACTCGACCGCGCCGGAAAGCCAGTTGAAGATCGTCATCGACCAGCACAAGGCGGGGGCGCTCGGCGTCGACCTCTCTGCCGCCAATGCGGTCCTGGCCACCGCCTTCGGCGGGACCAAGGTCAACGACTTCATCTCGTCAGGCGAAATCAAGCCGGTCTATGTCCAGGGGGACGCGCCTTACCGCATGCAGCCGCAGGATCTCGACAAGTGGTATGCCCGCAATGCCAGCGGCGAGATGGTGCCGTTTGCCGCCTTCGCCAGGACCGAGTGGACCAAGGGGCCGCAGCAGCTCGCCCGCTTCAACGGCACCGCGGCGATCGAGGTCCAGGGGGCAGGCGCATCGGGCGTCAGTTCCGGCGTTGCCATGAACAAGATGGAGGAGCTGGTTTCCGGGCTCAAAGGCGGCTTCACCGAACTCGTGGACGGGTCTCTCCTATCAGGAGCGTCTGTCCGGCTCGCAGGCAACCCTGCTCTACGCCATATCGGTGCTGGTCGTGTTCCTCAGCCTTGCGGCGCTCTACGAGAGCTGGTCGATCCCGTTCTCGGTCATCCTCGCCGTGCCGATCGGCGCGCTCGGCGCGCTGCTTGCCGCCCATTTCTTCGGCCAGTCGAACGACGTCTATTTCAAGGTCGGCCTGCTCACCACCGTCGGGCTGGCCTCCAAGAATGCCATCCTGATCGTCGAGTTTGCCCGCGACCTGGAGGCACAGGGACGGACCGCCCTGGCGGCGATTCTGGAGGCGGCGCGGATACGTATCCGCCCGATCGTCATGACCTCGCTTGCTTTCATGTTCGGCGTGCTGCCGTTGGCGCTGGCCACCGGTGCCGGCTCTGGCGCGCAGAATGCCATCGGCTTCGCCGTGCTCGGCGGCATGCTGGCTTCGACGCTGGTCGGCGTCTTCTTCGTGCCCATGTTCTTCGTGCTGATCCGGCGCGGCTGGCGGCTGAAGCGGGCGCAGCCTGAAGCCTGAGATCGGCTGCGAGAGCGGGGATTGAGCGCCATTTTGTTCCGGCTCGCAGAATCCATGAGAGGATGCCGTTATCCGCTCCCGAAAGGGGTCCTGTGTCGACCGGAACTCATGGGGGAGCGGAGCGGCGCCCCTGCTGGGGAGAGGTTTCCGACCTTTCCCCATCGGGGCCACCCTGGCGGGACCGTCGGCACTACGACCGGCCGCCCTCAGGGCCTGAACCCCGCGCAGATGCGGGGCGTGAGCCCGCCGGGAGACGGCGGAAAAATCGCCGCGGCGGGCGCTCGAGCGAGCGCGGCCGCGCCGCGTTGGACTATCGCCGGTCCATCCCCCAGCGTCCGGCGCGGCCGCTCATCGGCCCGGACGAAGCGGAGGCGCGCTTCCGCAAGCCTCTGCCGGAAGCGGGCGTGGCGGCGCGCCGGGTCATCGACGAAATGGTCCGCGATGCCGAGGACGGGCTGCACCAGATGGCGGCCCCGACGTTCTTCGGTTACGTGCTGGGCGCCTCGCATCCGGTGGGCGTCGCCGCGGATTTTCTGGTCTCCGCCTGGGGGCAGAACGCGGCAACCGCGCATGAGACGCCGGCGACGGCGGGCATCGAGCGAACCGTCTGCGACTGGGTCATCGACCTCCTGGCGCTCCCGCCCGAGAGCGGTGCGGGCCTCGTCACCGGCGGGACGGTGGCGAACATGGTCGGCATCATGGCGGGGCGCCATGCGCTGCTTGCCGCCCAGGGCTGGGACGTCGAGAAACGTGGCCTCTTCGGCGCGCCGGTATTCCCGGTGCTCATCGGACAGGATGCCCATTCCGCCCCCTTTGCCGCGCTGCGCTACGCCGGCCTCGGCGCTGAATATCCGGTCAAGGTCGAGACCGATGGCGACGGGCGGATCAAGGTGGATGCCTTCCGTGCGGCGCTCGACGCCTGCACTGCGCCGCCGCTGGTCGTGCTTCAGGCCGGGCAGATCAACACAGGCGCGTTCGATCCGTTCGCGGAACTGATCCCGCTGGCGCGCGCGCGCGGCGGCTGGGTGCATGTCGACGGCGCCTTCGGCCTGTGGCTCGCCGCCGTGCCAGAGCTGGCGCCCCGGCTTGCCGGCACATCGGAGGCCGATAGCTGGGCGGTCGATCTGCACAAATGGCTCAACGCCCCCTACGATGCCGGCATGGTGATTGTGCGCGACCGGGCGGCCTTGGTCGCAGCCATGTCGGCGCGCGGGGCCTATCTCCCGGGCGTGACCGACCATTGGGAGCCGTCGGACTCGGCCCCTGAGTTGTCGCGCCGGGCGCGCGGCGTGCCGAGCTACGCCATCCTGCGCCACCTCGGACGGTCGGGCGTTCGTGAACTCGTCGCCCGCCATTGCCGGCTTGCCGAGCGCATCGCGCACGCGCTTGCCGCCGAGCCGGGGCTGCACGTCCTCAACGAAATCCACTCCAACCAGGTCGCCTTCGCCTGTGGCGATGGAGGCGAGGAGGGCGACCGGCAGACCATGCGTGTGCTCGACAGGGTCCACGAGAGGGCCAAGGTCTACCCGTCCCACGGCGTCTGGATGGAGCGGAAGATCATCCGTGCTTCCGTCATTGGCTACGCTATGCACGAGGCCGATGCCGACCTGCTGGTGGCCGAGATCATCGACGCCTGGCGCTGGTGCCAGGCCAATCCCGCTTAGCCCAACCGCTCGCTTGAGGCCCCGTTTCGGGCCGATCGCGGGGGTGATTGTGACGCGGCAGTCGGCGTAAACTCGGAGTCCGATCCGTGCCTTCGAGGAGTTTGCTCATGTCCGCTCATCCCGCTCTTTCAGCCGACCGCAGCGCCGTCATCACCGGTGGCGCCAACGGTATCGGCCTCGCCGCCGCCAAGCGCTTCGCCTCCCTCGGCATGAAGGTCGCCATCGCCGACCTCGACCCGGCCCAGCTCGAAGCTGCGGCCAAGGAAGTCTCCGCGGCGGCGCCTGGCGGCAAGGGCGAGGTCATCACCGTCCCCACCGACGTCAGCAGGAAGGAGGCGGTGGAGGCGCTGAAGGAGCGCGCCTATCAGGCCTTCGGCGCGGTTGACGTGCTGATGAACAATGCCGGGCGCGGCGGTGGCGGCGGGCCTTTCGAGAATTACGAGGGCTGGCAGAAGGTGCTCGGCACGAACCTGTGGGGCGTCATCAACGGTGTGCACACCTTCGCGCCCGCGATGATCGCCCAGGGCACGCCGGCGGCGATCATCAACACCGGCTCCAAGCAGGGGATCACCTGTCCGCCCGGCGACACCGCCTACAACGTCTCCAAGGCTGGCATAAAGGTGCTCACCGAGGGGCTGCAGCACGCCCTGCGCAACACCCCTGACTGCAAGGTCGATGCCTATCTGCTGGTGCCGGGCTGGACCCACACGGGCCTGACGGCACGGCAGAAGGAAAAGCCGGCCGGCGCCTGGTGGCCCGACCAGGTCATCGACATGCTGATCGAGGCGATGGGGAAGGGCGACTTCTACATCATCTGCCCGGACAACGACGTCACCCGTGCCGTCGACAACAAGCGCATGGCCTGGGCGATGGGCGACATCGTCGAGAACCGCCCGCCGCTGTCGCGCTGGCACAAGGACTACAAGGACGCGTTTGCGGAATTCCTGAAGGGGTGAAATTGCATCGCGGTGCGGCTTGTTCACCTCTCCCTTGGGGGGAGGTCGGCGCGCAGCGCCGGGTGAGGGGGGGCCGCACCATCCGGATAGCTCGGCTCCCCCTCGCCCTGTCCCTCTCCCCGCTGGGGAGAGGGAACGATGACGACACCTGCTGTGCCTCGACGAGTGCCCGCTTAGCTGCGCTTCGTCTTCTTCGTTCCGCTCTCGATATTGGGCAGGAAGACGGTGATCAGGCCGATCGCCGGCAGGAAGGCGCAGACCTGATAGACGAACTCGATCGAAGTCTGGTCGGCAAGCGCGCCCAGCGTAGCGGCGCCGACCGCCGCCAGACCGAAGGCGAGACCGAAGAACACGCCGGAGATCATGCCGGTGCGGCCGGGCACGAGTTCCTGCGCATAGACGATGATCGCCGGGAAGGCGGAGGCAAGCCCGATGCCGATGGGCACAGTGAGGATCACCGTCCACACCAGTCCGACATGCGGAAGGGCCAGCGTGAAGGGCAGGATGCCGAGGATCGAGGCCCAGATGACGTATTTGCGGCCGAAGCGGTCGCCGAGCGGCCCGCCGATCAGCGTTCCGGCGGCGAAGGAAAACAGGAAGACGAAGAGCAGCACCTGACCAACCGGCAGCGACAGGTGATAGCGGTCGATCAGGTAGAAAAGGTAGTAGCTGCGGAAGCTCTCCAGATAGAAGAACTTGGAGAAGACCAGCGCCACCAGCACGACCAGCGACAGCACGACGCGAACGTGGCTGAGGTCCGGCTGCACCGGCGGCGCCACCACGCGCGGGCGCCGGGTCGCGTCGAAGTGGTTCCGCCGGTACCAGGTGCTGACCATCCACAGGACGGCGATGGCGATCATTGCCAGGATCGAGAACCAGGCGATGCTGCCACGGCCGTCGGGCACGACGATAGCCGCGGCAAGCAGGGGGCCGATGGCGGCGCCGACATTGCCGCCGACCTGGAAGACCGACTGGGCGAAGCCGAGCCGGCCGCCGGAGGCGAGCCGTGCCAGGCGCGAGGATTCGGGATGGAAGACCGACGAGCCGGTGCCGACCAGCCCGGCGGCGAGCAGGATCACGCCATAGGTTGGCGCCATCGACAACAGAAGCAGGCCGAAGAAGCTGAACCCCATGCCGATGGGCAGCGAATAGGGCTGCGGGTGGCGGTCGGTGTAAATGCCGATGAAGGGCTGGAACAGCGAGGCGGTGAGCTGGAAGGTGAAGGTGATGAGGCCGATCTGGCTGTAATCGAGCGCGAAGCTCTGCTTGATCAGCGGATAGATCGCCGGCAGCAGCGACTGGATGGTGTCGTTGAGGAGGTGCGACACGCTGAGGCCGATGAGCACCGCAAAGGCGGTGGTCTGGGCACCATGGTCGGTCGCTGCGCTGCCTTGAACCGGCGCGTCCACGGGCTTCTGCTCCGGGAACTGGATGGAGCCGCGGGAACGCGGCGGGGCGTGGGCAGAACTATGCACTGGAACGGGCAGTCAGGCCATCGGCAGAGCGCATGGGAGCGTCGCGCGCGGCGCGGGACGAGAAATGGTCGAGCCCGCCGCCTTTGGGGGGTGAGGCGGCGGGCTCGCGGGGCTCGGCTGTGAGGGGAGCGGAGGTCAGCCGAGATCGATGTCGTCGGTGGGCCTGGCTTCCGGCTTGCTGATCTCTTCGGCGGCCTTGCGCAGCACGTCGGCAACCCGGCGCTGCTCCTCCTCAGAGGCGTCGAGCTTGGCGGCGATCGCCTCCTTCAGCGCCCGGCGAGCCTCGTTGACCTCGGGGATGACGCCGGGGATGTCGCGGTCGGGTGCGCCGCGTTCCTGGCCACGGCGCTGGCCTTCCCACCAGGTCCGGGCCTGGGACATCTTCTTGCCGAACTTCTCGATGCCGGAGAGCGCCAGGTCGGCGACTTCGCGGTTCTCCCGGTAGTGGGCGCGGCCGGCGTCGGTGATCGAAAAGACCTTCTTGGCGCCCTCGGCGATGGAGGTGGCGTAGCCGACCTCCTCCAGATAGGTCAGCGTCGGATAGACGACGCCGGGGGAGGGGCTGTAGACGCCGCTCGACTTCTCCTCGAGCGCCTTGATGATCTCATAGCCGTGGCGTGGGCCTTCGTTGAGGAGCGCCAGCACGATCAGGCGCAAATCGCCGTCGGCCAGCATCTTGCCGACGCGGAAGGCGCCGCCGCCCCAGCCGCCGCGTCCACCGCGCGGGCCGTGGCCCCAGTCTTCGGGACCGCCGCGGCGGCCGGCAAAGTGCCAGTAGGCGCGCTCGTCGCGGTCAAAGTGATGATGATGCATGGAGTGTCTCCGGTTTCTATATCGTGCGATATAGATAGGCGCCCGTCCGATTGGCGTCAAGATATATCTTACGAGATAACGCAATCGGCCGCCATGGCGCGTCGCGGGCCGGATTCCCTTGCCATTGTCCGCCGGGCGGCCTACCGAAACAACGGCGCGGACGTGGCGGAATTGGTAGACGCAAGGGACTTAAAATCCCTCGGAGGCAACTCCGTGCCGGTTCGACCCCGGCCGTCCGCACCAGCCCGGGGAGTCCAATGACCAGATCATCCAGCAGACTGCGCATCGCCGTTCTCTTCGGCGGGCGCTCTTCGGAAGCGGGAGAATCACGCTTTTTATGGCACGGTTGAACAGCTTGCCGATGGAAGCTTCCAAGCAGGCATCGACGCAGCAGACGTCGCTGCGTTCGTCAGGCGGCGAAGCGGTGTGGAGCTTCGCTGGTTCTTCCTCGTCTCTGTTGATGAAGCGCAGCTCAATCGAAAGGAGTTCGATGGTGCGCTGAAGCGTCTTTCTCGGAGCTTGATGCATCGATGCTGTCCCACGGCGGAGACGGCGGAGCGACCCAAGAAAGAAGGTTGGAAAGCCTGTCAGGAGGTAATCGTGGCCAGACGGCATTCATCGTTGCCAATCGCGACACCTCAGTGCGCTCGCTCGCCGCTGCGGTATTGCGCCAAACCAATAGTCGCGACGGCAATTGTCGCCTGATAATGGGAAGTTATGAGCGAAGATCTTGGCATTCCTCCGCAATATCACATCGCCCAGACTTCTGGCTGGTCAGTGAACCATCGCATCAATTCGGCGCTCCCTGGCTACGTCATGATTGCTTCGACACAATCCACGAATGAACTAGGTGATCTGTCTGCCGAAGCATTGGGCTTGATGGGGACGGTGTTCGCTAAGGTCCAGCGCGCGCTGAGTGCGCTCGGTGCCCGACGGGTCTACATCGGCCGCTACGGGCACTCCCCGGGCTATCCGATCCATTTTCGCGCGATCCCGACTGCGAGTGGGTTGAAGACCTCTTCTGAAGGTCATCGCTATCGGGTGCTCAAACAATTCGCAGATGGACCGGGAGAGACGCCGTCCGATGGCGCGGAGCTGACATGGTTCGTTTGGCGAGAATTCTGCGAACGAGCTGATCCCCCGCCCATTAAGGGACCGTCGGTGTCGGAGACCATCGCAATCCTACGTCAAGTCATCCAATTTTCGTGACACCCGAAGTCCGCTTCTGCAGCCCCCGCCCCCGCTTCTCGAGACGAACTCAAAATCCCTCGGAGGCAACTCCGTGTCGGTTCCACCCCGGCCGTCCGCACCAACCCAGGGAGTCCATGACCAGATCATCCAGCAGACTGCGCATCGCCGTCCTCTTCGGCGGCAAGTCGGCCGAGCACGACGTCTCGGTGCTTTCGGCGACCAACGTCATGGGCGCGCTGGACCCGGCGAAATACGATGCCGTCCCGGTCTTCATCTCCCGCGAGGGGCGGTGGTTCCTGGCACGCTTCGCCGACGGCAGGCTCGCGACGCCGATTGCGGGCACCGAGGTCTGCCTGCTTGCCGGCGGCGAGGGGCGATGAATGGCGCTGCCGGCCAAGGGGGCCGCGCACGAACTGGCGAAGATCGACATCCTGTTTCCCGGTGCTGCACGGGCTTCCCGGCGAGGACGGGTCAGTGCAGGGGCTGGCCGAGGTGGCGGGCGTTCCGCTCGCCGGCTCGGCATCGCCGGCTCGGCCATCGCGCTCGACAAGGACCATCGCCAAGCG
>CAWAIR010000024.1:0-12724 GCA_963782045.1 uncultured Alphaproteobacteria bacterium
GAGATCATCCAGGCGCTGGTCACCGGCCACGGCTGCACATGCCAGCATCGTCATCGCCGCGTGGTCGGCAGATGGACGACCCCAACAAGTCGATCGTCGTCGACAAGATGGAGTTCGCACCGACGCCGCGTTACTCCCGGGCCTGCCTCCCGGCCCGGCGCTGGGCCAATTGGCTCGGCGGCATCTCGCACAACGTGCCCGACGATCGCAAGCGGGGCGCGGTGGAGTTCTTCCGCTGGTTCCAGACCAAGGACGCGCAGCTTGCCAATGCCCAGGCAGGCGGCATTCCCTCAACGCCTCGGTGTACAACGAGCCGATGGCGGAGGAACGCAAGTTCCGCTGGATGAAGCCGCTGGCCGCGGCCTGCCCCATGCGATCAACCCCTACGCCTTCCCGGAAGCGAGCGAGGTGATCGCGGTGCTCGAACTCGGGCTGAACCGGGCCATCGCCGGCGAGATCTCCGCGGTCGATTCCCTGAACAGCATGTCCGACGACATCTACAAGGTCATGGAGAAGTACAAGTACAAGACCGGCGAACTGCCGCCGCTCAAGGCATAGAGCGGAGGTCCGATGAGTCTCTCCTCGCTCTCCGCCGATGGCAGGGCGTTTGCCGCGAGGGGGCAGACGAACATGGACAGCGATCGCATCTGGCGCTGGGCCGCTTTCGGCCCGGCGCTGGTCCTGATGGTCGCCATGGCCGTTCTGCCGCTCGCCAACCTGTTCCTCACCAGCTTCTACGATGTCGCCTGGTCGAGCGGGCAGGCGAGCTGGACGCCGGTCGGCCTCGCGCACTATCCGCAGATGCTGACCGATCCACTGCTCAAGGCAGGGGTGGTCAACACCACCCTTTTTGCCGTCGGCGCCGTCGGCGGCCAAATGGTCGTCGGCTCTGCGCTAGCCGTTCTGGTCAGCCGTATCGAGCGCGGGCGCGTCTTCTTCCGCGCCGTCTTCATCCTTCCCATCCTCATTCCCGGCATCGTCATCGGCGCGATCTGGAAGCTGATGCTCAACTTCGATTTCGGGCTGGTGAACCAGGCTTGGGGCTCGTCGGGATTCCGCCGAACGATTGGCTGGGCGACTCGCACACGGCGCTGCTCACCGTCATCGCCGTCGACATCTGGCACTGGACGCCGTTCTGCTTCCTGCTTTTCCTCGCCGGCCTCGAGTCGCTGCCGACCGATATTTTCGAGGCGGCGCGGATCGACGGCGCGTCCGCCTGGCAGGAGTTCCGTCTGGTCACCGTCCCGCTGATGGTCCCGCGATCCTCGTCACCTTCGCCTTTCGTCTGGTATCGCCTTCAAGGTCTTCGACGAGGTCTACCTGCTGACCAGCGGCGGACCCGGCACGTCGACCGAGGTGGTCAGCTTCACGCTATACCAGCGCTTTTTCACCGAGGATCGGGTCGGCTACGGGGCGGCGATGTCAGTGGCGGTCATCTTCTTCGTCTCGCTCTGCTGGTCATCGCGCTGTCGGCGGGGCGAACCGCGAGGACCCAGTCATGAACGCGCTGTGCCTCAGACGCGGCGATGTCCTCGTCTACGTCGTCCTCTCGATCGCGGCGGCGGTCGTGGTGGCGCCGGTGATCTGGGTGATCGCGGCCGGCTTCCGCACCCAGATCTCGCTGCTGATGGGCCAGTTCTTCTTTACGCCCGTGCTGATGAACTTCGCCGAGGTCCTCTTTTCCAAGACCTCGGACTACCTCATCAACTACCGCAATTCGCTGTTCGTCGGCGTCGCCTCGACCGCACTGTGCGTTCGGCGGCGACGCTGGCGGCCTGGTCGCTCGACCGCATGCGCTGGCCGCGCTGGGTGGTCCACGTCTTTCTCGGCTGGGCGCTGGTCTTCAACATGATCCCGCCGATCGCGCTGGCCAGCGCCTGGTTCACGATGGAGCGCGCGGTCGGCCTCGACAACACCTTCACCGGGCTCATCCTGGCGCATGCCACGCTCAACCTGCCGATGGCGGTGTGGCTGATGGGCGTCTTCGTGCGCGACGTGCCGCAGGAACTGGTCGAGGCGGCGCGCATCGACGGCTGCAATTCGCCGATGCTCTTCCGCGCCGTCGTGCTGCCGATCATCACGCCGGGCCTGGCGGCCACGACCGTGCTCTGCTTCGTGTTCAGCTGGAACGAGTTTGCCGTCGCGCTCAACCTGACCATGAAGCAGACGGCGACGGTGCCGGTGGCGATCGCCAAGTTCGCCCAGGAATTCGAGATTCAATACACGCAGATGGCGGCGAGCGCGGCGCTCTCGATCCTGCCGGCGCTGGTGCTGCTGCTCATCGGGCAACGCTACATCGTGAAGGGGTTGACGGCGGGCGCGATCAAGTGAGCCGCCGCGTCTGAACATGTGGGGACGACCAAAGATGAAGACCGTTTTCGTTCTGTTCGACTCGCTCAACCGCCACATGCTCGGCCCCTATGGCGGCAAGCGCATCCCGACGCCGAACTTCGACCGGCTGGCCCGGCGCGTGCGTCACCTTCGACCGCCACTATGTCGGCAGCCTGCCCTGCATGCCGGCCCGGCGCGACATGCTCACCGGGCGGCTGTCGTTCCTGCACCGCAGCTGGGGACCGATGGAGCCGTTCGACAACGCCTTTCCCGAGCTGCTCTACGAGGCCGGCGTCTACAGCCACCTGATCACCGACCACTATCACTATTGGGAGGACGGCGGGGCCACCTATCACAACCGCTACAATTCCTACGAGTTCGTGCGCGGGCAGGAAGGCGATCCGTGGAAGGCGATGGTGCAGCCGCCGTGGGAGCGGCTGCGCGAGATGTATCACGAGCGCCAGTTCGACACGAGCCAGCGCAACTACTTCCGCCACAACATCGTCAATCGGGAATTCATCCGCGAGGAGTCCGAGTTCCCCTCCGTGCAGGTATTCGCCCGCGGCTTCGAATTTCTCGAGCAGAACCGCAAAGCCGACGACTGGTTCCTGCAGATCGAGACCTTCGATCCGCACGAGCCGTTCTACGCGCCGGCGCGCTTCAAGAAGCCGTTCGATACCGGCTGGAACGGCCCGATCCGCGACTGGCCGCGCTATGGCCGCGTCGACGAACTGCCGGCCGAATGCGAGGAGCTGCGCGCCAATTACTACGCCGTCGTGGCGCATGTGCGATTTCCTGCTCGGCGAGCTGCTCGACGATTTCGACCGCCACGACATGTGGAAGGACACCGCGCTGGTGGTGACCACCGACCATGGCTTCCTGCTCGGCGAGCACGACTTCTGGGCCAAGAACCGCATGAACCTCTATGAGGAACTCGTCCACATCCCGCTGTTCATGCACGATCCGCGCGCGCCGGAGCTGGCCGGCACGCGCTCGGCGGCGCTGACCCAGACGATCGACGTCGCGCCGACCTTCCTCGATCTCTATGGCGTGGGCCGCCGGCGGAGAACGAGGGACACTCGCTGCTCAAGACACGGACCGGTGAGCCGGTGCGCGAGGCGGCGCTCTTCGGCTATTTCGGCGGGGCGGTGAACGTCACCGACGGCCGCTACACCTACCACCGCTTCCCGGCCGACCTCGCACAGCCAGGAGATCTACCAGTACACGGTGATGCCGACCCACATCTGGGACTTCTTCCCGCCGGAGGAGCTGGCGGAGGCGAGCTTGTCGGAGCCGTTCCCGTTCACCAAGGGTGCCAAGCTGCTCAAGGTGCCGGTCGAGTGAGCGTTCGCCGATGTACAACACCTATGGTCCTGGCGCGCTGCTCGAGGACGATACCCGCCTCTACGACCTCGACGACCGATCCCGGCCAGGAGAAGCCGCTGGCCGACGCTGCGGTCGAGGCGCGCATGGTCGATCTGATGGCCGGGCTGATGCGGGCCAACCATGCGCCGCCCGAGGCGTTCACGCGGCTCGGCCTGACGCCCGAGGGCGCGCCGGATCGCCGGTGCGCCGGCCAAGACGGTCGCGTGAGTGTCTGCGCTCGCACCCCTTGTCGGCGATCTTCGCCAGGTCGCCAGCGTCCGCCGCATCGTTCTCGACGACGGGCCGGAGACCGGCGTGCGGGCGCTGGCCTTCTCGACCGGCGGCGGCCTCGACTTCTGGGTGCTCTCCGACCGCTCGCTCGATATCGGGCCGCTGTGGTGGAAGGGAACGCAGCTCGCCTGGCAGGCGCCGGCCGGATTCCGCAGTCCGGCGCTGACCGATCTCGACAGCGAGGACGGGCGCGGCTTCAACCGCTCCCTCTCCGGCTTCCTCGTCACCTGCGGTCTCGACCACACCCGCCAGCCGGTCGCGGACAGCCGATGCACGGGCGGCTGCCCTTTACGCCGGCGCGCGTGACCGCCTATGGCGAGGACTGGCGGGCCGCGGTGCCGGTGCTCTACGTCGAGGGCGAGGTGACGCAGGCACGGCTCGGCGGGGAGGCGCTTCGTCTTCACCGCCGCATCGAGGCGCCGATCGGCGGCGCGGGCTCACCATCCGCGACACGGTCGAGAACCTCGGCGCCGCGGCATGGCCGCAGGCGATGCTCTACCATTTCAATCTCGGTTATCCGGCGGTCAGGCCGGAAACCTCGGTCGCCTTCAACGGCCGTGAGATCATGGGGCCGTTGGCCTTGCCGGCCGACGTGCCGCTGCGGCCGGCCCTGACCGTGCCGTCGGGAAACGCGGACCGGGCACAGGCGGCGGTGGTCGACGCCGTTCCAGGACGGCCGGACGCTCACGATCTCCTTCGATTTCGATGCCGCGACGCTGCCCTTCCTGCAGCTCTGGCACGATCTCAGGCGGGGGAGCGGCGTGTTCGCCGTCGAACCCTGTACCAGCGCGCGCACCGAGGAGGGCTACAGCGAAGCCGAGAGCCCGCTCGGGCCAGGCGAAACGCGCAGTTACGAGATTGAGATCGCGATGGCCGGCGAAGCGGCGGCGTTCGACGCATATTTTGAAGAGCAGGAAAGGCATGACCGGAAAGCGACAGCCGGCGACACCGACAGCGCGATGCGGCCCAGGCAGAAATCGTGCGGCGGGTGGAGGCAGCGTTGACAAAGTTATTCAGGTCCGCCGACACGTACCACCCGGAGCAGTATTACCTGCGTGGACGACCGGGCCCAAAGGCCCAGGCCAAGCACCACCATGAAAGCTGACGGCCGCGAAACGCCCGATCGGCCCGGCGCCTCCAGAAACGCGCTGCGGCCCGCGCGATCGCGGGCTGGGCCGGCCCAACTCCACTCACCGTTCGCATGCCAACATGGGCAGAAGCGCTGGGACGTCCGCTTTCTGGCGCATTGCGTCGTTTCGCTGCAACGCGATATTTCGGCCGCTTTCGGGGCAAAGCGGAAATACGCAGACAGCTAGAACCGGCGGCTTCGGTTGCGAATGACCCAAAGCGGACGTCCATGCATTTCACGCTCCAGATCGAACGTTTCATCTGGCATCGTTCAGGATGTCACCGCCTGATTAAGTCAAGCCACGTCGCTTCGCCGGCCGCCCGTCGATCGCCGCCGTCTTTCCAGCCATAGACACAGCTATGTCCATGACCACGATGAGCAAACGATAAACGCGCGTAGCTAGCGCCGAAGCCTATCGCAGCGGTGCTCCAGGGCGCCGATCAGCGCCTTCGCCGCCGGGCTGAACTCGATCCCTCGTCGATTGATCAGACCCGCCTGACGAACGGCCCTGGTGCCGGGCACGTCAATCGGCTTGATGAAGGGTGGATCAAATGCCGCCAGGTGCGCAGCCGCGTGATAGCTGAGATATTCGCTGTCGCGCATGAGGGCGAATTTCAGCGCGATCACGTCGGTCTCAATGCTTGGCACAGGTGGGGGCAAGCCGGCAGCGCGCAACAGATGCCGAAGGCGCCCCACCATGTAGGTCGTCGCCGGCGGCAGGATCCAGGGATAGGCGAGCAGATCCTCGGGTCGTATCCTGTCGCGCTCGCGCAAGGGATGACCGACGTCGGCAATCACGCAATATTCGTCAGCCAACAGTGGCTGCCATGCCAGTTCAGGCTCGAGCCGCTGTGTCTCCGGCACCGCGGCGAGCACAAAGTCGAGTGCGCCGGTTTTGAGCTGCTCCTTCAACTGGTCGTCGCCGCCTCCCGTCACGTAGACGCGAACACCCGGACGGGTGGCGCGCAGTTCGGCGATTGCCTCCGGCAGAACGGCGTCCTGCCAGGACGGTCCGGCACCGATCTTGACCAGGCCGGCGCTCCCTGAGCGCAGCGCCTCCACCTCTTCCCGGGCGGCCCCCATGGCGCCCTTGACGTCCCTGGCATGGCGCAACAGCGCGGTGCCGTAGACCGTTGGCGTCACGCCACGCGCCTTGCGGTCGAACAACGGCGCGCCGAACAAATCCTCCAGCCGGCGGATGGCCTTGGTCAAAGCGGGCTGGGTGATGCCGAGGTCCTGGGCGGCGGCGCGTAGCGAGCCGCGAGCGACGGCCGTGAGGAAGTAGTCGACGGTGCGTAGGTCGAACATAATATTACCAGAGGTTATCGCTCATCTTCCCATTAGTGGTTGCCACCTCCCCGAGCCGTCGTCAATATTTCATTAGAAGCGTTCAAAAGCCGCCGTTCTCATCGGACGTCCAAGGGGAGGGAAATCCATGAAGAAGCTGCCACGCCGTGCCGTTCTCAAGGGAATTGCCGCAACGCCGATTCTGTTGGCCGGACGCAGAAGCTGGGCCGCCGGCGAGCCAACGATGGCCTCGGAGGTCGACATCGCCAAGGCCAAGGCCGAAGGCAAGGTGACGCTCTACACCAGCCTCGACACCAAGATCGTCGACGCCATCGTGGGGCCGTTCAAGGAGAAGTACGGCATCGACGTCGAGTATTTCCGCGGCGGCTCCGCCGACGTGACCTCGAAGGTGCTCGCCGAGGCCGACGCCGGGCACATCCAGGCGGACATGGTCGACGCCTCCGATCTCGCCGCCCTGCTGGTCATGAAGGAACGCGGACTGCTGCTCGCCAAGAAGTCGGAAGCGTCGGCGGTCATCTCGCGAGACCTGCAGGACCCTGACGGAACCTGGATGGCCGACCGCCTGACCCAGGGCGTGATCCAGTACAATGTGAACGAGTTCGGCGGCGACAAAGCCCCCAAGACCTGGGACGACCTGGCCAAACCTGCGTTCAAGGGGCGGCTCAGCTTCTTCAGCAGCGCCAATGGCGACGGCGCGCCGCGCCTCTACACCATGGCCAAGCACCTTGGCTGGGAGCTGCTGCAGGCACTTGCCGCCAACCAGCCGCTGCGGGTCGCCTCGCCCCAGCTTGTCACCCAGGTGCTGGAGAGCGGCGAACGCGGCGCCGCCTTTGCCACCAACGACAACATCGCCTGGCGCTCCAAGCAGCAGGGCAAGCCGACCGACTATCTCTACCCGCCGGAGGGTGTGCCCACCGAGCCCGGCGCCGTCGGCCTGGTCAAGGGATCGGCCAGCCCCAACGCGGCGTTCCTCTTCCACGAGTTCTGGATGGGCAAGGATGCGCAGCAGCTGCTGGTCAAGGGTGGCAAGTATTCCAGCCGCACCGACGTCGCACCGCCGACCGGCGCGCCACCGCTCTCAAGCATCAAGCTGCTCACGCTGGACTATGCCGAGTACAAGGCCAAGCGCCAGGATATCCTGCAGCGCATGACCGACGTCTTCGGTGGCGAGTGGGGCATCTAGCCACGATTGCGCTGTCGATGGCTCGAGCCAGCGGCTTGGCTGAGGTGGAGCATTGATCGTGGCGACGCTGGTGGAAGGTCCGCTGCGCCGTCACCGCAAAATGGAGGGGAGCACGCTCGTTTTCGTTTTCGCGGTCGGGCTGCTCCTCCTCATCGTCGCCTACCCGCTGCTCTGGCTGCTGCTTGCCGCGTTCGGCATCCCGGGCCATTTCCAGCTCGGCTATCTCGTGCGTGTCTACACCCGCGCCCAGAATTTTGCGCCGCTGGTCAACACGCTGATCCTCGCCTTCGGTGCGGCCATCATCAGCGTGGCGCTCGGCGCCCCGCTGGCCTGGGCAACGGCGCGCAGCGACATGCCGTTGCGCCGCACCGTGCAGGCGCTGGTGGCGCTTGCCTACATCACGCCACCTTATCTGACGGCGATCGCCTACATCATCCTGCTCGGACCGGACGCCGGCTTCTTCAACCGTGCCCTGCAGATGGTTGTCGGCGGGACGCGCGGGCCCATCAACATCTTCAGCATGGGCGGCGTCATCTTCGTCATCGGCATGCACGTCTTCCCGTTCACCTATTTCATGACGCATAGCGCCCTGCGCTCCATCGACACCTCATACGAAGAAGCGGCACGGCTGCTTGGCGCCCGCCGTTGGGATGTTCTGCTCAGGGTCAACCTGCCGCTGGTGGCCCCGGCGATCACTGGCGGCGCGCTCATCTCCGCCATCAATTCGATGGCGCTGTTCGGGCCCCAGGCGTTCCTCGGCCTGCCGGCGCAGATCACGTTCCTGCCGACGCGCATCTATGGCGTCATCGGAAGCTATCCCCCGCGCTGGGCCGAGGCATCGGCGCTGTCGTTGCTCCTGGTGCTGCTCACCGCCGTCGGTTTGATCCTCCAGCGTTCCTATCTCGACCGGCGCTCGCACGTCACCGTTGGTGGCCGTGGCCTGCGGCTCGAAACCATTGACCTCGGACGTTGGAAATGGGCCTTGCTCGCGTTCTGCGGAGCGGTGGTGTTCCTCGCGGCAATAGCGCCGGTCGGCGTGCTGGCGATCGCGTCCCTGAGCCGAAGCTGGGTGAACGGCATCAGCTTCGGCAATTTCACGCTCGCCAACTTCGGTGCGGCGCTGTTCGACAACCAGATCGCCGTGCGCGGCATCCTCAATAGCTTCCGCCTTGCCGCCGCGGCCGGTGCCTGTGCCATGATCATCGGTGGTGCGGTTGCCTATGTCGATTTGCGCACCCAGGCGAAGGGTCGCCGGCTGCTCGACTATCTCGCGATCCTGCCGCTCGGCCTCCCCGGCACGGTGATGGCCGTCGGCGTGCTGCTGGCCTTCATTCGCCCACCCTTCGCCATCTACGGCACCTTGTGGATCCTGCTGGTCGCCTACATCGCCCGTTTCGTGCCGCTGGCCGCGCGCAGCGCCAACGCCACGCTACGCCAGATCGATCCGTCGCTGGAGGAAGCAGCGCGCATCTCCGGTGCCTCGCGCCTGGCGAGCCTGTGGCACATCCTGCTGCCGCTGGCGCGGTCCGGCCTCGCCGTCGCCTTCCTGCTCGTCTTCATCCCGGCACTCAGCGAATTGAGCGCCACCATCCTGCTCTATTCCGGCGGCACCGAAACCATCTCCGTTGCCATCTATCGGCTGAACGATCTCGGTCAGCTTGAGGTGGTGGCGGCGCTCGCCGTCTTCACCATCGTTGTCACCCTGCTGGTGAGCCTGCCGCTCAACCGACTCATGAACAGCGACCGCATCGCCCCCATCGGCGGCGCGCCGGCGGGCTAGAGGCAGGCATGGCGCACATCGAAATCGAGGGACTGACCAAGAATTTCAGCGCCTTCCGGGCGTTGCGGGGCATCGACATCTCCATCGAGGAGAAGGAATTCGTCACGTTTCTGGGGCCGTCCGGTTGCGGCAAGACGACGACCTTGCGCCTCCTCGCCGGGTTCCTCACGCCCGACGCCGGCGCGATCACCGTCGGCGGCGAGGTGTTGTCCTCGCCGGCGGGCAGCGTGCCGCCTGAGCGGCGGCGCATGGGCATGGTCTTTCAGAACTACGCTGTGTGGCCGCACATGTCGGTGCTGGAGAACGTCGCCTTCGGCCTCCGCTACACCGCATTCGACCGCGCGGGAAAGAAGGCGCGGATCGATCAGGTTCTGGCAGCGGTCGGCCTGGAGGGCCTCGAGGACCGCCATCCGGCGCAGCTCAGCGGCGGACAGCAGCAACGTGTCGCGCTCGCCCGCTCGCTGGTGGTCGAGCCATCGATCCTGCTCCTCGACGAGCCGCTCTCCAATCTCGATGCCAAGCTGCGCGAGCGCATGCGCTCGGAACTGAAGTCCTTGCAGCGGCGCACTGGCATTACCTTCATCTATGTCACCCACGACCAGGCCGAGGCCATGGCGCTCTCCGACCGCATCGCGGTCTTCCATGGCGGAACCGTGCAGCAGGTCGGTTCGCCGCGCGATGTCTATGAGCGGCCTGCGAACCTGTTCGTCGCCGACTTCATGGGGCTGGTGAACCGCATGCCGGCGACCGTGGTCGACCGCGACGGTGACCGGGCGGTGGTCATGGTCGGCGAGCACAGGCTGACGGCAATAGCGCGGGCGGGCGATACGGCCCCGGCAATGACCGTCGCCATCCGCCCCGAAGCCTTCGTCTTCGCGGCCGAGGCCGGCCCCGGTGACAACGCGCTCAAAGGCACCGTGGTGGACGCGACATTCCTCGGCAACATCGTCGACTACCAGGTCGATATCGGTGGTGCCGTCGTCAGGGTCCAGGGGGATCGCCGCGGCCTGCGCGTAGTGGGCCGCCAGGTGCTGCTCGTCGTGCCGGCCGACGAATGCGTGCTGATGCAGGATGGCACGGACGCCGACCCGCTCCGCCCCGGCCGGCCACTCGATTGAACAACGGAACCAGCTCCCATGCAGCCCCGAAACGTGCTTTTCATCATGTCGGACGAACACAGCCGTCGCGTCCTCGGCGCCTACGGCAACGGGGTGGTCCGTACGCCGACGCTCGACAAGCTGGCGGCGGCCGGAACGCTGTTCAATAACGCCTATTGCAACTGCCCGATCTGCGTGCCCAGCCGGGCGAGCTTCGCCACCGGCCGCTACGTTCACGCAATCCGCTATTGGGACAACGCCTTCCCTTATCGCGGAACGCCGCCGTCATGGGGCCACCGGCTGCATGACGCCGGCCATCACTGCGATTCGATCGGCAAGCTGCATTATCGCGGCAGCGACGACCCGAACGGTTTCGACAACGAGATCCTGCCGCTCCATGTGCTCAATGGCGAGGGGGACGTGCAGGGCATGTTGCGTTGCCCGCCGCCGCCGCGCGAAAGCACCAATCAGCTTGCCGGCGACGCCGGCGCCGGCGAGTCGACCTATCTGCAATACGACCGCGACATCCGCGACGAGGCCATCGCCTGGCTCAAATCCGTTGTGGCCACGCCCACGACCAGGCCGTGGTGCCTGTTCGTGTCCTTCGTCTGCCCGCATTTTCCGCTGGTGGCGCCGCCGGAGTTCTTCAATCTCTACGACCTCAATACGCTTCCCTTACCACGCCTGCGCGACCCCGCCGATTTTCCCGATCACCCGGTGCTGAAGAGGTTGCGCGAGGTCCAGAACTACGAGGACCACTTCCGCGACGAGACCCATGTGCGCACCGCCATCGCCGCCTATTACGGCATGGTGTCGTTCCTCGACGACAATATCGGCCGGATGTTGCGGACGCTTGCCGAGACCGGCCTCGAGGAAGACACGCTGGTCATCTACACCAGCGACCACGGCGACAACCTGGGCACGCGCACCTTCTGGGGCAAGTCCAACATGTATGAGGAAGCGGTTGGCGTCCCGCTCATCATGAAGGGCCGTGGCGTACCCGCTGGCCGGCGGGTGCTGACACCGGTCTCGCTGGTCGATGCTTATCCGACGATCGTCGACGCGGTCGGCGAGGCGACCAGCGCGGAGGAGCAAGCGCTGCCGGGAACGTCTCTGCTGCGGCTCCTGGACGGCGAGCAGGCCGACCGCATGGTGTTCAGCGAATACCACGCCGTCGGATCAACGACCGGAATATTCATGGTGCGCTTCGGCCGCTACAAATACGTCCACTACGAGGGTTACCGGCCGCAATTGTTCGATCTCGAGGCCGATCCGCTGGAGACGCATGACCTAGCCGAGGTTCCCGGCAGTGAAGCAATCATCGCCGAGGGCGAAAGGCGGCTGCGCTCGGTCTGCGATCCGGCAAGGATCTCCGAGCAGGCATTTCAAGATCAGGAGCGCCGCATCCGGGAACTGGGAGGCGTCGAGGCGGTTCTCAATCGCGGTAGCTATCCCTACACCCCAGCGCCGGGGGAGACGCCGCGCTATTCCTAAGTCCCTCTTGCTCCAACCGGATTCAAAATAGCTCGGAATCGACTATGTCCGTTGTTGGCGCATCGCGTCATTTCGCTGCAACGCGTTATTTCGGTCGCTTTCGGGGCAAAGCCGAAATGGGCTGACAGGTCGAGCCGGAGGCTTCTGGCGAGAATGACCCAAAGCGGCCGTCGAGAACTGGGCAACGCCGTCCCGTACGGGGCACTCCGATCCAACTCCGTCGTGTCGTCCCCGGTCAGTCGCGCCCAAGCATCCCAATCGAGTTCGATGATGCAGCAGCCGTAGGCGGGGAGAGCAAGTTTGCCGCCGCTGAGTTCAACTCCCGACAGGAGGTCCATGCCGGCGGGAACACCGTTCACAATCGCCAGCTCGCGTGTTGAGGATGAACAGCAGGCGGCGGTCCTTGCTCTCGCGGATGGTCGCTTCGACGCCGGCCGACGTGTCGGCGATGAGCAGCACGATACCGGCGGGCGCCAGCACCTGATCGGCCAGCCGGACGGTGGCAGGTTCGGCACGGCCGAAGTCGTCAATGCTCACATTGCCGACCAGATGGGAGGGGGCGTTCGCCTGACCTGGGACGCATCCGCGCTGCCCAGTCTCGTGCGCTGGCAGCTCGCCAATGTCGCGGGTCACTGCGTGCTGGGACTGGAACCCTGCACAAGGCGCGCAGAGCCAACATCCAACGAGCTGTCGTTTCCGACCCTGCAGCCCGGAAATGCGCGCCAGCTCGGCGTGACCATCAAGCT
>CAWAIR010000025.1:0-3304 GCA_963782045.1 uncultured Alphaproteobacteria bacterium
CGGTGCATCTCAGGTGGCGCCATGGTTCCTCCTGTCTTGTGGAACCTACATAAGTCATCTTGGTACGATGGCTGCCAATGTCAATCCGCCATATCGAAGCGCGATACAGTTTCAACCACCTGTGGCCGATATCATTCCGCGAACCCTTTCCCGGCGATATCAGTCGTGAGTTTGATTAACGCGCGTCGACACCGGCTTGCCAGGCGCGCTGCAAGTCGCGGACGATCCGCTCCGATGTCCGTCGCGGGGCGGCGCTGTCGAATCCGAATTCGTTGAGGCGAGGGGAGGCGACGGCCGGTTCGGACGCGGAGGCGTGGATTTCCGTGATCGGCAGGCGCTCCGCGAGCGTGCCGATCGTATCCATGGTGATCCCGGAGCCCGGCATCAGCACGATGCGGCCGCGTGCCGCGCTGTGCAGTTCGGCGAGCCGATCGAGGCCGGCAACGGCCGTCGGCGCGCCGCCCGAGGTGAGGACGCGGTCGAAGCCGAGATCGATGGCGCTTTCCAGCGCTGCGTCGAGATCGGGCGTCAGATCGAAGGCGCGGTGCAATGTGGTCGAAAGACCCTGCGCGGCGGCGTGGCCGTGCAGGCGCCTGAGGCAAGCCTCATCGAGCGGGCCGTCCGGCTGGCTGGCGCCGAGCACGACGCCGGCGAGCCCGGCGCGACGCGCGTCGTCGATATCGGCCAGCATCAGATCGATCTCTGCTTCGCCGAAGACGAAGGTGCCGGCGCGTGGACGGATCATGGCGTGCACCGGGATCGGCGCCCTGGCGGCTGCGCGCATCAGGCTCTTTGGCGGCGTCAATCCGCCGAGCGCCAGCGCCGAGCAGAGCTCGATGCGGTCGGCGCCGCCGGCAATGGCCGCCGTCAGGCCGCTGACGCCGTCGACGCAGATTTCGAGGATGCGCGGGCTCACGACGCGCGCCCGGCCGCCCGTAGCGCCGCCCCGATGAAGGCCGGATTGTCGCTGCACTGACCGGGGACGACGAGCGGCTCGGCGGTGTCGCGAAGAATCCCCCGGCGTACCGCGCGATCGAGGGCGGCAAGCATCTCCGTCTCGCGTCCGAGGCCGCCGCCGACCGGCACGATATCGGCACCGAGGACGTTGACACTGAGAGCGAGTGGCTGGGCGACGAGTTCGATGTAGCAGTCGAATGTGCGCACGGCCTGCGGCTCGCCCGCGCGCCAGGCGTCCATGATCGCGCGGCTCTTCATCGTGACGCCGGTGAGCTGGTGATGCAGTCGTTCCATGCCGCGGGCGCCGCCGACGGTGTCGACGCAGCCGCTTTGGCCGCAGCCGCAGGCAAGCCAGGGGATGTCGATCGGCGGATTGCCGGCCTGGCGGGCCAGGATCGGCCCATGCCCCCATTCGCCGGCGAAGCCACCGGCGCCTTCCACGAGACGGCCGTCGACGACCACCCCACCGCCAACACCGGTGCCGAGGATGATGCCGAAGACCACCCGATGGCCGCGCCCGGCACCGACGGCGGCCTCTGCAAGCGCAAAGCAGTCGGCGTCGTTGGTCACCAGCACGGGCCGTCCGAGCGCGGCGGCGAGATCGTCAGCAAGCGGCCGGCCGTCGATGCAAGGGATGTTGGCGCACTTGCTGCGGCCAGTAGCCGGATCGACCACGCCGGCAATGGCGATCGAGAGCGTCGTCGCGGCCTCGCCGGAGACTTCGGCGAGTTCGGCGAGCGCCCGGCAGAAGGCATCGAAGTCGTCGGCCGGCGTGTCGCGTTTGCCGATCGCAGCGAGGTCCTCGGGGTCACGCGCAAGCGCCGCCTTGATCGTCGATCCGCCGATATCGAAACAGATGGTCATGTCGTCCCGTCCAGCCGCATTGGCAGGGGGCTTTGTAGGCGAGCCGGCGGCCATCTGACAATCGCGGAGAAACGGCCGGCAATTGGAGGTTGATGCGTCCCGGGACAGATGGAAGTATCGCAGCCGTGAAATGTGCTCAGGCGCGGCGGCGACCACGTCCGGCGCCGCATCTACTGGTGGGCGGTATGCAGATGCATTGGTTATCCGCGGCGCGCCGAGGTCGCCCGGTCCTGGAGCCCGCCTGCTGGCTGGGCGCCGCGTCCGCAATGCTGACACTGACACTGATGGTGGCGAGCCCGGCTGCCGCACAGGGTTCCGGCCCGTCATTCGACTGCGCCAAGGCTGCGAGCGCCGACGAGCTGGCGATCTGCGCCAATCCCTATCTCGCCCGGATCGACGTTCTTGTCGCCGGGGCCTACGCGGACTTCGTGCCGGAATTCGGCAGCAGCAAGCGGGCCATCGGCAAATGGCTTCTCGATGACCGTTACACCTGCGGCAGCGACGCGGCGTGCATCGCCGCCGTGCAGGTGAATGCCCTGCAGACCTATGGCGGTTCCGTCGCCTGGACCGAATCCTATGTCGACGCGCTGATCGGCGCCAAAGCGGTCGACTATTCGGCCGCGGTGTCGACCAGGCAGGATCAAGCGATGCCGAAGAATGTCGGCGACTGCGCCATGACTCACATCTCGGCGCTCACCACCCGTTTCGGTGACCCGCTGGACGGCACCGATCCGGGCGCGGGCAGCGCCATCGCCTTCGCCAACGGGGGCGGCCAGGTCTCCTATGACATGGAAAGCGCGTTCTATGACACCAAGGTCGGCGACCCGGTGGTCATGTGCCTGACGTCGGTCCCGCGCGACTGCCCGGCGGGCGACGATCGTGGCCGGGTCTATTACGGGCTGGACGTGCGCACCGGCGGCACCTGGTCGCTGCCGGATTCGCAGCACATGTGCGGCGGGGCCTAACCGCTCGGCTTCTTCTCAGAAGATCGTGCAGCCGGCGCGGATCAGTCGCGCGGCGGGATGACAAGGATGCTGCACGGTGGGTTCTTGACCAGGTGCACGCCGACGGAATCGTTGACCAGACGGGACCACAGTCCGTGGGTCCGGTGACCGATCACCACCAGGTCGGCGCCCACCTCGCGTGCCTTTTGCACGATCTGCTCGGGTGGATGGCCATGGGCCACAATCGCCGTGCCCTTGAGGCCGCGTTCCGCCAAGCCAGGCATTTCCTGCTCGAGGATCGACATGGAATCATCGAGTTCCTCCTGGTCGGCGGTGCCACTGGCATAGGCTTCCGCCGCGGCAACGTCGATGCCTGTATCGATGACCGCGACGAGCACCACTTCGGCCCCGCACAGAGCTGCAAGGTCGGCGCCTTCGTTCAGCGCGACCCGGCCGTCATCCGATCCATCAAGGGCGATAAGCACTTTTCGGTACAAAGGAATTCTCCTTGTTCATTTGCTGCCGCCTCACGCATCATG
>CAWAIR010000026.1:0-50422 GCA_963782045.1 uncultured Alphaproteobacteria bacterium
ACGCCGGCCAGCCGCACGTCGCGGATGACCGCCCCCCAGGTAATGACGCGGACGCTGAGATCACCGGCGGCGATCTCAATCTCGCGAATCTCATCTCCGTCCGGAGTCGTTCCAAAAACGCTGCTTATCATTGTTCTTTCCGCCCCGCGTCGCGGCAGGCCATCATAAACAAACATCGGATGATTAGCGACATGTCGAATTGAACAATTCGATCGGCCAATGCGCTACGCAATTCCGACAGGACATGCTGCAACGCGCCTAAAGCGTCTGGTTGTAGCCGCCGACGACGGCGTGCTCGCGTATGAAGCCGTCGACCACCGCAAACATCTCGCGCATGCGCGCTTCCGAGACCGGGCTTTCGACCACGACGACCAGTTCGGGCTTGTTGGACGATGCCCTTACCAGACCCCAGGTGCCGTCGTCAGTGACCGCCCTCACACCGTTGACCGTGATGAGATCGACGAGCACGTGGCCGCCGATCGGATCACCGGATTCCATCGCCCGTCGAAAGCGCTCGGTGAGAGCGTCGGCGATGGCGTATTTCTCCTCGTCCGGGCAGGCCGCCGACATGGTGGGCGACGACCAGGTGCGCGCCAGACCGGCGGCGAGCGCCGACAGCGATTTATCGGGATTGCGGTCGAGGAGATCGAGGATGGCGATCGCCGAGAGCAGGCCGTCGTCATGGCCGGGCCGATGGGCGGATTGAGGAAATAGTGGCCGGACTTCTCGAAGCCGGCGAGCGCGCCCAGTTCGCGCACGCGCCGCTTGATGTAGGAGTGGCCGGTCTTCCAGTAGTCGGTCCTGGCGCGATTGGCGGCGAGTACCGGATCGGTGGCGTAGAGGCCGGTCGACTTGACGTCGACGACGAAGGTGGCACCCGGGTGGCGCGCCGACATGTCGCGGGCAAGCAATACCCCGACCTTGTCGGCGAAGATCTCCCGGCCGTTTTCGTCGATGACGCCGCAACGGTCGCCGTCGCCATCGAAGCCAAGGCCGATATCGGCGCCGGAGGCGCTGACGGCTTCGGCGATGGCATGCAGCATCTTGAGATCTTCCGGGTTCGGGTTGTAGCGCGGGAAGGTCGAGTCGAGCTCGGTGTCGAGCGGCACGACGTCGATGCCGAGTGCGGCGAGCACGTCGGGGGCAAAGGCACCGGCGGTGCCGTTGCCGCAGGCGACCACCGCCTTGATCGGCCGCGCGAATTTCGGCCGGTTCGTCAGGTCGGCGATGTAGCGAGCGCGCATGTCGGGCACGATCCGGTAGGTGCCGCCCTCACGCAGGACGAACCGCGCCTCAAGCACGATCTCCCTGAAGCGCGCCATCTCATCGGGACCGAAGGTCAGCGGGCGGGCGGCACCCATCTTGATGCCGGTCCAGCCGTTCTCGTTGTGGGAGGCGGTGACCTGGGCGACCGCCGGGACATCGAGGGCGAACTGGGCGAAATAGGCCATCGGGGTGACCGCAAGGCCGATGTCATGGACGCGGCAGCCGGCGGCGACGAGGCCGTTGGCAAGCGCCGCCTTGATGGCAGCGGAATAGGAGCGGTAATCGTGGCCGGTGACCACGTCCGGGCCGGCGCCAAGCTCGTGGAGCAGCGTGCCGAGACCGAGGCCGAGTGCGGTGACCCCGGTCAGGTTCAGTTCGCTGGCGTGGGAATCGCCGGGGATGCCGTACCACCAGCGGGCGTCGTATTCGCGGAAGCCCGTCGGCTTGACCAGCGGCGTGGTCTCGAAGGCGTAGCTGTCGGGCGGCAAAAAGGGGACGGGGCGCGGAAGCACGATGGCCCTTCTTAGGGCCTTGTCCGGCCAGATAGAACCATTGCGACGCCGGTCCCCTCGGGTTTCGGAACGGCGGGTGCCCGACGGCGGTCGCGACCGGACGGCCGGACGAAGTGCCGGCTATTGCGACAGGACAAGCTGGCCGTCGGCGATCTCGAATTTCGACAGCCGGCTGAGGAAGCTCATGCCGAGAAGATCGACCGGCAACACCTGGCCGGGCACGACGACCGCCGCGACGTCGCGCAAGGTCACGGTGCCGAGACGGACCTCGTAGAGGGTCACGCGCGCCGCCATGACCACCCCGTTGGCGGTGGTCAGGCGCTCGGTAAAGGCGCTGCGTGCCGGATAGATGCCGAGGCGGCGGGCGGTGGCATCGTTGAGGGCAACCACGGTGGCGCCGGTATCGACCATGACGGTGACGCTGCGGCCGTTGATGGTGGCGTCGGCAACGAAATGCCCCTGGGTATTGGCGTTGAGGGCGACGCGACGGGAGCTCTCGTGGTCGCGGCTGTCGGACCGGGGCGCCAATGGCTGAGGGTGCACCGCCGGCGCGGGGGCGGCGGCCGGCGGCGCGCCTGCCGCGTTCGTATCGCTGCCCGGATGAAAGGCCGCCGACAACAGATCCGGCGCCAGGCGTGGCGCGGCGACGGCAAGGGCCGACAGGACCACGGCGAAGGCGACAACGCGACCGAACACGCGGCGGAAATCCAATTCTTGCTGGGTAATCCACAGCATGATCGCGCCGACCGCTTAAGAAAGCACAAGCGGCGACGGCGCCATCCGTCGGCAATTTTGATGAAAGTTTTGCGACGCCGCCGTCGCGGGAATGAACCGGAACCGGGGCGGCCCTACAGCCAGCCGCCGTCGAAGACGTAGGTCTGGTTGGTGGCCGCGGAGGCTTCGTCGGAAGCGAAGAACAGCACGGCGCGGGCGATGTCGTCGCCCTTCAGCTGGCGCTGCAGGCACTGGTCCTTCATGAGCTGCGCCAGCGACTCGGGTGTGGCCCATAGCTCGAGCTGGCGCGAGGTGAGGATCCAGCCGGGTGCGATGTGGTTGATGCGGACATTGTATCTGCCCAGTTCATGGGCGAGGCCGCGGGTCAGCCCCTGCACGCCGGCCTTGGCCGAGGCATAGACCGGCAGGCCGCCATGGGCGACCATCCACGAGGTCGAGCCGATATTGACGATCGACCCGTTCCTGGCCTTTTTCATGTCGCCGGCAACGGCCTGAATGGCGAAGAACTGGTGCTTCAGGTTCACCGCGATGCGCTGGTCGAAATATTCCGGCGTGACCTCGTCGATCGTGTGGCGCTCGTCATGGGCGGCATTGTTGACCAGCACGGAGATCGGCCCGAAGACCTTGCGGACATTGGCGACTGGCCTGCTTGAGCGCCGGGATGTCGGTGAGGTCGCACGGCTCGAAGTGAACCTTCTGGCGCTTGCGCTTCAGGCGCGCCGCAAGCGCCTTCGATTCCGTCTCCTTGATGTCGATGAAGGCGACCTTCGATCCCTGCGCGGCGAAGTGCTCGACAATCGACTCGCCGATGCCCGAGCCGCCGCCGGTGACCAGAACCGTGCGGCCTTTCAGGCTTGGATAGATGGCGCCGTATTTCATGGATGCTCCCCCCGGTGCGGTCGTTGTTTGCCCTATCCTTCCCACCGAAGGTGCCGGTCGATCAAGTCGTCGGGGACGGAGAAGCGCCCGCCGGCGAAACGATCCCGGCAGGCAGAGTGCCCGCCGCGCTCCGTCCGTGATAAAAAAGAACTGTTCCATGTCGAAAGCGCGTGCAGCCATTCGTCGTCATGTCTGACGGTCAGGCGTCGAACGGAAGGGGAGGAAGATGGACATGGCCGAGAAGGTCCTGATTCTGCTGGGAACCAAGAAAGGCGTCTTCATCGCGACAAGCGACGGCGGGCGGCGGGCGTGGTCGCTGAAGGGGCCGTTCTGCGAAACCTGGCCGATGAACCATGTGGTCGGCGATGCAGCGACCGGCACCATCTACGGGACCGGGGGCAATGCCTGGTTCGGGCCGGCGGTGTGGCGCTCGGACGACCTCGGCGCCACGTGGAGCCATTCGAGCGAGGGGCTTGCCTACGGCGAGGGCGAGGACCCGATCGTCTCGGGATGGAGCCTGGGCGTCGCCAACGGCTACGTCTATGCCGGCGTACAGCCGGCCGGCCTGTTCCTCTCCGGCGACAGCGGCCGGACATGGGAGCAGGTCAAGGGCCTCAGGGACCATCCGACACGGCCGCACTGGAACCCGGGCGGCGCCGGGCTGATCCTGCATTCGCTGGTGATCGACCCGGACAACCACGATCGGCTGTGGGTGGGCATCTCGGCGGCGGGCGTCTTCCACTCGGCCGACGGCGGCAAGACGTGGGAGCCGCGCAACAAGGGCACGCGCGCCGACTTCAATCCCGATGACCAGAAGTATCCGGAATTCGGCCAGTGCGTGCATTGCGTGGTCAAGGCGCCAGGGATGAGCGAGCGGCTCTATCAGCAGAACCATTGCGGCATGTATCGCAGCGACGATGCGGGGCAGAGCTGGCAGAGCATCGAGGCCGGCCTGCCGTCGACCTTCGGCTTCCCGGCGGCGGCGCATCCGCGCGACCCCGAGACGCTGTTCCTGCTGCCGCTCAACGGCGACATCCGCGGCCGCTACGTGCCCGAGGGCAAGGCGGCGGTGTGGCGCACGCGCGACGGCGGCGCCACCTGGCAGGCGCTGCGCAACGGCCTGCCGCAGGAGAACGTGTTCTACGGCGTGCTGCGCCAGGCGATGGCGACCGACCGGCTCTCGCCCGCCGGCGTCTATTTCGGCACCTCGTCGGGGACGCTCTATGCCAGCGCCGACGAGGGCGAGAGCTGGGCAACCGTGGCCGAGCACCTGCCCACCATCCTCTCGGTCGAGACGATGGTGGTGGACGGCTGATGGGTGCGCCGACGGAGAGCGCGGCGGCGACTGTCACCGTGACGCTGGCCGGCGCCCTCACCTTCCTGTTTCCCGGCGCGCCGCGGCAGCTGACGGTCACGGCGGGAAGCGTGCGCGACATGGTGGCGGCGCTCGATGCCGACTGGCCGGGTATGGGCGACTGCATCGTCGATTCGACCCCGGCGATCCGCCGCCACATGAACGTCTTCGTCGACGGGGAGCGGGCGGCGCTCGACACGCCGCTGAGGGCCGGCGCCGAGGTCTTCGTGCTGACCGCGATCAGCGGGGGTGAGGCCGCCGGTTCGTTCCGCAGAGGCGGTCGCCGTGCCTACCCGTGACTTCTCACCCGGGAACGGAGATCTGACAGCATGGCCAAGCTCGTCTTCGGAATGATGCAGTCCCTGGACGGCTACGTCGACCATCAGGCATTTGCGCCAGGACCGGCGCTCTTTCGTTACTGGGTTGAGCGTGTGCGCAGCCTGGCCGGCAGCCTTTACGGTCGCCGCATGTACGAGATCATGCGGTATTGGGACGACGACCTCTCCGAATGGGACGCGGCGGAACGCGCGTTCGCGGCGGCGTGGCGAAGCCAACCGAAGTGGGTCGTGTCGCGCTCGCTGACGTCGGTCGGCCCCAATGCCGCGCTGGTTTCGGATGACATCGAAGCGACGATACGCAGGCTGAAGGCCGAGTTCACCGGAGAGATCGACGTTGCCGGGCCGGACCTGGCGCAAAGCCTGACTGACCTCGGTCTCATTGACGAGTATCGGCTCTACCTACTGCCGGTCGTGCTCGGCCGCGGCACGCCATTCTTTGCCAGGCCGCGGCCGCCGCTGCATCTCGTCGCCAGCGATCGGATGGTCGAGGACGTGGTCAGGCTGACCTACGTTCCTGCCTAGGGTCAGGAACTCATTGATCAGAGCCAGAAGATGACGGTTGCTGCGATGCAGATGGCGGAGAAGAAGGTGTGTGCGCATCGGTCGTAGCGGGTGGCAACGCGGCGCCAGTCCTTGAGCTTGGCGAAGAGGTTCTCGATCTTGTGGCGCTGGCGATAGAGGTCCTTGTCATAGGGGTAAGGCCGCTTGCGGCTGCGTGAGGACGGGATGCAGGGTTGGATGCCCCTGGCGGCGAGTTCTTGCCGGAACCAGGTGCTGTCATAGCCCCGGTCGGCAATCAAACTGGTGGCCGGCGGCAGGGCGTCGAGAACCATACGCGCGCCCTTGTGGTCGCTCATCTGGCCTTCGGACAGGATCATGACGATCGGGCGCCCGTGGCCGTCGCAGACGGTGTGGAGCTTTGAGTTCAGCCCGCCTTTGGTGCGCCCGATACGACGGGGAACATCCCCTTTTTAAGAAGGCTCGCCGCGGTGCGGTGGGCCTTCAGATGGGTCGCGTCGATCATGATCCGTTCGGGTCTCGGACCCGCGCCGGCCAAGGCCACAAAGATGCGGTCGAACACGCCCATCCGGCTCCAGCGCATGAAGCGATTGTAGAGCGTCTTGTGAGGCCCATAAGCCTTTGGCGCATCCTTCCACTGAAGGCCGTTGCGGATCACGTAGACAATGCCTGAGACCACCCGCCGGTCATCGACGCGCGGGACGCCATGCGCCAGCGGAAAGAACCCAGAAATCCGCGCCATCTGGCGCTCGCTCAGCAAAAACAAATCGCTCATCACAGCCTCCTCCAACAGTGACTGTGAATCACACCTCAATCCAAATTAATAGGTCCTGAGCCTAGTCGCGGGTAGCGCTCGACATACCGCGATCAGCGGGGGCTAATCGCGGCGCAGGAAGCTCATGCGCAGCAGGCAGATATTGCCGATGCGGAAGGCCATCGCCGAGACCTTCAGATAACGGTGGAAGCGGGCGACGGTCTCCTCGCCGACAAGCGCGACGGCTTCGGCGTGGCGTTCGGTGAGAGTGCGCTGCCAGATGCGCAGCGTACGCTCGTAGTGGTCGCGGTCGTTGCGCAGCGCGATCAGCTCGAAGGTGTCCTCGGCGGCGGCCATCGGCTCCCAGATGCGCGGCGGCTCGGTCTCCGGGAAGATCTCCGAGGCGAAGAAGGGCGGCATGGTGCCGATGCTGGTGACGAAGGCGATGGTCTGCAGCGACAGGCGGCCACCCGGCTTGAGGACGGAGCGGCACCAGGCGAAGAATTCGCGATAGGCGGCGAGCTTGGCCTCCGGCGCCAGGCCGGGACGGGCGAAATGCTCGAAGGCACCGATCGACACGATGGCGTCGTAGGGCGCATCGGGCCGGTGATCGCGCCAGTGCTCTTCGCGGACCTCGACGGCGGGCAGGCGAAGCTCGTTGATCCAGTCGGCCTGCGCCGTGCTCAAGGTGAGGCCGACGGCACTGCCGGCGCCAGCGGTGCCGATCAGGCGGCGGAGCATGGCGCCCCAGCCGCAACCGATATCGAGGACGCGATCGCCGGGCGCGACGCCGGCGGCGGCGATATGATGATCGAGCTTGCGGTTCTGCGCCGCGACGAGGTCGTCGCCCTCGGCGAAAAGCGCCGAGGAATAGACCAGATCGTCGCCGAGCCAGAGGCGAAAGAACTCCGTGGGCGTATCGTAATGCGCCCGGATCGCCTCTGCGGACGCGCCGGTGACGCCTTCCCTTACCTCGCCTGCTGGCATGCGCGCCTCTGCTTCGCTCCGCGCGTCAGGCCCAGTCTATGCCACCGACACCGACGGCTGTCGAATTGGGGGCGGCCTACTTCGTCCCGTACAGGCGGTCGCCGGCATCGCCGAGGCCGGGGACGATGTAGCCGTGATCGTTGAGATATTCGTCGATGGCCGCGGTGTAGATCGGGATGCCGGGCTGGGCCTTCTGGAAGCGGGCGATGCCCTCCGGCGCGGCGAGCAGGCAGACGAAGCGGATGTCGCGGGCGCCGCGCGCCTTCAGCCGGTCGATGGCGGCCGAGGCCGAATTGGAGGTGGCGAGCATCGGATCGACGACGATGGTCAGCCGGTCGGCGATGTCGTCGGGCGCCTTGAAGTAATACTCCACCGCCTCCAGCGTGTCGGGCTTGCGGTAGATGCCGATATGGGCGACGCGGGCCGAGGGCACGAGGTCGAGCATGCCTTCGAGCAGGCCGTTGCCGGCGCGCAGGATCGAGGCGAAGACCGGCTTCTTGCCCTCCAGGATCGGCGCCTCCATCTTGGCCAGCGGCGTCTCGATGATGGTGGTGGTGAGCGGCAGGTCGCGGGTCACCTCATAGGTGAGGAGCAGCGCGATCTCGCGCAGCAACTGGCGGAAGCTCGCGGTCGGCGTGTTCTTGTCGCGCATCAGCGTCAGCTTGTGCTGCACGAGCGGGTGGTTGACGATGGTGACGCCTTCCATGGCGGTTTTCCTCCTCGCGTGCGACCGTGGCTGGGTTAACGTCTTAGCCCCGCAGCGGCGCCCGCGGCAATGAAACGGCCCGCTTCCGCCGGTTATCCCCCATTGAATCCGCCTTTTTTTGCGCCTACCCCTGCCGCATGACCAAACGCGCTTTCCTGCTGGTGATGGATTCCTTCGGGATCGGCGGCGCCGAGGATGCCGCGGCTTTCGGCGACGAGGGCTCCGACACGCTCGGCCACATCGCCGCCGCCTGCGCCGCGGGGCGGGGAAGCCGCCAGGGCCTGCGCTCGGGGCCGCTCAACCTCCCCAATCTGATGCGGCTGGGGCTGGGGGCCGCCGCCCAGGCCTCGACCGGCGTCCTGCCGCCGGGGCTGGACGCCGCGGCGGGGCCCGAGGCGATCTTCGGTTACGGCGTCGAGAGCTCGACCGGCAAGGACACGCCGTCCGGCCATTGGGAGATCGCCGGCGTGCCGGTCTCCTTCGCCTGGACCTATTTTCCGGAAACCGTGCCGACCTTTCCGCCGGCGCTGACCGACGCGCTGATCGCCGAAGCCAAGCTTCCCGGCATCCTCGGCAACAAGCACGCCTCGGGCATGCCGGTGATCCAGGAGCTCGGCGAAGAGCACATCCGGACCGGCAAGCCGATCTGCTACACCTCGGCCGATTCGGTCTTCCAGATCGCCGCGCACGAGACCCATTTCGGGCTCGACCGGCTCTACGAGACCTGCGAAATCGCGCGGCGGCTGTGCGACCCGCTGAATATCGGGCGGGTGATCGCGCGGCCTTTCCTCGGCGAGACGGCAGGAGACCTTCAAGCGCACCGCCAACCGGCGCGACTATGCGGTGCCGCCGCCGGAGCCGACCCTGCTCGACCGGCTGACCGAGGCCGGGCGGCGGGTGTTCTCGATCGGCAAGATCGGCGACATCTTCGCCCATCGCGGCACCGGCACGATCCTCAAGGCGCCGAACGACAGCGCGCTGGTCGACCGCACGCTGGAAGCGGCGTCACAGGCCGGCGACGGCGAGCTGGTCTTCGCCAATTACGTCGATTTCGACACGCTCTACGGCCACCGCCGCGACGTCGCCGGCTATGCGGCGGCGCTGGAGGCGTTCGACGCCCGCGTGCCGGAGCTTCTGGCGGTGCTGCAGGACGGCGACCTGATGCTCTTCGTCGCCGACCACGGCAACGACCCGACCTGGCGCGGCACCGACCATACGCGCGAGCATGTGCCGATCGTGGGATTGCGCTACGGGCTAGCGGGGAAGGAAATCGGACGGCGCGGCTTCGCCGATATCGGCGAGACGGTGGCGGCGCATCTGGGGCTGCCGCCGGGGCGGCACGGGACGAGTTTTCTCTAGGTCTGGCGGGGTCAGTCCTTGCGGATCGGCCTTCGAATCCCAATAGGCGAAGGGGTCTTTGGCAGGGCCTTGCGACCGCCGGCCATCGACGGCTTGTCGCCGGGCTGGGCACGGCGGTCCAGCTCGCGCCGGTCGACAAGCGGCGCCGTTTCCAGCCGCTTGTCCATGGCGGAAAGAAACTCTTTCAAGGCGTCGTCGTGGTCACTGCCCATGCGGACCTCGCGATTGGCCCATCCCCACAAACGATAAGATAGCGCGCGAGCAGCGCTGCCCGAGGGCCGCGCTGGAATCAACCTTAATGCGACATTTTGGCCAGCGCGTTCAGCAGGTTAACGGAGGGTGAATGCGTCAGGGCCCGATGCGCTGGTAAACGGTTGGTGTCGCCGTCGGCGCCGCACCGAGGACATAGGCTTGGCGCAGCGCCGCTTCGGCCGCGGCCGCCGCGGCTTCGTCACGGGCGTGGACCAGCGCCAGCGGCGCGTCGGGTCCGACCTCCGCGCCGAGGCCGGCCAGCCGGGTGAAGCCGACGCGAATGGTCGATGGAATCCTCGGCGCGCATGCGGCCGCCGCCGAGCGCCACCACGGCGATGCCGATGGCGCGGGTGTCGATCTCGGCGACCGTGCCGGCGCGCTCCGCCGTGACCGGGCGGACGAGCGGCGCGGCCACGAGGTAGGTTTCCGGCTTCTCCATGAAATCGACCGGGCCGCCGAGGGCGGCGACCATGCGCCCGAAGATCTCCGCGGCGCGGCCGGAGGCGAAGGCGGCTTCGATCTTGTTGCGGCCGTCGGCGTCGTCAGCGGCGAGGCCGCCGGCTGCGAGCAATTCGCCACCGAGCGCCACCGTGACCTCGTAGCAGGCGGCGGTCGGCATTGCCCTTGAGGAAATCGACCGCGTTCATCACCTCGACCGCATTGCCGGCGGCCGAGGCGAGCGGCTGGTTCATGTCGGTGATGAGCGCGCTGGTCTTCATGCCGGCGCCGTTGGCGACGGCGACCAGGCTCTCGGCAAGGCCTATCGAATCTTCCATCTTCGCCATGAAGGCGCCGTTGCCGGTCTTCACGTCGAGGACCAGGCCGGCGAGGCCGGCGGCGAGCTTCTTGGACAGGATCGAGGCGGTGATGAGCGGGATCGATTCGACCGTCGCGGTGACGTCGCGGATGGCGTAGAGGCGCTTGTCGGCGGGCGCCAGATCGGCGGTCTGGCCGATGACGGCGCAGCCGACATCCGCCACCACCTTGCGCAGGAGGTCGAGGTCCGGCTGGGTGCGGTAGCCGGGGATCGAATCGAGCTTGTCGAGGGTGCCGCCGGTGTGGCCGAGGCCACGGCCGGAAATCATCGGCACATAGGCGCCGCAGGCGGCCAGCGCCGGGGCGAGCATGAGCGAGACATTGTCGCCGATGCCGCCGGTGGAATGCTTGTCGAGGGCCGGACCGGGCAGGCCCGACCAGTCGAGCACCGTGCCGGAATCGCGCATGGCCAGCGTCAGCGCCACCGCCTCGTCGCGCGCCATGCCGTTGAAGAACACCGCCATGGCGAAGGCGGCGACCTGGCCTTCGCTCACCGTGCCCCTGGTGAGGCCGGCGACCATGAAGGCGATCTCCTCGGCATCGAGGGTCCTGCCGTCGCGCTTCTTGCGGATGATTTCCTGGGGGAGAAACTGGCGTTTATTCATTCCCTGTCGCGCGTCCCGCGCTCCCCGCCTCTTGTGTGCTTTCCCGGTCGGGCCGACGGCCCTCCCCGCCTCTTGTGTGCTTTCCCGGTCGGGCCGACGGCCCTCCCCGCCTCTTGTGCGCTTTCCCGGTCGGGCCTACGGCCCTCCTCGCCTCTTGTCCATGTCGAACGCCGAAGGCAACAGCTCGCGCAGCGTGAAGGTGCGGCCCTCGCCGGACGGGTCGATCACATCGACCGGCGTGTCGGGACCGGCGAACTCGGCCAGGCGCTGGCGGCAGCCGCCGCAGGGCGTCGTCAGCCGTCCCTCGATGCGCTCCGCCACCACCGAGACGGCGGCGATACGCCGCGCGGCATCCGAGCCGCCGGCGGCGATCATCTGGGCGATGGCCGAGGTCTCGGCGCACCAGCCTTCCGGGTAGGAGGCGTTCTCGACATTGGCGCCGGTCACGACCGTGCCGGCCTGCGTGCGGATCGCCGCACCTACATGAAACCTGGAATAAGGCGCATGCGCGCGCGCCCTGACCGCGCTTGCCGCGGCAAAGAGTTCCTTGTCCATCGGCCGGGCCTCCTCATGCGCCCGAAAGAGCGGGCTTTGGCCGGTTATCTACCGCCTTTGCGGCAGCGCGTCACGAGAGAGCCTTTCCCGGCGATGCGTCTTGGCGGCGGCAGGCGAAAATGCCAAAGTCAGCCCATGCCCTTGGGAAGGGCTGCGGCGGTTGCAGCCGGCGCGGCCCGAAGGGAGCGGCGTTCAAACGCCGATGTCCGTTGTTAACCTGAAGGAGGGTCAGTTGGACCGCAAGATCATCACCACGTCCCTAGCCGCTCTTGCTACCGTCGCGTGGTTGGGGGCCATGAGCGCGCCGGCCTTTGCGTTCCTCGCCTGCGCCGTCACCGATACGGGCGGCGTCGACGACAAGGGCTTCAACCAATACACTTGGCAGGGCGTTCAGGACGCGGCCAAGGAAGGCGGCTTCGAGACCAAGCTGCTCGAATCCAAGGCCGAGACCGACTACGTGCCGAACCTGCAGTCGTTCGTGCAGGCCAAGTGCGACGTGATCGTCACCGTCGGCTTCCTGCTCGGCGACGCGACCAAGGCGTCGGCCGAGGCTAACCCCGGCATCAAATACACCATCGTCGACTACGCCTATGACCCGACAATCCCGAACGTGCTCGGCCAGGTCTATCGCGACCAACCAGGCGGCGTTCCTCGCCGGCTATCTGGCGGCGGGCACGTCCAAGACCGGCGTGCTCGGCACCTTCGGCGGCATCAACATCGGCGGCCCGGTGACCGACTTCATGGACGGCTTCGTATGGGGCGCGGACTACTACAACAAGGTGAAGGGCACCAACGTGAAGGTGCTCGGCTGGGATCCGGCAAAGAAGGACGGCGTGTTCGTCGGCGACTTCAACTCCATCGACAAGGGCAAGGACATTGCCAAGAGCATGGTCGATGAGGGTGCCGACATCATCCTGCCGGTGGCCGGCAAGGTCGGCCAGGGCTCGGCGGCGCTGGCCATGGAGCTGGGTGCCGACAAGCTGAAGATCATCGGCGTCGACACCGACCAGTACGCGACCGATCCGGACCACAAGGGCGTGTTCCTGATCGTCAGTGCTGAAGAAGGTCGACTCGACCACCAAGGAAGCCGTGACCGAAGCCATCAAGGGCACCTTCAAGGGCGGCGTCATCGTCGGCACGCTGAAGGACGGCGGCGTCGACCTGGCTCCGTTCCACGACTTCGATTCGGCGCCGTTCCGGCCGAACTCAAGGACGAGATCGACAAGATCAAGGCCGGCATCATCGACGGCTAGATCGAGGTCGGCATGTAGGCGACAGCCTGCCTGTGCCGAACGACACCGCCCGCCGCGTCCTCCGGGGCGCGGCGGCGCGCTACCCAAGTCGGCGGTTCCGGGGCGCGCGGGAGCCGGCCAAAGGCGGGGGTGCTGAAGCTTGGATATCGAACTACGCGGCATCACCAAGCGTTTCGGTGACCTCGTCGCCAACGATTCGGACGTCAACCTGCACCATCCAGCGCCGGCGAGATCCTCGGCCTGCTCGGCGAGAACGGCGCCGGCAAGATCGACCCTGATGAACGTCCTTGTCCGGGCTCTACCGGCCGGACGAGGGCGAAATCCTCATCGACGGCAAGCCGACCTATTTCCACGGCGCCAGGCGACGCGATCCACGCCGGCATCGGCATGGTGCACCAGCACTTCATGCTGGTGCCGGTGTTCACCGTCGCCGAGAACGTCGTGCTCGGCGTCGAGCCGATCGGGCGCCTTCGACCATCTCGACATCGAAGAGGCGCGCGCGCAGGTCACGCGCGATCAGCGCCGAGCACGGGCTCAACGTCGATCCCGACGCGCATCATCGAGGAGATGCCGGTCGGCATCCAGCAGCGCGTCGAGATCATCAAGGTGCTGTTCCGCTCGGCCAGCGTTCTCATCTTCGACGAGCCGACGGCGGTGCTCACCCCGCAGGAAGTCGACGGAATTCTTCGGCATCGTCCGCTCGCTGCGCGACGCCGGCAAGGCGCTGGTCTTCATCACCCACAAGCTGCACGAGGTGATCGAGGTCGCCGACCGCATCAACGTGCTGCGCGCCGGCAAGGTCGTCGGCGAGCGCCGACCCGCAAGACCGCGACCGACGTGGAGCTGGCCGAGATGATGGTCGGCCGGCCGGTGCGCTTCGAGGTCGAGAAGAAGCCGGTCAGCGCCGGGCAAGCCGCTGCTCGAGGTGGCCAAGCTGCGCGTCCTCAACGACCGCGGCGAGGTTGCCGTCGACGGCGTCGACCTGACCGTCCATGCGGGCGAGGTGGTCGGCATCGCCGGCGTCCAGGGCAACGGCCAGACGGAGCTGGTCGAGGCGCTGACCGGCCTGCGCCACGCCACCGCGCGGCTCGGTGTCGTTCCTCGGCGGCGACATCACCCGGGCGTCGGCGCGCCAGCGCCACCGCATGGGCATCGTCGCACATTCCCGAGGACCGGCAGCGCTCCGGCATGATCGGCGAGTTCGACCTCGCCGAGAACATGGTGCTCGACAGCCTATTACGACGAACCCTATTCGCACGGCATGATCATGGACTGGGCGGCGGTCCACAAGGTGTGCGTCAAGAACGTCATCGATTTCGACGTGCGCACGCCCTCGATCTACGCGCTCGCCGACCACCTTTCCGGCGGCAACCAGCAGAAGCTGATCGTGGCGCGCGAGCTGTCGCGCGACGTCAAGCTGGTGATCGCCGTCGCAGCCGACGCGCGGCCTCGACGTCGGCTCGATCGAATACATCCACAAGCGCATCATCGAGGCGCGCGACGCCGGCGTCGGCGTGCTGATCGTGTCGACCGAGCTGGACGAGATCCTCGCCCTGTCCGACCGCATCCTGGTGATGTTCCGCGGCCGCGTCGTCGCCGAATTCGCCGCCGCGCGAAGCGGACGTTGCGCGAGATCGGCCTGGCGATGGCCGGGGGCAGTGGCAATGACGCGACGCCAACGAGACACCGACCGTCGGCCAGGACGTGCTGCGGCGCGCCGCCGGCATCCAGCTTCGACTGTCGAAGAAGTCGTCATCGTGCCGGTGCATCGCGGTGGTCGATGGCGCTGGTGCTGGGCGGCGTCATCATGCTGGCCACCGGCGTCGTCGCCGAACGCGATCGGCCGGTCCTACATGTCGCTGTTCACCGGCTCGGTCGGCTCGATCTACGCGATCTCCGAGACGCTGACGGCGGCGGCGCCGCTGATGCTCGCCGGCGCTCGGGCTGGCGATCGGCTTCCGCGCCGGGCTGTTCAACATCGGCGCCGAGGGGCAGGTGCTCATCGGCGGCATGGCCGCGGTGGTCGTCGGCTTCTCCTTCGCCGGCATGCCGGCGCCGCATTCACATCCCGCTGGCGCTCATCGCCGGCGGCGCTGGCCGGCGCCGCATGGGCGGCCATCGCCGGCTGGCTGAGGGCGGCGACCGGCGCCCACGAGGTGATCACCACGATCATGCTCAACCTGATCTCGTACCGCCTCGTCGACTATCTGCTGCGCAATCCGCCGATCCAGAAGCCGGGGCGCGCCGACCCGATCTCGCAGTCGGTGCTGCCCAGCGCCGAACTGCCGCAGCTGCTTGGCTGGCTCGACCCGACGCTGCGCGCTCCATGCCGGCATCCTGCTGGCGCTGGCGGCGGTCGCCTTCGTCTACTGGCTGCTGTTCCGCACCACGCTCGGCTTCGAGTTCCGCGCCAGCGGCCTCAACCCCGACGCGGCGCGCTATGCCGGCATGCGCTCGGGCCTGATCATCGTCGCTGGTGATGGCGATGGCCGGCGCGCTCGCCGGCCTGGCCGGCGCCAACCAGGTGCTCGGCGTGCTCGGCCGCGCCTCGCCCGGCTTCTCCGGCGGCATCGGCTTCGACGCCATCGCGGTGGCGCTGCTCGGCCGATCGCACCCGGTCGGCGTGCTGCTCGCCGGGCTCTTGTTCGGCGCCCTCGCAGGCGGGCGGGCGGCAGATGCAGGTCGGCGCCGGCGTCAGCATCGACCTCATCGCCGTCATCCAGGCGCTGATCATCATCTTCATCGCGGCGCCGATCCTGGTGCGCGCGGTGGTTCCCGTGGGCGTTCCGCAAGCGCAAGGCGTAGGGAGCCTGAGAGACCATGGCCGTCACCGGAAGCCGCCGGGCGCCCTACGTCGACCAGATCGCAGCAGCGCCAGGCGCTGATCATCGGCTGGCTGCTGATGGCTGCTCGCCGTCTTCGTCGCGGTGGTCTTCGGTGCTCGGATCGTCCGGCGAGCGCCTCGTTCCGCCTCGGCTTTCCGCGGCGACGCGTTCGTCCTGCCCAACCTGATCGTGCCGGCGCGCCCTACTCCTATGTGGTGGCGGCGCTGCTCGCCTTTTTCGGCGCCCGCCAGTTCGTGCGCGGCGGCGCCGGCGCTCCGGCCTCTATCTCGGCATCGGCCTGTTCCTGGCGGTGACCGCCTTCCTGGTGTGGGCGACGGCGGGCAAGCAGTTCTCGCTGACCGGCATGCTGCAGGCGACGCTCGTGCGCGCCGTGCCGATCGCGCTCGGCGGCCTGGTCGGCACGCTGTCGGAGCGGGTCGCGGTGGTCAATATCGGCATCGAGGGCATGCTGCTCTCCGGCGCCTTCACCGGCGCCGTCGCCGGCTCGCTGTTCGGCGGCGTCGGCGGGCTCGTGGCGGCGGTCATCGTCGGCGGGCTGTTCGGCCTGCTGCTCGCCGTGCTGGTCGTCACCTACCGGGTCGACCAGATCGTCGCCGGCGTGGCCGATCAACCTGTTCGTGCTCGGCCTGACCTCCTACGTCATCGAGCCAGGTGCTGACCCAGTCCGCAAGGAGCTGGCTCAACAACGCGCCGATCTTCGGTGCGCATCGAGATCCCGTTCCTCAGCGACATGCCGGTGATCGGGCCGGTCCTCTTCCAGCAGAACATCTTCGTCTATGGCGCCGCTCATCCTGGTGGCCGCGGCCACCTACTACCTGTTCCACACGCGCTCTGGCCTGCGCGCCCGCGCCGTCGGCGAGCACCCGGAAGCCGCCGATACGCTGGGCATCAACGTCTACCGCGCTGCGCTACATCAACGTCACCATCGGCGGCATGGTCGCCGGCTTCGGCGGCGCCTGGTTCACGCTCGGCTCGGTCGGCCGCTTCGACGACAACATGACCGACGGACGCGGCTTCATCGGGCTGGCCGCCATGATCTTCGGGCGCTGGCACCCGGTCGGCGCGCTGATGGCGGCGCTGGTCTTCGGCTTCGCCGATTCGCTGCAGCAGAAGCTGGCGATCCTGCAGACGCCGATCCCGTCGGAATTCCTGGCGATGGCGCCCTATATCGCCACCATCGTGCTGGTCGCCGGCGTCGTCGGCCGGGCGCGGCCGCCGGCCGCCGATGGCAAGCCCTACATCAAGGAGTAAGCGAGAGTGGCGGAACCAAGCCCGGCCGGGCCGCCGACCATCGCGCTGATCGCGCACGACCTGAAGAAGGACGAGATGGTCGGCTTCGTGCGCGATAATTACGAGGTCCTGAAAGCCTTCTCGCTCTACGCCACCGGCACCACCGGCGGGCGCATTGTGGAAGCCTGCCCCGATTTGCACCTGACGCGGCTGAAGAGCGGCCCGGTGGGCGGCGACCAGCAGATCGGTGCGCTGATCGCCGAGGGGCGCATCGGCGCCCTCATCTTCTTCATCGACGCGCTGTCGCCGCTGCCCCACGACGTCGACGTCAAGGCGCTGACCCGGCTGGCGGTGGTCTACGACATCCCCATGGCGCTCAACCGGCACACCGCCGACATCTTCATCCATTATCTGAAAAAGCTGATACGCAATCCGGAGACGGCATGAGCCAAGCTGACGACAAGATCGGCCGGCATCTCGACCACCTGCCCTTCCCGGTGCTGATCGGCGATATCGGCGGCACCAATGCGCGCTTTTCGCTGGTCCCCGACGAGACCGGCGCGACCCAACGCTTCCCCAATGTGCATACCGCCGACTTCGCCTCGATCGACGACGCCATCCAAGCGGTGGTGATCGAAAAGGGCGGCGCCCGGCCGCAATCGGCCATGCTGGCGCTGGCCGGGCCGATCTCCGGCGACCGGGTGCCGCTGACCAACTGCCCGTGGGTGGTGGAGCCGAAGAAGACGGTCGCCCGCTTCGGCCTCACCGAGATGGTGCTGCTCAACGACTTCGAGGCGCAGTCGCTGGCGCTGCCCGGCCTGACGGACAAGGATATCGAGCCGATCGGCAGCGGCGCGATGACGGCGGACGGCGCCCGCGTGGTGCTGGGCCCGGGCACCGGGCTCGGCGCCGGCGCCCTGGTCAAGGCCCGCGACATCTGGGTGCCGGTGCCGGGCGAAGGCGGACACATCGACCTGTCGCCGGTGAGCCCGCGCGATTTCGCCATCTGGCCGCAGGTGGAGCGCACCGGCGGGCGCATCGGCGCCGAGACGCTGCTGTGCGGCGCCGGCATGGTGCGCCTCTACCGGGCGGTGTGCGCCACCGACGGGGTGACGCCACAGCTGACCACGCCGAAGGAGGTGACCGAGGCAGGGCTCTCCGGCGCCAGCCGACAGGCGGCCGAGACGCTGTCGCTGTTCGCCACCCATCTCGGCCGGGTGGCCGGCAACCTGGCGCTGGTCTTCATGGCGACCGGCGGCGTGTTCCTTGCCGGCGGCATCAGCGCGCGGATCGCTCCGGTGCTGAAATCCGGCGGCTTCCGCGAGGCGTTCCTGGCCAAATGGCCGCATACGCGGCTGCTCGAGCACATGGCGACCTCGATCGTCACCAAGGAGGACGCGGCGCTGGCCGGCATCGCCGCCTTCGCGCGGGCGCCCTCACGCTTCGCCGTGTCGCTTACCGGCCGCAGGTGGCGGGGATAGACGGAGCTCTCGTTATTCGTCCAGCGTCGCCTACCCCTCACCCTTCCGGCCTAAGCCTCTCGCTAGCGATGCTCGCTGCGAGGCAAAGGCCGAAAGCCCCCTCCCACAAGGGGAGAGGGGAAATTGGGGCGGGCGGTCGATGAATGACGACGGGGCGGGCAGGCTTACTCCGCTTCGTCGACCGGCTCGGCGTTGAGCTGGCCGTATTTCTGCGGACCGATGGCTTCGAGAAGCTGAAGCTGGGTCTCGAGGAAGTCGATGTGGCCCTCCTCGTCGGCGAGCAGTTCGTCGAACAGCTTCATCGAGACGTAGTCGCCGGCCGCATGGCACCCCTCGCGCGCCTTGGCGTAATAGGTCTTGGCCTCGTATTCGCCCGCGAGATCGGCTTCCAGCACCTCCTTGAGGGTCTTGCCGATCCTGAGCGGGCTCAACTGCTGCACATCGGGGAAGCCGTCGAGGAAGATGATGCGGGCGATCAGCTTGTCGGCGTGGTGCATCTCCTCGATCAATTCGGCCCGCTCCTTCTTGGCGAGCTTGGCGTAGCCCCAGTCCTCGACGAGCCGGTAATGCAGCCAGTACTGGTTGACCGCGGTGAGCTCCATGCGCAGTGCCTGGTTGAGATGTTCGATGACCTTGGGGTCGCCCTTCATTGCGTCACACTCCTCTTGATGCTGATGCGAATTAATGCGCGCCGTCGCGGCAGCGTCAAACGGCGGCAGCCTCGCGCGGTCGCTGGACCACGGCACTTGCTCCGGCGTTCAGCGATCGGCGAAAGCCAGCTTGGCACCCAGCGCGACAAAGGCGGCGGCGAAGCTGCGGCGCATCCAGGTGAGCACGCGCGGGCGCGAGATGATGTGATCGCGCACGAGGGAAGCGAACAGGCCGTAGCCGACGAAGACGACGAAGGTCATCACCATGAAGACGGCGCTGAGTTCGCCCATGCGCGCCAGCGGGATGGGCCTCGCCGGCATCGATGAACTGCGGCAGGAAGGCCATGAAGAAGATCGACAGCTTGGGATTGAGGAAGTTGATCAGGATGGCGGTGACGATCACCTGAAGGGCGGAGCGCCGGCTGGTGTCCTTCTCCACCCTGAGCGCGCCGTGCTCCTTGAGCGTGCATCCAGGCGAGGTAAAGCAGATAGGCGACGCCGACATATTTGAAGATCTGGAAGGCGATGGCGCTGGCGTGGAGCAGCGCGGCCAGCCCGAGGATGGCGGCGGCCATGTGGGGGACGATGCCGAGCGTGCAGCCGAAGGCGGCGATGACACTGGCGCGGGACCCCCGCGAAAGGCCGGCGGCGAGCGTGTAGAGGACGCCGGTGCCAGGTGCCGCGACGACGATCAGCGAGGTGATGAGAAATTCGAGGCGCATGGTGACGCTGCCGTTTCGAAAGGGGTTGACCGACAATAGCTGCTCTCACGCGACCGTGCGCGCAACCCGGAAACGACCTCCCTCTAGCCGATGGCAGAAACCGCGCGCCTAGCCATGACCTTGACGAGGTTGGCGCGATAGGCGGCCGAGGCGTGGATGTCCGACAGCATGCCGGCCGGATCGATGACAACGGCATCGATCGCCGCAGGCGACCAGGACTGGGCCAGTGCCTGCTCGATCGCCTCGGCGCGGAAGACGCCGTTGGCGCCGGCGCCGGTGACGCCGACGCGGATGGCACCATCTTTCATCCGGGCGACGAAGACGCCGGCCACCGCATAGCGCGAGGCGGGATTGCGGAACTTCGCATAGGCGGCCGTGGCCGGCACCGGCACCGTGACGCGGGTTACGATCTCGCCCTCTTCGAGCGCGGTGGCGAAGAGACCGGCGAAGAAATCCTCAGCGGCGATCGTGCGCCGGTCGGTGTGGATGGTGGCGCCGAGCGCCAGCACCGCGGCCGGATAGTCGGCGGCGGGATCGTCGTTGGCGAGTGAGCCGCCAATGGTGCCCATCTCGCGCACTGCGGGATCGCCGATCATGCCGGCGAGCTCGGCCAGCGCGGGGAGCATGTCCTTCACCACCTGCGAGGAATGGACTTCGGCGTGGGTCACGGCGGCGCCGATGACGACCGCCCCGCCGGCGGCAGCGACGCCCTTCAGTTCGGCGATGGCGCTGAGGTCAATGACGTCGGAGGGTGCCGCCAGCCGCTGCTTCATGGTGGGGATGAGGGTCTGGCCGCCGGAAAGGTAGCGCGCCTCGGCGGCCGCGACGTAAAGCGCGGCGGCCTCGCCGAGGCTCTCGGGCTTGTGGTAGCGGGTTTCGTACATCTGCGACCTCCCCCCCGCGGCCGGCAGCTAGCGGGCGCCGGCCATCGCCGCGGCACCGGCGGCAATCGCCTTGACGATGTTCTGATAGCCGGTGCAGCGGCAGAGATTGCCTTCCAGCTCGCGCCGGATGGTCGCCTCGTCGAGCACGGCGCCGTAACGGCGGACCATGTCGATGGCGCTCATGATCATGCCCGGCGTGCAGAAGCCGCATTGCAGGCCGTGATTCTCGTGAAACGCCTGCTGCATGGGATGCAGCGTCGGCCCCGAGGAGAGCCCCTCGATGGTGGTGACGCGGGTGCCGGCGGCGCGGGCGGCGAGCATGGTGCACGACTTCACCGCGATGCCATCGACCAGCACCAGGCAGGCGCCGCACTGGGACGTGTCGCAGCCGACATGAGTGCCGGTGAGATGCAGACGATCACGCAGCAGTTCGACGAGAAGGGTGCGGTCCTCGACGTCGGCCGAGACGGCGTTGCCGTTGACGGTCAACTGCACGAGAGACACGCGTGCTCCTCCTCAGAGATAGAAGATCAGGATGATGACGATGATGACGGCGAGCGCAATGAGCCCCCACATCTGCGGGCCGCCGAGAAAGCCGCGGATCGCCGCGCCTTCGGTGCGCTCCTCGGCGATCTTGATGACCTCCTCGACCTCGTGCTCGAGGTGGGTGAAGCCGTCCTCGCTGCCGACCTTGTCGGCGAAGGCGGAGAAGAACTGGTCGGCCATCTGCTTGGCGGTGGCATCGATCAGACGGGCGCCGACCTGGGCGAGCTTGCCGCCGACCTGGGCCTTGACGGCGTAGGTGAGCAGCGTCACGCCGTCGTCGTCGGTAAGGGTCACATCGGCGCCGCCCTTGGCGAAACCGGCGGGGCCGCCCTTGCCCTCGCCGGTGATGGTGCAGCTATTGGGCGCGTCGATATTGGACAGGGTGACGTTGCCCTTGAAGGTCGCCGAGACCGGACCGACCTTGGCCTTGACGGTCCCCGTCATCTCGGTGTCGGAAAGCTTCTCCAGCGCCTCGCAGCCGGGGATGCATGCCTTGAGCACGACCGGGTCGTTGAGGGCGGCCCAGACCTTCTCGCGCGGTGCGGGAATCTGGTAGCTGCCGGTCATTTCCATAGCAATGCACTCCCCGGACAGGTCGCAGCAGGTGGTCCGCTCGTGATGATCGCTGGTTCCGGACCGCAGCCAGAACAGGCGGCCCACGCGCGGCTGGCGCGTTCCATTTGGCGGACCCTATCGTGGCGGCAGGAAGGCGGCAAGCGTGTGTTTCGAGCCGGTGTTTCGGCGCTTCTAGCGCCAGGCGAAGGGGTGGCCGGCGAGCGCCCGGTCGGCGGTGATCAGGCGCAGGCCCTCGATCTGGCACTGGGCGAGCAGCAGCCGGTCAAACGGGTCGCGCGTCGCCGGCTCGGGCACGACCTCGGCGAGCACGTGATGCTCGTCAATGGGCAGGAGGGCGAGACCCAGCGTGCGCAGCGATTCGGGAACCGTTGCGAGCGGTGTCTTGAGGTGCAGCTTGCCGAGCCGGACCTTGATGGCGATCTCCCATACGCTGACGATGCTTGCGACGAGAACCGCGTCCGGCGTGTCGAGAGCCTGGCGAAAGCGAGCGTCGATCGCACCGCGGCCGTCGTCGAGGAGCCAGATCAGAAGGTGCGTATCAAGCAGCAGCCGCATTGCACTACGGCAACGGCTTCAGGAGAAAATCCTCGGGCAGCGGCTCGTCGAAATCCTCGGCGACATAACCGAAGATCCGGTCGATGCCGTGCTTGCGCTTGTACTCTTCGAGGGCCTCGAAATCGAGCCCGGGCTTCTTCCGGTGCGGCACGAGATCGAGGATCGGCTGGCCGTTGCGGGTCACCGTCACCGTCTCGCCCTTCTCGACGAGGCGGGCAAGCACCGTCAGGCGGTTCTTGGCTTCCTTGATGGATACCGTCGTCATGGCGCCAATATAGCTACCGGTAGCTACCACGGCAAGCCCGTGCGCTCCAGGCCGCGACAGACAACGCGGAGTTCGGCTAAAAGGCTCGTTGACAATCGACAGGCCAATGAACACGCACCACAACCACACTGCCGCACCGCTCGCCCGCCAGGCGCCGGTGATGCTGGAGACCGAGGGCTGGGCCGACTACGCCCTCCTCGATTCGGGCAATGGCGAGAAGCTCGAGCGCTACGGGCCCTACACCATCGTGCGGCCGGAGGCGCAGGCCTTGTGGACGCCGCGCCGGCCGGCGAGCGAGTGGGAACGGGCCGATGCGCGCTTCGTCGGCATCGGCGACGAGGAGGCGGACGGCCGCTGGCGCTATAAAAAGCCGCTCGGCGAGACCTGGAAGATGGTGTGGGACGGCATCCCCTTCCTTGGCCGCTTCACCAATTTCCGCCATGTCGGCCTGTTCCCGGAACAGGCGACCCACTGGGCGTGGATCCGCGACAGGATCGCGCAAGCGGGGCGGCCGGTGAAGGTGCTCAACCTGTTCGGCTATACCGGCATCGCCTCGCTGGTGGCGGCCAAGGCCGGCGCCGAGGTGACCCATATCGATGCGTCGAAGAAGGCGATCGGCTGGGCCCGCGAGAACCAGACGCTGGGCTCCCTGGAGGCGCTCAAGATCCGCTGGATCTGCGAAGACGCGGTGAAATTCGTCGAGCGGGAAGGCCGGCGCGGCAACCGCTATGACGGCATCATCCTCGACCCGCCGAAATTCGGCCGCGGACCAAAGGGCGAGGTGTGGGACATCTTCCTTCACCTCAAGGCCATGGTGGAGGCCTGCCGCGGCCTCCTCTCCGACAATCCGTCGTTCCTGATCCTCACCGCCTATTCGATCCGCGCCTCGTTCTATTCGATCGACGAGGTGACGGCGGAGGCGATGACCGGCATGGGCGGCCTGCTCGAATCGGGCGAGCTGATCCTGCGCGAGGAAGGCCGCGGGCGGGCGCTCTCCACCTCGCTGTTCAGTCGGTGGTCGGCATGAGCGCGCAGCACGTTCTGCTGAACCTCCCCCTTGAGGGGAGGTCTATCGCATATGGCACGGGGCCGAACCCTCTCCCCTTGCGGGAGAGGGTGGACCGCGCAGCGGTCCGGGTGAGGGGTGTGGGCACGGCCATGCCGGTACCCCTCTCCCTGTCCCTCTCCCGCAAGGGGAGAGGGGACGAATACGGCTGGCGCCGCCTTCGTTCAGTAGGGCGCGAGGAGGTGGCCAAATGCGACTCTCCTGCCCACAAGGGGGGAGAGGGTGCCAGACGCGAGGCCGGACATGGCTGACCATTGTGGACCGCTGCCCGCCAAGCAGATCACCAGCCTGACCAACCCGATCGTCAAGGAGATCCGCGGGCTGGCGCTCTCCAAGAACCGAAAGGAATCCGGCCTGTTCCTCGCCGAGGGGCTGAAGCTGGTGGCCGACGCGGTGGAGGCCGGCTGGGCGATCCGCACGCTGGTCCATGCCAGCGCCGTGGCCAACCAGCCGCTGGTCCAACGGCTCTCCGCCACTGCCCAGGCCAGGGGCGGCAGCGTCATCGCGGTCAGCGCAGCGGTGCTCGAAAAGATCAGCCGGCGCGACAATCCGCAGACCGTGCTCGGCGTCTTCGAGCAGCGACTGACGGCCACCGATGCGATCCGGCCGGCCGGCAACGACGTGTGGGTGGCGCTGGAAGCGGTGCGCGACCCCGGCAATCTCGGCACCATCGTGCGCACCGCGGATGCGGTCGGCGCCAAGGGGGTGATCCTGGTCGGCAGCACGGTCGACCCGTTTTCCGTCGAGGCGGTGCGCGCCACCATGGGCTCGATCTTCGCGGTGCCGCTGGCGCGCGCGTCGATGGCCGAGTTTGCCAGGCTGGCGCGCCGCTGGCCGGGGCCGGTGGTCGGCACCCATCTCGCCGGCAAGGCGGATTATCGCGCCGTCGACTATCGCGGGCCGGTGCTCTTGGTCATGGGCGGCGAGCAGGCCGGGCTCTCGGCGGATGCGGCAGGCCTGTGCAAGACGCTCACCAAGATCCCGATGGCGGGCAAGGCCGATTCGCTCAACCTGGCCATCGCCACCGCCGTGATGCTGTTCGAGATCCGCCGCGAGGCCCTGACACTCGATGGCTGATCATCGTGCTCTTCGCCTCGTCACCTCTCCCCACTGGGGAGAGGTCGGCGCGCAGCGCCGGGTGAGGGGGCTCCGAGCCCTTCTTCCCCTCCAGTCCCCCCTCACCCTGTCCCTCTCCCCACCGGGGAGAGGGAACGATCGAACAGGCGCAGAGCGCGAACTCGATGGGTGACGACGTGCGTGCAGACGACCTCGTTCGATCCACCTGGAGCGCCGCTTGCTCCCTTCTCCCCCCTTGCGGGGGAGAACAGGCGAAGCTTACGGCTCGCCCAAGCGAGGCGTTAGCGGAGCCAAGAGGGGGGTGCCGGCAAGACCGTGCCACGACCCCCCTCTTAGCTGCGCCAACGATTTTCCCCTTCGGCGAAAATCGGGCTCCGCTGTTCTCCCCCGCAAGGGGGAGAGAGGAGCGAGCCGCATCACCCTGCCCGATAGGTGCTCCCCGTGACCACCGACAACGCCAAGCCGCCAGGGCCGCTCTCCGCCTTCGGCATCGGCATCGTCGTGGCGGTGGTGGTCATCGACCAGCTTGCCAAGCTCGTCGTCCAGGCGCGGCTGCCGGAAGGTCAGGCGATCGACGTGCTGCCGATCCTGACGCTGCTGCATGTGCGCAACACCGGCATCGCCTTCTCGATGTTCGCCGGCTCTGGCATTCGGCTGGTGTTATTGACCCTGCTAATCACTGCATTGGTCGTTGTCTTCTGGGCGCGTAGCCGTGAGGGAGGCCGGGTCGCGGCGGCTGGCTTTGCGTTGATCGTCGGCGGCGCCATCGGCAATTTGATTGATCGATTGACCACCGGCCAATCCGGCGGGTCGCTGCTGGACCGGCTTAACACCGGCTATGTCACCGATTTCCTGCTCCTCCATTTCGGCAACTGGACGCTGTTCGTCTTCAATCTTGCCGATGCGGCACTAACGCTTGGGCCGGCGCTGCTGCTCGTGGTGTATCTGTGGCCGACAACGAAAGACGCCTGAGCCCGCCGTCGACGGCGCCGCGTGATAAGGTTGCCCCGGAGGCAGACTGATGGCTCGTTCCATTGACCTGGAGCTGCTCCGCCAGCTTGAGCGGAAAGTGCTGTGGCTCTCCTCATGGATGATCCACAATGCCAACCACCTGCGCGAGAATGACGACGGGCTGAAGGTCGGCGGCCATCAGGCTTCTTCGGCCTCGCTCGTCACCATCATGACGGCACTCTATTTCGCCGTGCTGCGCCCCGAGGACCGGGTCGCGGTGAAGCCGCATGCGAGCCCGGTCTTTCACGCCATCCAGTATCTCTTGGGCAACCAGACGCGCCAGAAGCTGATCGATTTCCGCGCCTTCGGCGGCACGCAGTCCTATCCGTCGCGCACCAAGGATACCGACGACGTCGACTTCTCGACCGGCTCGGTCGGCCTCGGTGCTGCCATCACCGTCTTTGCCAGCCTCGTGCAGGACTATCTCAAGGCGCACGGCCTCGCCCGCGGACGGCCGGAGGGACGCATGGTGGCGCTGGTCGGCGATGCGGAACTCGACGAAGGCAACATCTTCGAATGCCTGCTGGAGGGCTGGAAGCAGGGCCTCAGGAACTGCTGGTGGGTGATCGACTACAACCGCCAGAGCCTCGACGCGGTGGTGCGCGAGGGGCTCTATGAGCGAATCATCGCCCTGTTCGAAGGGTTGGGCTGGGAAGTGCGCGTGCTGAAATACGGCACGCTGCTGGAAGAGGCCTTCCGCGAGCCCGGCGGCGAGCGGCTGCGCGACTGGATCGAGCGGTGCCCCAACCAGCTCTATTCGGCGCTCACCTTCCAGGGCGGCGCCGCCTGGCGCAAGCGCCTGACCGACGAGATCGGCGACCAGGGCATGGCGTCGGCGCTGATCGACCGGCGCTCGGACGACGCGCTGGCGCGGCTGATGACCAATCTCGCCGGCCATGACCTGCCGACGCTGATCGACACCTTCTCGTCCGTCGACCACGACCGGCCCGTGTGCTTCATCGCCTACACGGTCAAGGGATTCGGCCTGCCGCTGCAGGGCCACAAGGACAACCATTCCGGCCTGATGACGGTCGACCAGATGGCCGGGCTGCGCGCCGCCCTGGGCGTCCGTGACGGCCACGAATGGGACCGGTTCGAGGGGCTCGACGGGCCGGCGGATGCGCTCGACGCCTTCCTGCGCAAGGTGCCGTTCAACAGCACCGGGACGCGGCGTCGTCAGGCAGCCGCGATCGCACCGCCGCCGCTGACCGGGCCGGCGCAGCCGGTGCTCTCGACCCAGCAGGGCTTCGGCCTGATCATGAACGAGGTGGCGCGCGGCGACGACGAACTGGCGGCGCGCATCGTCACCATGTCGCCGGACGTGACGGTGTCGACCAATCTCGGGCCGTGGGTGAACCGGCGCGGCCTCTTTGCCCGTGCTTCGATGGCCGACACCTTCCGCGAGGAGCACATCGCCTCAACGCAGCGCTGGGAGTTCGGGCCGCAGGGCCAGCACATGGAGCTCGGCATTGCCGAGATGAACCTGTTCCTGGCGCTGGCGGCCTTCGGCCTGTCGCATGCGCTGTTCGGCGAGCGATTGATCCCGATCGGCACGCTGTACGACCCGTTCATCGAGCGCGGCCTCGATGCCCTCAACTATGCCTGCTACCAGGACGCCCGGTTCATCCTTGTCGGGACGCCCTCGGGCGTGTCTCTGGCGCCGGAGGGCGGCGCCCACCAGTCCGTCGGCACGCCGCTGATCGGCATTGCGCAGGACGGGCTGGCGGCCTTCGAGCCGGCCTTCGTGGACGAGCTGGCGGTCATCCTCGACTGGGCCTTCGTCTATGTGCAGCGCAACAGCGAGGGCCAGGCCTCGGAACGCAACTGGCTGCGCGACGAGACCGGTGGCTCGGTCTATCTGCGCCTGTCGACACGGCCGGTCGAACAGCCCCAGCGCGTGATCGACGCGGCGCTCAAGCGCGATATCGTCGACGGCGCCTACTGGCTGCGGCCGCCGGGGCCGAACGCCGACGTGGTGGTCGCCTTCACCGGCGCGGTGGCCAGCGAGGCGATCGCCGCTGTCGGGCTGATGGCCGAGGACCGCCGGGACGTCGGGCTGCTGGCGGTCACCTCATCCGACCGGCTCAACGCCGGCTGGACGGCAGCGGCAAGGGCGCGCGAACGCGGCTTTGCTCAGGCGCGCAGCCACATCGAACGGCTGCTCGAGCCGCTGCCGCGTCATTGCGGGCTGGTGACGGTGATCGACGGGCATCCGGCGACACTCGCCTGGCTCGGCTCGGTGGCCGGGCACCGCGTGCGCTCGCTGGGGGTCGAGCACTTTGGCCAGACCGGCACGATCGCCGACCTCTACGCCCACCACGGCATTGACGCCAACGCGATCGTGCGGGCAGCCGAGGCCATCGCTCCGGGCCGACCGATCCGCCACCTAAATGCGATTGCGAACTAAAGCCTTTTCTAAACTGACGCGGATCAATCCGGCGCCGACGGCGTAGCGCAACACTCGCGCAAAGAACGTGCGTGACCTGATCGACCGGACGCGGCATGTGCTTGTCGCGATTCCTGCTGCCGGCCTGGCGGCCGGAATCGTGGCGTGGGCTTTCGGCCATCCCATCTATGGCGACATCCTGTGGGCGGTGGCGACCGTTCCGGTGGTGCTGGTGCTTACCGCCGAAATCGTCGTATCGCTGCGTCACGGCCAGGTCGGGCTCGACATCGTGGCGCTGCTTTCCATGGCCGGTGCGCTGGCGCTGGAGGAGCCGCTCGCCGGCGTGGTCGTCGCGCTGATGTATTCCAGTGGCCAGTTTCTCGAAGGCTACGCCTCGCGCCGCGCCCGCCGCGAAATGACGGCGCTGCTCGAGCGCGCACCGAAATTCGCCCTGCGCTACGAGAACGGCGACCTCAACCAGGTGCCGATCGAGGCACGCCGCAGAGCAAGGTGCTGGCGGTCGCCAGCGAACGCGGCAACGGCGCGGTGATGATGGTCGGCGACGGCGTCAACGATGCGCCGGCGCTGGCTGCTGCCGATATCGGCGTGGCCATCGGTGCGCGCGGCGCGGCGGCCTCGTCGGAAGCGGCCGATGCGGTACTGCTGGTCGACCGGCTCGACCGCATCGCCGAGGCGATGACCATCGCCCGGCGCGCCCGTGCCATTGCCATGCAGGGCGTCGTCGCCGGAATCGGCCTGTCGGTAGCCGCCATGGTTGTGGCAGCTTTCGGCTACCTGCCGCCGGTCGAAGGGGCGCTGCTGCAGGAGGCGATCGACGTGGCGGTAATCCTCAATGCGCTCCGGGCGCTGGGCGGCGGGCGCCGCAACGATGCGATTGACCCGAAGGCGCAATTGTCTATGGAATAGACTGCAGGATAACGGGCGCCGTCCGAGCGCCAACCCGCCGGCGAAAATATGCGCCTCATTCGACCGGCGCATAGGAGGAATCATGAGCGAAGTCGAACTCAGGAGCGTGAAGAAGCTTTACGGTGCAGTCGAGGCGATCAAGATGCTCGACCTCGGCGTCGAGAAAGGCGAGTTCTGCGCCCTGCTCGGCCCGTCCGGATGCGGCAAGTCCACGCTGCTGCGCATGATTGCCGGCCTCGAGGTGGTGAGCCAGGGGTCGATCTGGATCGACGGCACCGACGTGACCAATGTGCCACCGGCCAAGCGGCGCATCGCCATGGTCTTCCAGTCCTATGCGCTCTATCCGCACATGACGGTGCGCCAGAACATCGGCTTCAGCCTGCGCGTCGCCAAGGCGCCGAAAGAGGTCATGGAAAGGCGCACGCTGGAAGTAGCGCGCATGCTGCAGCTCGAAGAGCTGCTCGACCGTCGCCCGGCGCAGCTCTCCGGCGGCCAGCGCCAGCGCGTCGCCATCGGCCGCGCTCTGGTGCGCGAGCCGCAGGTCTTCCTGTTCGACGAGCCGCTCTCGAACCTCGACGCCATGCTGCGCGTGCAGATGCGGGTCGAGATCGCCAAGCTGCACCAGGACCTCAAGACCACGATGATCTACGTCACCCACGACCAGGTCGAGGCGATGACGCTGGCCGACAAGATCGTGGTGCTGGAGGCGGGCGCCATCCGCCAGATCGGTACGCCGATGGAGCTCTATCGCGAACCGGCCAACAAGTTCGTCGCCGCCTTCATCGGCTCGCCGACGATGAACTTCCTCTCCGCTGAGGCCCGCTCGGCCGAGGGGACGGACGCGGTGCTCGACCTGCCCGGCGGCGGCGAGATGAAGCTGAAGACGCGCGGCACGCTCGCCGGCCAGTCGCGCGGGGCGCTGGAACTCGGCATCCGTCCCGAGCACATCACGCTGTCCACGCCCGACGATCCGCGCGCCAATATCGGCGGCACGGTGCAGATCCTCGAGCGTCTCGGCAATTCGACGATCATGTATGTGGAGACCAAGGCCGGACAGATCGTCGTCCAGGACGACGGCGACACGAAGATCCACACCGGCGAGAATGTCGGCGTGATCTTCAATTCCTCCCACGCCCACCTCTTCGCCGCCAACCAGCAGGCGGTGTGAGGCGCGCGCCGCGCTCGCATGCACGCGGTTGCCACACGGCTATCTCCCCCCTTGCGGGGGAGATAGCGAAGCCGATTTCGCCCTTCGCGAAATCGTTGGCGTAGCTAGAGCCCTTCACAGTCAGATGGAACCATTCCGACGGAGCGATTTTGCGACAGGATCAAGCCGGCGGGCGAAGGTCGTACTGGCGGTACGGCCGAGCCCGACGACGACGATCATGGTGCAAAAGCGCCCGTCCCTTCGGGTTTCCGGCCGGCGGGCGCCCGACGCCGATCCCGGCTCGACCGATGCACCACATCGCCCTTCGCCGGTCTCGACGCCGGATCGCCGCGCCGGCCGAGAAACGGAATTGATCCCATCTGACTGTGAAAGGCTCTGGAGGGGGGTAGAGGTAGGCCTCTGCCAAGACCCCTCACCCGGATTTCCAAGACCGGTTTGCTGACGCGAACCGGGCAAATTCGACCTCCCCCGCAAGGGGGGAGGTGAATCTCGCCTGAGGGTTCGACATGCAGCGCAACGACTGGCACGGCGTCTATTCGGCTATCACCACCAAGCTCGCCCCCGACGAGAGCGTCGATCTCGCCGCTGTGGCCGACGACGTCGCCTTTCAGCTCGACGCGCGGGTGCACGGCATCGTGTGCTGCGGTTCGCTCGGCGAAGCCTCGACGCTGACCGCAGACGAGAAGCTCGCCATCGCCGCCACCGCGAAAGAGGCCAGCGGCGGCCGGGCGCCGGTGGTGCTCACCATTGCCGAGGATTCGACGCGGGCCGCGGCGGCGCTTGCCAGCCAGGCCGCGGCGGCCGGGGTCGACGGGCTGATGGTGCTGCCGGCCATGCGCTATCTGTCGACGCCGCGCGAAACGATCGCCCATTTCCGCGCCGTAGCGGCGGCGAGCGATCTCGCCATCATGGTCTACAACAACCCTCTTGCTTACGGGGTCGACGTGACGCCGGCGATGCTGGGCGAGATGGCCGACGAGACGAAGTTCGTGGCGGTCAAGGAATCCTCCGGCGACGTGCGCCGGCTGACCGACATCCACAATCTCCTCGGCGACCGCTACCAGCTCTTCACCGGCGTCGACGATCTGGCGCTGGAAAGCCTGATGCTGGGCGCCGTCGGCTGGGTCGCCGGGCTGGTCTGCGCCTTCCCGCGCGAGACGATGGCGATCTACGAGCTGGCGCAGGCCGGGCGCATGGCCGAGGCGCGCGCGATCTATCGCTGGTTCATGCCGCTCCTCCACCTCGATGTGTCGGCGCGCTTCGTCCAGAACATCAAGCTGGCCGAGCACATGGTGCGCGGCACCTCCACCACCGTCCGCGCCCCGCGGCTTGAGCTTGCCGGCGAAGAAAGGGCGGCTGTCGAGGCGGTTGTCGCCGCGGCGCTCAAGATGCGGCCGGATCTCTCGGCCTACGGGCTCTGAGCCCCCCGACCCGGCGCGGTTGGGCGGGACGGGACGAAAAAAGGCGCCCTGCCAGGGCAGGGCGCCTCGCGGTGCTCATATGGCGCCTATTTGCAGACGCCATTCACCAGTTTCTGCCCGGGTGCGCACTTTTGCCCGTGCGATTGCCCGACGTTGGGCAGTAAAATTCCGGGTTTCTTGGCATTCGGCTGCTGGGCCTGGTGCAGCTGGCCCTGCGGCGGCTGAGCCTGGAGCTGCTGAATCTTCGGCTGTTCGACCTTCGGCTGCTGAACCTGCGGCAGCTGGACCTTCGGCTGCTGAACCTGCGGCAGCTGGCCTTGCGGCGGCTGGTTCTTCGCCGCCGGCGGCTTGTGCTCGGCATCGGACCCCTGGTAGCGCTGCATGTCGCTGAAGAAGGAGCGATTGCCGTAGTGCTGCTGCCAATACGACCCGATGCCGAAGGTCAGGGCGGGCAGACCGAGATATTGTCCGTAGGAGGGAACCGGCCGGCGTTGCTGCTCGTACAGCACCTCAAGGTAGCGACCTGCGGCCCAGCCGCGTGCGCCCTTCCAGTCGATGTCGCACCATGTCCAGCCGGACAGGCAGCCATAGATCGTCACCCGATCTCCAGCGCCCATGGCCGCTACCACCGGGTAACTGGTGCTTGGGCCGGCTCTCAGGTTGACACTGGCCGTTGTGTAGCCCTGGACGGCCGACGCCGCCATCGCCGCTCCCGTCCCCATGACAACGGCCGCCAGCAGCCCAAGGCCGACGGCGGCATTTCGCAATTTCAGCATGGAGTGATTTCCGTCTGTATCTCGGTGCCCTACCCTCCGGGTACTGCACCGATTACGGGCGATGCGGAGCTGCCCTACGCCCCGCGACATTTTGGCATAGTCGCGCCTCCCCGCCTCGGCTGGGATAGCAGAGCATGCGTGTCGGTCCGGCGGGGGATGGACGATGGGGGCGTCCTACAGGACGCTGAAGCCCTTCACGAAGGGATCGCGGTCGTCGAGGAAGATGGTGTTGTAGCCGGTGATCCACGCCTGGCCGGCGACCGAGGGGACGATGGCGGGATAATCGCCGACCTTGGTGGCCTTTTCGACGCGGCCGTGGAAGAGGCTGCCGATGATCAATTCGTGGACGAAATCATCGCCGACCTTGAGATCGCCGCGGGCGGCGAGCTGGGCCAGACGCGCCGAGGTGCCGGTGCCGCAGGGCGAGCGGTCGATGGCTTTCTCGCCATAGAAGACGGCGTTGCGGGCGTGTGCCTCGGGGTGCTTCGGCCTGCCCGTCCACATGACGTGGCGGGTGCCGGAAATGGTCGGGTCCTCCGGGTGGACGAAGCTGTATTTCTCGTTGACCAGCCGGCGGACGATGGGCGACAGGCGCTGGATGTCGAAGGCGGAGATGTCCTCCAGATCGTGGAAGCTCTCCTGCGCCTCGATGATGACGTAGAAGTTGCCGCCATAGGCGATGTCGAAGACGAGACGGCCGAAATCCGGCACATCGACCGAGAGGCCGGTGGAATGCAGGAAGGAGGGCACGTTGACGATGCGCACCTCACTGACGTGGCCGAGAGCGTCGCGGGTGTATTCCGCCTCGACGATGCCGGCGGGGACCTCCAGCCGCAGGCGCCCTTCCCGCTTCGGCGTGACCAGCCCCTCCTCGATGAGCACGGTCACCGTGCCGATGGTGCCGTGGCCGCACATCGGCAGGCAGCCGCTGGTCTCGATGAAGAGAAGCGCGGCATCGGTGTCGTCGCGGAGCGGTTCGTAGAGGATCGAGCCGGACATGACGTCGTGGCCGCGCGGCTCGAACATCAGGCCGGTGCGGATCCAGTCGTAGTCGGCGAGAAAGTGCTGGCGCTTCTCGCTCATGGTGGCGCCTTTCAGCGGCGGGCCGCCGCCGGCCACCACGCGTACCGGATTTCCCGCCGTGTGCGCGTCGATGCAGAAGAAGGTGCGGCGGGTCATGGGGACGCCTCCCTGCCCCGGACGCAGCGCAGCGTGAAACGGTGCGCCGCAGAGCCGGGGCCCATGGATCCCGGTTCAGCAGTGCAGCACCTTATTGCATCCCTGTCGCTTTGCTCCGCACCTCTTGCGGTGCTGCACTGCGCCCGGGACACGCTGACCTCGACGACGAAGCTCACTGAAAGCGCTCGATGCCGAAGGGGGCGAGGTTGCGGTCGCCGCGTTGGGCGATCAGCTCGACCACATGGCGGGCGGTGACCGCCGACAGGGTCAGGCCGAGATGGCCGTGGCCGAAGGCGAAGACGATGCGCGGGTCCTGCGGATGGGCGCCGATGACGGGGAGCGAATCGGGTGTCGCCGGGCGGCGGCCCATCCATTCCTCGCCGCCCTCGTCGGGCAGGTTGGGCACGTAGCGGCGCATCTTCTTGCGCATGGCGGCGGCGCGGGCAAAGGTCGGCGGCGCGTCGATGGCGGCGATCTCGACCGCCCCGCCGACGCGCAGGCCGTCGTCGAGCGGCGTCGCGCAGAAGCCGTGATCGTCGAAGAAGACCGGCAGGTCGAGCGCGAAGGGCGGCGTCGCCCAGGTGGTGTTGTAGCCGCGTTCCGCCTCCAGCACGACGCCGAGGCCGAGCCCCTTCACAAGGTCGCGCGACCACACGCCGCCGGCGACGACCGCGGCATCGAATGTCGCTTCGGCGCCATCGGCGGTGACGACCGCGACGCCGCTGTCCTGCGGACGCACGGCCTTGACCGCGGCGGCCGTCAAGCGGTTCGCCGCGCTGAGCCCGCCGCGCAGCTCCTGCAGGATGGCGTTGGGGCTCGACACGGTCCAGATCTCGGGCGTGAAGATGGCGCGGGCGAAGGGGCCGGTGAGCGCCGGCGCCATCCGGCGTGCCTCGGCCGCGGTGAGCTCGCGGTAATCGACACCATGGCGCGCCTTCTCTTTCCACTCGGTCTTGGCGTTGCGGAAGGAGCCGTCGCTGTCGAAGACGTGCAGCGCGCCGGTGCGGCGCATGTGGCCCGCGAGGCGGCCGCGGCGGGCGAGGTCCTGGTGGTCGGCGAGCGCGGTCTTCATCAGGAAGCCGAGCGCCGCCGTCGACTGCTCGACCTGGCTCGGCCGCGCCGCGGCGACGAAGCGCGCCAGAAACGGGGTCAGCCCCGGCACGTCGACCAGACGCAGCGTCAACGGTCCCAACGGGTCGAGCATCCAGCCCGGCACCGAGGCGAGGATGCCCGGGCGCGCCATGGGCGAAATCGCCGAAAGCATGATGACGCCGGCATTGCCGGTCGAGGCCGGGCGCGCATCGAGGTCGCGCTCGAAGACGGTCACGTCGAAGCCGTCGGCGGCGAGCCAGGTCGCCGCGGCGGAACCGACGATACCGGCGCCGATGACCGCTACGCTGGTCATGCGGCGCCCCGACAATACCGGTCAGTCAGGGGCTCGGCTTTGCCTTGCATGTCCGCTTCCGCCGTCGCTACCGACAAGCCCTGCATTAGACCACTCCCCCGGAGCCATGTCGATCAAGCGACAAGCGCCTTATGGCTGGAGAATGGCGAGCTTGCCGACTTCGGCGGCGATCGCCTGACCGAGTGCGGCATGAGCTTGCGGGTCGAAATGGATCCCGTCCACCGGGCTCGACTTGATGACCGAGCCGGCATCGAAGAAGCGGACGCCGCGCTCCTCGGCCATGCGCCGGTATTCGGCCGCCAGCCGGTGCGATTTCGGCGGCGCGCCGATGAACATCTCGGCATAGGTGGGGAAGCTGTCGCAGGTCGGCGGCGGGCTGACCACCAGGATCTCGGGCACGCCCTCGTTGCGGCCGGCAGCCGCCGTCCTGACCATATCGACCAGCACACCGACGCCGGCGGCGATCTCCCAGGTGGTCTTGTTGAAGCGCGCCTTGAGATCGTTGGTGCCGAGCATGATGACCACCACGTCGAGCGGCTTGTGGCTCATCAGGCAGGGATAGAGATAGGTCTTGCCGTTCTTCGCATCGCCTTCGATCGGGTCGTCGCTGACGGTGGTGCGCCCGCCGAGCCCCTCCTCGATGACCATCCACTCGGGCCCCAGCGTCGCGCGCAGCACGCCGGTCCAGCGCTCATCCGGCCCATAGCGCCCGTCCGGGCGGTCGACGGTGGCGTGGCCGTGGGTATTGGAATCGCCGTAGCAGAGTACGGTCTTGGGGTGTGCCATCATTCCTCCCAACACACAGACATTCCGCCGCGCCGACTGCCGGGCAGCGCGCGCACGCATACCATAATCCATACGCGCGTTCGTGCACGGCCAAACGCCCGTAGCACACAAAAAAGGAGGCGCTGCAAGCGCCTCCAGTTTCCATCACGTCGGGTTCCTTTGCCGGGGCGCGTCGTTCGGACAGGCCCCATGCGGTTATCCCGAAATACAGGTCGAGACGTTCTTCTGCGTGCAGTGGTCGAGGCCGGTATAGACCGGATCGCTGACCTTCTTGCCCTCGATCAGCTTGATCATGACGTCCGGCGCCATGAAGCCCATCTGGAACGGCTGCTGGCCGACCAGCACGTTGACCAAGCCAGCCTTCAGCAGGTCGGGCTCGGCCCCGATCGTATCGGCCGAGGCGATATAGAACTTGCCGTCGGCCAGCTTGGCCTTCAGCGGCGTGACCAGCTGCTTGTAGGCCTCAGGCGCTGCGAACAGCGGCCAGCCGCCTTCGAGAACGAAAGCGGTGAGGTTCGGATTGGCGGAGAGAATGTCCGTCATGGCCTGGACGCCCTTGGCGCCGTCGTCATTGGTGAACACCGGGCATCCCTTGACCTCCGTCCAGCCACCCTGGCCGGTCAGCGTCTTCAGGCCCTTCTGGCCGGACAGCACATCATATGTGCCCTGCGCGCGCTGCAGGATGTTATCGGCAGCCGCACCACCTTCGATCAGGCACACGGTGCCGCCCTTCGGCTCCGCCGCCTTCAGGGCTTTGGCGAGATCGACGCCCATCGTGTAGTTGTCGGTACCGAGATAAGTCTTGCGCAGCGCCTTGTCCGCCTTGGCGAGGTCGGCATCGACCGTCATGATCGGGATCGTGTGCTTGGTATTCTTCAGAATATTGGCGATCAAGTGCGCATCGGACGGCGAAATCGCGATCGCCGCCGTGGTCGGCTTGGCCAGCATGTCCTGAAGGATCTGTGCCTCCCCGGCTTCATCGGCGGTCGAGGCGGGGCCGGTGTAGAAGCAGGTGTATTGGGAATTCGGATTCTGGCTGTTCCACTTCTCGCAGCCCTTGTGCATGGACTCGAAATAGGGGTTGTCGAGCCCTTTGACGATGATCACGAGCTGCTTCTTGGCAGCCGCCTGAGCCACGCCGGCTGATAGGGCAAGGCTCGCGGCCGCAAGAATGACAAACGCGGTCTTCTTCATTGCTTTCTCCTTTTGGGTCGACAGGCGCGGCGCTTGAGGCCGGCCTGTCGGTGAATGCCGGCTCGCCAGTCAAAGCGGAACGAGCGCCGTCGCGGCTCGCGCGCCAGACGAAGAGTCGACAACTGTGTGGGAGGGTCAGATGACGACCGCAGACCACCGCGCCCGCAGCAACGGCGGGCCGGAGCATCCGGTCATTTCAGCGCAGTTCGGCCGCGAGCCGCCCCATTGCGCTTCCGTACCTGTGCAGCACCTTCACTCAGAGAGACGCAGCATATTTGCCGCGCCGGAGTGCCGAGATTGGCATCCGGTCCTCCCGGGGAGTGAAATGTGGCACGACGTATTGCGGTCAATGAATTCGTTCGTTTCAAAATGTCGCAGGCGGTGTCCCTAACCCTGCGATTACTGCCTAATTACGAGACGAACGAAACCAGCACGAAGTATTGCCAAGAATTCATGTGAAGCGTCGGTAGCGCGCCCTATTTTGGCCATCAGGCTGCCCCGATCCGGCGGGCCGCCGGGATACCTCAGGCAAGACGCCGGCCAGAACGCGTCAGCCGGGAGCGAGACTGCCCGATGCCTCTTCTCGAACTCGTCGACATTTCCAAGTCCTTCGGGGCCATCCACGCCGTCAGCAGCGTTTCGCTGACGCTCGAACCCGGTCAGATCGTCGGCCTGATGGGCGACAACGGCGCCGGCAAATCCACGCTGGTCAAGATCATCGCCGGCAACTACCCGCCGACACACGGTGTCATGCGCATGAACGGGCAGAATCTGGTTCTGCACAAGCCGGTCGATGCGCGCGCCCACGGCATCGAGATCGTCTATCAGGACCTGGCGCTGTGCGACAATCTCACCGCCGCCGCCAACGTCTTCCTCAGTCGCGAACTGTACAAAGGCGTCGGCCCGTTTCGCATTCTCGACAACCGCGGAATGGCCCGCCACGCCCGCGAGATATTCACGGTCCTCAAGTCCGAGACGCGGGCGCGCGATCTGGTGGAGCTGATGTCCGGCGGCCAGCGCCAGGCTGTCGCCATCGCCCGCACCATGCTGTCGGAGGCCAAGATCGTGCTGATGGACGAACCGACCGCGGCAATCTCGGTGCGCCAGGTGGCCGAGGTCCTCAACCTCATGCGGCGCCTGCGCGACCACGGCATCGCTGTGATCCTCATAAGCCACCGCATGCCCGATATCTTCGAAACGGCAGACCGGATCGTCGTCATGCGCCGCGGCCGCAAGGTCGCCGACAAGCCGATTGCCGACAGCTCGCCGGAAGAGATCACCGCCTTGATCACGGGGGCCATCGAGACGGCGTGACACTCACTTCCCGGCCGGAACGAACGTCGGGGGGCATGGAAAGGTATGTCCATGACGACTGCGCTTGAAGAGACGATCAACCGTCGCCAGCACAACCCGCTGACCTGGCTGATCTCGCGCCAGACCTTCTGGGTCTTCGTCGCGGTGCTGGTCGCCGGCCTGTTCATGTCGGTGGCCACCGATACGTTCTTCACGCAGCAGAACCTCTTCAACATCACCCGCAACTTCACCTTCGTCGCCATCATCGCGCTGGGCCAGACCCTGGTCATCATCACCGGCGGCATCGATCTCAGCGTCGGCTCGGTGCTGGCCCTGGTCAGCATGGTGCTCGGCGTGGTGATGCAGGACGGCCAAAGCATTTATGTCGGCATCGCCGTGGCGCTGCTGGTCGCGCTGGCGGTCGGCCTGTTCGAAGGCCTCCTCATCGCCTATCTCGGCATGCCGCCTTTCGTGGTGACGCTGGGCATGCTGTCGATCGGCCGCAGCCTGGCGATGGTGGTGTCGAGCAATACCGTCGTCTTCCAGTTCGGGCCGGACCAGGCCAAGCTGCTGGCGCTTGGCGGCGGCTCGATATTCGGCGTTTCCAACCCGGTCATCTACACTATCATCCTGGCGCTTCTGACCGGGTTCATGCTGCGCTGGACAGGCTTTGGCCGCCACATCTTCGCCATCGGCGGCAACGAGGCGGCGGCGACGCTGACCGGCGTGCGCGTGCGCCAGATCAAGGTCGCCGTCTACATGATCTCGGCGTTTTCGGCGGGCCTTGCCGGCATCATCGAGACCGGCTGGCTGGGCGCGGTCACCACCAATATCGGCACCGGCATGGAGCTGCAGGTGATCGCCGCGGCGGTGATCGGCGGCGCCAATCTGATGGGCGGTGCCGGCACCGCCTTCGGCGCGCTGGTCGGTGCCGCGCTGGAGGAGATCATCCGCAACAGCCTCGGCCTGCTCGGCATCAACTCCTACTGGCAGGGCACCTTCATCGGCGTCGCCATCCTGCTGGCCATCCTGTTCGACCGGATTCGTGTCTTCCGCCTGAGTGAATAGCGGCGGACGGTGCTCAGTGGACGCCGGCGCCGGCGGCAGCATCCTCGCGTGGCTTGCGGGCGAGCGGCACCAGCAGCACCACGGCAACGAACAGCACGGCGACGATCAGAAACACGTCCGAGAAGGCCATGACCAGCGCCTCGCGGCGCACCGTGTTCTGCATGACCTTCAGCGCCTGACGGCCGGCATCAGAACCGAGGGTCGTCGAGAAGGCATCGGTCAGCGTCGAGAGCCGCTCGGTGGCGGCGCTGTGGGCCCAGTTCACCGCCTCGTGCAGGCGGGCGATGTGCAGGTCCGTGCGCTTGTTGAGAATGGTGGTGAGGATGGCCAACCCGAAGGCGCCACCGAGATTGCGCGTCAGGTTGAACAGGCCGGAGGCGTTCTTGACGCGCTCGTGTGGCAAGGTGCCGAGCGCCAGGACGCTGGACGGCACCATGCAGAACATCATGCCGAAACCGCGCATCGCCTGGGAGACGAACAATTCCCAATAGGCCCAGTCCTTGGTCACGGGAACCAGCTGGAAGCAGGAGAGCCCGAAGAGCCCCAGACCGATGGCGATCAGAATGCGCGGGTCGACCTTTGGCGCGAGGCCGCCAACGATCGGCGCCGCCAGCATCATGAAGGCACCGGCGACATAGACCGTATTGCCGATATCCATCGCATCGTAGCCGCGCACGCCGGCAAGAAAGATCGGCAGCAGGAAGGTGAGGCCGTAGAGGCCGACGCCGAGGACGAAGGAGAACAGCGAGCCAGTCCAGAAGTTGCGGTCGGCGAAGGCCCACATGTCGACGATCGGCTCTTTGGCGGTGAAGGCGCGCCAGAAGAAGGCAACGCCCGAGGCGACGGCGACGATCGAGAAATTGGTGATGGTCTGGTCGTTGAACCAGTCCTTTCCGGCGCCCTCTTCGAGTACGTATTCGAGGCTGCCGAGGAAGGCCGCCAGCGTGATGAGGCCGGTCCAGTCGATGCGGCGCAGCAATGACAGGTCCGGCCGGTCGAAATCGACGAAGAAGAGCACTGCGGCGGTCACCAGAATGCCCGGCACGACGTTGATCAGGAACAGCCAGTGCCAGGAGAAGGTGCTGGTGAGGTAGCCACCGACGGTCGGACCGACGGTCGGCGCCAGGGTGGCGATGAGGCCGACAATGGCCGCGATCATCGCCTGGCGGCTCTTGGGGAAAGCGGTGAAGGCGGCGGAGAAGACCACCGGGATCATGGCGCCGCCGATGAAGCCTTGCGCGGCGCGCCAGACGATCATCTCGCCGATCGAGGAGGAGCCGGCGCACAAGACGCTGAACACGGTGAAGCCGGCGGCGCAGATGGCGAAGAGATAGCGCGTCGACAGCGCCCGGCTGAGGAAGCCGGTGAGCGGGATCATGACGATCTCGGCGACCAGATAGGCGGTCTGCACCCAGGAGATTTCCGAAGAGCTGGCCGATAGGCCGGCCTGGATCTCGTTCAGCGACGATGCGACGATCTGGATGTCGAGGATCGCCATGAACATGCCGGCGGCAAGCGCCACGAAGGCGACGATCAGCTTGGGCGTGACGACCGGCTCGGCCGACGGCACCGGCGGAGCGGCAGCGAGCGCGATATCGGCGCTGGACATGGCGGCGGTCCTCGCTTGCGCGCTGCCTAGTGCGCCGCAACCTGCGTGCCGCCGGTGCGGATGTCGACGTCGGCGACCACCGACATACCGGGGCGGATCAGCCCTTCGGCGGCGACCTTGGCCGGGAGCCGGATGCGCACGGGCACGCGCTGCACGACCTTGGTGAAGTTGCCGGTGGCGTTGTCGGGCGGCAGCAAGCTGAATTGAGAGCCGGATGCCGGGGCGATGCTCTGCACCGTGCCCTCGATCTTCAGGTTCGGATAGGCATCGACGGTGATCGTGGCGGTCTGCCCGGGCCTGATCTCGGCGAGCTGCGTCTCCTTGAAATTGGCGTCGACATAGATCGCGTCGAGCGGCACCAGGGCGAGCAGCCGCTGGCCGGGCTGGACATATTCTCCGGGCTGGGCGGCGCCATTGCCGACGACGCCGTCGAACGGCGCGCGGACCACCGTGTGGTCGAGATTGAGCTGCGCCATATCGCGGGCAAGCCGGTACTGGTCGAGCGTCCGCTCGGCCTCGATCTTCTGGGCGATGGCGACATCGACATTGGCGCGCGCCGCGGCGAGCGCGGCGTCGGCGGCCGCTGCGGTCTGGTCGGCCTGGTCACGGGTCGAGCGCGCCGAATCGAGCGACGCGGTGGTGGCGAAGCCGTTGGCGGCCAGAGCGTTGGCGCGGTCGTACTGCGCCACGGCGTTGATGTCGGCAGCCTTGGCCGAGGCGAGATCAGCTTCCGCCGATTTGACCGCAGATTCGTACGAGGCGATCTGCTTACCGATGCGGGCGACGGTCGCCGCGCCGGTGGCGATCTGTGCCTCGGCCCGGTCGAGCGCATTCTGATAATCGGCAGGGTCGAGAACGACCAGCGGGTCGCCGGCCTTGACGTGCGTATTGTCCGGCGCCGGCACCGATTTGACGTAGCCGCTGATCTTGGAGGTCACCGTCGATGTATCGGCGCCGACATAGGCGTCGTCGGTGGAAATCATGAAGCGGCCGACGGTCCACCAGTTGTAGCCGAAGACACCGGCGCCGAGGGCGATGGCCAGACCGGCGGCGACCAGCGCGTAGGTGCGCATGCGGCCTTTCCTGGCCGGGGACGGTGCATCAACCGGCGGTATGTCGGTCGGCGCCAGCGTCGGCTGGGTTGCGCCGATCGAAGTGTCGTCAACGGGTGTCCTGCGGGCCTTCGGCGGCGCGACCTCGAACAACACAGCAGCCTGCCCGCCACCGGCGGTTTCTTCTATGAACTTGGCCATTGCTCAGTCCTGACTTGAGCCGAAAACCGGCCTCTTCCAAGGAGTTGCGCCGGGTTGGCGTTCAGAATTTGACCGAACCGTTCAGTTCGATGGCGATTGACATACGCCTCTAGAACGTCTATTTCAAGATCGAACTGAACGGTTCGGTCATTTTTTTGTGAGCCTCCCCTGCGCTGTGCACAGGCCGCCGGGCAAACGGGCCGCACCATGGAGGCAGAGACGCGATGACCAATGTCGAAACGACAGACGCGGCGACCGGTGGCCGGGCCGCCGCCGGCCAGGACAACCGCAAGCGGCGCCAGATCCTCGATGGCGCCTATCGGCAATTCATGCATCAGGGGTTCGACGCCACCAGCATGGGCGACATCGCCAAGCAGGCCGGCGTCTCCAAGGGGACGCTCTACGTCTATTTCGACAGCAAGGAGCGGCTGTTCCAGGAACTGGTGCGCGAGGAAAAGGAGCGCCAGTTTCCGACGATCTTCACGCTCGACCCGGACGAGACGGACGTGCGCGCCGCGCTGACCCGCGTCGGCCGGCAGTTCGCCCGCTTCATCACCGAAGCCCATGTGGTGATGGCGATGCGCACGATCGTCGCCATGGCCGAGCGCATGCCGGACATCGCGCTTGATTTCTACGACCACGGGCCGAAGCAGTGCACCGGCCTGCTGGCGCAATACTTCGACGTGCAGATCGCGGCGGGCAGGCTTGCCATGCCCGATGTCGATCTTGCGGCAGCGCAGTTCCTCGAGCTGGCCCAGGCGTCGCTGTCGCGCCCGCTGATGTTCGGGGCGCGTGAGCGGCCGAGCGAGGCGCAGATCGACGCGGTGGTGGAATCGGCGGTGACCATGTTCCTGGCCGCCTACCAGCGGCCGCCAACGCGCGACTGAGCCAGCCTCGCCCCGCATTGCCGTCACCCGGAGCGACGCGGGATCAGCGGCGCGCCCAAGCCATCGTCGCCGAGCGCTGGCTGTTCGAGCGCCGACAGGCCGATGCGCGGCGCCGTGTTGACGGTGGAGGATTCGCGCCAGCGATCGACCACCGCATGGATGAAATCCCTGTCGACCCGGCCGCCGTCCTCGAGCCGGCCGAGGCGACCGGACTGGCTGCGCGGCAGGCGGTCCTCTGCGACATCCTTGAAGGAAAAGCGGGTCGGTAGCGGCACGCCTTCACCGAACGCGATGGCCTCGCGCGTGCCCAGCGAGGGCAGGAACGCAATCAGGCTGGCGGCGGCATCGGGCACCGCCGAACGGACGATCTCCTGGTCGCGGTCGTTGGCCATGCGCATGGCGAAGACCGTCGAACACTGGGAGAGGATGGTGGGGTCGAGATCGGTCGGGCGCTGGGTGATGGCGCCGAGGAAAACGCTGTATTTGCGCCCTTCCTTGGCGATGCGCGAGAGCGCCTTGCGGGTCGGCCCGAAGCCGAGCTTGCGGTCGGCCGGGGCGTAGCGATGGGCCTCCTCGCAGCACACCAGCAGCGGCGCCGAGCCCTCGCTCCACACGCCGAACTCGAAGCCCATGCGGGTGACAACCGAAACCACCGAATCGACAACCTCGGCCGGCAGGCCAGCGAGCTGCAGCACGGTGATCGGCTTGCCGTTGATCGGCAGGCGGAACAGGTCCTCCAGCACCTGCACCATCATGTCCTCGACGAAGAGGTTGTTGAACATGAAGGCGTAGCGGGAGTCGTTGCCGAGCGTCTCGATGCGCGTCACCAGGCGGTGATAGCGCGTCCAGGCCGTGCGGTTCTCGAGCTTGCCCATGGCGTCCTTGATCAGATCGACCAGCTCGGAGATGCGGTAGGGCACCGGCGTATCGGCGGTGAAGCCGACGGCCGAGGCCTTGCGTACCTGAACGCGCTCGCCGCGCAGATTGGCGGCATAGCGTGCCTTGGCGACAGGGATCAGCTCGGCGAGGATCTCGGTCTCTTCCTCGACACCGGGGCGGCCGCGGAAGAAGACGTCGACGATCTCCTCGAAATTGAACAGCCAGAAGGGAAGCTGCAGGTGCTTCGGGTCGACGACACGGGCCAATTCGCCGAAGCAGGCGGCATATTCGTTGTGCGGATCGACCAGGAAGATCCTGAGATTGGCCTTCTTCTTGAGGATTTCCTGAAGGATGAGCGCCACCGCGGTGGACTTGCCGACGCCGGTGGTACCGAGTACCGCGAAGTGCTTGCGCAAGAGGTCGTCGAAATTGATGAGCGCGGGAACCGAGGCGTCGAGGCGCAGGCGACCGACCTCGATGGTGTCGCCGCTGGCGATGCGATGGATGACGGCAATGTCGCCGGTCTGCAGCCGCCTGATCGCATTGCCGATGGTCGGATAGGTCGTCACGCCGCGCTGGAAGCTGGCGCTCTCGGTGCCGTACTGCTTGATCTCACCCATGAAGTCGATCTCGGCAATCAGGTTGCCACCCTCGTCGTCGCCGGGATCGGGCATAGATATGGTCATCGACACGACGACACCGACGACCAGCGAGTGATCGACGCGGATGCCGACGAGACGGCCGATGGTCAGGCCGCCTTCGTCGGCGACGATCGACACGATTGATTTGAACAGCCGGGCGTGCGCACCCGCGCCGTTAACCGTGACGACACGACCGAGATCGTGCGCGTGGTCGTCCATGAAAGGCTCCTGCCCGCAGATGGCCGGATTCCGGCCCCCAGGGCGGCAACCTTGCGCTGCAAAGGTAAATACGAGGTCATTGCGATAACGCAACGCTCGCCAGTTTGGCTGTGACAGTGTAATGGCTGCGAACATGGTAAATCGCTGAAATGCCGGGAGTGCCTGATGAGAATCGTCACGATGTCGCTGAACCCGACCATCGACGTGGCGAGCGAGGCGGACCTTGTCCGCCCGGTCCACAAAGTGCGTACCTCCAACGAGACCTATGATCCCGGTGGCGGCGGCGTGAATGCGGCACGGGTGATCACCGAACTCGGCGGCGAGGCGGAGGTCATCTGCCCGGCCGGCGGCTTCTCCGGCGCCCTGCTCGACCAGTTGCTCGGCGACGCCGGCATTCACCGCACGATCGTGCCGATCAGCGGCAATACCCGCATCAGTTTCACGGTCTACGAGCGCAAGACCGGCTCCGAATACCGCTTCACCCCCAACGGCCCGAAGCTGTCGCCGGAGGAGATCGAGGCCTGCCTCGAGGCGGTGCGCCAGGCCAAGTTCGACTATTTCGTGGCCAGCGGCAGCGTGCCGCTGGGCGCGCCGACCAACGTGCTGGCGCAGGTCGCCGAGATCGTGCGCGAGAAGGGCGGCAAGTTCATTCTGGACAGCTCCGGCGCCGGCCTGAGCGTGACGCTGGAGCGCGTGCCGGTCTACATGGTCAAGCCGAGCATCAACGAGCTGGAAGCCCTCAAGGGGCGGCGCCTCGACGACGAGGCGGCGCGCGACGCCGCCGTCGATCTGGTGCAGCGCGGCCGCGCCGAGATCGTGGCGGTGACGCTGGGCGCCTCGGGCGCCATGGTGGCCACCCGCGACGGGGTGCTGCGCATGCGCTCGCCGCGGGTGCAGGCGCATTCGGCGGTCGGCGCCGGCGACAGCTTCGTCGGCGCCATGGCGCTCGCCTTGTCGGAGCATCGCAGCATTGAGGATACGCTGACCTTCGCCATCGCGGCGGGCGCGGCCAGCGTGCTCACCGCCGGCACGCGGCTATGCCGCAAGGCCGACGTGCAGCGCATCTACGACGAGATCCGCTCCGGCTCGCTCGGCTGCTTCCCCGAAAAGATCGCCTGAACCGCCTCTCGCGCTGGCGATACCCGAGCGGCCGCGTCAGGCGTCCTGCGGCTCCAGGCACTCGATGCGGTTGCCGAAGGGGTCGTGGACGTAGAAGCGTTCGTAACCGGGCAGCGGCGCGTCGTCGATGGTGGCGAAGCCGGCAGCCTCGCAGCGCGCCCGCAGCTCGGCGAGGTTCTCGACCCGGAAGGCCGGGTGGGCCTTGCGGGCCGGGCGGAAGCCCGCCTCGACGCCGAGATGGACCTTGAGGTCGCCTTTTGCGAACCAGACGCCGCCACGCTTCCTGAGGTTCGCCGGCTTCACCTGCTCGGTGAAGCCGAGGACGCCGACATAGAAGGTGCGCGCTTCGTCCTCCCTGTCCCGCGGCATGGCGAGCTGGACGTGATCGAGCGCGACGATACCCATCGTTCAGCCGGTTCGCTTGGCGAGATAGGCGACAAGCTCGTCGCGTCCGGCCGTCGTCAGCTTGAGGCCGAGCTTGCTGCGCCGCCAGAGGATATCGTCGACCGTCTCCGCCCATTCGTTGGCGATGAGGTAGTCCACCTCGCGCTCGCTGAGGCCCTCGCCGAAATTGCGGCCGAGATCGGCGGCGCTGGCGGCGCCGTCGAGGAGCATGGCGATGCGGGTGCCATAGGCCCGGCAGAGACGCTCGACGACCCTGCCGTCGAGGAAGGGGTAGCGGGCCGCCATCTCCTTGACCCAGGCATCGAAGCCGGTCACGGCAATATCGCCGCCGGGGAGCGGCGCCGCCGCCGTCCACCGCTTGCCCATGTGCGGGAAGGTCGGCTTGAGGCGTTTCAGCGCCTGTTCGGAGAGCCGCCGATAGGTGGTGATCTTGCCGCCGAAGACCGAAAGCAGAGGCGCGCCGCCCGCCGGCCGGTCGACGGCCAGCACGTAGTCGCGGGTGGCAGCCTTGGCCTCGCTGGCGCCGTCGTCATAGAGCGGGCGAACGCCGGAATAGGTCCAGCGCAGGTCGGCGCGGGTGACCGGCTTCCTGAAGTATTCGCTGACCGCGGCGAGCAGATAGTCGGTCTCGGCGTCGTCGATGAGGACACCGGCGGGATCGCCCTTGAAATCCTCGTCGGTGGTGCCGACCAGGGTGAAATCGTCGAGATAGGGAATGGCGAAGCAGATGCGGCCGTCGGCGTTCTGGAAGACGTAGGCGCGGTCGTGGTCGAACATGCGGTCGACGACGATATGGCTGCCTTTGACCAGGCGAACCTTAGCCGGCAAAGCAAGGCCGGCGACCTCCGACAGCACCTCGGTCACCCACGGACCGGCGGCGTTGACCACGGCGCGGGCCGTGATCTGGCTCCTGGTGCCGCTGCGCCCGTCTTCCAGCGTCAGATGCCAGAGGCCGTCGGCGCGGCGGGCGGCGACAAGCTTGGTGCGCGTGCGGATGTCGGCACCGCGCTCGGCGGCATCGCGGGCGTTGAGGATGACCAGACGCGAATCGTCCACCCAGCAATCGGAATATTCGAAGGCGCGGCGGAATTCCGGCTTGAGCGGCGCCCCGGCCGAATCCTTGGTCAGATCAAGGACCTTGGTCGGTGGCAGCAGCCGGCGGCCGCCCATGTAGTCGTACATGAACAGGCCCATGCGGATGCGCAGCCACGGCCGCAAGCTGCGGTGATGCGGCAGGACGAAGCGCATCTGGCGGATGATGTGGGGCGCCGCGCGCCACAGCACCTCGCGCTCGACCAGCGCCTCGTGGACCAGGCGGAACTTGTAGTATTCGAGATAGCGCAGGCCGCCGTGAACGAGCTTGGTCGAGGCCGACGAGGTGGCGCCGGCGAGATCGCCCATCTCGGCCAGGAAGACGCTGAGGCCCCGGCCGGCGGCGTCGCGCGCGATGCCGCATCCGCTGATACCGCCGCCAATGATTGCAAGATCGTAGGGTCCGCCCGCCATGTTACTTGTCGCTTTGTTCTGATCGCCGGCTTCGGTGCCCCCCGTGACGGGCTCCCGGTTTCTGGGCCAACCCGCCGTCAAAAGCAATTGTCCATGCGCACCGCGCGAGACCTTGCGCATGGTCGAGAATGAGAAGATCTCGGAGCAGGATGTTTGGCGGACGCCGGCAGACGGAAGGACTGGACCTGATGCATGTGGTCATCTGCGGCGGCGGCGCCATCGGCTGCGCGACCGCCTATTTCCTCGCCCGGCAGGGCGCGCGCGTGACCGTCGTCGAGCGCACCGGCGTCGCCAATGCCGCCTCGGGCAAGTCCGGCGGCTTTCTGGCGCTCGACTGGTGCGACGGCGGGCCGTTGCAGGCGCTGGCGCGGCGCAGCTTCGCGCTCCACGCCGAACTCGCCGCGGCGCGCGATGGCCAAACGGCGTGGAACTATCGCCGCATGGTGACCTATAGCGGCCATGCCGGCTATTCCGGCGCGGCCGATGGCGGCCCGGTCGCCTGGGTATCCGGCTCGGTCGCGATCGGGCAGCGGCTGGACGGCGCCGAAACCACCGCGCAGGTGCATCCGGCCGCCTTCACGCGCGCCATGATGCAGGCGGCACAGGCCGATGGCGCCGTGTTGCATGCCGGCGAAGTGACCGGCATCGTCGCGGAAGACGGCCGGGTCACCGGCGTCGGCGTGGACGGGGAGACGCTTGCCGCAGACGCGGTGGTGATCGCGCTGGGGCCGTGGTCGATCCTGGCGACGCAGTGGCTGCCGCTGCCGCCGGTCTTCGGGCTGAAGGGCCACAGCCTCGTCTTCGAGACCGGCGACGCGCTGCCGGCCGAAGCGCTGTTCCTCGAAACCGCGGACGGTGCGGCGCATCCGGAGGTCTTTCCGCGCGGCGACGGCACCACCTACATTTGCGGCTATCGCAGCGAAGCGCCGATCCCGGTCGATCCGGCCCATGTTGTGCCCGAACCCGACGACAGCGCACGTTTCGAGGCGATCTGCCGCGATCTCTCGCCGGTCCTCAGCGCGGCGCCGATCCGCGCCCGCCAGGCCTGCTACCGGCCGGTGACGCGCGACGGCGTGCCGCTGATCGGGCCGATTCCCGGCGTCTCCGGCGCCTTTGTGGCCACCGGACACAGCGTCGGGGGTATCCTCAATGCGCCGGCGACCGGCGAGGCGATGGCCGAACTGATCCTTGACGGCGCCGCCAGGACGGTGAACCTGAAGCCTTTCGATCCGGGACGGCTGAGCCCGTTGCCGCCGGGCAGCCTCGGCCGGAATTGAACCACCCACCTGCGGCGGTTGATCTGCTAAAGGATTTCTTGACACTGAGTCCAGGCGCCCGATTTCAATCGTCTTGAGCCACGTCATTGTCCGGTTGGTGGCCAGGACCACGGTGCCGGCGACTTTCCAGAGGGGCCAAATAGGCATGAGTTTCGTCCTCGAAGACCTGACACCGGTGCTGCGTGCGACCATCCAGAAAGGAGCCGGCCCGCAGCGCTGGCAGCACCCTACCTGGATCGATCACCTGCCCCCCTGCAACCGTGCCTGCCCCGCCGGAGAAAACATCCAGGCTTGGCTCGCGCTGGTGCGCGAAGGCCGCTGCGAGGCGGCGTGGCGCACGCTGGTCAGGGACAATCCGCTGCCGGGGATTCACGGCCGCGCCTGCTACCACCCCTGCGAGGGCAGTTGCAGCCGCAAGGATCTCGACGAATCCGTGTCGATCCACGCGGTCGAGCGCTTTCTCGGCGATCTCGCCGTCGAGCATGGCTGGACGGTTCCGGCCGGCAAGCCGACCGGCAAGAAGGTGCTGGTCATCGGCGCCGGCCCGGGCGGCCTGTCGTGCGCCTGGCACCTGCGCCTGATGGGCCATGAAGTGGAGATCCGCGACGCGGAAGCCGAGCCCGGCGGCATGATGCACTACGGCATTCCGGCCTACCGGCTGCCACGCGCCGAGCTGCTTGCCGAGATCAAGCGCATCGAAAACATGGGCGTGCGCATGGTGATGAACACGCGCGTCGACGATGTGGTGGCGGCGATGACGACCGGCGGCTTCGATGCCTGCTTCGTCGCGATCGGCACCCATGACGGCAATCACCTCGATATCCCCGCCGCCGATGGCAAGCAGATGATCGACGCGATCAGCATGCTGGAGCATGTCGAGAAGGGCATGGCGCCCAATCTCGGCCGCGTGGTGGCGGTGATCGGCGGCGGCAACACCGCCATGGACGCCGCGCGCGTCGCCAGGCGGCTGGGCGTCGAGGAGGCGATCATCGTCTATCGCCGCGACCGCGCCCATATGCGCGCCGAGCCCTACGAGGCTGACGCGGCATTCCTGGAAGGCGTCAAGGCGAAGTGGCTGACCAACCCGACCCGCTTCGGCGAGGAGGGCGTCACCATCGAGCATGTCGGGCTCGATGCGGACGGCTCGCTGCACCCGACCGGCGAATTCGAGACGCTGCCGGTCGATTCCCTGGTGCTGGCCCTTGGCCAGACCGCCGATGTCGAG
>CAWAIR010000027.1:0-14670 GCA_963782045.1 uncultured Alphaproteobacteria bacterium
GGGCCTTTGAGGTAGCAAGCCAAGGAAGGCTGTCAACGCCATCCGGTACAAAGGTGCTGCATACTGCAAAAGGCTAACACGCGGTGTTAGGGGAATGGTTCCAGTCGTTCGCGTTATGGGATTGCCATGCAAAAACTGATTTCTTGCCCGGTAGAGTACTCCGTATAGCCAACACGCCAAGATCGAGTTTGGTATGACCTCGCCCTTGCGAACTTCAGCGTGGTAGCGCCTAGCGCGGCACTCCTCCATTTGCCAATGGACGGAATTGAGAAGCTGGAAGACCGCTTTCGTGCCGGATCTCCCTGTGCCTGGATGGACCAATATCTCGAATGCGCTGACCCACAACGCAATCATGCGACCGACGTCGAGCCTTGTGGTGTCAGTTCCAGCAGGCAACTGGCTAGCGTGATGAGCCATGTTTAGAGAACGAAAGAGCGCAATGTCGCTCCAATCCCTACTTCGACCGATGTGCCTTCGGCGCCATCGATGCACAAGTTCGGCATTGAGAGGCCCATCCAGCTCCCAAGTATTCAGTCTTGTGTACGGTACGTCGGGTGACGATTGGCCGCGGAAAGTCCTCACCTGATGGAAACCCACATGAGCCGGTGTACTTCCGATTAGGTGTTGATTGTCGCGCCCTACCATCCAGGGATACATGTCAAAGGCATTTGACCAGATGACGCCAGACGAACGTTGGTGGATGATCTGAAGTGCTCGGCACCGGGAAATAGTCGACACTGATATCAGGTCACGGAAACTCGCCACTGTTTCAACGCCGCGAATCGGGCCTCGACCAATGAGGATGCTTGGCTGTACCGTCACTCTGAAGGCGTCGGTGAACCTGCCGACAAATGTTCGGAAAACCGGATGGGCCTTCGCGAGCGTGACAACGCGGTCATCATCCGGGGGCACGAGCGCAAGTCTATTTCCCTCAATTGCCCGCCCCACGTTGATGTTCGGTAGGACAGATATTGGCGTCCACTCGGCCACCGATTGTCTCCTCGCTGGCCACCACCGTATACCTAGTGTGACCTGGCGCGAACTGCGGTCGGATGGGCTAGTTTGGTCTATCCCTCCGGCCGCCAGTCCATGGGAACGTGGCCGGGCCGGGCGGCAACGCGCGTGAGCCAGGCGCCGATGGCCGGATAGGCAGAGAGATCGAAGCCGCCGTCTCCGGCGACGTGGGTATAGGCGTAGAGCGCGATGTCGGCGACCGAATAGGTGTCGCCGGCGAGCCAGTCGCTCTTGGCCAGCGCCTGCTCCATGACCGAGAGCGCGCGATTACCCCGCGTCTGCCAGTCGGCGATCTGCTCCGGCGTCGCCTTGCCGATGCGCTCGGGATAGATCTTCATCCACGAGCGGGCGACGGCGATCACCGGCTCGTGGTCGTATTGCTCGAAGAACAGCCATTGGTGCACCAGCGCCCGCCCGAAGCGGTCGGCGGGCAGCAAAGGCGTGCCCTCGGCGAGATAGAGCAGCATGGCGTTCGATTCCGACAGCTTGCGCCCGTCGGGCAGCACCAGCAGCGGCACGCGGCCGTTCGGGTTGAGCGCCAGGAATTCCGGCGTGCGCGTCGCGCCCTTCGACGGGTCGGTCTCGATCAGGCGGAAGGGGATGCCGAGCTGGTGCATCGCCAGCCGCGGCTTGTAGCAGTTCCCCGAGGACTGCATCGAATAAAGCGTGTAGGTCATTCGTTCTCCCCGCTCTTCTCACGAAGAATTGGCTGGCGTCCGGCCCCCGTCAAATTCCAATGGGTGAGGGTCGCATCACGCAGATTGATCGAAAACGAGAACGAACGGAGTACCAGAATGGACGGTGAGCAACTGAAAGCGGCCCAGGCGCCCCTCAAGCAGCGCTATCGCGAGGACCCGGACGCGGCGCTGGTGACGCTGCATGCCCGAGGCGCCATCGGCGACGGGGTCACCTGCTCGGTCGAGACCGGGCAGGCGCTCGCCCGCGCCGGCCTGCATCCGGCGACCGGCGGACCGGCGGTCAATGTGTGCTCCGGCGACATGCTGCTGCAGGCGCTGGTCGCCTGCGCCGGCGTCACGCTCAATGCGGTCGCCACCTCGCTCGGCTTTCCGGTCACCGACGCGCGCCTCCATGCCGAGGGCGACCTCGATTTTCGCGGCACGCTCGGCGTGTCGAAGGAAGCGCCGGTTGGCTTCCGCGACGTGCGCCTCAAAATCGAGGTTGAGGGCGATCTCAGCGACGAGCAGATCGCCACGCTCGTCAAGCTCACCGAGCGCTATTGCGTCGTCTATCAGACGCTGAAGAGCGCACCGTCCCTGTCGGTGGCCATGGAGCGGGCGGCCTGAGGTAAGGATTTCGATACCAAGATCATGTCATGTCTGCATGGTGCCCGCTTCCGGCCTTCGATAGCCGAGACCACACCATGCAGCGACCTGGCGAATTCACGCCCGAAGACTTTCTCAAGATCGCGATTACCGTGGTGATCGTGGTCGTCGATGCCGTGTGGATCGAGCTCGCCCATTTCAAATTCGCGCTTGCCAGCACGATTCGCGTGATCGCCGCCGTCGCCATCCTCCTGGTCGTCGCCGAGATCTATGGCCGCTGGCGGCCGAACCGGAATTTCGTCGTCATGGTGCGCGAGACGACATGGCTGCTGGCCTTCTCGGCCGCCGCCGGCGTGTTCAGCAATCTCGTCGTCACCCTCGATTTCCCGCTCATCGACGATCGCCTTGCCGCGCTCGACAATGCACTCCACCTTGATTGGCCAGCCTATTACGCCTATGTCGTGAGCCATCCCGCACTTGGCATCGCATACGCATTGCTCTATTTCGCGGCGCTGCCCTTTATCGCATTCGGCATCATCGCGCTGGCTGTGACCGAGAGAACCGACCGGGCGAGCGAGCTGGTGCTTGCCGCCATGATCGGCGGGCTGATCGCCATCGGCATATCGGGCCTGTGGCCGTCCTCCGGCGCCTTGGCCTATTTCCGGCCCGACGAAACATTGGCGCTGCATCACCCGATCGTCGATCTTGACTACAAGCAGGCGTTCTTCGACTTGAGATCCGGTGCGTGGACCAGCTTCACGCTGGACGATATCAAGGGGCTGATCGCGTTCCCGTCCTATCACGCGGTCCTCAACATCATCATCGTGCTGGCCTTCCGCGGCGTCTGGAAATTCTTCTGGCCGATGCTTGCGCTGAACGTGGCGATGCTGGCGACGGCGCCGGTCGAGGGTGGCCATCATTTCGTCGATGTGATCGGTGGCGTGATCGTGGCCATCGTCGCGACCTACCTCGCCAACCGGCTACAGCGCCGCCTGATGGCGCCGGCCGTGACCCCCGCACCGGCCGCGGCACTGGCGGCGTCGCGCGCCGAACAGGGCCTCGCCGCCATACGCTCGATCCCCGACCCGCGGTGACGCAGGCGCCTGAAATTCCCTCGTTTTGCTTGTGATTCCGGCCCGCCGGGCCTAGTGTCCGCGCCGTTTGTCAAACCCTTTCCGGAGCCCGGATCATGGCCTTCCTTGCCGACTCGCTCGCCCGCGTGAAGCCCTCTGCAACGATCGCGGTCACCAACAAAGCGCGTGAACTCAAGGCCGCCGGTCGCGACGTCATCGGGCTGGGTGCCGGCGAGCCCGACTTCGATACGCCCGACAACATCAAGGAAGCGGCGATCAAGGCGATCCGCGACGGCAAGACCAAGTACACCGCCGTCGACGGCATCCCCGAGCTCAAGGCGGCCATCGTCGACAAGTTCAAGCGCGAGAACGACCTCACCTATGCCGCCAACCAGATCACGGTCGGCACCGGCGGCAAGCAGGTGCTCTACAACGCGCTGATGGCGACCATCAATCCCGGCGACGAGGTGCTCATCCCGACGCCCTACTGGGTGAGCTATCCGGACATGGCGCTGCTCGCCGGCGGCACGCCGACCTTCGTCGAGGCGTCGCTCAAGACCAACTTCAAGGTCACGCCCGACGCGCTCGAAAAGGCGATCACGCCGAAGACCAAGTGGTTCATCTTCAACTCGCCGTCGAACCCGTCGGGCGCCGCCTATAGCCGCGCCGAGCTGAAGGCGCTCACCGACGTGCTCGCGCGCCATCCCCAGGTCTGGGTGATGACCGACGACATGTACGAGCACCTGGTCTACGACGATTTCGTCTTCACCACGCCGGCCCAGGTCGAGCCGGCGCTGATGGCGCGCACGCTCACCGTCAACGGCGTCTCCAAGGCCTATTGCATGACCGGCTGGCGTATCGGCTATGCCGGCGGCCCGGTCGAACTGATCAAGGCGATCGCCAAGATCCAGTCGCAATCGACCTCCAACCCGACGTCGATCTCGCAATGGGCGGCGCTCGAGGCGCTTACCGGCCCGCAGGATTTCATCGCGGAGCACAACAAGGTGTTCAAGGAGCGGCGCGACCTGGTCGTCTCGATGATGAACCAGGCGCGCGGGCTCAACTGCCCGACGCCGGAGGGCGCCTTCTACGTCTATCCGTCCTGCGCCGAGCTGATCGGCAAGACGGCGCCGTCGGGCAAGGTGATCGCAAGCGACGATGATTTCGTCACCGAGCTGCTCGAGGCGGAGGGCGTGGCGGTGGTGCAGGGCTCGGCCTTCGGCTTCGGCCCCAACTTCCGCATCTCCTACGCCACCTCGACCGAGGCGCTGGAGAACGCGGGCGAGCGCATCCAGCGCTTCTGCGCCGAACTGAGATAGAGCCCAAAGGCTTGGGAGGGGGAGGCAGGGATGGCAGTGACAAGCGACGCGGGCGCTGCCCGCAACGGGGAGGCGCGCGCCCTTCCATTCGACGCCGCCCGCCTCGACCGGCTGCTGGAGGGGGCCGGGATCGACGTGGTCGTCGTCTGCTCCAAGCCCAACATCCAATACCTGCTCGGCGGCTACCGCTTCTTCTTCTTCGATCATTTCGATGCGATCGGGCCAAGCCGCTACCTGCCGCTGCTGGTCTATCAGAAGGGCCACCCAGAGCGGTCGGCATATATCGGCAATTCGCTGGAGGGCTACGAGCGCGACAACGGCCGCTTCTGGGTGCCGACGGTCGTGCCGCGCGCCCGCGGCAGCCGCGATGCGATGGCGCTTGCCGTCGAGCACATCCGCTCGCTCGGCAAGGTCGGCAGCATCGGCGTCGAGCGTGCCTTCCTGCCGGCGGATGCCGAGGCGGTGCTCATCGACGGCATGGCCGGCGCCAGGATCGTCGAGGCCGGCTCGCCGCTGGAGCGGCTGCGTGCGGTCAAGACGGCGCACGAGCTGGAACTGATCCGCGCGGCGTCCGAACGGGTCGTCGACGCCATGTTGGCGGTGATCGCCGGGCATGGTCCTGGCGCCACCAAGAGCGACCTGGTGCAGGCGCTGAGGGAGGAAGAGGTCAGGCGCGGGCTCACCTTCGAATATTGCCTGATCACGGCCGGCACCAGCGTCAACCGGGCGCCGTCCGATCAGGTCTGGGGGGAGGGCGATATCCTCTCGCTCGATTCGGGCGGCAACTACGGCGGCTATATCGGCGACCTCTGCCGCATGGCGATCCACGGCGAGCCGGATGCGGAACTCGTCGATCTGCTCGGCGAGGTGGACGCCATCCAGATGGCGGCGCGCGCTCCCGTCCGCGCCGGTGCCAGCGGCGCTGACGTCTATGCCAGCGCCGGCGCCGTGCTCGGCCGCTCGTCCAATGCCAGTGCCATCGATTTCGTCGCCCACGGCATGGGCCTCGTCTCGCATAAATCGCCGCGCCTGACCTACGGCCGTGACGACATGGACAAGCCGCTCGAGGCCGGGATGGTGCTCTCCATCGAGACGACGCTGCATCATCCCCGGCGCGGCTTCATCAAGTTGGAGGACACGCTCGCCGTTACGGCCGACGGTTGGGAGGGCTACGGCGACACCGGGCGCGGGTGGAACCGCGGCGGCGTCGGCTGAGCGGGCCTCGCTCCCACGGCGCGATCAGGCGCAGCAGCTCGCGGAAGCGTTCGGCGGTGGCGTGCGGGTCGCGCGAGTGCGGCGGCGTTCTCGGCCACGGCCGGGCCTCCGGATTCTTCGCGATCGCGACCTAGAATGCGACCCTGAACAGCGTCGCCAGTTGCGCGATGTGCAGGCGCAGCTCGACGTCGCGGAACCCGACGAAGCCGTCCGCTATCCAGCGGTGCAACATGGTGCGCTGCTCCGACTGCGTGGCGAAATAGCCGCCGAGGGAGAACCGCGGGCGCATGACGATGCCGTGCAGCATCTGCGGTAGCAGGCCGATGCGCAGTGGCGGCATGTCCTCTTCGGGAAGCGGGGGCAGGGAGGCACCGAAGGGAAAGAGCATGTCGTTGACCACCGGTACGACGGTCATGCTCGGAAAGCGTCGCGGCAACCCCTGAAGGGCGGCATTGGCGCGAGCATGGTTCTCGACGACAAAGAGCGCCACGGTATCGATGCGCCTGGCGCGGGCGCCGTCGACGAAGCCGATGGTCTCGGCGCTCGAGAAGAAGGCGTCGAAGAGATTGGGTCCGAGGTCGATGACCTTCGGCCGGCCGTCGTAGAGGATGAGCCGGTCGAACAGGGCCATCTCGCCGTAGGTGTTGGCCAGGCTCGCAGGCACCGTGCAGCCCGGGTGGTAGTCCGATAGCACCGGATCGTCCGGATTGGCGTCGAAGGCAAACGGCACGCGGCCGTCGGCGACGAGATAGTCGACCAGCAGGCGCGCGATCAGCGTGCGCCCGACGCGCGGTCGCGGCGAGCACACGATGAAGACGGGCGTGCGTCGCCGCGCCCCGCCGGGACGGCCGAACGAGGCGTGGCTGGGGCGTGCCTCCAGCGCGGCGAGCATGCGCGGTCAGGCGGCTTTCTGCCGTTGGCGCACGAGGTCGAGCAGCCCGACGCGGTCGTATTCCGCCCAGACGGACTGCAGCCAGTGGCGCACATAGCCGCGCAGTACGAAGGAATAGGACGCCGGACCGCCGTCCGAGGCCTGGTTGTCGATGAAGGCGGTGAACGGGATCGCGGTCAGCTCAACCCGCTCGCAGGCCAGTTCGTTGAGCCGCGGCACGGCGATTTCGCTGAGGCCTTTGATCTTCCTGAAGTAACCGTTGTAGGTCACCGGGTCCCACTCGAAGAAGGTGGTGTTGTTGATGAAGTTCTTGACCAGGAAGTGGTGCGCCCCGACCAGTTGGGCGGCCGTATCGCTGATTTCCTCCAGCGAGGATATCGACGGTCCGAGAATGTGGAAGACGGCGAAGTTGAAGTCGCCCTGGCGCGCAGCATAGAGGAAGCCGATATCCTCGAGAGCCTGCAGCGTCGTCGACAGGAGCCCGGCCCGAACGTCGATGACCGTCACCTCGGACGCGTTGATCGTGTCGAAAATCTTCATCTGGTCGGCGGCCGTGGTCACGTCGACGACGTCGGTGACGTCCGGATGAAACCGCTTGAGCGTGCCCTTTGGCGCCTCGGTGTCGAATGCGCGCAAGGGGATGTCCCGTGCCGACAGGTAGTCGAGCAGTGTGCGGGTCACCGTCGTCTTGCCGACGCCGCCCTTGTCGGCGCCGACCAGTATGATCGTCGGCATCGCCTTTGTTCCGCCGGTTGCCGGCTTGGCCGGTGTGCTCGGCGCATTGTTTGGCGACTGCTGTTTCCCGCGTGACGCCTCCTTGGCAGGCGACAGATCCTTCCCCGCCGGCTGATCCTTCGCCGACATCTCGTCCGGTGTATTGAGCATACCGCATCCTCGGCCTGCCCCCAGCCGACCCGCAGTAATCATCCTCCATCACAATCATGGCAGAACGGTAGCAGAGCGACGGCAGATCGACGCCACCCGGCCCCGTTCACTCCCACGGCGTGATCAGGCGCAGCAGCTCGCGGAAGCGTTCGGCGGTGGCGTGCGGGTGGCGCGCGAGCGCGGCGGCGGCGTTTTCGGCCACTGCCGGGTCCAGCGGCTCGGCGATGTCGGCGCCGGTCAGCGCCGTCGCCCTGACGATGTAGAGCACGGCGCCGGCGGTCAGCGCCGTCAGCTCGTTGGAATGGCCGAGCACCACGTCGGTCATCGGCTCGGCCAGGTCGCGCATCATCGGCGAGTAGCTGATCACGCGTTGGCTGGCCAGGCACTCGATCAGATCGGCACACAGGCGCACGAAGCGGCGATGGTCGTCCTCGCCGCCGCTGGCGTCCTGCAGCCGGGCGATCCAGCAATTATAGGCGCGCCAGCGGCCGGCGACGTTGACGTGGGTTTTCAGGGTGAAGCGGTCGGCGATGGTGGTCGACACCGTGTCGACGAAGCGGTCGAAGGCCTCTCGGTCGGCGAGGTCCGACAGGCGCCAGACGCGCGCCTCGCCGAACCGGTCGATTGCCTCAAAGGCCATGGCCGAATAGCCTCCTTACGGCGCGCCGGACGAGGTCGTTGTGCTGGATGGGCGAAAGGGACACAGCCTCGGCGAAGACGCTGGCGTCGATCTCGGCAAGGTGCTGCCTGGCCGCAGTAATCTCGTCCGCCGCCGGTTCAGGGGAGGCTGCAGGCGCAGGCTGCAACTGTTCGTCGGAAGACGTCACGCCGCTTTTCTGCTCCGATTCCAGGCATGATATGGCGATGGTCGGTTTGGGCTCAAGTTCTATGCGCAAAATTACCAAGGTATTCGCCGCTCTTCTGGTTTTCTGTGGGGTTCCTGCTGCTTCGGCCGCCGAATCCGTCATCGGTAGCGTCACCCGCCTTGAGGGGCCGTGCTCCGGTGTCGGCGACGGCTACAGCGAATCGCTCGCCGAGGGCAGGGGCGTTCGCCTCATGGAGACGGTGAGCACAGGCGCCGGCGGCCGCCTCGAAATCGCCTTCGTCGACGGCACGCGCCTGACTCTCGGCGAGAAGGCGGAGGTCCTGCTCGACGAGTTCGTCTACGATCCGGCCGGCGCCAACCGCTTCCACGCCGCAATCACCGGCGCGTTCCGCTACGTGTCCGGAAGGCTCGGGGCTGGTGCCACCCGACAGGCCAGCATCACCACGCCGCTCGCCCTTATCGGCGTGCGCGGCACTGATTTCTGGGGCGGGCCGAGCAACGGGGCCATCGGCGTCGTCGTCTTCGAAGGCTCCGTCGAGGTCACCACCGCCGCCGGCAGCGTCATCCTGTCCGCGCCCAGGGAGGGCACGAGCCTCACCGGCGGCGGGACGCTGCCAAGCCCGGTCAGCCAATGGTCGGACGACCGCATTGCCGCCGCTCTCGCCTCGGTCGCCTTCCACTGACCGGCGAGGGGCGCTACAGCCAGCCGCGCCGCTTGAAATAGAAGAAGGGCACCAGCGCCGAGACGACCATGGCGCTGATCACGATCGGATAGCCGATCGGCCAGCTCAGTTCCGGCATGAAATGGAAGTTCATGCCGTAGATGGTGCCGATGAGGGTTGGCGGGAAGAAGAACGTCGACAAGACTGTCAGCACGCGGATCACCTCGTTCTGCTCCACCGAGATGAGGCCGAGGGTGGCGTCGAGCAGGAAGTTGATCTTGTTCGACAGGAAGGTGACGTGGTCCTCGAGCGAGCGGATATCGCGGGCGGCGAGCTTCATGCGGGCGCGGTTGCCGCCCTTGGCGTTGATGCTCGGGGCGGCGAGACCGGCAAACTGCACCAGGCGTTCGATCGAGGCGAGACTCTCGCGGGCTTTTGCCGCCAGGTCGCCCTGCACGCCGATCGCTTCGATCAGCTCGGAGAGTTCGCGGCCCTCATGCGCCGGGTCGCGGCGGCGGGCGAAGACATCGCGGTTGATGCGGTCGACGTCGCCGCTGATGCGCTCCAGAACGTCGGCGGCGCGGTCGATTATGGCTTCGATCAGGCCGAGGAACACGGCCGGGGCGGACGCGCAGCCGCTGCCCGGCTTGGAGGCGCGCATCAGAAAATGGCGCATCGCGCGCAGGTCGTTGTAGCGCAGCGTGATGATGCGCTCGCCGGCCAAGGCGATGGTGAAGGGAGCCAATTCCGGCTGGCCGGCGTCGACCCCGGTCATCACCGTCGCGGTCATGAAGGTGGCGCCGTCCTCGGTATAGAGGCGGCTGGAAAACTCGATCTCCTGGGCTTCTTCGCGGGTCGGCACGGTCGCGCCGAGGAAGTGCTCGACGGCGCGGTTCTCCTCCGGCGTCGGTTGGAACAGGTCGATCCAGCCGGTCGCCGACGGAATCTCGCCGCCTTCCACCGGGGACACGCCTTCCAGGCTCTTTTCGCCGAAGCTGTAGAAACTGAGCATGCACGAACCTCCGCGCCGAGGACATGCACTTTTGAAGTGCTGCGATCAAGCGTCGCTTTCATCGGCGGCAGCTTTTCCTAGGCGCCGAGCCGTGCGACCATGCCGGGGGAAATGGGGGAAGCGTTGGCGACCGGCCAGGTAGAGCCGGCGCCACCCGATGCGGAGGCGACTGACCGTGATTGGCAGGATTTCATCGGCGGCGAAGGCCCTGTTCGCCGCCGTGGTGTTGGCTGCGGCCGCGCTTTTGAGCGTGGCGCCGGCGGACGCCGGCTACATCAGAACGGGCCTGCTCACCTGCACCGTGGCGCCCGGCGTCGGCATGATCATCGGCTCGTCGAAGGGCATGAGCTGCAGCTTCCAGCCGGATTTCCGCGGACCTGAGCACTATGGCGGGCGCATCGACAAGCTCGGCCTCGATATCGGGGTGACCGGCGAGACGGTGATCGTGTGGGCGGTGCTCTCCGCCGGGCGCGGGGACTATCCGGTCGGCGCGCTGGCCGGTAGCTATGTCGGTGCTTCGGCGGAAGCCTCGCTGCTCGTCGGCGCGGGCGCCAACGTGCTCGTCGGCGGTTCGAACCGCGCCTTCGCCCTGCAGCCGCTCTCGCTCCAGGGCCAGACCGGCCTCGATCTGGCGGTCGCGGTCAGCGCGCTCGAGCTATGGGCCGAATAGACGTGGATCAAAGCGGTCTCCCCCTCCTGTCTGCTCTTGTCAGCCCGGTGGTTCCCTGTTGTCATCGGGGCGGGTGGCCGCGCGCCAGCGGGCTTCATGCGCGGCATGAAAAAGAACGAAAAAGCAACGGAACGCTAAACTAGAAGGACGGCGCGGCCATGGGAAACAACAATAGAGTTGCCGGGCCCCGGTGCATTGCACTTGTGGGCCCGTTTGCCAGCGGCAAGACAACACTCCTCGAAGCGATATTGGCGCGCACCGGCGCGATCACCCGGCAGAGCACCATCGCCGAGAAGCATACCGTCGGCGATGCCTCGCCTGAGGCGCGGGCCCATCAGATGAGCGTCGAGGTCAATGTCGCCGAGACCGAGTTCATGGGCGACAGCCTGACCATCTTCGATTGCCCCGGCTCGATCGAGTTCGCCTTCGAGGGCGAGGGCGTGCTGGCCGGCGTCGACCTGGCGGTGGTGGTGGCCGAGGCCGACGAGAAGAAGATTCCGGCGCTACAGGTCATCCTCAAGACGCTGGAAGACCACGGCGTGCCGCGCATCCTGTTCCTCAACAAGGTCGACAAGGCCGACGCCAGCGTGCGCGAGACGTTGAAGACGCTGCAGCCGGCGAGCGCCGTGCCGCTGGTCCTGCGCCATCTCCCCATGTGGCAGGACAGTGCGGTGACCGGCTATATCGACCTGGCTCTCGAGCGCGCCTTTGTCTATCACGACCACGCCCCGAGCGAGCTGATCCCGATCCCCGACGACGAGAAGGGACGCGAGGTCGATGCGCGTTTCCACATGATGGAGACGCTGGCCGACTATGACGACGCGCTGATGGAGCAGCTGCTCGAAGAGCGCGAGCCGCCGCGCGACCAGATCTTCGACGATCTGGTCAAGGAGATGCGCGACGGGCTGATCTGCCCGGTGCTGATTGGCGCGGCCGAGCACGGCGGCGGCGTTGGCCGGCTGCTCAAGGCGATCCGCCACGAGGCGCCGGACATTTCCAGGACCTGCGCCCGGCGCGGCATCACGCCGGATGGCGCGACCATCGTCCAGGTCATGAAGACCCTGCACTCGACCCATGGCGGCAAGCTGTCGATCGCGCGCGTGCTGTCCGGCTCGGTCGGCGACGGTGCCGAACTCACCGGTCCGGAAGGGCCCGTCGGCCGCGTCTCCGGCGTCTTCCGCATCGTCGGCCAGCACACCGCCAAGCGCGACGCGGCAGGCGTCGGCGAGACGGTGGGGCTGGGCAAGCTCGACGGGGCGCAGACCGGCATGACGCTGAGCGACGGCAAGGACGCGCCGGCCCAAGTGGTGACCCTCACGCCGCCCGAGCCGGTGCTCGGCGCGGCGGTGGCGGCGAGCGAGCGCAAGGACGACGTCAAGCTGTCCGCGGCGTTGACCAAGCTGGTCGAGGAAGACCTGTCGCTCAACATCGTCCATACCCAGGACACCAGCGAGACGCTGATCGAGGGGCAGGGGGAGATGCACCTGCGCGTGGCGATGGAGCGGCTGACCAGCAAATACGGCATCGCCGTGGTCACCCACGATCCTGCCGTGCCCTACAAGGAGACGATCCGCCACGGGGTCAGCGTCCGCGGCCGCCACAAGAAGCAGTCGGGCGGCCACGGCCAGTTCGGCGACGTCGTGCTCGACATCAAGCCGCTGCCGCGCGGCACCGGCTTCCAGTTTGCCGAGACGGTCACCGGCGGCGCCGTGCCGCGCAACTATTTCAGCGCGGTCGAGCTGGGCGTTTCCGAGTTCCTCAACAAGGGACCGCTCGGCTTCCCGGTGGTGGACGTGTCGGTGACACTCACCGACGGCTCCTATCACGCGGTCGACTCCTCCGACATGGCCTTCCGCACCGCCGCGCAGATCGGCATGCGCGAAGGCATGCCGCAGTGCGGTCCGGTGCTGCTCGAGCCGATCCTCAAGGTGGAGATCGCCGTGCCCTCCGAGGCGACGCCGCGGGTCAACGGCATCGTCTCGCAGCGGCGCGGCCAGATCCTCGGCTTCGACGCGCGGCCCGGCTGGCCGGGTTGGGACGTGGTCGTGGGGCTGATCCCGCAGGCCGAGATCCGCGACCTGATCGTCGAGCTGCGCTCGGCGACCGCGGGCGTCGGCACCTTCAAGTCAGGCTTCGACCACCTTGCCGAGCTGACCGGGCGGCTTGCCGACCAGGTCATCGAGCGGGCGGCCGAAAAGGCGGCCTGAGGCCGCAGCGACTGACATCCGACGGGCGCGTTCGCGAAGGCGGGCGCGCCCGTGCCGTTATGGCGGGCGTCAGCGCCCCTCGGACACGCCCCATGCACGAACGTAGTCGATATCGAAGGTTTCGGTGATCGCCCCCGTCCTGTCGTGCTCGCCCGGCAGATCATAGAGATTGAGCATGAGCTGCATGGGGTAGCGCGGGCTCTGCGGGGTGGTCGTGACCACCGTGCCGTCGACCAGAAACGCGATTCCGGCAGGGGTCCACTTCATCGCGTAGCGATGCCACTCGGCGAGGTCGAGCGGCAGCTTTGCCGAGTCAATTTCATCGACCAGCGAGGCGTCGTTGATGCGCTTGATGCCCCGCCTGATCCGCGCCCCGTCGCCATCCAATTCGTGGCCGAAAGCTTCGAACATGGTGATTTCGCCGCTTTCTTCCGGCCTGTCCTCGAACCCGATCAGCCACAGCGCCGCCAAGTTCCAGGGATTGAGCTGCGCACGGGCGCGCATCTCGATCTGGCAATAACGGGGCACGAACAGGCGCCGTGGCGGCAGTGCTTCCCGTACGACCAGCCCCTGACGGAAGCGATGCTGCCCGAGAGAGCTGCCAAGGGCGCCCGACCAATGGCCGGTCTGCACGTTGGAGACCTTCACCGCGCCATCGAACTCGGGACACCAGGGCAGCTGGTCCGCGGCAATCAGAAGACGGAGATAACCGTCCCTTATCTCGTATCGCGCCTTCGTGCGCTCCTGCGCGCTCCAATGGGGCAGATAGTACGGAAACCAGTTCCCGAGATTGAGTTCCGGATAATCGAAATCGTCATTGAACAGGTATTGCCCGTCATCCGCCATGCCGCCACCCTCTCAGCGATGGCCATCGACGACCGCCTACGCCTTGCCATAGGTGCCGAAGGCAGGGTCTCCGCGGGGTCTGAGGACCTGTATCGCCAGTCCGCTCGGCAGGGCTTGGTTGTGCACAAGCTCCATGCCGATGGCCCTGCCGCCGTCCTGGAACAACCGCCGTCCCTGGCCGACGACGACCGGCGCGATGGCGAGGCGTACTTCGTCGATCAGGCCGGCGGAGAGAAGCACCCAGCCCAGCGTCGCGCTGCCGTGGATCTGGATTTCCCGGCCCGGCCGGCGCTTCAGTTCGGCGACCCGCTGCTCGATGTTGTCCTGGAGGACCGTCGTCGGCGCCCAGTCCGCCGCCACGGGCGAACGTGCGGCGACGAACTTGGGCAGATGGTTGAGCCGGGTGGCGACCGGATCGTCGGGATTGTCCATGGCGGGCCAGTCCCTGGCGAAATTGACGTATGTCCGGTGTCCGAACAGGAACCCGTCGGCCTCGACGACCCAGCCGGTGACGACCTCGATCAGCCGCTCGTCGGCAAAGGGCACGAACCAGCCGCCGCGCACGAAGCCGCCGCTGGTGTCCTCGTCGGGTGCGCCGGGGCCTTGCGACACGCCGTCGAGCGACAGGAATTCCTGGAGGATCAGTCTCATGGGGCTCCTCATGTTGCGGGCGGCGCGCCGCACGGTGTGATCGGGTACAAGCTGCCCGGTCACGTCGCCGAGAGCAACCGCCGTCTGCATGAGCTTGGCTTTGTGCGCTCAGCTG
>CAWAIR010000028.1:0-4833 GCA_963782045.1 uncultured Alphaproteobacteria bacterium
AGGAACCAACCACGGCCGTACGGGAGGAGGAATTCCGCCATGGAAGGCGTCACCATCGTCAATCACCCCCTCGTGCAGCACAAACTCACGCTGATGCGCGACAAGAATGCGCCGACGGCGCATTTCCGTCAGCTCCTGCGCGAGATCGCGCTGCTCTTGACCTATGAGGTGACCCGCGACCTGCCGCTCACCACCACGACCATCGAAACGCCGCTGGCCAAGATGGAATCTCCCATCCTGCAGGGCAAGAAGCCGGTCTTCGCCTCGATCCTGAGGGCCGGCAACGGCCTGCTGGAAGGCATGCTCGATCTCGTCCCCTCGGCCCGCGTCGCCCATATCGGCATCTACCGCGACCCCAAGACGCTCGAGCCGCACGAATACTACTTCAAGGCGCCCGACGACATCGCCGAGCGGCTGACCATCGTCGTCGATCCGATGCTGGCCACCGCCAATTCGGCCTCGGCCGCCATCAACCGGCTGAAGGCGCGCGGTGCCAGGGACATCCGCTTCGTCTGCCTGCTCGCCGCTCCGGAGGGCATCGCCCGCTTCCAGAAGGCCCAGCCCGGCATTCCGATCTACACCGCGGCCATCGACGACCACCTCAACGACCACGGCTACATTGTGCCCGGCCTCGGCGACGCCGGCGACCGGTTGTACGGGACGAAATAGGCGCCGCCCGATTCGACAGCCGCCCGTGTCGGTGGCTAGACTTGGCGTGACGCGCGAAACAAAGCAGAGGCGCGCATGCCACCGGAACAGGCAAGGGAAGGCGCCACCGGCGCCTCTGCGGAGGCGATCCGGGCGCACTACGACACTCCCACCGAGTTCTTCCGCCTGTGGCTCGGCGACGACCTCGTATATTCCGCAGCGCTGTTCGCCGAGGGCGACGATCTCGTCGCCGCTCAGAACCGCAAGCTCGATCATCACATCGCTGCCGCTGGCGTTGCGCCCGGCGATCGCGTGCTTGATGTCGGCTGCGGCTGGGGCGCCATGCTCCACCGCCTGACGAGCCACGCCGGTGCCGGCGGTGCCGTTGGCCTCACGCTCAGCACGGCGCAGGCGAAATGGATCCAGGGGCTCCATCTGCCAGGTGTCGAAGTGCGTGAAGAGCACTGGCGCGACCATCGGCCCGATGCTTGGTACGACGCCATCATCTCGGTCGGTGCCTTCGAGCATTTCGCCCATCCCGGCATGGCGCCGGAGGCGAAGCTCGCCGCCTACCGCGAGTTCTTCGCCTGGTGCCGGTCGCATTTGAAGCCCGGCGGCCGCCTGTCGCTGCAGACCATTGCTTTTGTCGACAGCATCGGCACCGTGCCGCCCTTCTTCGCCTCCGAGATCTTTCCGGAGTCGGAGCTGCCGCGCATCTGGGAGCCGATTGCCGCCGCCGAAAACGCCTTCGAACTGCTGGCGCTGCGCAACGACCGCGAGCACTACGAGCGCACGTTGCGCATCTGGCAGCACACCCTCACCGAACGCCACGCCGAGGCGGTCGCGCTCGTCGGCGAGGCGGGCGTCGCCCGCTTCCAGCGCTACCTCAAGGTCTCGGCGATGGCCTTCCGCATCGGCAGCATCTGTCTGCTGCGCATGAGCTTCCTGCGCCGCGACTAGCCGGGCGGCGCGCCCGCTGCTGACTTACCCGCCGCTGATCGCGGTGAGCACGAAAACTTGCGAGCCCGGCGGGAGCGGCGTGTCGAGCGCCGCCCGCGTCCCATCGACGAAGACGTTCATGTGGCGGCGGATGGCGGGCGTTGAATCGACGATGCGGTCGCCCATGCCCGGCCAGTCGGCATCGAGTGCGTCCACCATCTCGCGCACCGTTGCCGCTTTGACCGTCAGCCGCCGCGGCGCACCGGGAAACAGATAGGTCAACGCCCCGGCCAACGTCACGGTGACGGTGGCCGCGGCGCCCGCTGTCGCGCTGTCCATCAGCCCGCCACCACCATCGTCTCGACCGAGAGGATGGTCGGCAGGTGTTCGGCCACCGGCGCCCAGCTCTCGCCCTCGTCGGCGCTGGCGTAGAGCGTGCCCGACGAGGTGCCGAAATAGACGCCTGCCGGATCGAGGCGGTCGGTCGCCATCGCCTGGCGCAGCACGCCGTAGAAGACGTTCTCCTGCGGCAGGCCGTGGCGCTTGGCCTGCCAGGTGGCGCCGCCATCGCTTGTCTTCCACACGGCCGCCTTGCCGTCAGGCACATAGCGGCCGCGGATGTCGCCGTTGAGCGGCAACAGGAACAGAGTGTCGGGGTCGTGCGGATGCACCGCCGCCGGGAAGCCAAAGGAGGACGGCAGGCCGGCCTCGATGCTCTGCCAGCTTTGGCCCGCATCGTCGCTGCGATACATGCCGCAATGGTTCTGCTGGTAGAACCGGTCGCTCATGCCCGGCGCCTTGACCACGCAGTGCACGCACTGGCCGAATTCCGGGTAGCGCCGGTCCTCCGGCATGAAGTCGGCGCGCGTGCCCTTGTTGCGCGGCTCCCAGGTCCTGCCGCCGTCGGCCGAATGGAAGACGCCGGCCGCCGAGATGCCCACCCACAGCCGGTCGTGATTGTCCGGGTCGATCACCAGCGAATGCAGGATCAGCCCGGCGCCGCCCGGATTCCATTGCGGCCGCGTCGGATGGTCCCTGAGGCCCTTGACGTGCTCCCATTTCTGGCCGCCGTCGGCACTGAGAAACAGCCCGGCCGGTTGCACGCCGGCATAGACGTAGCCATTGGCCACCCCCAGGCTCCATCCCGATACGATCGGGTCTTCGCCCTCGGCATAGGCGAGCCCCTCGCTCGAATGGCTCCACGAGGCGCCGAAGTCGTCCGATCGCCACACCGCCGGCCCGAACCAGGCGTTGCCGCCGGTGCCGTAGATCGTGCCGGTCGCCACGTCCCCGACCACATGGTTCATCGGCCAGGTTTCGCAGAACGGCCCCTTGAGCGACCACGAGCGCCGTCCGTCATCGCTTTCGGCGATGAAGACGCCCTTCTTCGTTCCAAGCAGAATCAGCACTTTCTCGGCCATGTCCGGCTCCCTCCCTGGCTTTTGGCGCGACCGTCACAGGACGACGACGAACGGCTCACCGCGTTTTCGACATGGAATCCGCCCTTCTATCATGGCTCTCGCCGCGCGGCACCGGCCCTTGCGTTGGCGGCGCTCACGGTTTCTCCTTGCCATGGCTTGATTGCCAGGAGCCTTCGGTGGAAAGGTTGGCTTCAAACCATAATCGCAGCAGGGGAAATGCCCATGAAATACGGCGCCGTCTATCCGAGCCTCAAAGGCCGCACGGTTCTGGTCACCGGCGGCGGCTCGGGCATCGGCGAAGCAATCGTCGAGCATTTCGCCGCCCAGGGCTCGAAGGTTGCCTTCATCGACATCAAGGAGAAGGAATCGAAAGCCTTGGTGGCGCGCCTGAAGCGCAAGCGCCAGAAGGTCCACTTCGAGCACTGCGACCTCACCGACATCGCGGCGCTGAGGAAGGCGGTCGCCAATGTGCGCAAGGTCTTCGGGCCGATCACCATCCTGGTCAACAACGCCGCCCATGACGAGCGCCACACGCTCGAGGAGGTGACGCCGGAGTATTTCGACGAGCGCATCGCGCTGAACCTGAAGCACCAGTTCTTCGCCATCCAGGCCGTGGTGCCGGACATGAAGAAGGCGCGGAACGGGTCGATCGTGAACATCGGCTCCAACTCGTGGATGATCGCCCATGGCGGTCTGCCGGCCTACACCACCGCCAAGTCGGGCGTGCTCGGCCTCACCCGTGGGCTGGCCCGGGAACTCGGCAAGTTCAACGTGCGCATCAACCACATCGCCCCGGGCTGGATCCTGACGCAGCGCCAGCTCGACCTGTGGGCGACGCCGGAATCCCTCGCCCAGCTCATGCGCGACCAGTGCCTGCAGCGCCAGTTGAAGGGCGACGACATCGCCCGCGCCGTGCTGTTCTTCGCCTCCGACGAGGCCTCCTCGGCGACCAACCAGACCTACGTCTTCGACGGCGGCTGGCTGTAGGCCGAGCCTCATCCTGAGAGGCTGTCCCCCGGCTGGACCGGGGGATGCCCGCCGCAGGCGGGCCTCGAAGGATCGCTAAAGCTTTCGTCAAAGGCCGCGCCGCCGCTCGCCGTTTCTTAAGCGTTCCGCGCCATCATCAACCGGTTCGATCAATCGAAACGGTAGCCATCGCGTGCTCGGTCGCGTCGTCGCCTTCGCCGCAGTCCTGTCGGTCCTTGCCGTCTCTGCGCCCAGCCTGGCACCGGGACTGTTGTCGGCCGTGCTTCACCCCGAGCGCGATACGGCCGGAGAAAAGGCGCCGCCGGCCGCCGTGCTACCCGCGCCTTTGCCGCCGGCACAAACGCAAGCGCGTCCCGCCGACAACTTCCGCCGGGTGGCGCTCAGCGCCAACCCCGAGGGTCACTTCGTTGCCGATGCCGTCATCGATGGCGGCAGGGTCACGGTCATGGTCGACACCGGCGCAACCATGGTCGCCCTCACCGAAAAGACCGCACGCAGTCTGGGGCTCAATCCGGCCCAGAGCGCCTTTAGCGAGCGCCTCTCGACGGCCAACGGCGTCGTCATGGCGGCGCGCGCGACGCTGAGCGAGGTCCGCCTCGGCAACGTCGTCCTCCGCGACGTCGCGGCGGTCATCGTGCCCGGCAACGCTCTGCCGGTCGACCTGCTCGGCATGAGCTTTCTCGGCCGGCTGTCGAAATTCGAGATCGCCAGCGGCCAGCTTGTCCTCTCGCAGTAGCCGCCGGCCTGATCCTGTCGCGAAATCGCTCCGTCTGAATGGTTCTATCTGACCGCGAAGTGCTCTAAGAGTGGCGCCATGTTTCCGCGCCCCGTCTCCTCG
>CAWAIR010000029.1:0-3395 GCA_963782045.1 uncultured Alphaproteobacteria bacterium
GGCGCTTTGAGGTCGGCATCCTTCAACTGCTGGCGGAGCAGGGCGAGCTGCGCCTGGGTTGCCCTGAGCTGGGCTTCCGCCGCCGCTATGTCCTCCTTGCGCGGCCCGGCCTTGGCGAGGATCAGGGCCTGGCTTGCGACCTCCAGCTGGGCGTCGGCCGCATCCTTGGCGGCCTTGGCGGCATCGATCTGGCTTTGCGTCACGGACGGCCCGCCGCCGGTGCTGTCCTTGAGCGTGGTCAGACGCTGATAGGTCAGCTCGGCATTGTGGGCGTTGGCTTGTGCGGCATCGACATTGGCCTGCGCCTGGGCGATTTCCTCCGGCCGTGTGCCGTTGTGCAGCTTCTCCACCGCCGCCGTCTGCGCCGCCACCTGGGCCTCGGCTTGCGCGACCTGCGGCGCGATGCGGCCGGTGTCGAGGCGGGCGAGCACCTCGCCCTCTTTCACCTTGGCGCCTTCGTCGACCAGCACTTGCGCGATCCGTCCGCTGTCGATGAAGGCGAGATCGACCTGGCGCAGGTCGACATTGCCGTAGAGCACCAGCGGTCCGTTGCCGTTGCCGTCATGGTTGAACCACCACCATGCGAAGCCGCCGCCGGCGGCAAGCACGACGATCAGGAGGACGATGACCCGCCTCATGACTTGGCTCCTTCGAGAATGGCATCCACGTTCTGGTGAACGACCTGTTTGATTGCGTTGCGCTCGCGCTCGCCGATGGCGGACCATTGCATGCGCCGCAGCACCAGCGTCTGTGCGACGCGGAAAACGAGCACCTGACCGAGGATCGCGATGACGCGCAGCCTTACGCCGTCGTCTTCGGGCCTGCCGAGAATCGTGGCGACGACACGGGTTGCCGTCGTCGCGGCGCCGCCCATGAAGCGGTAGATGACGTCGAAAGCGGCGGTCGGCTGCAACTGCTCGCGCACGATGAAGCGCGCCCAGCGCTCCGCTTCCGCCGAGCCGAGCAAGGTTTCGATCATCGTTTCGATCAGCCGGTGGAGGGTGGCCCGCGCCGCGGCAGGCGTCGCGGTTGCGGCAGGGCCGGCGGCACTGGCCAGCGTCGGCCCGACCTTGGCGAGGATGCTGCCGGCGACATGTTCGGCAACGGCGATGTGCAGCGCTTCCTTGCCGCCGAAGTGATAGACGATCGCCGCCAGATTGGCGTTCGCCGCCTTGGCGATCTCGCGCGTGGTGGCGCCCTCGTAGCCGAGCCGGCCGAAGACTTCGAGCCCCGCCTCGATGAGCTGCGCGCGGGTCTCGGCGCCGCGGTCGCGCCGGGCGCGGCGATAGTGCGGCGAACCCGGGCGGGGTGCGTCGTCGTCTGCCTTTGCGGGCGCCCTGACGGGGCTTGCGGTTTCCATTCCGGTTTCCGGTCTTGGTCGGTGTTGAGCCATTGCGGGCACCATTGATTGCTGCTGCATAATGTTCATACGATCGAATGATTAAATATGTCAATCGTTCGTATGATTAAAATATGGTGACCGTCGCGCGCGGGTGGGTGCCGGGAGACCAGGGACCAGGGGGACGGGGAACAGGTGGGGCAGGTGGGACAGGTGGAGGCGACCGGCGGGGCGGACAAGCGGGTACTGCGGCAATCCGCCGCCGCGGCTCTACGGTTCGCTGCCGGCCTCGGCCAGGTCCTCGCGCCGCTTCGGTTGCGGGGGGAGCAGGAAGGTGAGCAGCGAGACCAGAAGCAGCGCCGCCACCTGCCAGACAAGCGTCCTGCTCATGGCGGCGGAGAAATTGCGCTGCGAGGCCTCCCGCGCGGCGCCGGCGATGATGTCGCCGATCCTGGCGGCCAGCGCCGGATTGGATGCGGCGAAGGCGGCCTGGGCCTTCTCGGCTTCGGCGCAACTCGGCGGCACGTCGGAGAAGTCCTTGGCGTTGGCGCGGTCATGGAAGCAAGCCTCGAAGGCGGCGATGACCCCGGGCAGTGCGGCCTCGGGCAGGCCCGCTTGCGTGAGCTCGGCGGAGAGCGCGCCGCGCACGCTGTCGACGCTGACCGTCGCCTGGCTGCCGATGAGGCCGAAGAAGACGACGCCGACCGCCGCCACGCCCACCGCGCCGCCGACCTGGCCGACCGCATTGATGACGCCGGAGGCGGAACCGGCATCGGCCACCGGCACCTGCGCCAGGATGAAGGGGTAGATGGGCGCCACCACGCAGCCCATGCCGGTGCCGGTGATGAACAGCACCGGCGCGATCGCCCATGGCGACAGCGCGCCGCCATAGACGACGACCTCGGCGATGAACAGGCCGAAGCCCGCCGCCATGATGAGCGGCCCCGCGGTCAGCGTGTTGCGGCCGAAGCGCGGCACCAGAACACCCTGGGCGAGCGCCACGGTGATGCCGATGCCGAGCGAGAAGGGGATGCTGGTCAGGCCCGCGGTCAGCACGTCGTAGCCGATGCCGATCTGCAGGAAGATCGTCAGCACCAGGAAGAACGAGGCGACCACGGCGTAGAAGGCGAGCGTGATGGTGATGCCGCCGACGAAGGAGCGTGCGCGGAAGAGGTGCGGCACCACCAGCGGCGAGCCGTCGCGCTTGTCTTTCCGGATCTGGCTCGCGGCGAACAGGCCGAAGACGGCGAGCGAGGCGGCCATCGAGATGAACGCCCATTGCGGCCAGTCGAGCTGGCGCCCCTCGATCAGCGGGAACATCAACATGAGCATGGCGACGAGTACCAGGGCGACGCCGACCCCGTCGATGTGGAGCGGGTGCGGCGACTTGCGTGCCGGCAGATAGGCGAGGCCGAGGATGATCGCGGCAATTGCGAAGGGCAGGTTGATGAGAAAGATCGTCCGCCAGCCGAAGCCGTAGGGATTTCCCGTGATGAGCAGCGCGCCGACGATGGGGCCGGAGACCGTGGCGATGCCGGCGACCGCACCATAGAGCGCCGACACGCGCCGCCGCTCCTCGATGCTCGGATACATCACCTGCATCAGGGCCAGCGTCTGCGGCACCATGAGCGCCGCCGACAGGCCTTGCGCGAGGCGCGCGGCGACCAGCATTTCGCTGGAGACGGCCAGGCCGCAGAGCACCGAGGTGAGCGCGAAGCCGCTCATGCCGACGAGCAGGATCTTGCGGTAGCCGAAGATGTCGCCGAGCCGCCCGCCCGTGATGAGGAAGAGCGCAAAGGTCAGTTGATAGCCGGCGACGATCCACTGGATGGCGGCGTAGCTGGTGCCGAGTTCGCGCTGGATGGAGGGGATGCCGATATTGACGATGGTCGAATCGAGCAGGTCCATGCCGAAAGCGAGCAGGATCACCCACAGTGCGATCGCCCGCCGGCGCGGGTCCATGCCGGAATCGGTCAAGGCGGCAGTGCCGTCGGCAGTCTCGGACATGGCGGAAGGCCCCTTCGGCGCGGCCCGGCATTCGGCGGGCTCTTCCTAC
>CAWAIR010000030.1:0-11953 GCA_963782045.1 uncultured Alphaproteobacteria bacterium
CGACGGGCAGGCTAACCCAAGCCGCAGTGCAGGGAAACCGCTTTGTCGCCCTTTTCCTGGCGCCGCCTCATTTGATCAGCGGCGACCATGCCGGATCCGAAGCGAACCCCTCCAGCGGGATGCGGTATTCGTTGTAGCCGGTGAGGTCGATGGTCCACAGCTGCGGCCCGCCATTGGCGCCGGGCGTGTCGCGGAAGAACATGATTACCCGCCCGTTGGGGGCCCAAGTCGGCCCCTCGTTGTGGAATCCTTCGGTGAGGATGCGCTGGCCCGAGCCGTCGGGCCTGACCACGCCGATGGCGAACTGACCCTTGGCGCGCCGGGTGAAGGCGATGAGATCGCCGCGCGGCGACCACACCGGCGTCTCGAAGGTGCCCTCGCCGAAGGTAATGCGCTTGGGATTGGAGCCGTCCGAGTCCATCACGTAGAGCTGCGGCGAGCCACCGCGGTCCGAGGTGAAGACGATCTTCGAGCCGTCGGGCGAGTAGGACGGACTGGTGTCGATGGCGGCGTCGTCGGTCAGCCGCGTCGTGCGTTTCGAGCGCAGGTCCATGGTGTAGATGTTGGCGTTGCCGCCCGGCTGCAGGCTCACGATCACCTTCTGCCCGTCGGGCGAGAAGCGCGGCGCGAACGTCATGCCGGGGAAATCGCCGACCGGTTCGCGCTGACCGGTATCGAGGTTGAGCAGATAGACGTGCGGCTGCTGCTCACCGCCGGGGTAGGACATGTAGGTGATTTCCTGCGCGCTCGGATTGAAGCGCGGCGTCAGCACCAGGTCCTTGCCGTCGGTCAGGTAGCGCACGTTGGCGCCGTCCTGGTCCATGATCGCCAGCCGTTTGACGCGATTGTCCTTGGGCCCGCTCTCGGCGACGAACACCACATGCGTGTCGAAATAGCCCTTCTCGCCGGTGAGCCTCTCGTAGATGGCGTCGGCAATGATATGGGCCACGCGCCGCCAGTTGTCGGGCGAGGTGAAGAACTGCTGGCCGGTGATCTGCGAGGTGGCGAACACGTCCCACAGGCGGAACTCGGCGCGCAGGCGGCCGTCCGACTGGCGCGCGATGCTGCCGACCACCAACGCCTGGGCATTGATCACGCGCCAGTCGGCGAAGCGCGGCGTCTCGTCGGGGCCGATCACCTTCTGCACGAAGGTCGAGGCATCGAGCGGCAGGAACAGGCCCGAGCGCTTGAGGTCGGAGGCGATGACACTGGTGATGTCGGCGCCGAGCTTGGCGTCCTCGCCGGCGCCGACGAAGTCCGGCAGCGCGATCGGCAGCGGCTGGACGTTGCCGTGCGTCACGTCGATCGAGAGCATCGCATCGGCCGGCCGGGCGATGGCCGCGGCGAAGAGCACCAAAACGGCCACAGCGAACGCCTGGCGGATGGCGCGGTGAATGGCGGCGGTCGCAGGCGTCGCTGGCATTCTGGTACTCCTCATGGCTTCCTCTTTCAGCCGCCACCCATTTCGACCGGGTCGAAGGTGATCTTCACTTGTTTCCATGATTCATACTTATCCGGCGGCAATGTGTAAGGGGCACACCTGCGCACCGCGCGCAAGGCACTCTCCGGTGCCGCCTGCTCGTAGCGCCCGGCCGGCCGCTCCACCACCTCGGGGTCGCCGTTGACCGACCCGTCCGGATTGAGCGACATCACCAGCACGACGCGGACCTCCGACGGATCGGTCCAGCCGATCGGCGGGCTCCAACATTGGGCGAGCCGCGCGCGCAGCGCGTCGAGCTCGGTCGCGGTCATCTCGGCGTCGATGGCGGCCGTCGTCCCGCCCAGTGTCGGCTCCTGCTTCTGCGGCTCCACCGCAGTCTTGTCCTTGTCGAGCAGCGCCGCGATCTTGTCGGCATTGAACGTATCGGGCTGCTTCTTCGGCGTCTCAGGGGCCTGCGCGATCATCTTCGGCCGCGGCTTGGGTTCGGGCACGTTGTCCGGCTTCGGCTGGATCGTCGCCGCCTCTTCCGGCGGCGGCGGCTCAGGCGCGGGCGGCGGCGTTTCAGGCGGCGGCGGCTCTGGCGTTGCTTCGGGCGCCGGCGCGGGTTCCGGCTGAGCCTTCTCGGGTGGCGGCGGCTCGGGTTCGGTCTTTGGCGGCGTCGGCTCCGGTGGGCTCGGCGGCGGCGGCGCAACCGGGGCCGGCTCCGGCGGCTTCGGCTCGGGTGGTGGCGGCGTCGGTGCCGGCTTGGGCGTCGGCTGCTCGGCCGGTTCGGGCTTGGGCTTCTCTGCCACCTTCGGCGTCGCGGTGCCCTTGGGAATGCTGGTGACGTCCGCGATTTTGACGAAATTTACCGGGATCGCCTCGATCTGGCTGGCATCGAGCGGCTGCGCCGAATGCAAAGACAGGAGGCCCCACAGCAGCAGTGCCGCGTGGCCGAAGAGCGAGACTGCCAGCCCATCGCGCATTACCGGATCAGCTATTCGGTTCCTTGAGCGAAACCAGCCCTATATTGCGAAAGCCCGCGCCGTTGATGTCGCCCATCACCTTCATGATCGTGCCGTAGCTGACCGACCGGTCGCCACGGATGTAGACGCGCTGGTCGAAATTGCCGCCCACCGCATCGTTGAGCTTGCTGACGAGTTCATCGAGCGGCACTTCGGTCTCCTTGATGAACACGCGTCCATCCGCGTCGATGGTGACGGCCACCGGCTCCTTCTCGGCCGCCAGCGGCTTGGCGTTGGCCTCGGGCAGGTTGACTGGCACGCCGGCCGACAACAGAGGCGCGGTCACCATGAACACGATGAGCAGCACCAACATCACGTCGACGAACGGCGTGACGTTGATCTCGCTCATCGGCCGCGCCCGCTGGCGCCGCCGGCCCGAGCGCTGTCTCAGCGAACCGACATGACCCGCCATGGTTCAGCCGCCCCTCTCGTCGACCTGGCGCGACAGGATGGCCGAGAATTCGTCACCGAAGCCCTCAAGACGCTGTTCGATCTTGGCGGCCTCGTTGGACAGCTTGTTGTAGGCGATGACCGCGGGAATAGCGGCCAAGAGGCCGAGCGCGGTGGCCAGCAGTGCCTCGGCGATGCCGGGCGCCACGACCGCGAGCGCCGTGTTCTTCGAGGCGGCGATCGACTGGAACGAGGTCATGATGCCCCATACCGTGCCAAAGAGGCCAACAAAAGGCGCCGCAGAACCGACGGTGGCCAAAAACAGCAGCCTGCGCTCGAGCCGCTCGGTTTCCCGGCCGATGGTCACGTCGAGCACCTTGTCGATGCGCGTCTGCAGGCCGATGGGCGAACGCGCGCCCGATTCGAAGCTGCGCTTCCATTCGCGCATCGCCGCCACGAACACCGAGGCCATCGCCGTGGGCGTGCGCCCGGTCAACGACTTATAGAGCTCCTCCAGCGATTGCCCCGACCAGAAAAGCTTCTCGAAACGGTCCATCTGGCGACGCACGCGGCCGAAGAGCAGCGTCTTGTCGACGATGATCGCCCAGCTCCAGATCGAGGCGAGCAGCAACCCGATGACCACGATCTTGACGACGATATGCGCCTGGATGAACAGGGCAATCAGCGAGATCTCGCCGCTGGTGGGAACTGCAAGAGTTGCCTGCGTGACCGCGTCCGGCATAAAACCCTGACCTTTCGGATGTCGTCCCCGCCCGGCGTCTGCGGCGAGACTTTCCGCGACCACGGCCCTCGACCAGCCACGCATGCAAAGTCATTGACGCGGCTGCTTTTTCCGGAGCGGCTGTCTCACCCGCAATCTTGTCAAAACGAGGGCGTGCGTCAATCCTTGCGCAGCCTGAAACACAAGGAATTCCTAGGCTCCCACGGTTAACCGACCGTTAAGGAGTGGAAGGCCCCTGAAGCACCGCGCGCACCGCCTCCGGCAGCCTGCGGGCCTGTCCGGCCGACAGCGGCAACAACTGGCGACCACAAATTGACCGCTTGGCTGGTGAAGCGATCAACGAGCCTCGTTGCCACTTACCGTTGCATCAATGTGACTCAGCCGATTTTTTCACGAAGCCCCCCATCCCGCACCTTGTAGTTGCGCTAGGCTTGGGCTGCGCGCCAAGAAAACCGCGCGCAAAAGGGGGAAACAATGGGCAAATCACCAGCGACGGCCGCCAAGCGGCCGCAGAAGTCCGATCTCAGTATCAATCAACGTCACACCCGTCGCGAATCGGAAATCATCACCCGCCTCGAGAATTATTTCGGCAAGAGGATCAAGGACCTCAACGATCCGATCAGCCTCTACATCGAGGGCGAAGCGGAAGCGCCGCGCTCCCTAGCCGATGCCTTGAATCGCTACGACGGGTTCCACGATGACGGGCTGGGGCTGACGCCGGGCGATATGCAGGGCGCAACGACGATCGGCATGGTCGAGTACGCCATCGTCATTTGGTACATGCGCAACAATTGGAATGTCATCCACCGGGCGATAGGAGGCTGAGATGCGACAACTGGCACGTATGGCGTGCGTTGCGGCACTTCTTGTCGCGGCCGCGCCCCATCAGGTTGAAGCCGCTTCCGGCGACCTGGCGCCCGTTGGTGACTGGAAATACGACCGCAACAACGACGGCAAGCTCAGCGCCGCCGAACTGGCGGTGAAGGCCCTGCACGAATCGAAGGACACTGGGCCACTTTATGAGGCTATCGACGTTGGACCGGTCGATGGCGTGTTCGAGCCGAACGAACTTGCGGCTTTCTATGCCAAGTCGCGCAAGACATCCGCGAAGACGCTCGCGCCGCTTCTTCAGCAAGTCGGTAAGCCGGTCGGGAACGGCGTCGATCTCGTCGCTCTCTACGATGCCGAGAAAGCTTTGCGCTGCGCAAGTGGCCAAGGCATCTACATTCGTCAGGACCGGTTCGACATCGGCCCCTATATCAACAGCATTCCCGCAAGCGGTGCACAAGGCGCAGCCTTCAGCATCACGCGCGATATCTCCGGCAACGCAACAACAGCGTCGATCCATGGGGTCGTCGACGCGGTCCTTTACCGAAGTCCTTGCCTGACCCCTCCATCGGGCGATACCAACCGACCCTATGTCTCCGGATTCGTTTTCGCACCTTGGGTCTATGCGAACGGAACTCTGAAGAGCAGCGGCAAGCAGCCTCCGACCAACCTCCAATTCGGCTTCGACACCGAGTTTGAGGTGGCCGGAACGAAAACCTTCGATCTGCAGTATTGGACTTTCGTACCATACTTCCAGACCGATTTTCAGGGTGCCGCTAACATCTGGGGGGGCAAAGCGACCTGGACGCCCTACCGGATGGACTGGCAACTCAATGCGGCCACGGTCAACGACCGTCCCATCGACTATTTCTGGAAGTTCAACCTGTTCGCCGACTATCGCCACGTGGCGGAGGCTGGGAACAGCGGTCTCGCCGCCAATGCCAACTATGCGTGGCTCGGCGCCGACCTCGGCATAGCCGCTCACTTGTTTCCGAAGCAATTCGGCCACACGCTCACGTTCAGCGCAGGGTACGATGCGGGATGGGATGCGGTGGCGGGCGTTTTCGCCGGTCAGCTAATGAGTTCGCTTGCCTGGGCCTTCAATCCATCCAGTTCGATCTCTCTCAACTACACCAGAGGGACCGACCGACAGACGATGACTGACTCCAACACGGTCACCGTCGCGCTGAGATTTAAGAACTAGACAAGAGGAGGGCGACGGCCGCGGAGACATGCCGCGGCCGTCTCGCTGCCGGCCAACCGTCAAGGAGTATCCTCGCCGACAAGCACCGCGCGCACCGCTTCCGGCAGCCGCCGAGCCCGCCCCTCGCTGTTGATCATCACCACGGTCACCTCGGCGGTGACCAGTACGGTGTCGCCACGCCTGACCGTCTGCGACAGAACAATGCGGGCGCCGCCGAGGTCGGCTGGCCGGGTTTCGACCTCCAGCACGTCGTCGATTCGCGCCGGCTTGAGGAATTCGGCGGCGATCCGGCGCACCGCGAAGGCCAGCGGCTCGCCATGCTCGCTATGTTCGCCACGATCGAGCGCGTCGTGGCCGACGCCGAGCTGGCGCAGGAAATCCGAGCGACCGCGCTCCATGAAGCGGATGTAAGCTCCGTGGTAGACAACGCCGGAGAAATCGGTGTCCTCGAAATAGACGCGCACCGGTAGGATGTGCCCGCCCGGTATCAGCCGACCGGCAAGGTCGGGCCATTTCTCGCCTCCGCTCATCGCTTCTCACACGCTGGGTTCGTTATGGCAGACATCTCTATCAGACCCTTCGCCGAAGGCGACCTCCTGGCGGTCGCATCTCTGGTCACCGCGCTCGGCTACCCGACCACGTCGCACCAGATGCGCGTCCGCATGGACCGGATCGCAGGGCATCCCGACCATGCCACCTTCGTCGCCGTGGCGGACGGTCGCGTCGTCGGCCTGACCGGTGCCTATGTCACACCGTCCTATGAGCACGACGAACCGACCGGACGCCTGACCGCAGTGGTGGTGAGTGAGGCGGCGCGGGGGCTCGGCATCGGCAGGCGGCTGATCGCGGCCGCGGAGGACTGGGTGCGCGAACGCGGCGCCCGTGTGATGATGCTCAACAGCCACAATCGCCGCGAGGGCGCCCACGCCTTTTACCAACGGCTCGGCTACGGCGAGACCGGCAAGCGGTTCGTGCGGGAGATTTAGGACCGCCCTCATCCTGAGGTGCCCGCCGGAGGCGGGCCTCGAAGGATGGGCGGCCACCTCGATCCTTCGAGGCTCCCCCGGATCAAGTCCGGGGTCGCACCTCAGGATGAGGGCGGAGATATCCCCCCGCCATCGCGTGCCGCCCGCTGCTCCGCCGGGCCGCCGCGCGCGGTGAGATTATTGGCGCTGTTGACGATGCCGACATGGGAGAAGGCCTGCGGGAAATTGCCGAGCTGGCGCTTGGCAACCGGGTCGTACTCCTCGGCCAGCAGGCCGAGATCATTGCGCAAGGCGAGCAGCCGCTCGAACAGATCCTCTGCCTCGTCACGGCGGCCGATCGTCGACAGCGCGTCGGCCATCCAGAAGCTGCAGACGAGAAACGTCCCCTCCTCGCCGGAAAGCCCGTCGCCGGCCTCCTCCGTGCGATAGCGGAGCACGAGACCGTCATGGGTCAGCTCCTTGCCGATCGCATCGACGGTCTGGGCGACGCGCGGATCATCCGGCGGCAAAAAGCCGACCAGCGGTATCAAAAGCAGCGAGGCATCGAGCGCATCGCTGCCGTAGCTCTGCACGAAGCTCTTGCGCCTGTCGTTCCAGCCGTTCTTCAGGATGTCGTCGCGGATGGCATCGCGCGTGCGTGCCCATTCGGCGACGGGACCGGAAAGGCCGAACCCCTCCACCGCCCGGATCGCCCGGTCGTAGGCGACCCATGCCATCAGCCGCGAATGAGTGAAGTGCCGCGCCCCCCCGCGCACCTCCCAGATGCCTTCGTCGGGATTCATCCATTTGGTGGCGAGATCGGCGAGCAGCACCTTCTGGAATTCCCAGCCGTCATGCGACGCGTCGAGCTGATACGTGCGGCCGACATGGAGCGCGTCGAGGATCTCGCCGTAGACGTCGAGCTGAAGCTGCGCATAGGCGGCATTGCCGATCCTGACCGGCCGCGAGCCGTCATAGCCGGAGAGCCAATCGAGCGTCTGCTCGGTCAGTCGGCGCTCGCCGGCAAGCCCGTACATGATCTGCAATTGTTGCGGATGGCCGGCGCTGGCGCGCAACATCCAACGGCGCCACGCCCGCGCCTCCTCGCGATAGCCGGAGTGGAGCAGCGCATAGAGCGTCACCGTGGCGTCGCGGATCCAGCAATAGCGGTAGTCCCAGTTGCGTGTCCCCCCGATCCGCTCGGGCAGCGACGTGGTCGCCGCCGCCACGATGCCGCCACTGGGTTCGTAGGTGAGGCCCTTCAGCGTCACCAGCGAACGTACCACGGCCGCACGCCACGGATGGTCGGGGCCGCCGGCGAAGCGACAGCGGCCCGACCATTCGCGCCACCAGTCTTCGGTCTGCTTGAGCCGTTTTGGCGGATCGATGTTGCGCTCGCGCGAGCGGTGCGACGGGTGATAGCAGAGCGTGAACGGCACGGTGGCGCCTTCGCCGACCACGAACTCGGCCGTGGTGCGCATGTTCTCGTTGGCCAGCGGAACGTCGGTATGCAGCTCGACGCCGTCGGGGCCGGCAATCGCACTCAGGCCGAAATCGCGCCGCCGCACCCACGGGATGGCGGTGCCGTAGCCGAAGCGCAGGACGAATTCCATGCGCATCGCCACGCGGCCGCGGTCGCCGCGCACCAGGCGCATCAGATTGACGTGCTCCTCGTCGCCGCCGAGCGGCATGAAGTCGATCAGCGTCGCCGTTCCGTCCGCGGTCTCGAAGGTCGTCTCGAGGATGGCGGTACCGTCGCGGTATTTGCGGCTGACGCTGTATTCGCCGGCCGGCGCGATGCGCCAATAGCCGTTGTTCTCGTCGCCGAGCAGCGCCGCGAAACAGGCGTCTGAATCGAAACGCGGCAGGCAAAGCCAGTCGATCGAGCCGTCGCGGGCGACCAGCGCCGAGGACAGCATGTTGCCGATGAATCCATAATCCTCGATCGGCTTGCTCATTGCGACGCTATCGTCCTTCGTCCGGGTGTTGCCTCGGGGAAAGAATATGGTTCCGCGACAGCGGCGCGACAGGGACTGCCGGGGGATCCCGCGGATCGAACCAGAGAAGCTCGGCGATCTCGGCCCGGGCGACAGGCTCGCCCGTCACCGCCACGTCATAGACGGCGGCCATCACCTCGCGGCCAGATTCGTTGGCGGCGCGCGCCCGGAAGGTGCCCCGGGGTCGGGCAGAGCCGGCGACGATGGTGAGGCCCAGTTCCTCGTCGAGTTCGCGCGCCAGCGCGGTGAGGTCGTCCTCGCCTGGCTCGCGTTTTCCTCCCGGCTGCATGAAGACGTGCGTGCCCTGCTTGCGCACCAGCAGAGTGCGTCCGGACTCGTCGCGGATGACCGCCGCGACGATCTCGATCGGCGGGCTCATTCGTCGTCGGAATCGAACAGCGGCATCTGCGGCCCAGTGCCCTGCGGCACCTGCAAGCCCAGATGGCGAAAGGCTTGCGCGGACAACATGCGCCCGCGCGGCGTACGCTGGACCAGTCCTTGCTGGAGGAGGAAAGGCTCGACGATCTCCTCGATGGCGTCGCGCGGCTCCGACAGCGCTGCGGCGATGGTCTCGATGCCGACCGGCCCGCCGCCGAAGTTCTCGGCGATGAGACCGAGATAGCGCCGGTCGAGCGCGTCGAGCCCGAGCGCATCGACTTCGAGGCGGCGGAGCGCCCCGTCGGCGACCTCGACATCGATGGCATCGACCTTCTCAACGCTCGCGAAATCGCGCACGCGGCGCAACAGCCGCGTGGCGATGCGCGGCGTGCCGCGCGAGCGCCGGGCGATCTCGGTGCTGCCGGCTTCGGTGAGGTTGACGCCGAGGATGCGCGCGCCGCGCCGCACGATGTGTTCGAGTTCATGCACCTCGTAGAAATTGAGCCGCACGGGAATACCGAAGCGATCGCGGAGCGGCGTGGTGAGCAGCCCCAGGCGCGTGGTGGCGCCGATCAGCGTGAATGGCGCCAGTCCGATCTTGACCGAGCGCGCCGCCGGCCCCTCGCCGATGATCAGGTCGAGTTGAAAATCTTCGAGCGCCGGATAGAGGATTTCCTCGACAGCCGGCGACAGCCGGTGAATTTCGTCGATGAAGAGAACGTCGCGCTCTTCCAGATTGGTCAAGAGCGCGGCGAGGTCCCCCGCCTTGGCGATGACCGGGCCGGAGGTGGCGCGGAAATTGACGCCAAGCTCGCGCGCAACGATCTGCGCCAGGGTCGTCTTGCCGAGCCCCGGCGGGCCGACGAACAGCACGTGGTCGAGCGCCTCCTTGCGCCCGCGCGCCGCCTCGATGAACACCTTCAGGTTGGCGCAGGCCTGCGCCTGACCAACGAACTCCGACAGCAGTTGCGGGCGCAGCGCCGAATCGGGCGCATCGTCCTCGCGCAAGGCGCCGGCAACCATCCGCTCGCTCATTTCGGCCCCGCGAAGCCGCGCGTCAGCCACCAGCAGACCAGCGTCGCCGCAGTCGCGCCAACGAAGGCGAGTGTGCTCAGCGTGCCCGTGGTTCCCTCGCTTGCCAAGAACAGGCCCCAGATGACACCGACGATGGCGCCGAGGCCGGCGGCGGGCGTGGCTGCGACTGGACGCGCCATCGCCTGACGGGCCGCGATCACGCCGCCCACCACCGCCATCGGGACAAACACGGTCAGGCAGGAATAGAAGAAGGCGCCGCCGAGATCGTGGGCGAAGTCGGGCGGCACGGCGTCGAGAGCCAACAAGGCGACGAAGATCGTGCCGCCACCGGCGAGCGGCCCGACAATGACAAAGGTGAGGACCGTCGCCACCACGCCCGGCAGCCGCCGGCCCCTGGCCGTGATGCGCTCGCTGTCCTCCACGGTCGTCATCCCTGCCTCCGCCGCCCGGCAGTCCCAAACCCTACCCTAAGGCCGCCGCCGCTCACCGCGCCAGTTCCTTGAGCCCGAGGCGGATGAGCTGCTCGGCGGTCGCGCCTTCGCCCGCGGAACGCGATGCGGCGGCCACCGCGGCGCTCGCCTGCACCTGCGCATAGCCGAGATTGGTGAGCGCCGAGACCGCGTCGGCGACCGGCCGCGGCGCGCGATGCTCGGCAAGCTCCGCCTGCAGACGCACCACCGTCGGATCGGCGCTGGAATATTCCGGCGCCTTGTCGCGCAGTTCGGCGACGATGCGCTCGGCCACCTTCTTGCCGACTCCGGGCGCCCGCGACAGAGCCGCCTTGTCCTGCAGGGCAATGGCCGTTGCCAGGTCGCCTGGCTTGAGGACCCCAAGCACCGCCAGCGCCACCCGCGCGCCCACCCCTTGCACGGTCATCAGCAGGCGGAACCACTCGCGCTCGAGATCGCTGGCGAAGCCGTAGAGGCGGATCACATCCTCGCGCACATAGGTCTCGATCGACAGCGTTGCCACCTCGCCGACCGAGGGCAGAGCCTGCAGCGTCCGCACCGAGCAATAGACCTGGTAGCCGACGCCGCCGACATCGACCACGACCCAGTCCTCGCCATAGGAATCGATGACGCCGCGAAGCTTGCCGATCATGGGTGCCTAGTTAGCACGAATCGGACCGATTCTCGGCGCTGCGCGCGATCAGGCCAGCGCCGCCATGCGCTGCGCCGACTGGCGGTGATGGGCGTGGCAGATGGCGATGGCCAGCGCATCGGCGGCATGATCGCTGTCGAAGGTGGCGCGCGGCAAGAGAACGCGCACCATGGCGCGGATCTGGCCCTTCTCCGCATGGCCGGCACCGACGATCGCCTTCTTGACGGCATTGGGCGCATATTCGGCGACCGCGATGCCAAGCTGCGCCGGCGCCAGCAAGGCGATGCCGCGCGCCTGGCCGAGCTTCAGCGTCGCCTGGGCGTCGCGGTTGACGAAGCTCTGCTCCACCGCCGCCTCGTCCGGCTGCCACTGGCCGAGCACGTCGGCAAGCCCGGCGTGGAGAACCAGGAGCCGGCTCGCCATGTCGCCCGTAACCGGCGCCTTGATGGTGCCGGCGGCGAGGAAGGTGAGCGCGTTGCCCTTGATCGCCACCACGCCCCAGCCGGTGGCCCTGAGCCCCGGGTCGATGCCGACGATTCGAATCGGTTCACTCATCGCGCCTGAAGGCGTAGCGCGCTCAGGCCCGGCTTGCCACCACGCGACGGGCACCAAGCTTCACCGCCCCGGTTGCCAGCGCGACGCCGACGGCCACCAGCACCACGCCGCCGAGCGTCAGCGGCGTCGGCACCTCGCCCAGCACGGGAATGGCCAGCACAGCGGCGAAGGCCGGCGGTAGGGCGGCAAGCAGCGCCGCGCGCGAGGAACCGAGGACGCGCACGGCGGTGCCATAGCAGGCCAGCGCCACGACACCCGAGAGTACGCCCTGTGACAGCACTTCGCCGGCGAGTACGCCCGGCCCCGCCGCCAG
>CAWAIR010000031.1:0-7912 GCA_963782045.1 uncultured Alphaproteobacteria bacterium
CGCGTCGACGATCTCGATGATGATCGGCAGGTCCTGCGACAGGCGCAGGATCTTGGCTGTGTGCAGGTGGCTGGAATGGCCGAAGCCGGTCATGCCGCGCAGCATGGTGGCGCCGGCCAGCCCCACCTCACGCGCCTTGAGCACGATCGCCTCGTAGAGCGGCATGTGGCCGTGGCGGTCGTCCTCGCCGCAGAAAATGCGCAGGAGGACGGACTTCGGGAGGAATGGTCATCATGGTCAGGTCCACCTGAGCGCGTTGATGCTGGCGGCCACGGCGCTGCCTGCCCAGACGGCAGCAAGGCACAGAATGACCGAAAGCCCGATATTGGCGCCAGCCTGAACATACTCCCCGTCATTCAACAGGTTGAGGGTCTGCAGGCTGAACGAGGAGAAGGTGGTGAAGCCGCCGCAGAAGCCGGCAAGGATCGCCAGCCGCATGGTCGAGCCGATGAAGACGCGGCCGTCGGGGGCGGTGAGGGTGGCGACAAAGCCGATGATGAAGGAGCCGACCACATTCACCAGCATGGTGCCCCAAGGAAAGGTTTCGCCGATCAGCCGGGCGGTGACGCCAGAGGCCCAGAAGCGGGCCATGCCGCCCACCGCGCTGCCGACCGCAATCCACAGATAGACGACCACTGCTCGCTTGCTCCGTATGTCGCTTGGAGGCGGGGCTCACCCGCCGGACACAAGACCCACCTCACGGCGGGCTTCGCGCGCCTGCCATTGCGCCTGTGTGCGTGCAGGAGTCGTGCCGATCAAGGCCTTTGCGGGGGCTCCATCCCGGATTTCGGCGGAAGCGATAACCACCCGGGGGTGGCGGGTCAAGCGGAGCGCCGCCTGCCACCCGGGTCGTCAGCCGGCCCGCCGGGTGCTAAGAAGGCGCTTCCCTCACGCACCCTCAAGAGCATGGCAAGCGTCGAAACCAGAACCGTCGCCCCTGACGAGGCCGGCATGCGCCTTGACCGCTGGTTCAAGACGCACTTTCCGGACCTTGCCTTCGGCCACCTGCAGAAGCTGCTGCGCTCCGGACAGGTGCGCGTCGATGGAGGCCGGGTGAAGACCAGCACCCGGCTGGAGCCCGGCCAGGCCGTGCGCGTTCCGCCGCTGCCTGGCACGCTTGCCGGCGGGCAGGGCGCCGACGCCGCGACAGGCGCTCCTTCGCAGGCTCCGGCAAAATCCCCGGCCAAGCTGGCGAACGACGGCGATGCACTGCGTGCCATGATCCTCTACGAAGACGATCAGGTTTTCGTCTTCAACAAGCCGGCGGGGCTGGCGGTGCAGGGCGGCTCTGGCCTCACCCGCCATGTCGATGGCATGCTGGAGGCCTTCCGCGACCGCAAGGGCCAGAAGCCGCGCCTCGTCCACCGGCTCGACCGCGACACCTCCGGCGTTCTGGTGGTGGCACGCACGCGCCTTGCCGCCCAGAAACTGGCCGAATCCTTCCGTTCCCGCGCCACCCGCAAGATCTACTGGGCGCTGGTCAAGGGCGTGCCCAAGCCGCACCAGGGGCGCGTCTCCACCTGGCTTGCCAAGGAGGGCACACCGGACGGCGACCGCATGCGCGTCGCCCGCCATGGCAGCGACGAGGCCAGCCACGCGGTCAGCCTCTATTCGGTGGTCGAACAGGCGGGCCAGCAACTCGCCTGGCTCTCCATGCGGCCGGTCACCGGGCGCACCCACCAGCTGCGCGCCCACGCCGCCCATATCGGTCACCCGATCGTCGGCGACCCGAAATATTTCAACGACGCGGAGTGGCAATTGCCCGGCGGCATCCAGAACAAGCTGCATCTGCACGCCCGCCGCATCGTCATCCCCCATCCGGCGGGCGGCACGCTGGACGTCACCGCGCCGTTGCCGCCGCATATGCAGCAAAGCTGGAACCTGCTCGGTTTCGACATGGAAGCGGGCATGCGCGATACCGAACAGGAGGACGAATGATGCCCGATCCCGGACCCGTTTCCCGTGTCAAGATTTATCCACAAGGCCCGGAATTCTCACGGGTTATCTGGGGATCCATGCGGTCGCAGGACCAGTTCTCGTCGGCGGCCGAGCTGGCCGGATTCCTCGACTTCCTGCTCGAGCGCGGTATCACCACGCTCGATACCGCCAATGTCTATGGTGCGCCCTATACGGTGGAGCGCCTCCTCGGCGAGGCGCTGAAGGCGCAGGGCGGCCGCGACCGCTTCGAGATCGTCACCAAGGTCGGCATCTGCCGGCCGGGGCCGGTGATCCCCGAGTTCCGCACGCGCTTCTTTGACCTCAGCCCCGAGCACATCCGCTGGTCAGTCGACCGGTCGCTGAGCGAAATGGGCATCGACGTCATCGACGTGCTTATCCTCCATCGCTCCGATCATCTGATGGACCCGGACGCCACGGCGGAAGCGCTCGACGACGTCATCAAGCAGGGCAAGGTCCGCTACGTCGGCGTCTCCAACTTCCTCCCCAGCCGTTTCGACCTGCTGCAATCGCGGCTGAAGGCGCCGATCGTCACCAATCAGGTGCAGTTCTCTCCGCTCTATCTCAGGCCGGTCAGCGACGGCACCTTCGATCTGGCGCTGAAGCTCGGCCACAAGCCGATGATCTGGTCGCCGGTCGGCGGCGGCAATCTGCTCACCTCCGATGAGCCGGAAATCGAGGCGATCCGCAGTCTGCTGACGGAGATCGCGCTGCGCATGGGCCTGCCCGGTCCCGCCGAGGCGGCGATGGCCTTCGTCGCCCGCCATCCGGTCGGCGGAATGCCGATCGTCGGCTCCGGCAAGCGCGAGCGTGTCGATGGCGCCATCCAGGCGGTCAATGCGGCGTTCGCCCGCGACGACTGGTACGAGGTGGTCAGCAACACGAGCCCGTGGCTTGAAGTCAGGGAGTGGATCGCCTCTTGAGCGCCGACAAGCCTGTCCATTCGGTCGAGGCCGCTCCGCGGCCGGCGCGGCGGGACTTGCCGCGCCGCTTCTATGCGGCGGCCGGTGTTCAGCCGGTTGGCGACGGCTTCGGCCTGATGCTTGACGGCAAACAGGCCCGCACGCCGGGGCGCAATCCGCTGGTCGTGGCGAGCCCTGCCGTGGCCCAGGCGCTCGCCGCGGAATGGCAGGGGCAGGGCGAGCGCATCGACCCGGCTACCATGCCGCTCACCCGCATCGTCCATTCGGCCATCGACCGCGTCGCGGGCGAAATGGAACCGGTGAAAGCCGAGATCGTCAAATATGCCGGCAGCGACCTTACCTGCTATCGCGGCGAGGGGCCCGGGTCGCTGGTGGACGCGCAGGAGGCGGCCTGGGGGCCGGTTCTTGCCTGGGCGCGCGAGGCGCTCGGCGCCCGCTTCGTTCTGGTCGAAGGCATCATCCCGGTCGAGCAGCCGGCCGAGAGCCTGGCGGCGATAGCGTCGGCGCTCGCCGACCTCGACCCGCTCAAGCTGGCCGCCGTCCATGTCGTCACCACGCTCACCGGCTCGGCGCTGATTGCACTCGCCGTCTCGCACGGCGCCTTCTCCGCGGAAGAGGCGTGGGCGGCCGCCCATGTCGACGAGGACTGGCAGATGGAGCAGTGGGGCAGGGACGAGGTGGCGCTTTCCCGCCGCGCCGCCCGCTGGCAGGAGATGCAGGCGGCGGCGCTGATCCTCAGGCCGTCGCTAGGGCCGGCGTTCCCTTCGCCTGTCGCTGGCCAACCGAGCTGTTCGCGCGTGCGCGCCCGGATTTGGGCATCGGTGTCGGCCGTGCCGATCTCCAGCAAGGGCACTCCGGCCTTGCGCAATGCTTCCTTCTTGACGGCATCACGGGCCGCTGCATTGCCCTGGTAGTGCCCAGCGCCCTGACATTCGACCGCCAACACGGGCCAACCGCCCCGGTTGACGACGAGGATGTCGATCCGCTTGCTGTTGATGGAGCGGTATCCTGTGTCATCGGATGATTTCAGGATTTCGCCAAGGTTCACCTGGGCGAAGATGCGGTAGCCCAGGCTGGAGGCGGCCAGTTCCTCCTCGATCGCCTTGAACACCCGATATTCGGACCAGTTGAGCAGCTTCTTTCTTTCGAAGGGCGCCGCCATCACCGCGCGAAGCTGAACCCGATGTCGGTCAAGTCCCGCGTGAACCGCCATGGCCGGATCAAACGCGCGCGCTTGCCCCGCCGGTGGTCGAACACGAACCGCCCCAGCAGGAGGCCGACGCAGAACACCGATATCAATGTGGCGATGACCGCCGGCGCAGTCGTTTGCACGCTGCCCATGCTTCAGTCCCGATGTCGGATCCCAAGGATCGGCAGTCTCCGCCTCTTCAACCGGAGCTTGCAACACGCTATTCGCGGACTTGTTAACGAATGGTTGGGAGAGGCCAGCCCCGGCCCGCCTGTGCTATTCCTCTGATGAGCGGAGGAAAGCGCCCATGAATCAGATCATCGACGAACTGGCGAGGCGCCGGGCCGAGGCGCAGATCGGCGGCGGCGAGAAGCGCATCGCCGCCCAGCACAAGCGCGGCAAGCTCACCGCCCGCGAGCGCATCGAGGCGCTGCTCGACGAGGGCTCGTTCGAGGAATATGGCGTCTTCGTCGAGCATCGCTCGGTCGATTTCGGCATGGCCAAGCAGAGAATTCCCGGCGATGGCGTGGTCACCGGATGGGGCACGGTCAACGGCCGCCTGGTCTTCGTCTTCGCCAAGGATTTCACCGTCTTCGGCGGCTCACTGTCGGAGACCCATGCCGAGAAGATCCAGAAGCTCCAGGAGATGGCGCTCAAGAACGGCGCGCCGATCATCGGCCTTCTCGATGCCGGCGGCGCCCGCATCCAGGAGGGCGTGGCGGCGCTCGGCGGCTATGCCGGCGTCTTCCAGAACAACGTGCTCGCCTCCGGCGTCATCCCGCAGATTTCCGTCATCATGGGGCCGTGTGCCGGTGGCGACGTCTATTCGCCGGCGATCACCGACTTCATCTTCATGGTGCGCGACACCTCCTACATGTTCGTCACCGGCCCGGACGTGGTGAAGACGGTGACCAACGAAACCGTCACCCCGGAAGAGCTCGGCGGCGCCTCGGTGCACACCACGCGCACCTCGATCGCCGACGGTGCCTATGACAACGACATCGTGGCGCTCAGCGAGATGCGCCGGCTGATCGATTTCCTGCCGCTGTCGAACCGCGGACCGGTGCCCAATGTCGCCACCGACGACCCGATCGAACGCCAGGACGCCTCGCTCGACCGCCTGGTGCCGGAGAGCGCCAACAAGCCCTACGACATCAAGGAACTGATCGTGAAGGTCGCCGACGAGGGCGAATTCTTCGAGCTCCAGGAATCATTCGCCAAGAACATCGTCATCGGCTTCGGCCGCATCGAAGGCGCCACCGTCGGCTTTGTCGCCAATCAGCCGATGGTGCTGGCCGGCGTGCTGGATTCCGATGCCAGCCGCAAGGCGGCGCGCTTCGTGCGCTTCTGCGACTGCTTCGCCATCCCGCTCATCACCTTCGTCGATGTGCCCGGCTTCCTGCCGGGCACGAGCCAGGAATATGGCGGGCTCATCAAGCACGGCGCCAAGCTCCTCTTCGCCTATGCCGAGGCGACGGTGCCCAAGGTCACGGTCATCACCCGCAAGGCCTATGGCGGCGCCTATTGCGTCATGGCCTCCAAGCACCTGCGCGGCGACGTCAACTTCGCCTGGCCGGCGGCCGAGATCGCGGTGATGGGCGCCAAGGGCGCCGTCGAGATCATCTACCGCAAGGAGGCCGGCGATCCGGAGAAGATCGCCCAGCGCACCAAGGAATACGAGGACCGCTTCATGTCGCCCTTCGTCGCCGCCGAGCGCGGCTATATCGACGACGTGATCACGCCGCACACGACGCGCCCGCGTGTCGCCAAGGCCTTGCGCATGCTGCGTGCCAAGCAACTCGCCAACCCCTGGAAGAAGCACGACAACATTCCGCTGTGACGAGGCGAGGCAAACCCGCTCCAGCGGCCCGGCACCCGCCAGCGCCTACCCTGCCAGCCGCCGCGGCTGATCGCTCGTCGTCGGTGCCGCCAGCAATTGCCCGAGCTCCTCCGCCGGCATAGGCCTGCCGAAAAGGTAGCCTTGCCCTTCGCGACAGCCGAACCGCCTCAGGGCCGCGCGCTGCTGTTCGGTTTCGATTCCCTCGGCGATCACGCCCAGGCCAAGGCTGCGGCCGAGCGTCAGAACGGCGCGGACGATTGCCGCGTCGCCGGGATCGGCGATGACCCCGCGGACGAAGCTCTTGTCGATCTTTAGCCGCGTGACGGGCACGCGCCGCAGGTAGGTGAGCGAGCCATATCCCGTGCCGAAATCGTCAAAGGCGATGCTGACGCCGGCGTCGATCAGCCGCTTCAGCGGAGCGGTGACGCTGGGTTCCATGTGGACGACGATGTTCTCGGTGATCTCGATCTCGAGGCAGTCCGGCGGCAGGGCGTGCCGATTGAGCTCCGCCAGAACGAAGGAAGCGAGGTTGCCGTCGTAGAGCTGCGAGGCAGAAAGGTTGACGCCAAGACGCAGGCGCCGTCCGGTGGCGGCGATCCAATCGGCGGCGCGTGCGATGGTGGTCGCGATCACTCAGTTGCCGACGGCCGAGGAGAGCGTCGAGGACTCCAGGACCGGCAGGAACGTGCCGGGAGCGAGCAGGCCCTGCGCCGGGTGCCGCCAGCGCAGGAGCGCTTCGGCGCCGACGATCGTGCTGTCCGCCATCGAGACCTGCGGTTGGTAGAAGAGTTCAAGCTCGTGCCTGTTGAACGCCCGGCGGAGCTCGGATTCGGTCTGGCGGCGGCTCTGTGCGGCCGCGCGCAACGCGGGGATATAGAAACGGATGTGGTTGCCGCCGTCTGTCTTGGCGCGGCGGACCGCGAGATCGGCATTGGCGGTGAGGTCGTCGACGGTTTGCGCATGATCCGGGAAGAGGGCGATGCCGATGCTCGCACCGACCTCGACCTGTTGCCCTCCGCCGCGCACTGGCCTGCGGATGGCGCGACGCACGCCTTTTGCCAGGGCAGCCGCGGGCCTTGGCGTGTTGCCTTTCATGATGAGCGCAAACTCATCGCCACCGGTGCGCGCGATGTGGATGGTCTCGCTTTGCAGGAGGTTCAGGCGCTTGGCAAGTTGGCGCAGAACCCAGTCGCCGGTGTCGAAGCCGAACAGGTTGTTGACTTCCTTGAAGCGGTCGAGGCTGACGAGCAGCAGCGCGCACCCGTGCTCGGCATCGTTTCCTTCCGCTTTGACGATCGAATTGAGGTGCTCGCGGAAGGCGGTGCGGTTGGCGAGCCGGGTCAGGTGATCGGTGTGCGAGAGAGTGCGCAGCCGTTCCTCGGCCTCACGGCGGTCGGTGATGTCGCGGATCATGCTGCACATGACGAATCCGCTGCTCTCGTACCAGCTCGAATAGGTCACCTCGGCCGGAAAGGTCGAGCCGTCGGCCCTGCGGTATGTCAGTTCGATATGATCGGCGAACGTCTCGCCGGGCGCGCGACTCTGAATCCTTGCGAGCCACGCATGGTACTCGGCCATGATCTCGTCAGGGAGGATGAAATCCTGCCGGCTCTGCAGCGCGACGACCTCGCTGTGGCCGAACATCCTTACGGCGGCGCGATTCCAGAAAATGATGCGCCCGTCTTCGGTGGCGCACATGATGGCGTCCGGACAGGTCGCTGCGATGTTGAGAATGCGGTCGCGTGCGTCTTGCGCCGCGAGGTCAAGACTGGCGGCGGGTGCCACTATCGGTCGACCTTGATCCATGGCTAGGACCTCGTTTGACGCCCCGCCAAACGGTTACATGGAGAAATATGCAAGGGGTAAAGCTTTTACTTCAACTCGTAGGCAGTTTTTCTTGGCCTGCGGGCACCCTGCTTGCGCGGCCACCCAATGCTTTGAAAAAGAACGATAATACTCAGCGGTGAGGTTCGCTCGCGGCCGCCTCCGCGGCCACGGGGGTTC
>CAWAIR010000032.1:0-18758 GCA_963782045.1 uncultured Alphaproteobacteria bacterium
CACCGGCGCTTCTTTTTTGTCGGCCTGCGGCTCACATGTGGATCGGCTTGGTCCAGGCGGCGAGCGCCGCCTCCTTGATCGCCTCCGACAGCGTCGGGTGGGCGTGGCAGACCCGGGCGAGATCTTCCGCCGAACCGGCGAATTCCATCAGCACCGAGGCTTCCTGGATCAGTTCGCCGGCAAACGGGCCCGATGATGTGGACGCCGAGCACCCGGTCGGTCGCCGTCGCGGCCAGCACCTTGACGAAGCCGTCCTTCTCGCCCATGGCGCGCGCCCGCCCATTGGCCGAGAACGGGAACTTGCCGATGCGGTATTCGATGCCGGCCTCCTTGAGCTCCTCCTCGGTCTTGCCGACCGAGGCGATCTCCGGCGGCGTGTAGACGACGCTCGGGATGACGCCGTAGTTCACGTGGCCGGCCTGGCCGGCGAGGATCTCGGCGACCGCGACGCCCTCGTCCTCCGCCTTGTGGGCGAGCATCGGCCCGGCGATCACGTCGCCGATGGCGTAGATGCCGGCGACCGCGTCTGGTAATGGTCGTCGACCTCGATGCGGCCGCGCTCGTCGAGCTTGATCCCGGCTTCGTCGAGACCGAGGCCGTCGGTGTAGGGCCGCCGGCCGATGGCGACCAGCACCACGTCGGCCTCGAGCATCTCGCCCTCGCCGCCGGCCGCCGGCTCGACCGCGACCTTCAGCGCCTTGCCGCTCTTGTCGACCGCGGCGACCTTGCTCGACAGGCGGAAGGTCATGCCCTGGCGGGTGAAGATGCGCTGGGCCTGCTTGCCGAGCTCGCCGTCGAGGCCGGGGAGCACGCGGTCGAGGAACTCGACCACCGTCACCTCGCGCCGAGCCGCCGCCACACCGAGCCGAGCTCCAGGCCGATGACCCCGGCGCCGACCACGATCAGCCGCTGCGGCACCTGGGCGAGCGACAGCGCGCCGGTCGAGGTGACGACGCGCTCCTCGTCGATCTCGACGCCGCGCAGCGGCGCCACGTCCGAGCCGGTGGCGATGACGATCGCTCCCGCCTCGATCATCGTGCTCCGCGCCGTCCGCGCCGGCAACCCGCACCTTGCCCGGGCCGGCGATGCTGCCGGTGCCCTGGAAGGTATCGATCTTGTTCTTCTTGAACAGGAAGGTGACGCCGGAGGTGTTCGCCTCGACCACGCCGTCCTTGTGGCCCATCATGGTCTTGAGATCGAGTTTCGGCGCGCCGACCTTGATGCCGAAGCTCGGCGAATCGGTGGCCGGCCAGCTCGAACATCTCGGAGACGTGCAGCAGCGCCTTCGACGGGATGCAGCCGATGTTCAGGCAGGTGCCGCCGAAGGTCGGCATCTTCTCGACGACCGCCACCTTGAGGCCGAGCTGGGCGGCCTTGATGGCTGCAGACATAGCCGCCGGGGCCGCTGCCGATAACGGCGAGATCGTAGGCCAATGACTTCACTCCACTTGTGATCGGGTCCTGCCGAAGAGATAGCGGCTGGGCCGGATCGTGTCAGCGCCTCATTCGCGCATGGCAGGCCGTCGCATGAAACGGGACCAGACGCTCCACCTCCATACCGCCCTCGCGCCACGGTCGCGGTATGAAGAAATGCCGCAGAGGCGCTGCCTATTCCTTCGCCGAAGATGCGCTTCAGCGCCGCCTCGAGGTCGCTGCGCCGGTCGACATCGTAGGCGCCGCCGTCGATGACCTGCGCCATGGTCCGGCACCAGGCCGCCTTGTCGTATTGCCGGGCGACCAGCCGCCGGATGGCCGCGAGCGAGCGGCGTCCGCCTGGCGGCGCACGTCGGCCGGAATATCGACGCCGGCGCCTTGTCCGCGACGGCTTGAGCAGCCCGTCATTGCGCCCCCGCCAGCGCTGTGCCGGCCTCCTGAAAGGCCGGGTCCCTGTCGATCGTGCTGTAGCAGAAGGCCAGGATTTCCAGCGGCCACGGCCCGTTGGTGAGAACCCTCAGATAGTCCTCGGGCGTCGGCGGCGCCGGCGGCCAGGCGGCGGGGAGGCCAGCGCGGCGCGCCAGCACCAGAGACCGCAGCCAATGCCTGCGCATGGGCCGGCAGCGCCGCCGCTCCTAGAGGTCGAGCACCAGGCGCTGCGGGTCTTCCAGGCTTTCCTTGACGCGCACCAGGAAGGTCACCGCTTCCTTGCCGTCGACGATGCGGTGATCGTAGCTGAGCGCCAGATACATCATCGGCCGCACCTCGACCTTGCCGGCGACCACCATCGGCCGCTCCTGGATCTTGTGCATGCCGAGAATGCCCGACTGCGGCGCGTTGAGGATCGGCGTCGACATCAGCGAGCCGTAGATGCCGCCATTGGTGATGGTGAAGGTGCCGCCCTGCAGCTCCTCGATGGAGAGCTGGCCGTCGCGCGCCCGCCGGCCGAGGTCGGCGATGTCCTTCTCGATGTCGGACAGCGACTTCAGGTCGGCATCGCGCACCACCGGCACGATCAGGCCCTTGCCGGTGCCGACCGCAATGCCGAGATGGTAGTAGTTCTTGTAGATGATGTCGGTGCCGTCGATCTCGCCATTGACCGCCGGGATCTCCTTCAGCGCCTGCACGCAGGCCTTCACGAAGAAGCCCATGAAGCCGAGCTTGACGCCGTGCTTCTTCTCGAAAAGGTCGCGGTACTGGCTTCCTCAGCGCCATGACGCTGGTCATGTCCACCTCGTTGAAGGTGGTCAGCATGGCGGCGGTGTTCTGCGCCTCCTTGAGGCGGCGGGCGATGGTCTGGCGCAGCCGCGTCATCGGCACGCGCTGTTCGCGCGCCAGGTCGTCGGGCGGCGACGGCGCCCGCGCCGCGGCCGGCTTCGGCGCCGCGGCCGGGGCCGGCTGAGGCCCTCGACCGCGGTCAGCGCGTCCGCCTTGGTGATGCGGCCGTCCTTGCCGGTGCCGGCAACCCGGCCGGGCTCGACGCCCGCCTCGGCCAGCGCCTTGCGCGCCGCCGGCGATGCGGTTCCGGCGCCCATGCCGGTGTCGCCCGCCTCGCGCAGCTTGATGGTCGCCGCGCCGGCGGCGATCGGCCGCGTGGTATCGAACTTCTCGTCGATGGCGCCGGCAGCCACCGGCGTTCCGTGATCGTCGCGCGGCGCCGCGGCGGCGCCGTTGGCCTCGATGGCGCCGAGCACGCGCGCCGACGCCCACCGTGGCGCCGTCCTTGACGTCGATGGCCGCGATCACGCCGGCGGCCGGCGCCGGCACTTCCAGCGTCACCTTGTCGGTCTCCAGTTCGACCAGCGGCTCGTCGGCCCTGACAGTGTCGCCGACCTTCTTGAACCACTGGCCGACGGTCGCCTCGGTCACCGATTCACCGAGGGTCGGGAACACGAATTTCGGTCGCCATTGTTCTGTCTCCGGTCTTGCCGCCGGTCACTCGGCAAGGGCTTCGTCGAGGAAGGTCGCGAGTTGCTTGAGATGCTTGCTCATCAGTCCGGTCGCCGTGGCCGCCGAGGCCGGCCGGCCGACATAGCGCGGCGTGCGCCGCTCGGCGCCGACGCTGTCGAGCACCCATTCCAGATAGGGCTCGACGAAGGACCAGGCCCCCATGTTCTTGGGCTCCTCCTGGCACCACACCATATCCGCCTGGCGGAAGCGCGACAGCTCGGTGATCAGCGCCTTGGCCGGGAACGGATAGAGCTGCTCGATGCGCAGCAGGTAGACGTCGTCGATGCCGCGCTTCTCGCGCTCCTCGTAGAGATCGTAATAGACCTTGCCCGAGCACAGCACCACCCGGCGGATCTTCTCGTCGGGCACGAGCTTGATCTTCTCGCCCTTGAGGATCTCGGCGTCGTCCCACAGCAGGCGGTGGAAGGACGAGCCCGGCCCCATCTCGTCGAGCCGCGACACCGCCCGCTTGTGGCGCAGAAGCGACTTCGGCGTCATCAGGATGAGCGGCTTGCGGAAATCGCGCTGCAACTGGCGGCGCAGCGCATGGAAATAGTTGGCCGGCGTGGTCAGGTTGGCGACCTGGATATTGTCCTCGGCGCAGAGCTGCAGGTAGCGCTCGAGCCGGGCCGATGAATGCTCCGGCCCCTGGCCCTCGTAGCCGTGCGGCAGCAGCATGACCAGACCCGACATGCGCAGCCACTTCTTCTCGCCCGACGGAGATGAACTGGTCGATGATCACCTGGGCGCCGTTGGCGAAATCGCCGAACTGCGCCTCCCACATGATCAGCGCCGACGGCTCGGCCAGCGAGTAGCCGTATTCGAAGCCGAGCACCGCCATCTCCGACAGGCTCGAGTTGATGACCTCGAAGCGTGCCTGTCCGTGCGACAGGTGATTGAGGGGGATGAAGCGGTCTTCGTTCTCCTGGTCGTAGAGCACCGAATGGCGCTGCGAGAAGGTGCCGCGCTCGACGTCCTGGCCCGACAGGCGGACGGGATTGCCGGCGGCAAGCAGCGTGCCGAAGGCCAGCGCCTCGGCCGTCGACCAGTCGATGTTGCGGCCGATCTCGATCGACTTCTTGCGGTTGTCGAGGAAGCGGCGGATCGTGCGGTGGACATGCAGCTCCTCGGGCATTTCGGTGAGCTTGCCGCCGATCTCGCGCAGCGTCTCCAGCGGCACGGCGGTGGCGCCGCGCCGCGGCCCGTCGCCGGTCTCGGCCACCTTGATGCCGGCCCAGGCGCCGTCGAGCCAGTCGGCCTTGTTGGCGCGGTAGTTCGTGCTCGCCTCGAATTCGGTCTCCAGCGTCGCCCGCCAATGGGCCTTGCTTTCCTCGATCTCGTCGGCGCGTGACCAGCCCTTCCTCGACCAGCTTCTTGCCGTAGATCTCAAGCGTCGTCGGATGGCTGCCGATCGCCTTGTACATCAGCGGCTGGGTGAAGGACGGCTCGTCGCCCTCGTTGTGGCCGAAGCGCCGGTAGCAGAACATGTCGACGACCACCGGCTTGTGGAACTTCTGGCGGAACTCGGTGGCCACCTTGGCGGCGTAGACGACCGCTTCCGGGTCGTCGCCGTTGGCGTGCAGGATCGGCGCCTCGACCATCTTGGCGATGTCGGACGGGTAGGGCGAGGAGCGCCCGAAGCGCGGATCGGTGGTGAAGCCGATCTGGTTGTTGATGATGACGTGGATCGAGCCCGCCGTGCGGTGACCCCTGAGGCCCGACAGGCCCATGCACTCCGCCACCACGCCCTGGCCGGCGAAGGCGGCATCGCCGTGGATCAGGAGCGGCAGCACCCGGGCGCGCTGTTCGAGCGGCACGATGTCGCCGCGCCGCTTGTCGGCATGCTGGTTCTGCTTGGCGCGCGCCTTGCCGAGCACCACCGGATCGACGACTTCCAGATGCGACGGGTTGGCGGTCAGCGACAGGTGCACCTTGTTGCCGTCGAACTCGCGGTCCGACGAGGCGCCGAGGTGGTATTTCACGTCGCCGGAGCCTTCCACGTCGTCGGGCGACGACGAGCCGCCCTTGAACTCGTGGAAGATGGCGCGGTGCGGCTTGCCCATGACCTGGGCGAGGATGTTGAGGCGGCCGCGATGGGCCATGCCGAGCACGATCTCGCGCACGCCGAGATTGCCGCCGCGCTTGATGATCTGCTCCAGCGCCGGCACCACCAATTCGCCGCCGTCCAGGCCGAAGCGCTTGGTGCCGGTGTACTTCACGTCGATGAAGCGCTCGAAGCCCTCCGCCTCGACGAGCTTGTTGAGGATCGCCTTCTTGCCCATCGTGGTGAAGTCGATGCCCTTGTCGGGGCCCTCGATGCGCTCCTGGATCCAGGCCTTCTCCGCCGCATCGGAAATGTGCATGAACTCGACGCCGAGCGTCGAGCAGTAGGTTCGTCGGAGGATTTCCAGCATCTCGGGGATGGTGGCGAATTCCAGCCCGAGCACATGGTCGAGGAAGATCCGGCGGCCCCAGTCGGCCTCGGTGAAACCGTAGGAGGCGGGATCGAGCTCACTCTCCTTGGGCAGAATCTGCAGGCCGAGCGGATCGAGGTTGGCGTGGAAATGGCCGCGCATGCGATAGGCGCGGATCATCATCAGGGCGCGCACCGAATCGCGCGTCGCCTGGGTGACCGCGCCGTCGCTGATCTCGACGCCGCGGCGGGCGACGCCGGCCTTTATCTTCTGGCCGAGCGCCGTCTCCAGTCCGGCCCAGTTGCCGTCCATGGCCGAGACCAGTTCGCCGTTCATCACCGGCGGCCAGTCGGCACGCTGCCACGACGCCCCGCCGGCACCGGCGATGGCCGCGTCAGCCGTGTCTTTCAGACCTTCGAAGAAGCTGCGCCATTCGCCATCCACGGAATTGGGATCGGCCGCGTAGCGTGCTTGAAGTTGTTCAATGTAAGGCGCGTTCGCGCCGTAAAGGAAGGAAGTCGCCGCGAATGCCTGATTCGCGCCTTGACGTGCCATTTTGCCGATTTACGGGGGAGTCTAGCCCCCGCTCTCTCTCACCGCGCAGCCACAAGCCACGCTCTATCGCTCGATAGTCTCGATTTCAACCGTTTGGTCAACACATGAAATGGGCACGCACACTACTTCTTCAAGACTTCGACCAGAGTGCGGCCGATCCGGGCCGGTGAGTCCGACATCACGATTCCGGCCGATTTCATGGCCTCGATCTTGTCGCCGGCGCCGCCGCGGCCGCCGGCAATAATCGCGCCGGCATGGCCCATGCGCCGCCCGGGCGGCGCCGTCAGCCCGGCAATGAAACCGACCACCGGCTTGGTGCGTCCGCGCGCCGCCTCGTCCTTGAGGAACTCAGCAGCGTCTTCCTCCGACGCGCCGCCGATCTCGCCGATCATGACGATCGAGCGGGTGGCGTCGTCGGCCAGGAATAGTTCGAGCACATCGATGAAGTCCATGCCCTTGACCGGATCGCCGCCGATGCCCACCGCCGTGGTCTGGCCGAGGCCCGCATTGGTCGTCTGGAACACCGCCTCATAGGTCAGCGTGCCCGAGCGCGAGACGATGCCGACCGAGCCCGCGGCGAAGATGTTGCCCGGCATGATGCCGATCTTGCTCTCGCCCGCCGTCATCACGCCGGGGCAGTTGGGTCCGACCAGCCGGCTCTTCGAGCCGGTGAGCGCCCGCTTGACCTTGACCATGTCGAGGACCGGGATGCCCTCGGTGATGGCGACGATCAGCGGGATCTCCTCGGAAATCGCCTCGAGAATGGCATCGGCGGCAAACGGCGGCGGCACGTAGATGACGGTGGCGTCGGCGCCGGTCGCTTGCCGGGCCTCGCGAACGGTGTTGAACACCGGCAGGCCGAGATGGGTCTGGCCGCCCTTGCCGGGCGAAGTGCCGCCCACCATGCGGGTGCCATAGGCGATCGCCTGCTCGGAATGGAAGGTGCCGTTCTTGCCGGTGAAGCCCTGGCAGATGACCCTGGTGGAGGCGTCGATGAGGATACTCATCCGGCAACATGCTCCGGCGTTAAGTTGTTCGGCACGGATTCCAAGAACCTTTCCCGCAGGGACCGCGCAGCGTCGTCGCTAATTCGCGTCACGCGCCGGTGCGAAAAGTAATATGCCTTTCGACTAATCTCGGCCGCGGGAATGTTTCTTTCAGGCGCGAGATCAGCTTTGGTCAAGGGGACGGGTTGGGACGCCATCACTAAAATGTCTATCACGAACTCATTGTGTTGACCGGGGCCCCTCTCGTTTGGAAATACCCGCTGGGTGCAGGTATCAACAATTCCGATCGCACAGAGCCCCGTTCCACCGGCGCCCTCCGTTCCCCATATGATAATCTCGTCGCCGCGCATTGGCCGCTCGGGACGACGAGCTTTCGCTCGCACTCTCGCGCTGGCGCCAACCACAAATTGCGATCCCATTGGATCGACCTTTGCGAACAGCGTCATCAGCCGCTCACCGCCTTGACGATCTTCTGGGCGGCATCGTCGAGGTCGTCCGCCGGGATCACGTTCAGCCCGGATTCGCGGATGATCGTCTTGCCCTCGTCGACATTGGTGCCTTCCAGGCGCACCACCAGCGGCACGGGAAGACCGACTTCCTTGACCGCCGCCACGATCCCCTCGGCGACCACGTCGCAGCGCATGATGCCGCCGAAGATGTTGACGAGGATCCCCTTCACGCGCGGATCGGCGGTGATGATCTTGAACGCCGCGGTTACCTTCTCGCGGCTGGCGCCGCCGCCGACATCGAGGAAGTTCGCCGGCTCGGCGCCGTAGAGCTTGATGATGTCCATGGTCGCCATGGCGAGGCCGGCGCCGTTGACCATGCAGCCGATGGTGCCGTCGAGCGCGACATAGCTGAGTTCGTACTTGGCCGCTTCCGTCTCGCGCGCGTCTTCCTCGTCCGGATCGCGTAAGCCCGCGACATCGGGATGACGGAAGAGCGCGTTGTCGTCGAAGTTGATCTTGGCGTCGAGGCAGAGAAGGTCGCCGGCCTCAGTGACCACCAGCGGGTTGATCTCGAGCTGGCTCATGTCCTTGTCGAGCATCGCACCATAGAGCTTGCCGGTGAGCGCCACGCACTGTTTCACAGCATTGCCGGAAAGCCCCAGCGCATAGGCGATGGTGGTGCCGACATGCGGGCTGTAGCCGGCGGCGGGATCGACGTGCACGGTGACGATCTTCTCAGGGCTCGTCGCCGCCACCTCCTCGATGTCCATGCCGCCTTCGGCCGAGGCGATGAAGGCGATGCGGCCGCTGGCGCGATCGACCAGGGCGGAAAGGTAGAGCTCGCGCGCGATCGCCGAGCCGTCCTCGATATAGAGGCGGCGCACTACGCGGCCGTCGGCACCGCTCTGCTTGGTGACCAGCGTGTTGCCGAGCATCTGGCGGGCGTTGAGGGCGACCTCGGCGACCGAACGGGCCAGCCGCACGCCGCCCTTGTCGCCGGCTTGGGCTTCCTTGAACCGGCCCTTGCCGCGACCGCCGGCATGAATCTGCGCCTTGACCACAAAGACCGGGCCGGGCAGCTCCTCAGCCGCTTTTTCCGCTTCTTCCGCCGAGAAGGCCGGCACGCCCTTGGCGACCGGTACGCCCAGTTGACCAAGGATCGCCTTGGCCTGGTACTCATGGATATTCATGCCGGCTCTTGTCCCCTCCCGGCTTGCCGCCCGCTTATTTGTCGAGTGCGGGTACGATCCGCACGCAGGCGTGGATCAGACCGTCCACGGCTGCAATCGACTTGTCGAACATCGCCCGCTCGCCCTTGTTGAGGTCGATCTCGATGATGCGTTCGACGCCCTTGGCGCCGATCACCGCCGGAACGCCGATATAGCGGTCGCTGACGCCGTATTCGCCCTTCAGGCAGACGGCGCAGGGCAGCACGCGCTTCTTGTCCTTTAGATAGCTCTCGGCCATGGCGATGGCCGAATGGGCCGGCGCGTAGAAGGCCGAGCCGGTCTTGAGCAGGCCGACGATCTCGGCACCGCCGTCGCGCGTGCGCTGCACGATCTCCTCGATGCGCTTCTTGGTCGTCCAGCCCATGCTGACCAGATCGTTGAGCGGGATGCCGGCCACCGTCGAGTAGCGGATGAGCGGCACCATGCTGTCGCCGTGGCCGCCGAGCACGAAGGCCGAGACATCTTCCACCGAGACGTCGAACTCGCTGGCCAGGAAATAGCGCAGCCGCGCCGAATCGAGCACGCCCGCCATGCCCACCACCATGTCCTTGGGCAGGCCGGAGAACTTCTGCAGCGCCCACACCATGGCGTCGAGCGGATTGGTGATGCAGATGACGAAGGCCTTGGGGGCGTATTTCTTGATGCCGGCGCCGACCTGTTCCATGACCTTGAGATTGATCTCGAGCAGGTCGTCGCGGCTCATGCCGGGCTTGCGCGGCACGCCGGCGGTGACGATGACCACGTCGGCGCCCTTGATGGCGGCATAGGCCGAGGTGCCGGCGAACTTGGCGTCGAAGCCGGCAACCGGCGACGCCTCGGCGATGTCCAGCGACTTGCCGTCGGGAACCCCCTCGACGACATCGAACATGATGACGTCACCGAGTTCCTTGAGGCCGGCGAGATGAGCGAGCGTGCCGCCGATCTGCCCGGCACCGATGAGCGCGATCGTCGCACGGGCCATAAGCGTGGAATCCCTTGAGATGGATGCGGGGTCACCGCCCGGAGCCGGACGGTTGGGTTGAACTAGCCGGATTGATGCTGCGGTGCAAGAGCGGCAAACGGCCTGGCGCGACAATGCCGCCCGGCACCTGTCAGTCGGCTGTCAGCCGCCCGTCGCCGCCGAATGTTGACATCAAGACATCAACACTCTTATGTCTTGATGCATGAGAACCACCCTGACCCTCGATGACGATGTCGCCGTCCAGATCGAGCGCCTGCGCAAGGAGCGCGACATGGCTCTGAAGGACGTGGTCAACGAGGCGCTGCGCCGCGGCCTCGATGACATGCGCCGGCCACCGGCGAAGCGGAAACCGTTCCGGACGAAGACCTCGAACATGGGGCGGCCGCTGATCAACATCGACAATGTGGCCGAGGTCATCGCCTATCTGGAAGGCGATGACTTCAAGTGATTCTGGTCGACGTCAATATCCTCATCTACGCCCGCAACGCCGAGGATCCGAGCCATTCCAGCGCGTTGACCTGGCTCGATGCCCGGCTGAACGGGGTGGCGCATGTCGGATTGCCGTGGATGAGCCTGCTTGGGTTCCTGCGCATTACGACCCGCCCGGGTGTGTTCCCGCGCCCATTGACGATGTCCGAAGCCTGGACCCAGGTCACCGATTGGCTGTCCGCCGATCCCGCCTGGATACCGCAGCCGACGGAGCGCCATGCCGAGGTGCTCGGGGGCCTGCTGGCCTTGCCCGGGATCGTCGGCAAGCTGGTGCCCGACGCGCATCTGGCGGCCCTCGCCATCGAGCACGGGCTGACGCTGTGCTCGACCGACGGCGATTTCGCCCGTTTTCCCGGCTTGCGCTGGGAAGACCCGATCGCGCGCTGACGGCTCAGCCTTCGACCGGCGCGACCAAGCCGTGCGCGGCGCCGAGATAGGCCGCCGAGCGCATCTCGATCAGCCGCGAGACGGTGCGCCGGAAGGCCAAGGATTCCTCGCCGCTTGTCGCCGTATAGAGCGCCGCCGGTTCCGCCGCCGCCGAGGCGATCAGCTTGACCCGGTGGTCGTAGAGCGTGTCGATGAGCAGGATCAGCCGCCGGGCGACATCGCGCCGCTCTGCGGCAATGACCGGAATGCCGTCGACCACCAGCGTGTGGAAGCTGAGCGCGATCCTCCGATAGTCGCCGGCGCCGAGCGGCCGTTCGCAGAGGTCGGCGAAGGCGAAGCGCGCCACGCCGCGCGCAGCCTGCGGCACTGCGATGCGCCGCCCCTTATGGGAGAGCGCCGCCGGCTGCCCGCGCTCCGTGCCCGCCAACGCCTGCCACAGCCGGTCGAGCGCCGCCCTGGCGGCGGAACCGAGCGGCGTCACATAGACCGGCGTGCCGGCGAGCTTGCCGAGCCGGTAATCGGTCGCCGCCTGCAGATGCACGATATCGACATGACGCTTGAGGAGCGCGATGAAGGGCAGGAACAGGCTGCGGTTGAGGCCGTTCAGATAAAGTTCGTCGGGTGGCACGTTGGAGGTTGCGACCAGCACGATTCCGGCGGCGAACAGGCGCTCGAACAGGCGCGACAGGATCATCGCATCGGCGATGTCCTCGACCTGGAATTCGTCGAGGCAGATGAGCCGCACGTCATGGGCGATCATCGCGGCGACCGGCGCGATCGGATCGCCGTCCAGTCTCCGGCGGATGACGTGGATGCGGTCGTGAACCTCGCCCATGAACTGGTTGAAATGGACGCGGCGCTTCGGCACCGCATCGGTCAGCGCGAAGAACTCGTCCATCAGCATGGTCTTGCCGCGGCCGACCGCGCCGTGGATGTAGAGCCCGCGCGGGGCGGACTGGCGGGCGCCGAGGAGCCGGCCGATGAGGCCGCCCCGGATCGCCGGCTTCCGTTCGGCAAGCGCGCGGTTGAGGGCGTCGAGCCGGTCGACGACGGCGGCCTGCGCCGGATCGTCGCTGATCGCCCCGGTCGCGACCAGCGCCGATAGCGCTGGGTCAGTGCGGCCTCGCCCGGGCCCGTCTGGCGCGCCACGTCCGCCCCGCAAGAAACCGTCTCGTCAGCGATAGAAGGTGACTGCCGTGCCCTGGCCGTCGACCTGGCCGTCGAAGCGGTTGGTGCCCGCCGACGCGAGATGGGCAACCGGCTTGCCGCCCTGTCCGGCAAGGATGACCTGCTTGCCCTGCAGGTTCCACGCCGAGATCGACTTGAGGACATCGCTGTTGCAGCCGCGCGTCGAGGCGCGGTAGCCGCCCGTCCAGCTGGTCAGCGTCATGAACAGCTGGCAGGAATCGCCGCCCGAGGTGATCGTCCAGCCGCCAAGGAGATCGGTGCGGCCGATGCCGCCGCTGCTGGCCGGCGCAGTGTTGGCCACCTGCGGCTGGGCGAGCGGGGCGGTATCGCCGCTGTCGGCGGCGCCCGGCGCCGTGCCGGCCTGCTGCTGGCCGCCGGCGACCGGCGGCAGATTGGAGGATTCGACCGGCGGCAGGGCGGCGGGGCTGACCGGCGGCGGCGCCGAGGCCCGTTGCCAGGGCAGGCCGATGGCCCCGAACGAGCCGCACCCGGCGAGCGCAAAGGCCAGCGCCATCGGCACCAGAATGCGCACCGACGCCCCGTGATTCAGTCCCATCGGCATATCCTCTTTACGCTTGCCGCGGCCGCGATTCGTTCTTTTAGGGTCTGATTGTAGCGGCTTTCAGGCAACTATGGCTGACGCCATAATGCAAACGCCCCGAAAGGCCAAGCCTTCCGGGGCGAAATCTGTCCCGACGCGGGCCAGCCGAGGCGTCAGTTTACTTGGATTCGACGTGCTGGGGCAGACCGAGCTCGCCGGCCTTGGCGCGCACTTCGTGCTCCTCGCGGCGCAGCGTCTGGCTGATCATCTCGACCGCCACGCCGGCATTCCAGAGTTCCTTGAGCTTTTCGACCGCCGTAATCGACCACGGCGCGCCGGTGATCTCGGAAACCTTGTCCATGATCTCACCTCCGTCTGCGATGGACGTATTTCCACATATAGGTGGCTGGAAACGGCGCGATAAGCACTGGGCAGGCTCAAAAGATGGGCAGATGGCTGGCGGATCGCCGCCGGCGCAGGAACCTTGCACACCGCCTCATCCTGAGGAGCCCGCCGCAGGCGGGCCTCGAAGGATGGGCCTCATGGTTCGAGGCCCGGCTTGCGCCGGGCAACCTCACCATGAGGTTCAGGGCTTTGGGCCGGCAGCGTCCCTGCACCCGCCGCTCGACCATCATCTGCTTGATCTCGGCGCAAGCGGCGCGGAGGGCCGAAGGCCCGACGGGGAGCGCAAAAGCGAGCGATCGCCGGGAACCTAAACCCGCCGCTCGACCATCATCTGCTTGATCTCGGCGCAAGCGGCGCAGAGGGCCGAAGGCCCGACAGGGAGCGCCAAAGCGAGCGATCGCCGGGAACCTAAACCCGCCGCTCGACCATCATCTGCTTGATCTCGGCGATCGCCTTCGCCGGATTGAGATTCTTGGGGCAGGTCTGGGCGCAGTTCATGATGGTGTGGCAGCGATAGAGGCGGAACGGGTCCTCGAGGTTGTCGAGCCGCTCGCCGGTGGCTTCGTCGCGGCTGTCGATCAGCCAGCGATAGGCCTGCAGCAGCACCGCCGGGCCGAGGTAGCGCTCGCCGTTCCACCAATAGGACGGACAGGAGGTCGAGCAGCAGGCGCACAGGATGCATTCGTAGAGCCCGTCGAGCTTCAGCTCGGTCCTCGTGGCTCTGGCGCCATTCCTTCTGCGGCTCGGGCGTGACGGTATGCAGCCATGGCTCGATCGCGCGGTGCTGGGCATAGAAGGTCGAAAGGTCGGCGACCAGATCCTTGACCACCGGCAGATGCGGCAGCGGATAGATGGCAACCGTGCTGCCGATCTCGTCCATCGCCTTGGTGCAGGCCAGCGTGTTCGAGCCGTCGATGTTCATGGCGCAGGAGCCGCACACGCCCTCGCGGCAGGAGCGGCGGAAGGTCAGCGTCGGATCGACGGTCTCCTTGATCCAGATGAGGCCGTCCAGCACCATCGGCCCGCAGGTCTTGCGGTCGACATAGTAGGTATCGACGCGTGGATTGGCGCCGCCATCCGGGTCCCAGCGATAGATGCGGTATTCGGCCAGGTCGGTGGCGCCCTCCGGCTTGGGCCACACCTTGCCCTTGCCGATCTTGGAATTCTTGGGAAGCGTCAGCTGGACCATTTCTCATCATCTCCGCGTCAGGCTTCTATACCGAGCGGAGCGGAGAAGGCCAAGCCGGGGTTTGCGATCTAGCGCTTCTCGACCCGGATGACGAGCTTGAGGCCCGACCAGACCTGGTCGATGGCCGCCACCTTCACGTCGACGAGGTCGTGCTTCAGCGCCACGGCGCGGATAACGTCCTCGGTCACGTCGGTCGGCACCTTGGAGGCCTGCTTCGGCCACGACACCCAGATCATGCCGTCCGGCTGGAGCGCGCGGCGCAGGCGCGGCAGGCCGGCGACGAGCTCGGCCCGGCTGGTGGTGAAAGCGTGGATGATGTCGAACGGCACCGGCCCCATCGGGCGCGACCAGTCCTGACGGCGGGCGACCTTGCCGAATTCGACGCTCCCCGGCAGATCGGCCAGCTCCTCGGGCAGCGCCACGAAGGCGATCGCTGCGCCGGGGGCATAGCCAAGCTTTTCGGCAAGCGGCCGTCCGACATAGCCGACGGATGAAGGTGTTGCGTACGCGATCGAAGTCATCTGCGGCCTATACGCGGTTCCTACGGCGACCGATGCTAGGCCGCCCTTGGTAAACGAAACGATGGCACCCTGAGAAAGCGCAGAAATCCGCGGCTTTACGTCCGGAGCGGCAGCGTTTCGGGCCTTGTTACTGAAGCAACAATAGGAGATTACCCGCCAACCGTCATGCGGAATCATGACGAGCGTGGGCCATGACGAGCGCGGCTGGTTAACCGGGCCTGCAATCCGGCGCGCTTGCTGTGGAACCCGAGAGCGGACTGGCGGTTGTGCTTTCGGGCGGCACAAGGGAGGTTGCAGTTGCTCAAGCGCACCGACGATCCGTCGTCGAACCCACCCCGATCGCTCTCCACACTCGTCCCCGCCCGCATGGACAGGCTGCCATGGACCAAGTTCCACTGGCTGATCGTGCTGGCGCTTGGCATCACCTGGATCCTCGACGGCCTGGAGGTGACGCTGAAGGGCGCCATCAGCGGCGTGCTCCAGGAGCCGCAGACGTTGCACCTCTCCAGCGCCGAGATCGGCATGATCGCGTCGTTCTACCTGGCCGGCGCAGTCTTCGGCTCGCTGCTCTTCGGCTATCTGACGGACCGTTTCGGCCGCAAGACGCTCTTCTTCGTCACGCTCGCGATCTACCTGGTCGGCGTGCTGCTTACCGCCTTCTCCTGGAACCTGTGGAGCTTCATCCTCTTCCGCTTCATTACCGGTTCGGGCATCGGCGGCGAATACGCCGCCATCAATTCGGCCATCGACGAGATGATCCCGGCGCGCCTCCGCGGGCGCATCGACCTGTTCATCAACGGGTCCTACTGGGTCGGCGCCGCCTTCGGCTCGCTGTCCACGATCGTGCTGCTCAACCCCAACATCCTGCCGGTGGACATCGGCTGGCGCGTCGGCTTCGGCATCGGTGCGATCCTCGGCTTGTGCATCCTGTTCGTCCGCCGCTATGTGCCAGAAAGCCCGCGCTGGCTAATCACCCACGGCTACGAGCAGCGCGCCGAGGAGGTCGTCACCGGCATCGAGGAGGAGGTGGCGGAGCTGAGCGGCGAGACATTGAAGCCGCCGCCGGACGACGCCGCGATAACCCTCCACCCGCGCCGCCATTTCGGCTTCGGCATCATCGCCAGCACCATGTTCCGCAAGTATCCGGCGCGGTCGATCCTGGGTCTCGCCCTGATGATCTCGCAGGCGTTCCTCTACAACGCCATCTTCTTCACCTACGCGCTCGTCCTCACCCGCTTCTACAAGGTGCCGTCGAGCGATACGGGCCTCTACCTACTGCCTTTCGCAGTCGGCAACTTCATCGGCGTACTGGCGTTGGGCGCCCTGTTCGACACCGTCGGCCGCCGCAAGATGATCACCACCACCTATGCCGCCGCCGGCTGCCTGATGCTGCTGACCGGCTACCTCTTCGTCGCCGGCATGCTCTCGCCGGTGACCCAGACGGCGCTGTGGACCGTGATCTTCTTCTTCGCTTCGCCCGCCGCGAGCGCGGCCTACCTTACCGTCAGCGAGATCTTCCCGCTGGAAATGAGGGCGCTCGCCATCGCCTTCTTCTATTCGCTCGGCACCGGCGCAGGCGGCATCTTGGCGCCGTGGATCTTCGGAACGCTGATCGGCACCGGCTCGCGCTTCGACGTGCTCTACGGCTACGTCTTCGCGGCACTGCTCATGCTGGCCGCGGCGCTGATCGAGGTCTTCCTCGGGGTCAGGGCCGAACGGCGCTCGCTGGAGGAGGTGGCCGAGCCGCTCTCCGCGCGGGGCTGACCAACGTCGGCGTCAGTACACCCGCGCTTTGGGCTCGATGTACTGGACGTCGTTGGTCATCGTGAAGGCGTGCACCGGCCGGTCGTCGAGGCGGACGGTCTTCTTGTCCGCATCGATGAACGACAGGGTGTGCTTCATCCAGTTCTTGTCGTCGCGATTCGGATAGTCCTCGCGCGCATGCGCCCCGCGCGATCGGTGCGGTTCTCGGCCGAATCCATGGTGACCACCGCTTGCAGGATGAGGTTCTCGTATTCCAGCGTCTCGATCAGGTCCGAGTTCCAGATCAGCGAGCGGTCGCTGACGGCGACGTCCTCGCTGCCCGCCCACACCTCGTGGATGCGCCGGTGGCCCTCGGCCAGCACCTCGCCGGTGCGGAAGACGGCGCAGTTCTCCTGCATCACCTTCTGCATGCGGCGGCGCAGCTCCGCCGTCGGCGTGCCGCCCTTGGCATTGCGCAGCCGGTCGAGACGGGCAACCGAGGCCTCGCCCGCATGCTTGGGCAGGTCGCGGTGGCGCGTATTGGGTTCGACCGTCTCGACGCAACGATGCGCCGCGGCGCGGCCGAAGACGACCAGATCGATCAGCGAGTTGGAGCCCAGCCGGTTGGCGCCGTGCACCGACACGCAGGCCGCCTCGCCGACCGCCATCAGGCCGGGCACCACCGTATCCGGGTCGCCATTGACCTTGGTCAGCACCTCGCCGTGATAGTTCGTCGGCACGCCGCCCATGTTGTAGTGCACCGTCGGCAGCACCGGGATCGGCTCGCGGGTGACATCGACATTGGCGAAGATGCGCGCCGATTCGGAGATGCCCGGCAGCCGCTCGGCGATCACCTTCGGGTCGAGATGCGACAGGTGCAGGAAGATGTGGTCCTTCTCCGGCCCGACGCCGCGCCCCTCGCGAATTTCGATGGTCATGGCGCGCGAAACGACGTCGCGCGAGGCGAGGTCCTTGGCATGCGGCGCGTAGCGCTCCATGAAGCGCTCGCCTTCCGAATTGGTCAGATAGCCGCCCTCGCCGCGCACGCCCTCGGTGATCAGCACGCCGGCGCCATAGACGCCGGTCGGATGGAACTGCACGAACTCCATGTCCTGCAGCGCCAGCCCGGCCCTCAGCACCATGCCGTTGCCGTCGCCGGTCTGGGTATGGGCGCCGGTGCAGGTGGCATAGATGCGGCCATAGCCGCCGGTGGCCAGGATCGTCTTGTGGGCGCGGAAGCGATGCAGCGTGCCGTCGTCCAGTGCAGAGCGCGATGACGCCGCGGCAGGCGCCGTCCTCCATGATCAGGTCGAGGGCGAAATACTCGACGAAGAACTCGGCCGAATGCCTGAGCGACTGCCCGTAGAGCGTGTGCAGCATGGCGTGGCCGGTGCGGTCGGCGGCAGCGCAGGTGCGCTGCGCGGTGCCTTCGCCGAAATGCGTGGTCATGCCGCCGAAGGGGCGCTGGTAGATGCGGCCGTCCTCGGTGCGCGAGAACGGCAGGCCGTAATGGTCGAGCTCGTAGACCGCGTTTGGCGCCTCGCGGCAGAGATATTCGATGGCGTCCTGATCGCCGAGCCAGTCCGACCCCTTGACGGTGTCGTACATGTGCCAGCGCCAGTCGTCCTCGCCCATGTTGCCGAGCGAGGCGGCGATGCCGCCCTGGGCGGCGACGGTATGCGAGCGGGTGGGGAAGACCTTGGTGATGTTGGCGGTCTTCAGGCCGGCCTCGCTGGCGCCGAGCGTGGCGCGCAGGCCGGCACCGCCGGCGCCGACGACCACCACGTCATAGGTGTGGTCGGTGATCGGATAGGCCTTGCCGTTCGCGGCCGGCGCACCGTTGCTGCCGTCAGCCATGGGGCGGCGGACCTCCAAGAACGAGAATGACGATGGCGGTCAGTCCGACCGCGGCGATGGCATAGGAGAAGAAGGTGTTGGCGATCAGGCACATCACCTTCAGCGCACTGCCCTGGATGTAATCCTCGATGACCACCTGCAGGCCGATCTTCATGTGCACGGCGGAGACCACGATGAGCAGCGCCATCGCCGCGCCGACCAGCGGCATGCGCAGCACCGCGATCGCATGATCGTGCGGCTGGCCGACGGTGGCGACCAGGATGCCGATGAAGAAGATGACCAGGATGGTGGCGGCGGCGCCGGTCAGGCGCTGGCGCCAGAAATGCTCGGTGCCGTCATGGGAGGCGCCGAAATGAAGCACCCGGCGCAGCGGCGTCTGCATGCTCATCTCAGCACCAGCCCGATGGCCCACACGACCACGGTCAGCGCGACCGAGCCG
>CAWAIR010000033.1:0-233639 GCA_963782045.1 uncultured Alphaproteobacteria bacterium
CGCCGAGGGCCGCCTGGACGTGGTGTGGACGGTTGCTGGAGACTGGCGGGGAGTGCCGACACGATGATCGTGTCCACTAAGCTGCTAATGGACATGATCGCTGATGTTGGATTTGGAGGAGGTTGCGGCGCGCACGGAAGGCGGACGCGCGCGTCGGCGGCGACGGCTGTGGTCGGCGCAGGATAAGCAGCGGATCGTTGCGGAGACCATGGAACCTGGAGCATCGGTATCGGTCGTTGCCCGCAGACATGATGTGAACGCCAATATGCTGTTCACCTGGCGTCGCGAGGCCAGGAAGGCGCCTGTCGGTCGCGCCGCCGAGCCACCGGCGGTCACGTTCGTGCCGGCGCGGATCACGGCTGAACCGGTGTTGGCGGCATCATCGGCCACGGGCGCGACAGGTCGGATGGAGGTTGTGCTGGCTGGTGGTGAGCGTGTCATCGTTGGAGCGGATGTTGATGCGTCGGCCTTGGCGCGCGTGATCAAGGTTCTCTCGCGCCGATGATTCCGATCCCGAGTGGCGTGCGGGTGTGGCTGGCGACCGGCCACACGGACATGCGGAAAGGCTTTGCGAGCCTGTCGCTTCTGGTGCAGGAGGTTTTGCACCGCGATCCGTTGAGCGGCCATCTGTTCTGCTTCCGGGGACGCAAAGGCGACCTTTTGAAGGTGATCTGGCATGACGGCCAGGGGGCGTGTCTGTTCACCAAGCGGCTGGAGCGGGGGCGCTTCTTGTGGCCGACGCCGGCTGACGGTGCGGTATCGATCTCGTCGGCACAACTCGGCTATCTTCTGTCGGGGATCGATTGGCGGCATCCTCAGGAAACCTGGCGTCCGACGTCGGTCGGCTGACGGTTTTTGCTTGCGGTTGGTGGTGGATATGATTCCATCCCTTGGTGAACACCCCCTCTGAATCGCTCCCCACCGATCTTGCCGTCGCGCATGCGCTGATCCTGGCCGAGCGTGCCGCACGTGTCGCCGCGGAGGTGAGGCTCGCCGATGCCCGTGCGGAGGCGGCGAAGGCGCGTGCGGACTTGTCGAGCATGGAGGCTTTGATCGCGCATCTGAAGCTTGCGATCGAGAAGCTGCGGCGGGAACTCCACGGGCAACGCTCGGAGCGCAAGGCGCGGCTGCTCGAGCAGATGGAGCTGCAACTGGAGGAGCTCGAGGCCGCCGCGACCGAGGACGAACTGGCTGCCGAGAGAGCGGCCACGAAGACCACGAGCGTAGCCGCGTTCCAGCGCAAGCGGCCGGCCCGCAAGCCATTCCCCGCGCACCTGCCGCGCGAGCGCGTCATCGTCGCCGCGCCGACGAGCTGTCCCTGTTGCGGCTCGATGAAGCTCTCGAAGCTGGGTGAGGATATCACCGAGACGCTGGAGGTGATCCCGCGCCAATGGAAGGTGATCCAGACGGTGCGCGAGAGGTTCTCGTGCCGGGAGTGCGAGAGGATCGCGCAGCCACCAGCCCCGTTCCACGTCACTCCGCGCGGCTTCGCCGGCCCCAATCTTCTGGCGATGGTGCTGTTCGAGAAGTTCGGACAACATCAACCGCTCAACCGGCAAAGCGAGCGCTATGCGCGGGAAGGCGTCGACCTGAGCGTGTCGACGCTGGCTGATCAGGTCGGTATCTGCGCCACTCTTCTGCGGCCGCTCCACGCCCTGATCGAGGCTCATGTGCTGGGCGCGGAGCGCCTGCACGGGGACGACACGACCGTGCCGATCCTGGCGAAGGGAAGGACGGTCACGGGGCACTTCTGGACTTACGTCCGCGACGATCGGCCCTTCGCCGGCCACGCGCCGCCGGCGGCGCTCTACTATGCCTCGCGTGACCGACGCCAGGAGCACCCCGCCCGCCACCTTCGAGATTACAGCGGCATCCTGCAGGCCGACGCCTATAGCGGCTATAACGGGCTTTACGATCCGCTTCGCCCGCAAGGCGCGATCACGCCGGCTTTGTGCTGGAGCCATGCAAGGCGTCTGTTCTTCGAGCTCGCCGATATTGCGACCAATGCGCGGCGCGGAAAGAAGGCGCCGGCAATCTCGCCCATCGCCTTGGAGGCGGTCCGGCGCATCGACACGCTGTTCGACATCGAGCGCGCCATCAATAGCATGGGCATCGCGGAGCGCCTGCGCGTTCGACAACAGCAAAGCGCGCCGCTCGTGGCCGCCCTGGAAACCTGGCTGCGCGAGGAGCGCTCCCGATTGTCGCGTGCGGCCTCGGTCGTCAAGCCGATCGACTACATGCTCAGGCGCTGGGCAGGCTTCGCCCGCTTCCTCGAAGACGGGCGCATTTGCCTTACCAACAATGCGGCCGAGCGGGCCCTGAGAGGCTTCGCGCTTGGAAGACGAGCATGGCTCTTCGCAGGGTCCGAACGTGGGGCCGACCGCGCCGCCGTCATGGCGACGCTGATCATGACGGCCAAGCTCAACCACGTCGATCCGCAGGCCTGGCTCGCCGATGTACTCGCCCGCATCGCCGAACACCCAGCCAATCGCCTCGTCGATCTGCTGCCCTGGACCTGGCACGCCAAGCAGGCTGCGATGGCAGCCTGACCATGCAAGTGAACAAGGTCCATTCGGTCCACACCATCGCTCTCGTCTCCCAAGAACTCGGCGAAGATGAGAGCTGGCTTGTTGATCTCGCCGTCGGCATGGAGCCCGAGGACGGACTTATCTGGGTCTACGGCCCTGAATACCCCGACGGAGTCATGGCGTTCTCCGACTTCGGTGTCGAAAACCTGCCCAAGGTCGTCCGAGGCGTCAAATTCCACAACGGCGTCGAGGTCATCGAAACGCCGGCTCACAACGCCGCCTGATCGGCCGCGTCACCCAAATTCCGACATAGCTCGGATCGATCAGGTTACGGGTGATCCGCATTTACGCCGTGCCAAGGCGGCTTGGTTGGCAAAACAGCCGTTGATCCGGCCGCGCCTAGTCGAGAGCGATACCGGCCGCAGCGCAGACGTCGCGAAGGTGCCGGGCACTTTCTACGATGAAATCGATTGCCTCCGCGAACCCAAATGACCGCTTCAACCAGCTTGAGCGATCCAAGATCTCGCCCAAATCGATGCGTCCGCGGTAAGTTTCGACCAACTGGAGGTAAGCGGCGTATTCGTGGACAGTAAGGTCCGGATGTCCGGCGAGCCAATCGGAATCAAAAAGCCCAATCAGCATGCGCGGATGCTTCTGCGAGCGATCCGTTTCGGCCTGAGCATTCTCGATGGTCAGGTTAAGGTCCGGTTTTGCCTCCGCCAATATTGGAAGAATCTCGCCAAAATCTACGACACCGCCTCCACAGGGTCTGAGTTGAAAGTCAAGCCCTTCGGGAGCGTGTTCGAGAAGAGCATCCTTCACGTGCGTCTGGCGAACATAAGGCGCTACCCGGCGAGCAGCATGAACCGGGTGCTCGGCGCGTTGCAGCACGTTAGCGGTATCGAACACTATACCCATTACGTCCGGCCCAACTGCCTCCACGATACGCACTACCTCGAATGACGTTATCTCCTCGTGAGTCTCGATGTTCATATGAACGCCGAGGTCCCGCGCTATCGGGGCCAGTTTATGAAGAAACCTCTCCGTGGCTGCGAGCTGCTCCTCCCAAGATACGTCCGTGCGGAATCGATCGTAGCGGAAGCGTCCGTCAAAGCTGGGTTGATAATTGGCAGTCGCCACCCAGAGCTCACGGCACTCGATCGCCGCGGCGGCTTCCATCATGCGGCGAAAGCCGAGCACGATGTCGCCGCCACCAACAACCCGCAGCTCTGGCGCCTCCGGCGTGGCGTAAGGATTTACCTTTCCAAGGCCGGTCTCAAGATACATGCCAAGTTCACCGGCTTTTGCGCGAACTGCGCGCAGTTCGCCCATGTCTAGGGTGCGGCTCATCTCTAGGATTGTCCGGAAGAACAAGCCCGAAAGGCCCAGCTCATGGGCGAGTTCAAGACTGCCGATCGGGCCGCGTTTCGCGGCCTCGGGAATCTTGCGACCGTCGACGCCGATACGCATGGTCAGTTCACTACCACATCGACGACGCGCCGTAGGGCCTTGCGACGGCGCGCCTCGGTTGGATCAGGTATGGGCACTGCTTCAAGCAGCGCCTTGGTATAATCCGCTTTGGGCCGCTCGAATACCCTCTCGCAGGTGCCGCGCTCGACCTCCACCCCGCGGTGGAGCACCACGACCTCACTGCACAAGTGGCGCACGATTGCCAGGTCGTGCGCTACAAACAAGATACCAAGGCCGAGTTCCCGTTGCATGTCACTTAGAAGATTGATGACTTGCGCCTGAACGGAGACGTCCAGTGCCGATACGGGCTCGTCGCACACTAGGATACGCGGTCGGATCGCTAGAGCTCGAGCGATAGCAATGCGTTGACGCTGACCGCCAGAGAACGACCGCGGGTAGCGGTTCATGGCGGCTGGTTCGAGGCCGACTAGCGTAAGCATCTCAGCAGCGCGTTCGCGCCGCCGCGCCCTGGAGCTTTCTAGTCGGTGAACCAGAAGTCCCTCCTCCACCAGTTCCCCCACTGTCATGCGTGGGTTTAGGCTGGCATAGGGATCTTGGAATACGAGCTGCACTTCGGCTCGAAACCGCTTCAGCGCCGCCCCCGAAGCAGACAGTACATCAATTCCGTCAAATGCGACGTGGCCGTTGTCCGGTCGCACCAGACGGAGAGCACACTGAACGAAGGTTGACTTGCCAGAACCAGATTCTCCGACCAGCCCCACGCACAATCCGGGAGAAAGCTCCAGCGACACGTTGTCGAGCACTCGGACGCCTCGGTAGCTCTTCGTCAGCCCCGTGACCTGAAATAACATTAGGAACTCTCCACCGCTGAATTGAAAAGATGACAGGCAACCCGCACGTTGTCGTTGCCGCGCAGCACTGGCTGCAGGATTGAGCATGGCGCAACCTGTGCCGGGCATCGCGGATGAAAGGCACAGCCATGTGGTCTGGCCCAAGGCTGCGGTGGCGTGCCCGGAATCGCGGTAAGTCGGTCGCGCTCCTGGTCCACCCTCGGCACGGCGCCTAGCAGTCCCTTTGTATAGGGGTGGCCGGGACTAGCGAAAATGCGGTCAACCGGGGCATCCTCGACGATCCGGCCTGCGTACATCACTATCACTCGGTCGGCGAAGCCCGCCACGATCCCAAGATCATGAGTTATTAGGAGTACAGCCAAGCGGCGACGTTGGGACACCAAGTCGAGGAGATCGAGCACCTGCTCTTGGACGCGAACATCGAGGGCCGTCGTAGGCTCATCGGCAATAAGAAGACGTGGCTCACCAATCAGCGCCATGGCAAGTCCCACCCTTTGGCGCATGCCACCGGAAAACTCGTGAGGAAAAGCGTTCATGCGAGCAGCGGCATGGTCGACGCCAAGTTCCTGGAGGATAGTGAGCGCTTTCGACCGCGCTTCAGCGCGCGGAACTCCGCGGATGCGTAGTGTCTCAGCGACTTGATCACCGATCGACATCAGCGGATCGAGGGTGCTTGTCGGATCTTGGAACACCATACCAATGTCAATCCCGCGCCGACGGTTCATAGCATGATCCGTAAGCCCGAGGAGTTCGGTGCCATCGAACACTACCCGCCCGTCGAGGCGGGCCCCGCGATCGAGCCGCATCAGGGCACGGGCGGTAACAGACTTACCTGAGCCAGACTCGCCCACTAGCGCTACCCGCTCGCCCGCGCCGACCGAGAAGCTAACGGAATCTACGATCCGCACGGATCCATCGCCGGCCAACATGTCCACCGTTAGGCCAACGACCTCCAGTAAGGCCTCGCCACGCGTGTTCCGTCCGCTTTCGGTGGGCAGCATGGGCCCAGTATCCATGGCGTTCACCTTAACGCTGCCTCAGCGCCGGATCACGCCGGACCTGCATGATGTCACCCAGCAGTCCAAATGCGACCGAGGTGACGGCGATCGCTGCGCCCGGCGCCGCAACCGCCCACCACGCCGTCGCGACAAAGCTCCGTGCGCCGGCGATCATGGCGCCCCATTCCGCGCTTGGGGGCTGGGCGCCTACTCCAATAAACGATAAGCCCGATAGCACCAGTACAGTGACACTTATATCGCCAGCCCACTTAACGATTAGCACATCCAATGAGTTCGGCAGGACGTGTCGTGTCATCAGTCGCCAATTCGATACCCCGAGAACTCTTGCTCCGCTGACGAACGGCGTCGTCATGGTCTGGCGCATAACGCCGCGCAGCATTCTCGCCGTGATTGGCCAACCAGTAACGCCGAGCGCGATGATGGCCGACTGGAGACTCGACCCCAAAGCTGCGGCGAAACCCAGCGCGACCACCATTCCAGGCAGCGCGAGCCCGATGTCCGTTATGCGCATTAATCCCTCGTCGAGCCATCTTGGCGAAATGGCGGCGAGTGTGGCCACGGCGACGCCGATCAGGGAATAGATCGTGACGATGAGGAATGCAGAGAGCAGAGTGGCGCGGGCACCAACAATTACCCGCCACAGCACGTCGCGGCCTTGGTCATCAGTGCCAAGCCAATGGGCGGCGCTTGGCGGTTGTAGGGCGTTGAGGATGTCGGAAAGGTAGATGGAATCAGGAGCGAGCACGGGCCCGATAATGGCCGCCGCGAAAAGACACGCGACCAAGAGATATACTAGGAGGTCAATAAGAGGCGGCAGCCGCACTGGCGTGGCGCGGCCTTCAAGTGCGGTGGTCACTCAGAGCCTCCCTCCATCTGCGCCGATCGCACACGGGGATCAAGCGCAAGCTGCAGCATGTCGGCCGCTAAGTTGACGATGCAGACCACCGTACCGACGAAGAGGACAGTGCCAAGAACCGCATAAGTGTCTTTCTGGGCGACCGCCTGTGCCAGATACGCCCCAACGCCCTGCCGAGCGAACACCGTCTCTACGAGTACCGCAGTGCCAATCATTATGCCGAGCTGAGTTGCAGCAAGCATCAGAACTGGGTTGAGGGCGTTTGGTAAAGCATGACGGAACAGCACCCTGGCCGTGGATGCTCCCTTGGCGCGAACAGCAACGATAAAATCGCTTTCCAGAACGCCAACAAGCGAGGCACGCAGGGTACGGAAGATCTGGCTGGAGAACATCACGGCGAGGACAGCTGCAGGCAAAACAATATGGCGGAGAGCGTCTATGAAGCTTGCTAGGTTGCCCGAAATCAAGGCATCAACCGTTTGCATCCCGGTGATTTCTCTCGCGCTGTATCCGAAGTTGTGTTCACCGGAGATCGGCAGAATTGCCCAGACGGTGCCGAATAGATACTGAAAGATTAGGGCCATCCAAAACACCGGAATCCCGCCCGCCAGGACCGCCACCAGTCGCACGGTCGAATCGAGAGCGCCGCCGCGTTTGGCTGCGGCGACAGTCGCCGCCGGGATCGCAATGGACAGGTTGATAGCCATGGCGATTAGGACCAACTCGATGGTGCTAGGAAGAACCCGGCCGAGATCCGCCGCAACGGGCTGGAGCGTAGTGATCGACCGGCCAAGATCGCCAGTAAGAAGTCGACCGAGGAAGCGAACGTATTGAACCGGTACCGGAGCATCGAGCCCAAGCCGCTCGCGGACAATTTCGACTTGGGCGCGCGAGGCATCTGCCCCGGCGGCGACTTGGGCCTCGTCACCGGGGATGGCTTTGACCATGATGAACACGATCGTAGCAAGCGCCCAAATCGTGACCGCGGCATGCACGGCGCGGCGTAGCGCAAACCAGCGTAAGCCGCGCCGAGCGGTCATCTTATTTCCCTGCGAGCCGCAGATCGGCGGGTGCGATCGGATACACCACGGGGCTTCCCACGATATTAGTGACGTGGTCCGGGCGATAGACGATGGGCCGGTTGAGCGTGTACATATCCATGTACACACCGTCGTTCTGTACGATTGTCTGTACCTGTTTATATATATCGCAGCGTTTCGCGGCATCGGCCGTTACCACGGCTTCATCGAGTAGCTTGTCGACCTTGGGATTTGAGTAACCCGCTTTGTTGGTGCTACCGATCGACTTGGAGTGGAAGCTCTTAATTAGCACCACGCCCGTATCTGGAAACTGCGCAAAATCGAGAAACAGCATCATTTGGGGGATTGTTTCTGGATTTTTCAGACTGGCCAAGTAATCTGGGAAGGAGATGGGCACCAAGTTGAGAGTTACTCCAACCTTACGCAAGTTCGATTGTAGTAATGTTGCCTCGCGCTTTTGCGTCTCAAATACCGGTTGGAAGTCCATCGAAAGAGATACGTTCGATGCATTGGCCTCGGCAAGAAGCTTCTTGGCTGCCTCCGGATCATGCTTAGCTGCGGGAAGGTCAGGCCGACACGCCAACGTCGTCGGCAGCGGGCCATTGGCAAGAATACCATTGCCATTGTAGATGCCTTTAAGCGCACCTTCGTAGTCATAAGATAGCGCGACCGCTTTCCGAATTCGTGGATCTGTGGTGGCACCCTTGCGTGTGTTGAATACCACGTCTGCTTGGATTGGCGTCTTAATACGCTGCACCTTGACCGACGGGTCGGCGGCCGATACCGCGGCAACATCGGGTTCGCCAAGTCCCCACACCAGATCGACGTTGCCTGCACGTAGCTCTGCCTGGGCGGTGGCACTCTCGTCGATGCGGCGGAAAACTAGGTTCTTGGGTCGTCCATCGACTTTTGCCCAATAGTCATCGTAGCGGTCCAGAACGAAGGCGTTGTTCTGAAAACCTTCCAATGTGTATGCACCACTGCCAGCATCGTGGGCCTGCAGCCAAGACTGCGCATCGTCGCTGCCGGCGTTAGCCGCAACAATGGTAGAGTTCAAGATGTAAACCTTGCTGAGCCCGCCAATGAACAGTGCGTTTGGTGTAGCCAACCGGATTGTTAGATGGGTGTCGTCCTGAATATCTGTGCCGGCATAGCCCTCGATCTGGGCCGCTATGCCGGAGCCAAGACGCTTCAGCCGGTCGAGGGTATATGCAACGTCCTTGGCGGTGAGTTTCGTGCCGTCGTGGAAGGATACATCCGGCCGCAGTGTGATAGCGATCGAACGAGCGTCATTGGCGATGGTGTATTCCGTGGCGAGATTCGGTACCAAGTTCCCGTCGTGATCGTATGTAATGAGTGTGTCGTAAAGGGCGCTAATGATGTAATTGCTCTCTGCGTAGTCGGCCCGCAGCGGATCGAGGGTGTTGACTGGACCGGAACGCGCAAGGATCAATGTTGTCGCTCGGTCCATACCCGCTTGGGCGCCCGTCTGGATAAACACTATCGCGCCCAGGGCAATCGTAAACGCGGCGAGAAGCATCAATCCTTGGCAATTCGATCTGCGGCGGCAAATTTCGCGCGGCACTACACGGCTGTGTCCTGTGACCATATTCCTCTCCTTTGGTTGTGATCGTCGCTGTCCATGTGCCCTGCGCATCCGAATTTGGTCGACACGTCGGGGGGTGGAGCAAGGGTAATTCGGACCGGCGGCGACCGCCGTTCCAATGTCGTATCCCGACGCGGTCGATACCGCCGGGGACTCGGCTCGGGGCGGTCAGTTCGCAGCACGCGCAGTCCATTTGCGAACCAACCCACCTTGGAAAGACTGTATCCAATCTATGGAAAAGAGGTGCCTGTGTAAATGGTATGCTTGGGCCTATTCTCGGGGTTCGATTTCGCTCTCACAGCGTTCGATATTGCGCCGGGCCCAAAGAAAGGTGGCAGGATATAGGTTCGAAGTGGATACGAATCGTAGACACGTTTGTACACAGTATGATAGTTAACTCAAGCTGACGCGGGTGACGCCGCACACGTCCGAGGGACCGAAATGAACAACAGCGCCCTCATCGGCCATGTAGCGCGGCGGCTTGAGGAGCTCGAAGCGGCGGGGCTTTTCAAGTCTGAGCGCGTGATCGCCTCGCCACAGGGGGCGACGATACGGCTGACTGACGGTCGGGAGGTTCTGAATTTCTGCTCGAACGATTATTTGGGCCTATGCCAACCATCCGGCTCTAGTTGTTGCGGCTCATGCTGCACTCGATCGGTGCGGTTTCGGAATGGCCTCAGTGCGTTTCATCTGTGGCACTCAGGAGGAGCACAAGCAGCTCGAGAAACGCATTGCGGACTTTCTAGGATACGAGGACGCAATCCTCTACTCGTCGTGCTTCGACGCCAACACTGGGTTATTCGAGGCGTTGCTCGGGGAGGATGACGCAATCATCTCCGACGCACTGAACCATGCATCGATTATCGACGGAGTCAGGCTCTGCAAAGCGCGGCGGCTTCGGTATGCCAACAATGACGTGGCCGACCTCGAGGCGAAACTTAAGGAAGCAGCTAACGCGCGCTTCCGTCTCATTGCTACCGACGGCGTTTTTTCCATGGATGGTACCATCGCTGATCTTGGTGCGATTTGTGATCTCGCAGAGCGTTACGACGCAACGTTGCTCGTCGACGACAGCCATGCTGTGGGCCTTTTAGGGGCGCATGGTCGTGGCACGCCCGAATATCGCGGCGTCGAAGGGAGAGTGGATGTGGTCACCGGCACTCTCGGTAAGGCTCTCGGCGGCGCCTCTGGAGGATATGCCTGTGGCAACGCAGAGATGGTGGCGTGGCTAAGGCAGCGCTCGCGGCCGTATCTTTTTCCAACACCCTTGCCCCAGTTATTGCTGCTGCATCCATAAAAGCTCTTGACCTGATCGAAATGAGCGCTGACCGCCGCAACAAACTCAGAGCCAACACGACACAATTCCGTTCACGAATGACCAAACTCGGCTTCACCCTGGTGCCAGGCGAGCACCCTATTGCCCCGGTCATTATCGGTGATGCGCAGCGCACTCAGGACCTCGCCGCGAAGATGTTGGAGCGCGGTATCTACGTGACCGGCTTTTCGTTTCCTGTCGTGCCCCGCGGTCAGGCGAGGGTGCGGGTGCAGTTGTCAGGCGACCATCCGAAGTCCGACGTCGATGGTTGTGTCGCCGCGTTCGACCAAGCCGGCCGCGAACTTGGCATCATCAGCTGAAGGGAACGCTCGATGCCTGAAATGATGAGAGCGCTGGTTAAGGCGAAGGCGGAAAAAGGCATCTGGATGAAGCGAAGTGCCGATTCCCGAGCCGGGCCCCGACGAGATCCTCGTCAGGGTGCGCAAATCCGCGATCTGCGGCACCGACATTCACATTTACAGGTGGGATGACTGGGCGGCGAAGACGGTACCGGTGCCGATGGTGATCGGACACGAGTTCTGCGGCGAGATCGCTGCCCTTGGCTCGACCGCGACCCGCTACCGGATCGGCCAGCGCGTTACTGCCGAGGGGCACATCGTCTGCGGTACCTGCCGCAACTGTCGCGCTGGCCGTGGCCATCTGTGCCGCAACACCCAAGGCGTTGGCGTCCACCGACCGGGTGCCTTTGCCGAATACGTCGTGGTGCCCGAGTACAACATTTTCGTACCCCCCGACGACGTGCCAGACGAAATCGTCGCCATCTTCGATCCATTCGGCAATGCGGTACACACAGCGCTTTCCTTCGATCTCGTCGGCGAGGACGTGCTCGTCACCGGCGCCGGCGCCATTGGCATCATGGCGGCGCTGGTCGCCAAGGAAGTGGGCGCGCGCAAGGTGGTGATAACTGACATCAACCCGGAACGGCTGGAACGCGCGCGATCGATGGGGATCGACTACGTCGTCGATGCCCGGAACAACAAGCTGGAAGACGTTATGCGCGCCATCGGCCTGACGGAGGGCTTCGACGTTGGACTGGAGATGTCGGGCGCGGCGAGCGCTTTCCGCGACATGATCGGGTGATGAACAATGGCGGCAAGGTCGCGATCCTCGGCATCGCGCCGACCGCGTTCGAGATCGACTGGAACGAAGTCATCTTCAAGATGCTGACGCTGAAGGGAATTTACGGCCGCGAGATGTTCGAAACCTGGTACAAGATGGCGACGCTGGTGCAGGGCCGGCTCGACCTTTCTCCGCTCATCACTCATCGTCTCCCCGCCGCTGACTACTTGCAAGGCTTTGAAGAGATGAATGCTGGCACGTCAGGCAAAGTGATCCTTGACTGGCGAACAGGCGGTTGAACGTGAATGTTTCAATCCCACGGGGAACCAAGGAAACGGACCTTCAAAGGCCATTCCATCCCTGTCATCCGGACCAATTGCTGCTTACCGTTTAATTTAATACATTGGTGCCAGCAACGTCGGGCAGGTGTCAATCAATAACTTCTTCTTAATTGCGGACTGCTGTCAAGAGGGCTCTGGTCAGCGTCGAGCTACGCCGGAATTTCTGTAACGCGGCCGATCAGGCAGCCTCGACGGCGGGGTGTATCAACGCCGCCATGTTCTTCTGGGCTCTCGTCGCTTCCGGCCAGATCAACATGCGCAAGGTCGATCGCTGGCAGACGCGAACCCAGATCCGCAACCGGATCTCCATCTATCATAGTCAGCCAAAGCCCACCTGCGCAGCCAGTTCGGCCACTGGGAAGGGGATCTGATGCACTTCCGCCGCCAGCGCGACATCCTGCTCAACCTGCAGGAGCGAAAGGCGCGCCTCGCCCTGGCCCGGCGCCTTCCCGGCAAGGACGCCAACTCACTGCCGAGGCAATTGCCGGTGAACTGGGTGGCCTGCCTGCCAGGGCGCGACGGACCATAACTCATGACAACGGTGGCGAAATTGCCCGCCAGCAAACCGTTACCGCCGAGATCGGAACCCGCGCCTTCTTCTGCGATCCCCACAGCCCTTGGCAGCGCGGCTTCATCGAGAACGCAAACGGTCGCCTGCGTCCCTGCGTCGGGAGCTGCCGAGAAAGACCAGTCTCGCAGACTACACCGATGATGACATCGACGACGTGATCTGGAGCCTCAACGCCAAACCACGAAAATACCTCGACTACCGAACGCCAATCGGGGTATTCGCCGCCACCTTTGGGGCAGCATTTTCCGGGTGCGCCGGGTCTTATAGCCCAGCGCACCGGCACCCAACCATTACACCCCCTCACCATCAGGTTTCGGATCCGGCTTCACGAACTCCTCAACCCAGTCGACCGGCAGGCCGAAGGCCTGGACGCAGACCAGGACGTCGAGCCCGCCGGCATGCGCCGATCGGACGTTGTGACGGAGCGACACCGGAACGTCGAACGGCAGGCGGTACGGCGGCACGCCAAGAGGGGTGATGGGCCTGGTCTGCCCTTCAAGCATCTGCAAGCTCCTTCTCGAGCTCGTCCGGCGTCAGACGAGGCGGGACCTCTTCAGGCTCATCGCTGAGTCAGGTCTCGAAGTCCGGGTCTTCCTGCTGTTTGGTGGTGAGGTGGTTTTGGGGTTTCGTCATGGCGGCTGTCTTGACAGTATCACGAAAGTATCAAGCTGGATTTTTTACAATACATATTCGCCTGGTCCCTGAAAGAGCCCGGCCCTACCCCCCCCCACCCCCAGTCCAGTTACCCCCGGGGGTAAGATCTCCTCCCCGCACCTATGGTGTAAGGTCCGGCATATGGCACTCGCCCCCCGCACCTTGCTTGCGACACCCCGCGCTAGACTGGATGGGCGCATGTCGGGATCGTGTAAACTACGCGAACGCGTGATGTCGCAACACAATGCGGCAGCATTTAACGGCAGAGTCTGCCGGGCATGTCTCGGGCCTTAGTGGCTCACAACGGGGCGCTTCGTATGCAAGACATAGCGTGCGGCTGGAACCGCCCGCCCAAGGTAGGAGCCGCTGTAGCGGTGGGGACTTGAAGCCTCGATCAACGTTCAAGCATCGGACCATCAAACCGTTGAAGGCCGAAGGAAAGCCTAGCCTAGGATAGGGCAAACGCGGGGGAATACATTCATGCCCCAATGCCCCGACTACCTTGCTAGGTAGATCGCCCGGAAAGCGACATGCGCAAGCGTGCCTGTTCCCGACAACGACGCGACCGATGGAATGACGAGACCATAAACCGGCCCCGTGAAGGCCGGCGAAACGTCTCGAAGGCAAAAACCGAATTGCTCCGGGGCTGGTACAAGGCCCCGGAGCGTTTGTAACTTTAGCCGGCCTAGCTAGGCCGGCTTCCAGCATTTGGTCAAATGTGTTCGGATTGTGGCGAGATTACGCCCACAAAAATCCGGACGCACAAAGTATCCGCAAAGTAACCTGCGAGGGTAATATGGGCTTAGGCATTGTCGCGCAGAAGCGCGAGAAGATGGCAAGGCAAGAGCGCCGCACCAACTTCGGGGCGAACGACCGTTTCGCCAAGACGGAAAAGGTGGTCGCACCCACCGAAAGCACGAAACCGGCCTACATCGAGGCGGTTGGCCGCAAGGTCTGGAACCACAAGATAGCCAACGCCTACGTCAATCATACCTCACAAATCACCTATTGCCCGCCCGGCACGGCTTCCGGCCTGTCGCGGTCGATTGGTGTGGAGCGCAAGGGAAGGCGCTCGCTGTCCACGAAAACCTACGGCAACGGGACGCGCCATATCGTTGGGAATGCACCGGTTTCCGCCGATGCGATGGTATGGGCGGCAGAGCGCCGCTGCTAATTCCCCAAATTCTCTGGTTAATTCTCTACGGCATGGAGAATTAGAAATGGCAGAAACCTGCGGGGTTCAGCCTAATTCTCTAATTCTCTATACTAAACTAACTACTATAACCCCCAAGGACCGTAGAGCGTTGTCATGTCATTGGCACCGCATGACATGACAACGTCATGTCATGTGTTCCTATGCTCCATATCCTCGCAGAGAATTAGAGAATTAGAGAATTAACCCCGAAACCGCCAAACCCCGCCATTTTAATTCTCTACACCCCGAAACCATCGGACCATCGGAGCGTAGAGAATTAAGCTGGCGCGCCGTCATGTCGTTGGCTCACAATGACATGACAACGTAAAGGTTTCCTGAGTATAACATTGCGACGCTCTACGTTGTCATGTAATGTAACGTCATGTCATTGGCTCACAATGACATGACGACGTAAAGCGAAAAGGTAGGACCATGCGCGCTCGAATGATCCAGATCAGACTGTCGGACGCCGAACACGCGGCCATCGCGGCCGCTGCCGCTGCCGTCGGCCAGACTGTTTCAAGCTGGATGCGCGCCGCTGCCTTGCGCCAAGCGCCGCAAGTGTTGGCGGCAATGGCGCAACTCGCGCACTCACCGGCCGCGGCACCATCGGACCATCAAACCATACCGGCAACCGTTGCAGGTGAGCCGGACTATGAGCCGTCGCCCGAAGATTTGTTCGGTGGCGACGACGAGTAACCTCGCAAGGTTACCCGAGAATAACATTGCACCCCCGAAGCATTCATTAGTAGGTTTGCTAAACCTATTCGGTTGCGCCTACGTATCCCACCCACATGCAAGTAACCCCGAGAGGTAACACCATGACCGATACGACCATGATCCCGAACGACACGCGGCTCAAGGACCTGATGGCCGAGGCGCGCGAGTACGGGCGTGATGCCGCGGAAGGCAAGGACAGTCTGCCGAAGCTCGCCATCCGCGCGGTGCGGGCGTCCAATGATGGCGTCATCACCACCCAGAAGGACAAAAAGGGCGTGGACGATGCCCAGCGCCTCTATGGCGAGTACGCCGACGCGATGGGCAAGAAGGAGATCCACGAGCACACGGAGAACGGCAAGAAGGCCAACGAGAGCAAGCTTCGCCAGCTCATCGCCTTCGGCGCACTCACGGTGTGCGACCCGGTCGAGGTGCTCGACCGTGCTGTCGAGTTGCGGCGCCAGATGGAAGCCGCCAAGGACCCGGTGAAGTCGGCCTATGCCGGCTATGTCGACGTGGCGCGCGAGCAGATCAAGACCGATCGCGCGCTCGACGACGAGGAGCTGAAGACCGCGCTCCGCAAGAAGGAGAGCGACGAGCCCACCGTCGAAAGGGTGTTGGAGCGCATCAAGAAGCAGCTCGACCAGCTCATCACCGGCGAGAAGGGTCTCAAGGACACTTCCGAGCAGATCCTCGGTGCCCACAAGCTCATCAACGAGCGCCTCGCCGCCTTCGCCACAGAGCGCAAGCTCGCCGAGGTGATGGCGAGCGCCGCCGAGCTGGGGATCACCGTGGTGAAGCCCGAGGCCGAGGCCGAGGCCGAAATCTACCTCGCCGCGTAACCTCCCAAGGTAATCCACCCCACCAGGTACCACGACGTCCTGTTGAAGGACGAGATCCTGAATTGAAGGACGAGATCCTGAAGTTTCACTCCGGCCAGCGCATCGTCGACAGCGGCCTGCCGCAAGTCGTCAACGCGCTGTGCTGTCTAGCTGGGCCGCGCGACGCCGAGATCGCCAGCAAGCTCGCCGGATGATCGCCCGCTCAACGTTTGCCGCAGGCTAGTCCGAAAGCCTCGTTTACCCCGCTCGCCTCAGCGCCAACTCTCCCGAACCGCCCGCCGAGCCGTTCACGGCCGTCAAGAAGTAGCCCTGAGAGGTAACCATGCCCCACGCCTTCGCTCTATGCCCGGACGACGCACCGCCGCGCGTCATCCGCTACGGCACACTGCCGCAGCGGGGCATGGTGGCAATCTACGATGCCAAACAAAACCTGCTGCTGATCGACCAAGCCGACTTCGACCTTCTCCACGGATTCGACCAGGAGCTCGTTCTGCGCACACAGGAGCCGGTTCTCTTCATCCAGTTCGTCGCCGGCAAATGCCCGACGTTCATCACGAGGCTGACGCATAACGGCTAACCGCGACCTGACGGCCGCAGCTCAGTTCCCGCGGCACCGGCGGCGCGGTTTACCCCCGCCGGTAACAACCCACCCAAAACCCACCCTCTGGAGGATCTATGAACCTCTCCACTGTGCGCGAGCGCATTCCCGGCTGGTTTGCCGCTGGCAAGTGCATCTATCTCAAGAGCCAGCCGGGCCGTGGCAAGACCACGACGATGGAAGAGGCGCCGAAGCGGCTCTCCAAGCTGCTCGGCAAGAACCTCGGCTTCGTCCTGATCAACGTACCGCTGCTCACCCCGGCCAACTCGATCGGCTACCTGCGCCATCTGCCCCAAGAACGCGTGGGGCTCGCGCATCACCCCGCAGGGTAAGCAGGGCAAGGCGTGCTCCGACAGCAAGCGGCTCGCCGTCGTGCCGCTCGCCGACATCCCCAACGAGCTGTTCGGCGGGCCGATGCTGCTGCGCGTGCCGGCTGCCTCGCTTCAGGACCTGGCCACCTACGGCGAACTGATGGCGAAGCTCGGCTACCCCTACTACGCGATCGGCACGCGAGTGGCGTTCGAACCCAACGAGTCCTACCCCAAGTTCGTCTTCACCGGCATCCGGCCGCTGACGGAAGAGGAAGGCAAGGCGGTCGTCGCGCTGCAGGAGGACCAGTCAATCGTGCGCATTCTCGCCGAAAGCAGCGAGCTCGTCCCCACACAGGCACCGCAGGCAGCGTGCGCCCAGCAGCCGGTCGCAACCGCCGGCGGGTTCGGTGCCACAGCGCCCGTTGCACAGGCCCAACCGGCACCTCAGCCGACTCCTGCTCCGCAAGCAGCGAAAGACCCGCCGACCCAGCCGACTGGCAATTTCGAGATTGACCTCGACGCCGAGCTCGAAAAGCTCCTGTCGAAATAGCGCCCGGCTGAGGCCAGTGGAAAGCCAGATCACGGCCTCTCACCACCCACCGCATATGACCGGCTGCAGCTGCTCGTGGCAACCGGCGGCTGCTACCACGTCTACTGGCGCTGCCCCGCGCACTCACCGACGACCGCAAGGACGCCTACTGCGGCGAGCGGAAAGCGAAGGGTTTGGACCTTCGTTCATCTCCTCGGCGCTGCAGCAACGTTGCACGACTCGCTGCAGCTGGGAGTTCGCTGCGGCGAAGCGGCATAGCCACCTACGCCACCCGAACGCTCGCTGGCCAATAGGTTGCAGCTCGGGGCACACATCTGGCCGCTGGTTGAGATGGGAATGCTGAAGGGTTGCCTCAGAAACTTCGCCGAGGACAAGGAGGATTACGAATGTCGGATGCAGGTAGCCTCTACACCATCGGACGCTTCCGCGACAGGCTCGCCCTCGTCTACACCGACGGAGCCGGCAAGCGTCACCGCTACACCCTTGGAACCTCTGACGCGGTTGAGGCTCGACGCCTTGCGCCGGGGATCTGGGCCGAGCTGACCCGCCCGAAGTGCGGGACGGTTGCCGAACTGTGGGAGGCGTACCGGGCGCACATGGTGGGCCGGCGCATCGCCCAGAACATGGTCTGGTCGTGGAAGCCCCTGGCCGCTCGCTTCGGCCCGATGAACCCGGAGCTCATCTCGGTCCCCGACTGCGAAGCGCACATCACCGAGCGCAAGGCCGCCGGCATCAAGGACTGGACGATCTTCTCCGAGCTCGGCCACCTGCGCAACGTGCTGGTCTGGGCGAAGAAGCAGAAGCTGATCGGCGAGGTGCCGTTCATCAAGCGGCCGTCGCAGCCCAAGCCGAAAGAGGACAAGGGCTTCAGCCGGGACGAGGTTCGCCGGATGATCAAGGCGGCCGGCGTCTCCCATGTGCAGCTCGCCCTGGTGCTGTTCTACACGACGGCAGCGCGCTCGGCGGCGCTGCGCGGCCTCACCTGGGACCGCGTCGACTTCGCTGCCGGCCGCATCGACCTGCGCGACCCGGCGATCACCCGGCCGCACAAGGGGCGCGCCATCGTGCCGATCCTGAAGACGGCCGAACCCTATCTGCGGGAGGCCAGGGAAGGCGCGCTGACGCCCTACGTGCTCGAGTGGGCAGGCAAGCCCATCAAGTCACTGCGCCGCGGCCTGGCGACCGCCGGGCGGCGGGCTGGGATACCTCGCAAGGTAACCCCTCACCTGCTCCGGCACACCGCCGCCATTCACATGGCGGAGGACAACGTGCCGATGGAAGTCATCGCCCAGTTCCTTGGGCATTCGAGCGTCGAGACGACGCGCAAGATCTACGCCCGCTTCTCGCCGACATTCCTGCGCGACGCGGCGGCAGCACTGGAGTTGTAAACGTGACCGAAACCAAACTCACCATCTCGTGGAAGATCATCCCCGGGTTGAAAGGCCATATTGTTTCTTGGGGATCGCCATTGCGGCGGCCACACTCGAGCCCAAAGCGCCCAACGAAAATGCAAGTGCAACCGCACTGAACGCGCCCCCAACGCCTTCGTGCTCGACGATCGCTCCAACGAGGACAGCTGCAACCGCGCCGAATCCTATTTGGAACGTGCCCGCGAGTCCGGCTGCGGTGCCAGCGAATTCTGGCCTGACCGAGATAGCGCCGGCCATGGCGTTGGGCAGGACGATCCCGTTTCCGAAATTGACGACCAGCATAGGGCCGAACAACACAAGCGGGTGGCCAATCCCTGCCATGAGCATCGCAGCCATAAAGAGGAGTCCTACGAATCCACAGATATTGCCCGCGACGATGAGAGGTCCGACGCCTACGCTCGGGGAGAAGCGGCCTGTGACGTAGCTCCCCAGCATGAAGCCGGTTGCTACCAGCACGAAATACGCCCCGTATGTCGTACCACTCATATGAAAGAGCGATGCGGATGCGTATGGCGTCGCGGCGATAAAGGCGAAGAAGACTCCGTTACCGAGGGCGCCCGTCACGGCAAATAACCAGAACGGAAGCGAGTTGAGAAGAATGGCAGTGCTGCGCCAAAAGGAAGCCGTAACGGCTTCGTCGCGGTGGCTTAGAGTCTCCCGCAGAAACAGGGAGGAAGCAGCTAGCGCCACCGCGCCGATGGCGGCGAGGAAAATGAAACACGACCGCCAGCCAAAGTGATCGTCGAGAACGCCCCCGAACAGCGGAGCAAGGGTTGGGGCGAGACCGAAGCCAAGGGTAATATAGCCAAGCATGCTGGCGGATTTCTCCCGCCCGAACAGATCCCCGACGACAGCGCGCCCAAGGACCATGCCGGCACAAGCACCGGCACCCTGAATGGCGCGGCCAACATTGAGCCATGCAACAGAGGGGGCGGTTGCCGAACAGATACAGCCCGCGATGAACAGGACCAGTCCGGCAAGGACCACGGGGCGTCGTCCGATCCGGTCCGCCACTGGCCCGACCAGCAACTGAGGGAATGCCGAGGCGACCAAATAGACGGACAGCGCCAGCTGCACTGTGGCGTAACTGGTCGCCAGATCACTTACGATATGGGGGATCGCAGGGACGAACAGGCTCGTCGCAATTGGGTTCAGCGCCGAGATCAACAGTAGAACCAGGATAAGGCCGGCGCCGACACTCGGTTGACCAAGCGCCCCCCAGCGACCATCGTCAGGCGGGCGTCCGCTTGCCACCGGCCGTCCCCTTTTCGCGAAGCTGGTGGCGCACGCAGCCTAGCTGTGCACGCCGCTCCCACCTTCCCGAGACCGTTTTTACCAGAGCCTCGTCATACAGGTAAGCGGTGGTACATGCGTGCATCGGCATAAGCAGGACGCGCTGTCCGACCCCAAGAGCCAGAGGCTGGTCCGCTACCGTATGCTCCTCGCTCATCAGCCGTATATGGCCTGGCCATCTGAACCGCTCAGCGAATGGTTTGTCGGGTGAAATCGCCTTGCTGCCGGCATCCAGCGTCACCGTTCCCGCCCGCTCCGAGATCACGGTGGCCAGAACGAACGCAGCGGGACGCAGGTTAAGTTCCGGCAGATCGGCATCGTGCTCGGCGCTCGAGAATATCCAGCTACCCGGCGTGACGCGTCGCGCAACCTCGTGAGGCCAGAGGTCAAAGGTGTAGCTGCCGCCGGCCACAACGTCGCCGACGATGCTCTCTTTGGCCGCCTCCGCCAGGAGAGCGGACAGGTCGCCAGCGACTGCCGCGACTTGGTCTCGACGCGATGCGCGGTCTCCCTTAATGTGGCCATCATAGACGTGCCATCCTGCGAAACGTCCGACAGCAGAGAGTGCACGGGCGGCGGCAAGCAACTCGGTCGAAAGAGGGAGTCCCGTCCTGCCAAAGCCGGGGTCGAGATCGACGCGGAGGATGACATTGGGCGGAGCGGAAGACAATTGCTCCAACCAGCGGCGCAGACCCTCATTCGAATCTACCATCCCAACCAGCCGAGCATTGGGATAGCGAACGCTATATTCGAGGAATCTTCTAACGTTGGCTGGGTTGGCCGTCGGATACGCCCAAGTCACTTCCTCCGCTCCGCTTTCAAGGCACATCTCGATCTCGGCGAGCGTTGCTGCCTTGAATGAGCGGATACCCTCCGCAATCTGCAGATGCACCAGCCACGGAGCCCGATGTGTCTTCACATGCGGTAACAGCCGGCTGGTTCCGCCTGCAGCCGCAACGGTCTGCCGGATATTGTGGAGGACGCGATCCTCGTAGATCACGAAGCAGGGCGTCTCGACTGCCTCCCCGGGCAGGTCCGGCGCGGCATCCCCGTTGGCGGCGGAGCGAATTCCCGCCGCAGCTTCCACCTTTCCAGCTGGCATGACGATTGTCTCCTCCCGCAAATCAGTCATCGTCGTATCGCGACGATGCTTTTGCCTTTAGCGCATTCCAGACGTCATCAATCCGCGCACGTAGTAACGCTGCAGTGCAATCGAAAGCACAATAAGCGGGACAGTCACGGCGGTCACCGCAGCAAAAAGCGGACCGTCCATCGGAAAATTCGGAATACTCTTTAAGTTCGCGATCGCCACCTGCGCGATCTGCTTCGCCGGGTTCTGCATGATGACCAGCGGCCAAACATAGGCATTCCAGGACCAGATGAACTGGATCAGCACCAGCGTAGCCAGCGCCGGCCGGACGTTGGGAAGCGCGATCTGGAAGAAGATCGTCATGGTACCGGCGCCGTCGAGACGTCCCGCCTCCTCCAGTTCGACTGGAATCTCGCGGAAACTCTGCCGCATTAGGTAGATGCCGAAGGGATTCGCTATGAAAGGCAGGAACAAAGCGACATAAGTCGAGGTGAGGCCAAACCCGTGAACGATCCGGTACAGCGGAACAAGGATGGCCTCCACGGGAATGAAAGCCGCTAGCAGGAGAACGCCGAAGATGACGTCGCGTCCAAAGAACTTCAGCCGCGCGAACGAATAGCCGGCCAAGGTCGAGATCATCACGGCAAACAACACCTGACCGCCACCCGCGATCAACGTGTTCAGGATGTTGAACTGAAAGCCCACTTGATTGAAGAGTATTCCATAGTTTTCAAGCGTGGGATGATAGGGGACGATCGTCCCCCACGTTAGCGGCAGTTCATATTTGATGATATCATCCGTCGACTTGAAAGACGACAGGAACGCCCACAGGATGGGGAACGCGAAGATCGCGCCGACGAATGCCAAGACGATAATCCATAGGATGTCGCTAAGTCTCCGAGGCCGAGCGACGCTCGCGGCCGGAGCGCCGGCACCGGTGTCTATGGTGGAGACGTTCACCGCGTCTGCTCGCGCACGTCGCGGATGATCCGGGATTGCACATAGGTGATCACCGCTAGCAGAAGCAGCATGACCACCACGCTCACCGACGCTAGCCCCGGAGAGGTGAATAGGAAGTTTTCTGCATAGGAATAGTAAGCCAGATTGGCTGTCGATCCGGCCGGCCCACCTTGGGTGAGGATTTGGATCGGCGTGAATATTCGTGTCGCCGTTATGGTGGTGATGAACAGAGCTAGCACCAGGCTCGGCTTGAGGAGCGGCAAGACGATTGACCAGAAGGTACGCATCGGCGAAGCACCATCGAGCGCGGCTGCCTCGCGCAAATCATCCGGCACCGCCTGAAGCCCGCCGAGGAAGATGAGCATGGGTAGGCCGACATCCTTCCAAACGATCAGAATAACGATGCAAACCAACGCTTGGCTACTGTCGGTTAGGAACGGCTGCGTCGGCGCACCGATAGCGCTGAGCAGTGTGTTGAACAAGCCGGTGCTCGGTTCGTACATCCGGTTCCAAACGAGCGCAGTCGCCGCCTCGGAAGCCGCCAACGCAGCGATCACAGCGGCCCTAGCCCACGTCGTGCCCGGCAAGCGCCTGTCGAATAGGACCGCTAGTCCGAGGGCCAATGGAATGGTAATGGCCAGCATCAAGGCGATGTAGAAAACCGTATTGAGTAGGGCCGTGCCGAAGGTCGGGTCGGCAAACACGTGCATGTAGTTGCGTAGGCCTACCCACCCGCGCGCTGCCTGAGTGAAGGGATTGAAGGAGCGAAAGCTGTTCAAAAACGCGACGATCAACGGCAGGAACTGAAACAGCGCCACACCCACGACCGCCGGAATGATAAGGACCGGACCGAGGATCGGGTTACGCCCCAGAGCTGTCTTGCGCATGCCGCCGAACATACCGGACAGGAACCTCCGCACAGGGGCGACACCCGCCTAGAGCTGCATCCAGCTCAGGGCGGGTGTCGATATAGTTATTGGTATTTGGCCAGTAGTCCGTCGATTCGTGTGGCTGTGTCGTGAAGTGTCGCGGCTGGGTCAGCGCCCAGCGCTATGTCCTTTACCGCTGGGTTGATGGCATTGAAATAGTCGAACCAACCGGGGGTCCGTGGCGCTGGGTGGGACACAGCAGACAGAGCGGCAGCCAGTTTGAAAGGCTGATCTGTCTTAAATGCCGGTATCTGCTCGATCAGTGAGGTGCGCGCCGGCATCGAACCCCAAGCCTGATGGAAGGCGATGCGATTTGGGTCGTCGCACAGGTAGGCCATCAATGCTGCAGCCTCGGCTGGATGGGGAGTGCCCTTCCAGACGAGGGGAGAATTGGAGGAGTTACAACTGAACTCGAATTTGCCTCGCGGCATCGTCGATGCACCCCACGCGAAACCGGGTGGGTTCGATTTGAACCGACCGGCATTGTTGAGACCTCCAAACCCAATGGCTCCGGCACCGGTCAAGAATTGATTTTTGACCGCGCCTTTTGGAGTAAGGCCTTTGGAAAACATGGTTTGGTAGTTAGTCATGCCCAAGATGGCTTCAGGCGTGTCCACGTACCCCGTTGCCTTAAATCCATCCTCACTCACTCCCAAGAACGTCTTGTAGGCTGAGGAGTTCTTGTCGTCGGCATTGGGATCACCTTGCGACCTTACCCAGATGCTCTCCAGTTGCGAATAGTTCGAGCCGGGTCCACCGTTGCCGAAAGTTGAGGCAGAGACGGCCCACGTATCATTATCGCCGCTGCCGCGTAGAGCCTTCGTGAGTTGCTCCATCCGATCCAAAAATTCTGCGGCAGTCAGGCCAGCCGAGACATCCGTAACCTCAGGGGGTGTTTCGATTCCGGCCTTCTTGAAAATGTCTTTGTTGAAGTACATCAACACGAGGTTTGTTTCCCAAGGCACGCAGAGTAAGTTGCCGTCAACCGAGGCGGCCTCGCGCAGGTTGGGAATGATGTCGTTCACGTACTCCTTGGTCAGGTAATCCTGAAGTGGCAATGCGATGTCGCCCGCTGCGTAGCTCAAGGCGAAATCGTTCCGCCCCATCATGATGTCGGGAGCATCTCCCGAAGCCACGTATAGCTGAAGCTTTGTAGAAAGGTCACCGTAAGGTACCTTCTCCTCGGCGATCTTGATATTCGGGTAAGCCCCGGTAAATTTGGCATAAGCTGCTTCGATCGCAGCGTTCGTATCGGGGTTGAAGTCCTGACGCATGAACCGAAGCGTGATGGGCTTGGTAGTCAATTCTGGACCGTTGTAGCCGCCGAGGTCGAGCTTATACTTGCCCGCGGCTCTAGCACGCCCGAGAATTCCAAATGTCGCGGTGGAGGCAAGGCCCGCCGCCGTCCCAAGAAGCAAGGTCCTGCGGCTCACGCCGCGGGCGGTTGGCTCGTGCGCGTGAGGGCGCGTGCTCCTCGGTTCATCGCGCTTTTTCGTCATCATTCCCTCCCTTGGTTGCCACGATCGTCCCGCCCGCCTTAATTCCTGTGTCAACGGCCGGGCTCGGCGCCTGCGCTACGCGCGTTGCAGAACTGGATACAAAAACCTCCTCTCTTTGGCCGAATGACTATCTGGCATATCGCCGGAACGGTCAAGAGAATGCAACAATTCCAGTTGAGACGCAACGCGCATGATTGTATCCAATTCGGAACCTTTGTGCGGAGCGCCCTCTCCGCCATTCAACACCGACGACCTGGGGGACCTGATGCGAATTGGCATAGACGGCAGAAAAATTCCCAGAGTCCGCTAAACGAGGTCCCATCGGCAGCCTCGAACACGGCAAAGAGCTGGGCATGGCCGGCCTGTTTTTTAGAACCGTGCTGGACATGAGCCCGAGACTGGACAGTGGGGAGCTCCGCGCCATCCGGGCCCGCGCCGATGAACTGGGCATGTACATTGAGGCCGGCCTCGTCAAGGTGAATCCGTTCGCGCTTCCTGAAGCTCCCGAAGTGCGGCAGGCGGGCGACGGCGACACGCTGCTCGGCTTTCGACGGATGATGGAAGCCTGCGCAGAAATTGACTGCCGGGAACTTTGGGCGGCCACCGCGAATCACAAGGGCATGTTCTACGGCCGGTTCGCTTACGATCGCTTCCGTACAGACGTGACCTGGGAGGAGCAGCTTGAAGCGACCCGGCGATTTTTGCATCGGCTCGCGCCCATCGCCCGCGATCTCGGAATCCACATCAACCTCGAGACGCACGAGGAAATCACCTCATTCGAACTAGTGCGTCTGATCGACGATGTCGGTGCAGACGTTTTGGGAATAACCTTCGATGTCGGCAACCCAGTCCAGCGTCTCGAGCATCCGATGTGGGCGGCACGCCGGGTGGCGCCCTACGTGCGCCAAACTCACATCAAGGACCTCTATATGGAGGAGATCGACGGCGGGTATACTTATCAGTCTCGCGCGTGCGGCACGGGCATCATCGATTTCCGGGAGTTACTCCCGCTGCTTGCCACGCACAACCCCGACCTCAACCTAAGCATCGAGAACGTCGAACCCGATACCGGTCCGCCGAAAAAGCCGAGGCGCTCGTTGATTGCGCTGCGCGATCCCGTCTTCATCGCCGGGCACCCGGACCTATCGGTTGGAGAGTTCGCAGCCTATGTCGACATGGTCCATCAGTACCGCCGGCGGCAAGAAGGTGAAGGCATTCCAAACTGGGACACGTATTCGGCCGCCCCTTTCGGCTACGCCGAGGCCATTGCTGCGATCCGGCAGAGTGCTGACCACCTCCGACGCATCTGTACGGAACTCAAGCTGCCGCTCGAGCCTGCGCAATGATCGGCATTCTGCGGTCGAGCCTGCCGGACGGCACAAATCTCGATACGGGAGGGGCAATTGCTGCCGCCGCCAGACACGGTCTTGACGGCATCATGTTCAATAGTCTTCTCGATATTCACCCGATGCTTGATCCCGGCGCGCTCACCGAGGCGGCGGCCACCGCAAAGGCAAGCGGCATACGGCTTGCTGCCGGCGGCGGCTGGATAAGTCCTGGCAATGCCACACGCGCCGCCCCCGTCGCGGCGCTTGCGGACGGCACATTCGAAGCGGGTTTTGTCCGTCTTGTCGCAGCCGCCGCGAAGCTCGGCATCACAGAGCTTTTTTTTGTAGTGGGTACGATCGCCGATCGCGAAGACACGGCTTGTGCTTGGTCGCAGCGGCTGGACGCGGTCGCCGAAACCATTGCGCGGCTGCGCCCGGTGCTGCGCGATTATGGTGTCCGCCTGCTAGTGAAGACCCATGAAGAGATAACCACGTTTGAAATCGCTCGCCTGATCGAGCAGGTCGGAGAGGACGTGCTTGGCGTTGCACTCGACCCGGTCAATCTGCTTTGCCGCATCGAGGATCCGGTCGCCGCAACGAAGCGCGTGGCACCGAACGTCGCCCAGGTTCACATCGACGACGCCGTCATGCGTTTCGTGGAATCCGGCGTACGCCGCTACCTCTGTCCGCTGGGTCAGGGCATGATCGACTGGCGAACGATAGCGGCTCTCGTTCCGACCGCGAGCCGGTGGATCGAATTGCATCGCGGCCAGTTCGCGATGCCTGTGTTTAATCCCGAATGGATAGAAGCCCAGCCCGACCTCTCCATGCGAGAGTTGGTAGCGGTACTGGGGGCAGCCCCGCGCTCTGGGGACGTTTCAGTGCCTTGGGACCAACAGGCCCCTGAGATACGGTTGGATGAGGCAATCAGGCGGAGCCGGGAGTTGTTTGTATGATCGATTTGTTGCTCGCGCACGGTACTGTGGTCACCATGGACGGCACTCGGCGCGTCATTGAAGATGGCGCAGTGGCGATCCACGGCAATCAGATCGTTGAGGTGGGCACAGCTGGCGACTTGTTGACTGGCTACCAAGCGACGAGAGTCATGGACTGCACCGGCCGGGCTGTCATTCCGGGCCTAATCGACGCTCACGGCCACGGCGGCCACTCGCTGATCAAGACGCTCGGGTGCGACACGCCCTCTCTGTGGATGCGGATCGTGACGCCGACGTACTATCACTACACAACGCATGACTTCTGGTACGTGGATGGCCTCCTAGGAGCGATCGAGCGCCTGAGGGCAGGTGTTACGTGCGGCCTCAGCGTAATGGCTTCATCCCCGCGCAGCGACGATCCCAGGATCGGCATCGGCAACGGCCGTGCTTACGGCGAAGTCGGAATCCGTGGCATTGTCAGCGTCGGGCCGTGCGGTCTGCCTTGGCCGCACCCGGTGACACGGTGGGAAGACGAGACGCCGACGTCGCGGAGCGTTAGCTTTGAGGAACTGCTTTCCGGGGCTGAGGCGGTCATTGATAGCATAAACGGGTCGGCAGATGGCCGTGTGCTGGCGTACCTGACGCCGTTCACAATTGTGCCTTCGGTGGATCCGTCCAATCCAACAACTCCGGATCGCGCCACGAAGCTCACTGCCGACGATAAACTCCAGGCGCGGCGCGTGCGCGAGGTTGCCGCAAAGAAGAAAGTGCGCATCCATTCCGACGCGTTCGGCGGGATGGTCCGCATGGCTTTCCAGGACAAGGAGAACGCAATCCTCGGGCCAGACGTGCACCTCCAGCACTGCATTGCGCTGTCGCACGACGAGGTCGACATTCTCGTGGAGACCGGCACGACCATGACCCACGCACCGGGCGGAAGGGCCCCAGTGCTGGACATGATGAGCAAGGGCGGCAATGTAGCGATTACGACCGACGGCACCTCTCCCCGCCGGCCTTTCGATCTGCTGCAAGCGGCGCGTCAGGCGCAATTCGCTCATCATCTTCTGAACCAGGATCAGTACCTGCTGCCGGTCGGTAAGGTGCTGGAGATGATCACGATCGACGCCGCCCGCGCACTCGGGCTCGATGCGGCGATCGGCTCTCTCGAAGCCGGCAAGAGAGCAGACGTCGCCATCCTCAATTTTCGCCAGCCCCACCTCACACCGAACTGGATGGTGGTGCACCGGCTGATCTACGAGGCAAGTGGCCATGACGTGGAGACGGTGATCGTGGATGGCAAGATCGTTATGGAAGATCGGCGGATACTCACGGTGGACATGCAAACCGTTTTGGATCAGGCCGAGGACCAGGCGCGCCGGCTGGTGAGACGTGCTGGCCTGGAAATACACCTCAGCAATCCGGGTTGGGGCCAATTGCGCCGCACGTTTGGCGAGCCAGTTGAACTTCCGCAGCCTCCGGAGGCGAGGCCGAGATGAAGATCAGACTCACAGCCGCCTACGTCATCGGCTACCGTGATGGTGATCATGCCGTCTGGCGCGATGGCGAGGTCGTGTATGACGGCAATACGATCGAATTCGTCGGCAAAAATTACGGCGAGCCCGTCGACCGGACGCTCGATTTCGGCTTCGCAGTCATCAGTCCAGGCTTCATCGACCTCGATGCGCTCGCCGACATTGATCACGTCCTGATCGACAGCTGGCACGGTAACGAGACGGCGAACGGTCTGGAATGGTCGGAGGACTATTTCCTCCACCGGCGACGGAACGTGTTCTCATCGGATGACATCGCTTTTAAGCGCGAGTTCGCTCTCGTTCAGTTGATCCGCAACGGCATCACGACTGCAATGCCGATCGCGGCAGAGACGCATAATGCATGGGCGGAAACCTACGACGATCTTGCCGCGACCGCCGAGATCGCTGGCCGGCTTGGCCTACGCATGTATCTCGGCCCCGCATACCGCTCGGGCGTGAATGTAACGCGCGCCGACGGCACTCGAGATGTCTTTTGGGACGAGGCCATGGGCGAGCAAGGACTCGCCGATGCGGTTCGCTTCGCCCGCGATGTCGATGGGAAATACGACGGCCTGCTCAGGGGCTGCCTGCTGCCTTGCCGTATCGAGACGGTCACCAAGGATCTCATGCGCTCCACGGCCCGCGCGGCAGAAGAGCTGGACTGCTTGGTGCGCATTCATGCGCTCCAGGGCAACCTTGAGCTGGATCTTTTGCGACGATGGTACGACCAGACGCCTCTTGAGGTGCTCGATGAAGTTGGCCTCCTTGGCCCGCGGCTTCTCAGCCCGCACGGCATGCTGATCGGCGGACATGCCTACAACAGCGAACCATATCGCGGCGAGATTGAGCTAATGGCGGAAAAGGGCGTGACAGTTGTGCATTGCCCGTTGAACTCCTTCCGGCATGGCAAAATGCTGCAGACGTTTGATCGTTACCGGCGCGCCGGCGTGAACATAGCACTGGGAACGGACTCGTTTCCCCCAGACATGATCCGCAGCATGGATACCGGGACGCACGCGGCCCAGTCTCTCGAGCGCCGACAGGACGCGGGCGCGGCTCGGGACTATTTTAGGGCTGCCACACTAGGGGGCGCGATGGCATTAAAGCGGCCCGATCTGGGGCGGTTAGCACCGGGTGCACGGGCCGACATCGTGGTTGTTGATCTTAGCGACCTGCGTGTCGGGCCCGTGGACGACGTGATCCGAACACTGTTGATGAATTGCACCGGTGCAGATGTCCGCACCGTAATCATCGACGGTCGTGTGGTGATGCAGGACCGGCATTTGCCGGGCATTGACGTGGAAAGAATGCGCGAACGCGCACAACGCTACTTCGAGACCATGAAAGCCGCCTACTCGGAGCGGGACTACAAACGCCGGCCGCCGGCCGAAATGTTTCCTCCGTCTTTTCCCGAGTTCCGCTAAACGACCACAAATCAATGCCGGACTGAACGGGCGGCCGGGCGCCCGCCGCGCAGGACTGCGTTGAGATCGGCAGATATGCCCCTAAACGTGGTCCGTGGCTGCGGCCGCAGCGAGTTGGACGTCCCATATGCGACCATCGCGAGATCGATAGCCTTTCGTACGGCGAATCCGTGCGGGTCGATCAGCGGCACGCGTAAGTTTGCGCGGATGGAGGCGATCCGCGGGATCAGACCGGAACCTCCAAGAATGAGCCGCGACGCGCTCGTGCGCTCGGCCTCGCGACCGAGTATATTCCCGAGCGCGGCGTCGTCCTGATTATCGGCGTCAAGTTCGACGATGGCTGCAACACGCCCGTCGATCCTCAGCGTGTGCGCCAACTCCTCCAGCATGCGCACCCATGCTGCCCCGCTGGTGGCAACGAGGAAATTGCCCGGCTGCCGGCTTGCATCCAGCATCGCCGCTTCCGCAAAGCCTACAACTGGCACGGGGGCGATCTCGCGAAGCGCCTCTAGTCCCGGGTCGCCGAAGCACCCGACAACAACAGCCTCCGGGAGACCGTGATGCGACGTCCATGAACAATAGGCATCGATGACCGCGTGGCCGGCAATCGCCACGGTTGCGCGCGAGCCGATATAGCCTGCTCCAAAACGGGCGGTTATTGCCACAGTTTCGGCTCGTCCAGCCGCCTCCCGTTCGGCCAACGCCGCGATGTTGGCGGTAACTGCTTCAGAGGTATTGGGATTTATGATGAGAATTAGGGGTCGCTGTTTCATGTCTCGGGTTGGCTCGTCTCACCGAATTGTCAGCTCGGACTAATGAGAATACCATCACGCGGATTGTATCCGATTTCGCCACAAATCTGGGCGCAAAAATTGGTTATATTCGATCCGATCATCGTTCGCCAATCGTATATAACTCGGGATACAATGACGTCGAAGTGGCGGTATTGCCAATCCCCCGGCATGCAGTAGATTGCGCCACCCTGCCCCGTGGACGCCTGAATCGACGACCGCAATGGATCGAACAAAATGACTGCGCCTCAGCCCGCAAGCAATGGTAGTGGAGGTTCGCGGATAGAGGTTATCTATAAGGCCATTTTCGAGGCCATCCTGGCGCAGGAACTATCGCCCGGAACAAAGCTTAGCGAGGAGTCGATCGGCCAACTTTTTGGCGTGAGCAGGACGGTGGTCAGGGCGGTGCTGAACCGCCTACAAAGCAGTTCGCTGGTCGAGTTCAAGCGCAACCGCGGCGCATTCGTCGCGAGCCCCACGCTCGCCGAATCGATGCAGGTGTTTCGGGCGCGAATGTGCATCGAGAAGGAGGTTATTCTTGAACTCGCCGAACGGGGCGACGCCGGCGTTATTGAGCTGCTAGAGGCGCACCTTGCGCGTGAGCAGAAAGCTCACAACGCCGGCGACAACACTAAGGCGATCAGCCTCTCTGGCGAATTTCACCTGCTGTCGGCGCGACTCGCTGGCAACGACGTACTGTTGCGATTCCTGCAAGAATTGATCTCACGGACGTCGCTTATTCTGACGCTTCACGGTCGCCACAACTCGGCGCAGTGCGGTATCGACGAGCACCGCGCCATTATCGAGGCACTAAAGGCTAGGGACACCGAAACGGCCGCCGCAGCAATGGTCGACCACCTGACGGCGATCGTCGATCGCACCGAGCTAAACAGGGACAGTGCCAAGCGCCGCGGGGTGGCCAGTATACTTGCGCGCTACGCGGGGCAATCCCGGACGCCAAGGCTCACGACAGGGTGACCACCCCGCGCGGATAGTGCGTCAGTAATTCAGGACCGTTCTTGGTGACCGCCACAACGTCGCCGGCGCAAATGTGCCCGAGGCCAGGCACGGTGAAGTTCGGGTGGATCTCGAGGACCATATTTTCCACTACCTCCACCATTTCCGCCGCTTTCGGGCGCCGAGTCGCCGGGGAGAGAGCGGCGGCCATCCCGGGTTCGCTGTAATTCAGCCCAAGCCCATGGCACGACTGAAATCGGAACGGATCATCATCACGGGCGTAGGGACAATTGCGGTCGATCAACTGCTCAAGGGTATCGACTACCTTGTGCAGCGGCTGTCCCGGAACTAATTCGGCGAAGGTCGCATCCTGAATCTCGATCAACATGGCCGCAGCATCAACAAGTTCGTTTGACGGTCTGCCCAGAACGCCGATGCGCAGCCCCTGAGCGAAATGGCCTTCGTAACTGACCGTTGTGCCGAGCTGGATCCTGTCTCCGTGCTCAATCGACGGTGCAAGTTCGAACAGCTCGAAGTACGTGGTGCTCGGGGCCTTTCCGGTGGCTAGCCAAAGGCTCGCGCTGTCGGCGCCCATACGGCGGCCCTCTGCTTCGACCTCGATCATCAAACGCGCGGGCGTGATTCCCGGCCGTCTTGCCCATTCCATGGCGGCGGCGATCATGGCATCCGAGATGTCGGCGGCACGCCGGTGGAGCGACACCTCGCTCCGGTCACGCCGCAGTCGCATAGCGTGAACCGCATGGTCGACTGCCAGCACGTTCGAAAGGCTTCGTGCCAACGCGGCATGCAGCGCAGCCGGCATTTCGTCCGCCCCGGCGAGCCCAATAGGCGCATCGGCGGATATCCCAGCGGTCTCCAAAACGTCAGCAACAATTCCAGCGTACGAACGCCAACCGCTGCCCTGCCGCACATCGGCAAACCCGGCACAGCGCGCTATGAAAACGCGTGCCTCGTTGGGCCCTCCGGTGACGACAACCGGACGCCCACCGTCGGCGGCCAACACCATCATGCAGGGTGATCCCATGGGAACCCACCCAGTGAGATAGTGGACGTTGCCGGAGGCCTGAGTACCGCCGCCGAGGCGGCGCGGCGTGGAGAATAGAACTAGCGCTTCAACACTGAGCTCCCTTGCCAGCGCCCTAGTTCTTGCAATCCTTGCTTGCAGAAGTTCCTCTGCAATCCAATCGTGCATTATGATTTCCCATTCTGATATTGTATTGGGCATACGCCGGACAGAAAAGCCAGTGAAGCGAAGCGGAACTTCTTCCGAGGCCGCAAAGGCAAATCCGCCGCAGACGATCAATTTATGTCGGCACCTGCACCACCACATTGGATACAATATCAGTCGCATCTGCTTGGGCAAGGTGGGAATTGGCCCCGGTGTGCGTTGCTGAAAGCCGGATCGCGGCTGGATCACGATGTGCCGGCAAGAATGGTGAGCTGAGTACTCCCAACCCATGGCTTGAGGCCGATAAGATTTAGCAACACCAAGTTTCTGCGCTGTCCGGACAATCCGTTCCCATCTTAAGTATTGCGCTAAGTATCGCATCGACAGAAAGAAGAGCTCCAAACAACATGATGATCACTATCGCCGAAACTAAAAAGGTCTCTGGCCACCAGGCCGCGGTGGAAGGCGCCTACCTCATTTCCCAGGCCATCGCCGAGCGCGGCGATGCACGGGTTATCCTTGCAACCGGATCGAGCCAGTTCGACATGCTGGAGGCGCTCGTCGCCCACTCCGATATCAACTGGTCGAAGTGCACGGTCTTCCATCTCGATGAATATGTAGGGCTGGCACCGACGCATCCAGCGAGCTTTGTTGGCTACCTGACGAACCGGTTCGTCAATCGCGTTCCCAACCTCGGACATTTCGAGGCAATAGATGGCCTGAACGATCCCGACGCCGAACTCTTGCGTCTCAACCGCGCCATTGCGGGCAATGCGATCGATGTCGCCTTCGTCGGGATCGGAGAAAACGGGCATCTGGCTTTCAATGATCCACCTGCCGATTTCGAGGCAAACACCGCCTATCTGAAGGTGGAGCTCGATGTTGCCTGCCGCAATCAGCAGGTCTCGGAGGGCTGGTTCCCCGATTTCGCCGACGTGCCGACGCAAGCGCTATCGATGAGCATCCCGCAGATCCTCAAGTCGAGGGCGATCGTCTGTACTGTTTCGGACACGCGTAAGGCTGAAGCCGTCGAGAATGCCATCGAGGGACCAATCAGCAATCTTTGCCCCGCGTCCGCCCTTCAAATGCATAATGCTGCACACCTGTTTCTCGACGCTCCTGCCGCCGCGCTCCTGAGCGCCCACGCTGCGGATGGAATTTCGCGCGTTTGAAAAGTACTGACCACAGCCTGAGACGATTTTATTGCGGGTCGGCACGAGCTTACGACCCTGCGGTCGCCGAGCGAACAAGTCATATGGCCCCTAACTATCGCCAAAGCGCGCGAACAGGCGCTCAACAGAGGCGGCGGCCCTCGGGTGCGGCCAATAGCAACGGATGCGATCGCTGTAACTGAAGTGTCGACGCAACGCCGGAAGTCCGCTGGCGTCATGCCGGTATAGCCGCCTTCGTGATTGACCTGGTTGAAAGTCGCTTCAATCAGGACCGGCATGTCTTCCGCCAGACCGCGCCTGAGCGCCGCCTCGATCACCATGGGGTGCGACGAGCACACGGACGTGATGCCGCGCGGTACAGAGATCCGAGATTGGCCAATTGTCGAGCAGGAGCCGGAGCGCCTTCTTGCGATTTTGTTCGACGGCGGCGGTCATGTCAGCGTGACGATCTTGGTCAGATGACGTGGTGCCGTGGTGTCGAGATTGTGAGCCTGTGCCATGCGCTCGCCAAGGAGCTGAAGCGCCGGCAGAACTGCTAGGCCGGTGAGCACAGGAGCACAATCGATAGCAAGGCTTGCATCGCCCGCTCCCCCAAACCCCAGAACCTTGGCTCCCTTCGCCTGCAACTCGCCAACGAGACTCCCCTCGGTGTGAGGTTCACCCTGGCTGTGCAGCATCATGGCGCACGTCCGATCATCGGCGAGGCTGATGGGGCCGTGACGATATTCCAGCGGATGGAATGTCTGGGCGTAGACTCGACTCATCTCCATCAGCTTGAGCGCGCCTTCCAAGGCTACGCCATAAAGATGGCCGGCACCCAGATAGACGATGTGGGAACGGCCGTCGAGCAATGGCACCATCCGCTTATCGGCGTCCTCGAGGCACCGCCGCGCGATGTCGATAACCGTCGTCGGAACGTTATGACCGAGGTTGAGAATGCCGAGCAGCAGCATGAGGCTTGCTGAGGTCGTCATAACGATGCCTTCTCGGGGGTGCGTTTCAGCAACCAACAGACGATCGCAGTTCTTGGCGAGCGTGCTGTCGGGGCCGACGGTGATGGCGGTAAAGAACACCCCCGCTGCCCGACTTGCCATGGCTGCCTCTATCATCTCGGTCGTCTCGCCACTGCGCGAGAGGCCGATCACATGAGTCTTTCGCCATTGCGAAGCGTGCGCGCCCGGGCGGTTCACCCACTCTCCGCCCGGCACCGCGATCGCCGACCGGCCAGCCTGGTTGCTGAGGGCGGCCAGCGAAACAGCGAGGTTGTATGATGTGCCGCACCCGACATACACGGTGAGTTTGGCCTCGTGCGGACGAGCAGTGCGCTTCAGTGCCTCTCTCCAATATGAGAACTGCTCGAAGATGGTTTGTTCGGTTACTCCCATGGGGCCTCCAGTTTGAATGTCGCTTTTCCCTAGATCGTTGTCTTCTTTCGCTTGGCGTTGGCGATCGCGGCCTCAGTCCCGACTGCGATGTGTTCGACGAACGCCGATTGGATCGGCCAGCCGACGACCATGGCAGCAGCGAGCAACGCACCGCCAATCGGGGGAAGACGCGGTGGAACAGGAGGTATGCCGACCCGCTCGGTCACCGCTTCGAGAAGCATATGGCTGGCGAATGTGCCGCCCGCATAGGTCCATTGGGAGTTCGGCCCACAACGCTGGGCTATCGTAGTGATGTGCTTGGCCAACTCGCCCGCAGCCGCGCCGATGAGGCTTCGGGCGGCCGCATCGCCATTTCTCGCCGCCTGATCCACGGCCAAGGCCAGCGAAGCGACCCCGGCTCTTTGGTTGGACAGGCTGGCGACCCACCCCTCCAGCGCATTGACCGAATCTGATCGGTCGAGACCGAGATGAGCGAAGACCGCGTCGACCAGCGTCGTCGTGGGCGCTCGACCATCTAGGCTCTGGCTGATCAGGCTGAGAGCGCGCCGGCCAATCCAATGGCTGCTGCCCTCGTCGCCGAGGACGTCGCCCCATCCGCCGACGCGGTGCGACACACCGGCAGCGTCTCGCGCCCACGCCATCGAGCCGGTACCTGAGAGGATAAGGATGCCCGGTCCGCCGGCAAAGGCGCCGATATGGGCGGCGTCGACGTCATTGATCACCGTTTGCGGCACGCCGGGAAAGTTATCGGCGATCACCTGACGCTGCTGCTCGGAGAGGTGATCGACTTCCCCGTAGGCGGGGAGAGCGGCACCAACGGCCGCAAGATTCGGCTCGCGGATGAACGATCGAAGCTGCGAGCCGAACTCTTCACGCCAATTCCGGTTGTCCATGGGATTGATGCCGCCGCCACGCGCCGTTCGAACGATACGGCCGCTCCGGTCAGCAAGAACGATCAAGACCTTGCTCCCGCCGCCGTCGATGCCGAGAAGCAGATCGTCCGTCATATTGCCGCTACACTGTCGGCGATCGTCGTCCTGACGCTGGCTTCCTTGAGTTGGCCGCGCCAACGCGGCAGTACTTTGGAGTCAGCAATCATGTCGGCGGAAGACGCAAACGCGGCGACGTTGCAGCTTGCCATTATGTCGAACTTAGGTGAATCCCGCCAGCATCGGTGCGGGTTTTTTCTTTCGCGCTGCATCTGTACCCCTACATAGGGCATCGTGGCGTTTGATCACGCGCGAGTTGGCCCCGATGACGAGAAAACCGAATTTCCCGCCTATGAAAAGGTCGCAGACCGCCTCAGCAGATTGCGGACGTTGGAAATGTGCCAGTATCCGCTGCGGGCGGTGTGAACGCCGCGCTCGCGTTGAGTGCACCGGCCGGGCCACGCAGATGGGTCGCGCCGGTTGCTTGAAGCGAATGATGATCGGCAGCACGTTGGCTGCAATGACATCAGCCTCTTCCGTCAGCGGCTAATGCCCAGCCGCAGCTGCCTGTGCCGCATTCTGCCGGTTGCCGAGCCTGGTGCCCCAGGCCCTTCTGGGAGTCAGGGCCGCTTGGCGTGCGACTTCTACGATGACCTGATTGCACGAAGCATACAGACGGCTGTTCCTGGTCGAACGGCTGCCGGCGTTGGGAGAAACGCGCGGACGGGCGTACAATTTTGGTTCGTGACAAGGGATCTTCGGCCGTTCGCCTTGGCCGGATTGGGGAGAGCTCTAGCCCTCCGACAATGCTGACACATGACGGCCCATGAAGTTAGCCGCGCGGTCAACAGCGTAAAGAACGACAAAGAGGCGCCGTAAAGTCCTTCCCCGAAGCCGGCATGGCGTGTGAGCAGCGACGGGCTGGAGATGGGCAATGGTATACGATGAAGCTCAAGACATCCTACCGTTGCTCTATCGTTTTCCTGATCCACGCTAGCGAGGCTGCTTAAGTGAGACGCTGGGCGTCAGACATCCAATTTCTACGACCTTCGTCTGCTGTGGGTCTTGGTCGTGTCAAAACGGCTTGGGACCGATAGGAACGGGTCAACAGGCGCGCGGAGTTCCGGTAGATCCGCTTTCGTCGCGCAATTGGGCTCCTGATGGCTCCAAAGGCGGTAGGAGATTGTCTCAGAGCGCCGTAGAGGTCGGATGATAACGCGATCGCGCCCTCATGCGGCCCTGAGGGCCGCAATCAGACCTGGCCGACCGATGATGTTCATCACCCGTGTCAGATTGTAGGTGAGCACATGCAATGCCATCTCGGCGGCGACGTTGGGCGGGCGCTTCATCAGGAAGTGGGTCGCGCCCATCCGCGCCTTGATGGTCCCGAAGGGATGCTCGACCGTCTCGCGCCTGACACGCATCAGATCGGGGTTGGCATCGAGCCTCTTCTGGACTTCCTCGATCAGATGCTCATGAACCCAGCGGGTGACCCGACGTTCCTTCGCGGGCGTGCACTGCCGCTTGATCCGGCAAATGAGGCAGGCCTCGGTCGACCAGTAGCGGCGCAGTTCCATGCCGTTCTCGACGTTGCGGTAATGGCAAGACAGGATCGCACCGGCCGGGCAGCGATAGGCGTCCTGCTCGGGCAGGTAGGCGAAGTCCTGCTTGCCGAAGCGGCCACTTGCCTTCGCGCCTGAGGTTTGCGGCTTGGGCAAGGTGACGGTGAGACCCGCGTCCACGCACTTCTTGATCTGGTCGCTGTCGAAGTAGCCGCGGTCAGCGACGACATGAAGCTGCTCGGCGTCGAGCGTCTGCCTGGCGGCCTTCGCCATCGGGGCGAGTTGGGCGCGGTCGTTGCCGACGTTGGTCACCTCATGCGTCACGATCAAATGGTGCTCAGCCTCAACTACGACCTGCACGTTGTAGCCGACCACGCCAGAGCCGCGGCCGCTCGTCGCCATCGAGCGGGTGTCAGGATCGGTCAGGGAGATCTGCTGGTCGGGCGTCTGCCGCATCAGCTCGTCGAGTGCAGCAAGCCGGTCCATCTCTTGCCTGAGACGGCCGATCTTCTCGTGCAGCCGCGACACCTTGGTGGCAATCGCCTCGCTGGGTTCCTGCCGGTCGGCGCTGTCGAGCTGATGCAGGTAGCGCGCGATGCTGTCCTCGATCTGCGCGACACGGCGCGCCATCTTGGCGCGGGTGAAGTTCCTGTCGCGGTTGTTGACCGCCTTGAACTTGCTGCCATCCACCACCACCGTGCCGCCGGCAAGCAGGCCCATCTGGCGGCAGAGCGAAACGAAGCGAGCGCAGACCCGGCGCAGGGCGCGGTCATAGTCCTTGCGGAAGTCGGCGATCGTCTTGTGGTCGGGAACCAGCCGGCCGAGAAGCCACATCAACTCGACATTGCGCCCCGCCTCACGCTCGAGCCGTCGGCTCGACTGCACGCGGTTCAGGTATCCATAGATATAGAGCTTCAGCAGCACTGCCGGATGGTACGCCGGCCGACCGGTGTTCGCCGGCATCACGCTGTCGAAGCCGAGCCCTGGCAGGTCAAGCGCCCCGACGAAGGCCTCGATCACCTGAACCGGGTTATCCTCATCCATCCAGTCCTCCAGGCACTCGGGCAAGAAGGAACACTGCGAACGGTCGGCTCCCTCGATGAAACGGCCCATCCCATCCTCCCGCATCCCAGCAGGAAGACGCTACATGACTCGTCCGTTTCCACACAGCCAGGGTCATTAACGACCGAAACCGCCGGCACTACTTGTCAGCGCATTTCCGCTTCGCCCCGAAAGCGGAAATCAGACCATTGGCATCCGCCGCAACGGGCCTCTGCGAGTTGATGATGCCGCCCGTCGACGGTTGTGCCGCCTTGAGGGTGCCGAAGGGAGTGCTCTCTGGTTCAGTGAACCAAAAAACCAGAACGTTGGATGAACAAATGGCCGCTATATTGACCGAGGCGTAACCCAAACCCCGCGGATTTCCTCGTGTTCCGCGCCGCCTCGTCCCTTGGTAAGGGGGAGGTCGTAAGTTCAATCCTTACCGGCAGCACCATCTCGCTCGCGGATTCCCAAGATTCTTCGCCACCGGCGCGCGCTGCTCGCCGACCCCGTGTTGCAGGACATATCGCAGCCCCTCGTCAGCCAGTACCTCGGGCATCTCGATGACGACGGCGACGCCAAACGGTCGGCCGCGACGCTGGTTGACGCAGCGGTTCAGCAGGTCCTGCGGATCTACGCGCGCGCCTGCGCCTCCAAGCGCCTCTCCTGAGCGGGCGCCACGCGGACGCTTGCCGAGGCGGTCTCGGCCAGCCCGACAATTGCAGGCTGCATCGGCAGCGGCCCGGTCATGTGGCGGTCGGTGACCGGGGCTGGTACAACCCTTGCCGATCAAATTGGCCAGATGAACCGTTGAGATGTTGTCGTCCCAACCTGTGCGACGGAACGATCCGTGTCCGTGCGGCAGCGGCAAGAAGTACAAGCATTGCCACGGTCAACTGGATGCCGCCCCGGCAACTCCCGAGGGCTTCGCCGCGGCCCTGGCGAGCCAACCGGCATTCGAGCAGGCCACTTCGCCGGGCGCCCTCCTCGAAAAGCTGCGGGAAATGCTGCGCACGTTGGCGAGCGCACCGGCCGGTGCCCGGCGTCAATCGCTGCTCGACCAACTCGCCGGTGCCACGCAGGACCTGATCGCGCGTTGCCAAAGGCCGGGCGCGGACGAAACGGAGGTGCTCCGCGCCTTCCGCCGCGCGCTTGTCGACACGCTGAGGGGCCTGCCGCCGGGCGACCTGCAACAGCTCTGGCCGACGGGGCTGCGGCGCACGGCCGGCATGCTGATGGCCTCGGGGTTGCGGGAGCTGCCCGCCACGCAGGCGGACGCGGACCTGGCGGAGGAGGTCAAGTCCGCGATGGGCGCGACGGCGACCGACGCGCCCGCCTGGGTTCTGCCCTGTCTGATGCTGCTCATCCGCAACTTCGAGCATGCGATCGTCGATGGACTGGAGGTTCCTGGCTGGATCAGCGGCGACTACCTGAATTTCCTGCTTGAGCCGATCGAGGTGCTCAACCGGATCGGCGATGCGGAACGCGCCGTCGACCATCTGGTCCGCTTGACCGACGTCGTGCATGGCTTGGCGGTTCGCCAGCCGACCCCCAGCGGACAGGACCTGTGCAAGGCCTATGTCGGCCGCGCATCGCTGATTCAGTCCTATTTCAGCACCAGGAACCTGAGCACGCTCTATCGGCAACGCGGCGAACTGATCACCACGGCGCTGATCAGCGGCGGTGCCCCGACGCTGCAGGCGATCAACCCGCGACGCCCGACATCCGGCAAGAGACGGCTCGGCATCTTCGCGCATCACTTCGGCCCGCAGACCGAGACATACTTCACGCTGTCGCATTTCGAGCACCTCGATCGAGCGGCCTTCGACATCACCCTCTATTGCCTCGGCTTGAGCCAGCATCCGCTCGAGCGGATCTGCGTGGCGCATGCTGATCGTGTCGTGAGCCTGCCACCCAACGATCTCGCCGCGCTGGTGCAGCGCCTGCGTGAAGATGATCTCGACATCTTCATGATCAGCACGAACATGACGGCGGTCACCTCCCAGGCGGCATTGCTCGGCTCGTTTCGCATCGCACCGATCCAGATCGCCACCGTCAGCTCGCCGGTCACGACCGGTTGCGGCCACACCGACGTTCTGCTGTCGGCCGAGTGGAACGAGCCGGGCGAGGACGCACGCGCGCACTATAACGAGCATCTGGAGCTGATGCCCGGATCGGTGAATTACTACGCCTACCAGTACGACGCCGATGCGGCGACGATATCGCCAAGCCGCGCTGCCCTGGGGCTGGACGCGGACGCGCTGGTGATGTTCTCCGGCGCCAATTTCTTCAAGATCACGCCCGAGCTGTCGCAGACGTGGGTGCGTATCCTTGCCGCCGTGGCGGACAGCGTGCTGATGCTCATGCCGTTCAACCCGAACTGGAGCGACGGCTATCGGCGGCTGCCGTTCGTCCTGAGGATTCACGAGCAGATGCGCGAGGCCGGAGTCGATCCGTCGCGGCTGCGCATCGTCGACCCGGTTCCGACCCGCGCCGACGTCCATAGCATCATCGCGCTCGCCGACATGTATCTCGATGCATACCCGTTCGCCGGGGCGTGCTCGATGCTTGACCCGATTGTCGCCGGTGTTCCGCCGGTGGTCTGGATGGGTTCGACGGGGCGCTCCAGCCACGGCGGCTCGCTGATGCGGATGATTGGACTGGACGAGCTGATCTGTCGCAGCGAAGCGGAGTATGTGGATGCCGCCATCGCGATGGCGACGGACGCACCCAGGCGCAAGCGCATCCACGATGCGCTGTTGACGCTGGCCCTCCGAAAGCCGCCGGTCTACTACGATACCGCCGTGTTCTCGCGGCGCGTCGGCGACGCCCTCATGCGCTTGCAGGCGCGCTACCGGGAGCGATACGACGACCTCGCCCGGCTCGCTTTGGCGGAGCGCAGCGACCGGCTCCGATCACTGGCGCGATCGGTGGTCGCCAGCACCTTCGAGCTCGGCCAGCTCACCGATACCGGCATCGTCAACGTGGTCATCGACCCGTTCTTCCGGTCCCTCGGCCCGACGACGGCTCCCCGGCGGCTCGTCGACATAGGGGCCTGTGTCGGGGCAATGTCGCTTCCGCTGGTTCGGCGGGGATGGGAGGCCGATCTCTTCGAGCCGGATCCCGACGCTCGCCAGGCGCTCCTGCGCAACACGGCACCGGCGGGTGCCCGGTGCCGGGTTCACGCCAGCGCGGTGAGCAATGCTCCGATCGGCGAAATGTCGTTCCACAAGTCAACGACCATCGGCTGCTCGGGCTTCGAGGCGTCGCCATTCTCGGCGACCCAGACCGTCATCACGGTGCCCTCCACGACGCTGGCCAAATTCTGCGCCGACCAGGGCATCTCCGCGATCGACTTTCTCAAGATCGATGCCGAGGGCTTCGACTTCGAAGTGCTCGATTCGCACGATCTCGACGCCGTGGCGACCCGGCTGATACTGGTCGAGTATGGCACGCACTTCCCCCGGCAGACGCTCGCCAGCGTAAACGCCGCGATCGCCCAGATGGCAGACCGCGGCTATGGCGCCGTCATCTTCAACTACGTCGAGGAAGGCGACTTCAGGCAGGGCGACTGGCGCTATCGGCTGACCGAGATGTTCGTCGATGAGCCGATTCCCGATCTCGGGCGCGCCATGTTCGGCAACATCCTGTTCTACCGCGGCGACGATACGGATTTCGTGCTGACGATGTTCGCCCTCCTCGATACATGCCGCCGGCCAAGCGAGGTCTGGGGAACTGAACCGTGAGATGGCCGGGCTTCGGCCCGGCGTGAGAGGACGCGAACCGCGATGGCCGCCGAACACAACATCGACATCCTCATCCGCCACACGTTCTTCCCGGCCACGTCGAGCGGGGTTCTGGTCGAGGTCGGCGCCGGGCGACCGGACTACCTGTCCATCAGCGCCAGCTACCGGGCGCTCGGCTGGAAGATCGTCTCGGTCGAGCCCAATCCCGACTTCTGCGCCCAGCATCGTGCCCTCGGGCATGCGGTGCTGCAGTATGCGGCCAGCGATACGGAGGCCGACGACGTCGAGTTCGTCGTCGTGGACTCCCATGGATCGGCTTATCTGGACGGCAATGTGTCGTTCGAAAGCTTCTCCAGCCTTGGCATCGAAGGCAAATATGCGGAGCTGTACAAGTCCGTCGCGGGCAATACGAGCCTCAAGTCGATCCGGGTGAAGGTGCGCAAGCTCGACAGCATCCTCTCGGAGCACGAACCGGAGGTGACAAGCATCGACATGCTGGCGGTCGATGTCGAAGGCTGGGAACTCAATGTGATGCGCGGCTTTTCGATCGCGCACTACCGGCCGACCGTGGTGGTTCTGGAGAACCTGTTCAACGACGCGGCATATCATGCCTACATGCGCGAACAGGGGTACGACCTCTGGCAGACGGTCTCTCCCAACGACATCTACATGCGGCGCGGATTTTTCAAGATCCCGTTTTCGGCCAGCTACGGGCGTTGGTGATAGCTCGCTTGCGAAGCGATATCGGCGTCGACCATCTGGCTGATCAGGTCGGAAAATGAGTGCTGGCGTTTCCATCCGAGCGTGCGCTCAAGAAGCGTGGCATCGCCGACCAGCGCCGGCTGCTCGACGTCGCGTTGCGCCGTGACCAGGGGACGCCAGTCGAGCCCGACATGGCCGAAGGCGATGTCGAGCATCTCACGAACGGAATGAAGCTCTCCCGAGGCGACCACATAGTCCGCCGGATGGTTTGCGGTGGCCATGAGATGCAACGCCCAGACCACGTCGTGCGCACTGGTCCAGTCGGCGCGGGCGCCGATGTTGAGGAGATCGAGATGGACCGGCTGGCCGCGGCCGGCAGCAGCGGCGGCCTGAGAGATCCGGCGCGACACGAATTGCGGCCGCCGCAAGGGCGATTCGTGATTGAACAGGATCGCGGTGCTCGCCCTCAATCCGAAGTCCTTCCTCAATTGCCCGAGCAGGTCCATGCTCCACGACTTGGTATGGCCATAGAACGTGCTGGGCTTCCGCTCCGTGCATTCGTCGATCGCTCGATGCGAGCCTTCCGCCGAGTACATCTGGCTCGAACCGGCAAATACCACGTGGCACGGGAGTCCCGCCTCCAGCAAGGCGAAGGCAAGCGCCTTGGTGGAAAGAAAGTTGGTGTCGACCATTTCCTCGCTTCGTCGGCGATAGCGAGGGTCCGCCCCTTCCTGGGTCGAGTGATGACATGCCGCCAGGTGATAGATCTCCTGGGGCGCATGCCGGGCGAGCAGCTCGGACCATGCGGCGCGCGCAGAGATGTCGGTCGCGACCAGCTCGATGCCGCAGGGGACGCCATCCGTGTCCGTTCGACCATCAGGGCGGACGATGCCGACGACACGATATCCGAGCCGCGAAAGGTGGCGGGCGAGCAGCGTCCCGTCCTGGCCGCAGGGCCCGGTAATCAAGGCTGTTCGTCCGCCGGCCGGCCCGGACACAGCTATACGATCTCTATCTCTGGCATCGGAAAGATGAGCTTGCCGCCCCGATCCAGATAGTCCTTCTCGCGCCGTACGATGCCATCGCGGAAATGCCACGGCAGGACGAGGAAGTAGTCCGGGTTCACGGCATGGGCTTCGCTCTCCGAAACGATCGGAATGGCGGTCCCTGGCGTCACGCAGCCGAATTTGTCGGGATTGATCTCGGCGATCGCCTTGATCTCGTTCGACGACAGGCCGCAGAACTGCAACAGAACGTTGCCCTTGGTCGAGGCGCCATAGCCGAGCACGGTCTTGCCGTCCGCGATGAGGGCGCGCAGCAGACGAACAAGATCCTGGCGGTGTCTGAACACGCGTTCCTCGAAGTCGCGATACGGGCGCGGCGAATTGAGGCCCATGCGCTCTTCCTGTTCAAGCAACCAGTCGACCACCGGCCGGTTGGGCTGCACGGTTCGGCTCGCGCGCCTGGCCGCGGTCACCGTGAAGCTGCCGCCGTTGACCGTATTCGTCGCCAGATCGATTACCTGCATGTCGGCGGCGTCGAGGATGCGCTCGACGACACCCAGCGAGTAGTACTCCAGATGCTCGTGGCAGATCGTGTCGTAGGCGTTGGTGCGCAGCATCGCCGGCATGTAGCTCTGCTCGAACTGCCAGATGCCGTCGGCGGCGAGAACCCCGGCCACCTGCCGGGCGAAATCGATCGGCGCCTCGAGGTCGTAGAACATGGCGAACGAGGTCACGATGCGGGCCGGCTTCTGCTCGGCCTTGCGATAGGCATCGGCGGAGAAGAACTCGGGGACAAGCCGAATATCGGCCGGGTAATGCTCCCTGAACTTCTCCCCCGTCGGGTCGATGCCGATCCGGCGCAGCCCGACGGTCGCATACGCCTTCAGCAGGGTGGCGTCGTTGCTGCCGATGTCGAGCACGACGTCGTCTGCCCGTGGCTCCACCCGGCGCTCGAGCCCACGGACGGCTCGCGTCAGGTGATCGACCATCGATTGGTTGAGGCCGGAGCGGTAGCCGTAGTTCGACCCGTACATCTCCGTCGGGTTGTATGAATGGCGCAATTGAACCAGGCCGCAGCCGGAGCACCACAAAAGTTGCAGCGGACCTTGCGTCACGTGCTGCGACGGCGAACGCGGAAATATGCCGGTCAGCGACTGGAGACCGAGATCGAGGACCTCGACAAGATGTGTGCCGCCGCAGACCCTGCATGCCTGCACTTCACGGTACTCACGCATGAGGCCAGTTCTCACCGCTGGTATGGACCACCGGAGCATTGAGACCTTACCGCCGGGAAAGGTAAAGGGCGCAACCAGGCAGCGGCGACCTCAGCCGAGCAGCGCGATGAGCTCGGGCACGAAGCGGGCGGCGTTACCGCCATCGACCTCGGCCTTGTAGGTGTCCCTGACGGCGGTGGCGATCGCCGAGGCCGCGTCGAGGTCACCGGCCATGGTGCAGTAGTAGCCCAGATCCTTGGCCGAGTTGGCGAGGGTGAAGCGGAAGCCGCCGGTCTCGCCCTTGAGGATGAAGGGGGTGAGCCGGTCGAGCACCACGCCGGCGCCGCCGCCGTGGGCGAGCACGTCATGCAGGATCGCCGGGTCGATGCCGGCCTTGGCGGACGCCGCCGCCGCCTCGCACAGCACCGCCGAGAAGCCGAGCGAGACGAAGTTGTGCAGGAGCTTCAGCGTGTGGCCGGCGCCAGTGCCGCCGGCATAGGTGATGTTCTCGGCGAAGCTTTCGAGCAGCGGCAGCTTGGCCTCGAACACCGCCTTGTCGCCGCCGACGATCAGGTTGAGCCGGCCCTCGGCGGCCTCCTTGGGCGTCCGCGTCATCGGCGCGTCGAGCATGATGCCGCCGGCCTTTTCGACGAGCGCGGCCATCTTCTTGGTCGAAATCGGGCACGGCGGTCGAGCAGTCGATGATGACGGTGCCCTTCGACAGAGCGGAAAGGATGCCGTCGGCGCCGGTGAGCACGGCCTCGACCTGGGGCGTGCCGGTGACGCAGAGGATGATCGTGTCGCACCTGGCGGCAAGTGCGGCCGGGGTCTCGGCCGCCCAGGCGCCGCCGGCGCGGAGATCGTCGGTCGGCTGGTTGCCGGGGTGATCGAGGAAGCCGAGCGTCCAGCCCTTCTTCACGAGGTTCGACGCGATGCCGTGTCCCATCAGCCCGACGCCGACAAGGCCGATCATGGAATCACTCATTCATGCCTCCTGGCGCACGTTGCCGATGTTGACGAACTTTATCTCCAAATAGTCGTCGACGCCGTATTTGGATCCCTCGCGGCCGATGCCGGACTGCTTGACGCCGCCGAAGGGACCGATCTCGGTCGAGGTGGCGCCCTCGTTCAGCCCGACGATGCCATATTCGAGCGCCTCGATCATGCGCAGCGAGCGGTTGAGATCGTTGGTGTAGACGTAGGAAGCGAGCCCGTATTCGGTATCGTTGGCGATCGCGACCGCCTGCGCCTCGGTGGCGAAGCGGATGAGCGGGGCGAGCGGCCCGAAGGTCTCCTCGTTCATCAGCAGGGACGCGGGCGAGACGTCGGCGATCACGGTCGGGGTGAAATAGGTGCCGCCGAGTTCGTGCGACGCGCCGCCGGTGAGCACGCGGCCGCCCTTGGCGACGGCATCCTCGATGTGCTCGCGGACCTTGGCCACCGCCGCGGCGTCGATCAGCGGGCCGATCTCGCTGCCCTCGGCGAAGGTCGGGCCGACCTTGAGCGCCGCCACCTCCTCCGCCAGGCGCTTGCCGAAGGCGTCGTAGATGCCGTCCTGGACGAGGATGCGGTTGGCGCAGACGCAGGTCTGGCCGGCATTGCGAAACTTCGAGGCCATGACGCCCTTCACCGCGTCTTCCAGGTTGGCGTCGTCGAAGATGATGAAGGGGGCGTTGCCGCCGAGCTCCATGGAGACCTTCTTGATGGTCGCGGCGCACTTTGCCAGCAGCACGCGGCCAACCTCGGTCGAGCCGGTGAAAGAGAGCTTGCGCACCAGCCGGTTGCCGGTCAGCTCGTCGCCGATCTCGCCCGCCGAGCCGGTGACGACGTTGACGACGCCGGCAGGAATGCCGGCGCGGAGCGCCAGGTCGGCAAGCGCCAGCGCGGTATAGGGCGTGGCGCTCGCCGGCTTGATGACCACCGTGCAGCCAGCGGCAAGCGCCGCACCGGCCTTGCGGGTGATCATGGCGGCCGGGAAATTCCACGGCGTGATCAGCGCCGCCACGCCGACCGGCTGCTTGATGACCAGGAAGCGCCGGTTCGCTGCGTTGGAGGGGATGACGTCGCCGTAGATGCGCCGCGCCTCCTCCGAGAACCACCGAGGAAGCTGGCGGCGTAGTGGATCTCGCCAATGCCTTCCCCCCAGGGCTTGCCCTGCTCGGCGGAAAGGATGCGGCCGAGATCGGCGGCGTTGTCCTCGACCAGGTCGTACCAGCGGCGGATGAGCGCCGAACGTTCGGAGGCGGTCTTCTTCGACCACACGGCAAAGCTCGCGTGGGCGGCCTCGACCGCGCCGGCGACCTCCGGCCGCGTCAGGCTCGGCACGCTGCCCAGCGTCGCGCCGGTCTCCGGCGTGGTGACCGCAATGGTGCGGCCGGAAGCGGCGGTGACCCATTCCCCGCCGACCAGGCAGGCTTGGTGAAACAGCGAGGTGTCGCGCAGTCCGTCCATGACACTTTCCCGATATTTGCCGGCGGCGACCGCAGCGCCAGCGGTGGCGGTCGAAGGGGCGGGACGACCTCAGCCGGGCTTCTGCCAGGAGAGCAGCGTGCCGCCGGTCTTGATGGCGCCGGCATCGCCCCCGGCGGGCAGCGGATATTCGTCCTGGTTGATGCAGAATCCCTTCTTGGCCGCGAAATCGAGCCGTGGCGGACAGAAGATGTCGTAGAGCGAGGAATCCGGTCCGTCGGCGCCGACATCCTGGCTGGTGTGGATGGCGCGCGCCGGGATGATGATCACCGAGGGCGTCGCCATCTCCGAATGGTCGTCCGGCCACCATTGGCCGGCGTCGGCGCCCCAGTTGTAGCGCATGTGGTGCACCCAGGTGCCGGTCAGGCACAGCGAGGCCTGCTCGAAATCGTCATGCCAGTGGGGGCTGAGCCCGGTATTGCCGCGCCGTGTCTTGTAGTGGACGAAGATGTTGACCAGCATGTTGGTCGAGCGGAAGGCGCGCGGCTGGATGCGCGGTCCGTCCGCCTTGGCGTATTGGCCGAGCGGATAGTGACGCAGGCGATAGCCGTCATAGGGCGCCGGCCAGAGATCGGGGGAGGCAAGCTCGGGCGCGCCGTCGGCATAGGCCTCGGCGTTCGAGGCCAGCGCCATGACGTCCGCCGACGCCCTGGAGATGATGCGCGCGATGACGCCGGCCGAGGTGGCCACGATCCGGCTCGCGCCGGGCGGCACGATGGTCAGCAAATCGTTGCCCGCCGCGATCCTCTCGCCGCCCGCCTCGAACACCACCGTGGCGCCGCCCGGCGGCAGAATAGCCATGTATTCCTCCGGGTTGTCCTTGCGCTCGAGGACGGCGCCGTCCGCGACCTCGGAGTAGCAGACCGCGAAATTGCCGCCCCGCGTGATCCAGGTCTTCTCGCGTCCGTCGGCCGAAACGACCTGCGGCTTGTGGTCGTGGAAGACCGATTTCGACGCCTTGCGCAACGACAATTCTGTCATTGGCCTCTCCCCAGCGGCTGTTGGTGTGAAGCGGCCTTACGGGCGAACCCTGGCCGCGGCCGGCGAATGATGGGCAGACGGGGGCAGCACGGCCACCGCAATCGCTCCGTATTTCGTCACGCGAAATTGCCCGTCCGCTGCCGCAAAAAGCGGCAGAAACGCGCGATAACGGCAATCGGGCGGCATCGCACCTGGCCGGCCGGCGCGTCAGCACGCTGGTTCTTTGGGCCGAACAACGGCTAGCATCGGGGGCCGCCGGCGCGACAGGGAGGAACCGTCGCGCCCGGGCCGACGCCTTAACGGCGCGGTCCGCGACAGGGGGAGGGAAAGAATGGAAGCAGCAACACAGGTCACCGCCCGGCCTGCGGGCCAGCGGCCTGCCGCGCAGCGGTGCCGCACCAATTCGCGCCGCGGCCTGACCGACATGTCCGGTTCGTCCTATCCGCCGGTCGAGGCGGCTTGCCGGGTGCTCGACGTGCTGCACAGCGTCAACGAGCGCCGGATCGCGACCGTCAACGGCATCCACGAGAAGACCGGCATCCCCAAATCGACGGTGGTCAGGATGCTGGAGACGCTGATGGCGCAGGGCTACGTCGCCCGCGACAACATGTGCGGCGGCTATCGCGTCACCCATCACGTGCGCGAGCTGTCGGCCGGCTACGACCCGTTCAGCCGCGTGATCGAGGTCGCCCGCCCCTTCGCCATCGACCTCACCCGGCGCATGAACTGGCCGATCGGTCTCGGCGTGCCGGACGGCGACGCCATCGCCATCCAGTTCTGGACGGGGACGATCAGCCCGTGGGCGCACACCAACACGGTGCTGGGGCTCAGGCCCGAATTCCACAATTCGGCGATGGGCCGCGCTTACATGGCGTTCTGCGGGGATGAGGAGCGCGAGAAGCGCATCGCCGAGATGCGTCGAGACCCGGAACTGAAGCTCACCGAGCGCGACGAGCGCGCCTACCGCACCATCCTCGAACGTGCCCGCATCGACGGCTTCGCCATCCGCAATCCGAAGACGCCGCCCTTCCGCACGACCACCATCGGCATGCCGCTCCGGGAAGGCAGCGAGGTCCGCGCTCTGGTCTCGCTCAGCGTCTATCGCACCTCCGTCGGCCCGCGCGAGATCCACGAGAAGGTGATCGAGCCGCTCAAGGCGACGATCACCAAGATCGAGGCGGCGCTCGCCTTCATGAGCTCGGCCAAGTTGGAAGCCGAGGGCGACGGCCACGATCTCGAGCTGGGGTTCTAGGCCGGATCGGCATTCCGCGACGTGCGTTTCCACCTCGCCGCTCCCCGCCGGGCGAGGTGAAAGCAGTGATGGAGCCGGCTGCGTCGGCGATAGCAGAAATCGCGCGGATGCAGCCGCGCCGCCGCCAACCGGTCAGTCGTCGTCGAGCTTGGGATTGGTCGTCGGCGTGCCGCCCTCGAACCAGTTGTCGAAGCGACGGCTTTCGATCAGCCAGCCGGCTTCGCCGTCGCGCACCATCTTGTCGGTCATGTAGGCGATCTGGATGGGCGGGTGGGTCGGCAGCACCGGCTTGCCGTCGGCCGCATAGAGCATGAGAATCCAGTGGCACGTCGCCCGCTCGTCGCCTTCCGGGATCGCCTGGAAGTTGACGACAGCGTGCACGACGGTGCGGGCGCCGCGGTCCTCGCGCCACTTGTAGAACTTGCGGATGGCCTCGCGGCCGCTGTAGGTGGCGGCGGGGCCGACGAAATCGCCGCCCGGGGTGTAGTAGTCGGGCGCATTGCGGCCCCAGTTCGTGTCGACATCGTGCCAGTAGTCGACCGCCAGCGCATGAAGCTCATGCGTCAGCGCCAGCCGCTCGCTTGGAATCCTCATGCCGTCACGCTCCGCATCCACTTTGCCAGCGGTTTTCTCCCGGCAATTGGTAGCCCAGACAGGCGCCACCGGCGACTGTTTCGGCGCGTCCGCGGCCGCTTTCGTGCATGGTTTTCATTAGGAGAAATCATCGGCCTTTTTCGGCAGGCTATAGTGTGTCTAGCTCCGTGGCCCCACCGCCCGAATGGACCAATCAGGCCCCCCAAGATGACCGACATATCCGAGATCAGGGCGCCGCTCGTCGACGCGCATTTCCACACCTGGCGGATCGACCATCCGCTGACCGACACGGCCTGGCATGCCCCGCCGACCGACGCGCCGATCGACCGGTTCATCGAACTGATGGACCGGCACGGCATCATCTTCGGCGTGGTCGCCGCGGCCTCGATCTTCGGCGAGTACAACGACTACGTCCGCGCCGCGCTGAAAGCCCGGCCGCGGCTGCGCGCCACCGCCGTGCTGTCGCCGCGGACCGACATCCGCCAGATGGAGAGAATGAAGGACGAGGGCTTCGTCGGGGTCCGCCTGATGTGGGCGTTCAACGACACCAACCCCGACCTCGACAGCGGCGAATACCGCCTGTTCCTGCGCCGGGTGGCCGATCTCGGCTGGCACGTCCACCTCGTCGCCAAGCCCGAGGTCTACGTGCCGGCGATCCGCATGCTCGAGAAGACCGGCGTGCGGCTGGTCATCGATCACATGGGCGACCTCAAGAACCGCTCGCGTCTCGACGGGCCCGCCTTCCGCGAGATCCTGGCGGCGGTCGACCGCGGCAAGACCTGGGTGAAGGTCTCCTGCAAGTTCCGCCACGAGCCGCCCGCCGAAGCCGATGACTTCGCCGCCGAGCTGCTGCGGGTCAACGGTGGCGACCGGCTGCTGTGGGGCAGCGACTGGCCGTTCGCCGCCTTCGAGAAAACCATGACCTACGAGCAGGCGCTCGCCGACTACTATCACCTGGTGCCCGACGCGGGCGTGCGGCAGCGGATCGACGAGACGGCGCTCAGATTCTACTTCACCTGAGCGGCGGTTTGAACTCAGTGAGCGCCGCCAGCGCCGCCTGACGCATGAAGCCGTGGTCGCTGGCGACGAGGAACGCGCTGGCACCGCGCTCTACCATGCGCATCGCGTCCCGCCGGTTGGGGCACAGCATGATGACCGGCAGGTCGGCGGCGCGCGCCGCGGCCATGATCGGCTCGACCACTGCCATGGTCTCGTCCGAGATCATCGACGGCGCGTCGAGCGCGGCGGTGAGGTCGCCGCGGCCGATGAAGATGGCGTCGAGGCCGTCGACGCGGACGATCTCGTCGATATGCTCGAGCGCCTCGATGTCCTCGATCATCGCCACGCAGACGATTTCGCCGTCCTGGGCCCGCTTGTGCTCGGCGAAGCCTGCCGCACCGAAGCCCCCTGCCCGCGTCGTGTTGGCGAAGCCGCGCGTACCGCCCTGGTAGCGGCAGGCGGCGGCGATGCGCCGCGCGGTCTCGGCGGTGGCGACATGCGGCACAAGCACACCGGCGGCGCCGCAATCGAGCACCGTTTGGATCATCGACGGGCTCGCCTCGGGCACGCGGACGATGCCGGCGACATTGGCGGCACGGGCGGCGAGGATCATCATGTCGAGGGCGCCGGCATCCAGCGGCGCATGCTCCTGGTCGAAGACGACGAAATCGAAGCCGAGGCCCCCGAGGATTTCGGTGGCATGGGTGGTCGGGGTCTTGACGAAGGTGCCCATCAGGTGGTCGCGGCCGACGAGGCGCTGACGGAACGTGCGAAACGAGGGGCGCTCTGCGGACACGGCTTCATCCTCCTGGCATCATGCTTTGCTCGCGATGCTGCCGCGCCCGGGCCGGGCTTGCGAGCGGATCAGGCGGCCAATTTCTCCTGCCGAAAATGATTCCGTTGCAACTGACCGATTCCGGCGGAGGCTGTAGTTAGGAGGCCAGTCGGGAGGTTCACCATGGCTGCGGAAAACCGCAAGGTCATCATCACCTGCGCCGTCACGGGCGGCATCCACACGCCGACCATGTCGGATGCGCTGCCGGTCACGCCGGACGAGATCGCCACCCAGGCGATCGACGCGGCCGAGGCCGGCGCCTCCATCCTCCACCTGCACGCGCGCGACCCGGAGACCGGCCGGCCGACGCCCGACCCCGCCGTCTTCATGCGTTTCCTGCCGCGCATCAAGCAGCAGACCGACGCGGTGATCAACATCACCACCGGCGGCGGCATGAAGATGACGCTGGAGGAACGGCTCGCCGCGCCGCTCGCGGCCAAGCCGGAAATGTGCTCGCTCAACATGGGATCGATCAACTTCGGCATCTTTCCCATGGCCGAGAAATACCAGGGCTGGAAGCACGACTGGGAGGAGCCCTATCTCCGCCAGACGACCGACTACATCTTCCGCAACACCTTTCTCGACATCGAACGGGTCATCCGCGAACTGGGCGACACCCACGGCACCCGCTTCGAGCACGAGTGCTACGACACCGGGCACCTCTACAACCTCGCCCATTTCGTCGACCGCGGCGTCATCAAGCCGCCGTTCTTCATCCAGCTCATCTTCGGCATCCTCGGCGGCATCGGTGCCGAGATACCGAACCTGATCTTCATGAAGGAAACCGCCGACCGCCTGTTCGGCACCGACTATCGCTGGTCGGTGCTGGCCGCCGGACGCCACCAGATGCCGTTCGCCGTGCAGGCGGCGACGATGGAGGGCAATGTCCGCGTCGGGTTGGAGGACAGCCTCTATATCGCCAAGGGACGGCTGGCGAAGAGCAATGCCGAGCAGGTCGCCAAGATCCGCAACCTGGTCGAGGAGCTGGGCTACGAGGTCGCCACACCCGCCGAAGCGCGCAAGGCGCTGGCGCTCAAGGGCGGCGACATGGTCGGGTTCTGAGGCGCGGGCAACATCCTCTGGGGAGAGAATCGCAGATGAAGCTGTTCGATCTGTCGGGCAAGGTGGCCGTGGTGACCGGCGGCAACGGGGGCATCGGTCTCGGCATGGCGACCGGCATGGCCCAGGCCGGCGCCGACATCGTCATCGCCTCGCGCAATGCGGAGAAGAACGCCGCCGCCGAGGCAGCGCTCCGCAACGAAGGCGTCAAGGCGATGGCGGTGCCGACCGACATCCGCGATCCGGATGCCTGCCGCGCCCTCATCGACAAGACCGTCGAGACCTACGGGCGGGTGGATATCCTGGTCAACAACTCCGGCATCAACTACCGCAAGCAGCCGGAGGAGTTCACGCTCGAGGAATTCCACGACGTGATCGATACCAACCTGACCGCGGCCTTCGTGCTCTCCCAGGCGGTGTTCCCGCATTACATGCGGCAGGGCGGCGGCAAGATCATCAATATCGGTTCGATCGGCTCGTTCATGGCGAGCCCGGTGGGCGTCGCCTATTCGCCGTCCAAGGGCGGCATCGTCCAGCTCTCCAAGGCGCTCGCCGTTGCCTGGGCCAAGCACAACATCCAGGTCAACGCGATCCTGCCAGGCTGGATCGACACGCCGCTTTCGATCTCGGCACGGGCCCAGATTCCCGGGCTGGAGCAGATGGTGACCGGCCGCACGCCAGCCACCCGCTGGGGCACCCCAGAGGATTTCGCCGGCGCCGCGGTCTATTTCGCCAGCGCCGCTTCCGATTTCGTCAACGGCGCCACGCTGGTGATCGACGGCGGATATTCTTCCAAGGCCTGACCGTTCCTCTTCACGCGGCGACGCGGCGCGCATCGCGCGGCCGTTCGTTCGCGGGCGGAGGTTCCGCCGCCGGCGGCCTGCCGCCGTGGCGGCGTATGACATGCCGCGATTGCGATAAACCTCAGTCAGCGTCTGGCCTTTGCCGGTTTTCACCTAACGAAATTCGCCCTGAATCGATTGGAGCCCGAAAGAGGCATCGGCGATTATTTGGCAGGGCGTTTGGAACCATTGGCTGTCGGCAAAGCAATTCGTTCGAACGCACGCGCTGCAGCTCAACAATTCCGGCGGGCCTTACGTAGCCGACTTCGTTCTCCTGTCGCACCGACGGTGCCAGGGGTATGATTCGCGACCAAAAGGGGAGGAATGGATGTTTTCCAAGTTTGTGCCGAAGGCGATGGCGTTCGCTGCCGTCGCCGCCGCCCTGGCGATCCTGCCGGCGGCAAGTTCGAGCGCGGAACCGAGAACGCTGAGCCTGGGCGCCAACAACAACGCCACTGACTTCATCGCAGACGGCTTCCGCTTCTTCGCCAAGCGCGTCAACGAGCTGTCCAACAACGAGCTCAAGGTCGACATCTTCTGGAGCTCGCAGCTCGGCGGCGCCAAGGAAATGGTGCAGGGCGTGGCCGCTGGCTCGATCGACATGCAGATGGACGTGATCGAGCTCCTGGTCACCTTCGAGCCGCGCATCGGCATCCTCAGCCTGCCACTGGTGTTCCGCGACCGCGATCACTTCGCCCACTTCGTCGGCAGCCCGATCTTCAGCAGCTTCCTCGACGGGCTGGAGAGCAAGGGAATCATGTTCCCTGGCCGCAAGTTCCTCTCCGATCCGCAGGAGGCGGCCAACTGGGTGCGTCCCTATGACCGCGGCATCGTCAGCAAGCGACCGGTCTTCACGCCGGACGACCTCAAGGGCTTCAAGATGCGCATGTACGAATCGGAAATCCCGATCAAGTCGTGGCAGCAGCTCGGCGCCAGCGTGCAGGTGGTGCCGTGGCCAGACGTCTACACGGCGCTGGCCACCGGTGCGGTCGACGGGCTGACCGGTACGATCACCGACAACTTCGAGATGAAGCACTTCGAGAACGCCAAATACTGGACCGACGTGCACGAATATTTCCAGATGATGCATCCGTGGATGAGCAAGATCACCTGGGACAGCCTGACCAAGTCGCAACAGGACGCGATCGACCAGGCGACGCACGAGGCGAGCGCCGTCTTCGCCAAGCTGATGCAGCAGGCGAACGACGAATCGACCAAGAAGGCCCAGTCGCAGTACGGCATCTCGCTCATCTACCCGCCGATCCAGCCGTGGATCGACAAGATGAAGCCGGCCGTCGCCGACTTCGAGCAGCGCGGTCTCATCCCCAAGGGGCTGGTCGAGAAGATCCAGGCGATCCAGTAGATGGCCGACACCAATGGGAATGGCGCGACGGCTCCGCCCGTCGCGCTTCTCCCCAAGGAGCTGGCGGGCATCCGCCGGTTCCTTTCCCTTATCGGCAAGGTGGAGATCGCCCTAGCGGTCGTGGGGCTCACCATCACCGTGGCCCTCTCCGCTTCCCAGGCGCTGCTCCGCTACGCCTTCGGCACGTCGCTGTGGTGGGCGGGGGAAATCATCCAGTACGCCGTATTCGCCGCCTACTTCTTCGGCGTCAGCTACGTGTTCAAGACCCGCCAGTACATCCTCATCGAGTTCGTCAGCGCCGCTGCGCCGTTGAAGCTGCAACTCGTCTTCTACTGCATCGCGCAGGTGCTGGCGGTGGTGTTCGCCGGCAGCACCGTGTGGCTGCTCTACCGTTTCCTGCCCACCCTCCTCAACATGCAGACCCCGGTGCTCGGCCTGCCCGCCTACCTGCTGCCCATCTCGCTGGCGCTGGGCTCGGCCATGATCGTGGTCACCAGCCTCTACTACCTGGCCTTCGGCATCTGGGCGCTGGCCAAGGGCGTGCCCGGCGAGACCCTCCACCAGATCGAAGCGGTCGCGTTGATCGCCGCCCCCCTGCAGGACGCCGAGGAATGGTGACCTCCGGCCACTTGCCGACAGCGCGCACGCGGATGGTACGCCGATGATCTCGCTGACCATCCTGATCATCTCGTTCGCCCTGTTCCTCATCCGCGTACCGGTGTCGATCTCGATGGGGATCGCGGTGCTCGTCGGCTTCCTGATGATGCACGTGCCGACCGCGGTGATCCCCAACCTGATGATGCAGGGGGTCGACGGTTTCGCCCTGCTCGCCGTGCCCTTCTTTATCCTCGCCGGCAACCTGATGAATGCCGGCGGCATCACCGAGCGCATCTTCGCCTTCGCCCGGGCGCTGGTCGGCTGGATCGCCGGCGGGCTGGCGCAGGTCAATATCCTGGCCAGCGTCATCTTCGCCGGCATGTCCGGCTCGGCACTCGCCGATCTTGCCGGTCTCGGCGCGGTCGAAATGAAGGCGATGAAGAAGAACGGCTATCCAGTCGACTTCTCGGCGGCGGTGACGCTCGCCTCCTGCACCATCGGTCCGCTCATCCCGCCGAGCGTCATCCTGGTGATCTACGGGCTGGCGACCAATACATCGATCGGCCAGCTCTTCCTCGGCGGCGTCGGCGCCGGCCTGGTCGTCGCGGCGGCGCTGATGATCTACGTCTTCGCCTACGTCACCATCAAGAAGCCGCACTGGGGAAAGCCGGAACCGTTCGACTTCCGCGAAGTGCTGCGCACCGGCATCTACGGTCTGCCTGCCCTGCTGGCGCCGGTCATCATCCTCGGCTCGCTGATTATGGGCATCTCGACGCCCTCCGAGCTCGGGTCGATCGCGACCGTCTATTCGCTGATCGTCGGGCTGATCTACCGGCAGTTCACCTGGGAGAAGCTCCGTCACGCCTTCGTCAACACGATCACGATGACCAGCGTCATCATGTATCTCTTCGCCATCGCCCAGGCGATGAACTTCATCATCACGCGCGAGCGCATCGCCCACAACGCGGCCGACTTCCTCAGCACACACGTCCACAGCCCGATCATCGGCATCCTGCTGGTCAACCTCTTCCTGGTGGTCGTCGGCATGTTCATCGAGGGGCCGGTGGCGATCCTGATCGTGGCGCCGATCCTGCTCCAGGTGGTGCACGCCTTCGGCATGGGGCCGGTGCAGTTCGGCCTGATGCTCTCCTTCAACCTCTTGATCGGCATGATCACCCCGCCGATGGGGATCGGCCTGTTCGTCGGCGGCAAGGTGGCGGGCATCTCGCCGGAGGCGTTGCTGCGGGCGACGCTGCCCTTCTTCATCCCGCTGCTGATCGGCCTGGCGGTCATCTCCTTCGTGCCGTGGGTGACCGAATGGCTGCCGCATCTGGTCTTCCCCAACTACTAGACTAGGCCGAGCCCTCGTGGCGGCGCCCTGCTTGCGCACGCCGAAAACCACTGGCAATCCACGTAACCAGAGAGTTACTTTAGGCTCGCCGGCGGCGTTTGCGCGCGGCTGCGCCCAAGCACCGCGGCAACGGTGCGGTACGAAACAAGGATTCCCCGGGAGACGCCACGTGAAGATCGATGACACCCTGACGTCACAAGGGCTGCTGCCGGCGATCGAGCGCATGTGGGAGGCATCCGGCGGCAAGATCCTCGCCATCGACGCCGGTCTCGACCGCACCGCCGGGGCGCCGGTCCATACCGTCGCCGGCCGCTACGCCCCGCGCGGCTGGACGGACTGGACGCAGGGCTTCGAGTTCGGTTCGGCGATCCTGCAGTTCGACGCCACCGGCGACCAGCAGTTCCTCGATCTCGGTCTGGCGCGCACCCGTGAGCACATGCCGCCGCATGTCACCCATTTCGGCGTTCATGACCACGGCTTCAATCAGGTCTCGACCTACGGCAACCTCATGCGCCTGATGGAAGAGGGGCGCATCCCCTACGACGACTGGCAGAAGGAATACTTCGCGCTGGCGCTGAAGTGCTCGGCGGCAGTGCAGGCGCGGCGGTGGACCGATTTGGGCGACGGCGCCGGCTACATCTGCTCGTTCAACGGCCCGCATTCGCTGTTCATCGACACCATGCGCACGCTGCGCGTGTTGGCGCTCGGACACCAGCTCGGCCACGTGATGAAGGGCGAGGGCGACGCCGTCATCCCGCTCTTCGGCCGGCTCATCGCCCACGCCCGCGCGACCGCCACCTACAATCTGTTCTGGGGCGAAGGCCGCGACATCTGGGACGAACGCGGCCGCACCGCCCACGAGGCGATCTTCAACGTCACCAACGGTGCCTTCCGCTGCGTCAACGCCCAGCAGGGCTACACCGGCTACTCCACCTGGATGCGCGGCCTCGCCTGGGCGATGACCGGCTATGCCGAGCTGCTCGAATTCCTCGACACGCGCGCCGCGGACGAGTTCGCCCCCTATGGCGGCAAGGCGGAGGTCACCGGCCTGTTCGATCGCGCCACGGCCGCGACCTGCGACTTCTACATCGCCCACAGCGCCACCGACGGCATTCCCTACTGGGACACCGGCGCGCCGGGGCTGAGCCGGATGGGCGACGTCTACGCGCGGCCGTCGGAGCCTGAGAACGACATCGAGCCGGTCGACAGCTCGGCAGCGGCGATCGGCGCCCAGGGCCTCATCCGCTACGGGCGCTGGCTGGCCGCGCATAAGCGCGACGGCGCGGCGACCTACAGCCAGGCCGGGCTGACCGTGCTCGCCACCCTGCTCGGGCCCAGCTATCTCAGCGCCGATCCCGCCCATCAGGGGTTGGTGCTGCACAGCCAGTACCATCGCCCCAACGGCTGGGACCATGTCCAGCCGGGGCGGAGCAGCCCGTCGGGCGAGGCGACGATGTGGGGCGACTACCACTGCCGAGAACTGGCGCTCATCGTCCAGCGGCTCGCCGGCGACGAGCCCTATCCGACGTTCTTCGCGATCTAGAGGGAGGCGGGTGCCATGGCCGATTCAGCGAAGCGCCGCGTGGCGCTGGTCACCGGCGGGCGGCGGGGGATCGGGCTCGCGGTTGCCGAGCGACTGGCCGCCGATGGCTTCGACGTCGCCATCACCGGAACCGCGGGCGAGGACGACGTGTCGCGCGCGGCCCTGGCGCGGCTCGCCGCGCAGGGCGCCCGTGCCGTTTACGTCGCCGGCCGCGTCGAGGCGGTCGAAGACCACGCCCGCGTCCTCGACCGGGTCGAGGCCGCGCTCGGGCCGGTCGACGTGCTGGTCTCCAACGCCGGCATCGGCCCGCCGGAAAGGCTGGATCTTCTCGATACCACGCCCGAGAACTTCGACGTCGTCGTCGGCGTCAATTTGCGCGGCGCCTTCTTCCTGGCGCAGGCCGTCGCCCGGCGGATGCTGGCGGACGGGCCGAAGGCGGGACGGGCGCTGATCTTCGTCTCCTCCTGCTCGGCCGAGATGGTGTCGCTCAACCGGGTCGAATACTGCGTGGCGAAGGCGGCGCTTGCCATGACCGTCCAGGCCTTCGCCGCGCGGCTGGCGGCCGATGGCATCGCCGTCTTCGAGGTGCGGCCCGGCATCATCCGCACCGACATGACCGCCGGCGTCGCGCCGAAATACGATGCGCTGATCGCTTCCGGGGTCGTCCCGGCCAAGCGCTGGGGCGAAGGCGCCGACGTCGCGGCGGCAATCAGCGCGCTGGCGCGGGCGGACATCGCCTTCTCCACCGGCACCATCGTCAACGTTGACGGCGGGCTGACCATCGCGCGGCTGTGAGGCGGGCGACCCGTCAGGCCGTCAGCGTCTCGTTCGGCGCGGCCGCACCCTCGCTCCTGGCCGTGCCTCTGCGCACCAATCCGAGATCGGCGAGGATCAGGAACAGCGCCGGCGTGACGAACAGCGACAGGATCGTCGCGCTGGTGAGGCCGAAGGCGAGGCTCGCCACGATCGGGCGCAGGAACTGCGCCTGCGTGCTCGGCTCGAACAGCAGCGGCGCCAGCCCGACCACAGTGGTCAGCGAGGTCAGCACGATGGCGCGGAAGCGGTCGCGCACCGCTTCGACCGCCGCCTCGACGAGGTCGGCGCCCTCCCCGTAGCGGTCCTTGATGAAGCCGACGAGAAGGATCGAGCCATTGACCACCACACCGGCCAGTGTCGCCAGGCCGACGAGGCTCGGCAGCGAGATCGGCAGTCCGAGCGCCATGTGTCCCCACATCACGCCGATCAGCGACAGGGGGATGGCGGCGAACACGACCACCGGCTGGAGGAAGCTGCGAAACTGGAAGGCGAGGATGAGGTAGACGCCGATCAGCCCGATGAGGAGGTCGCGACCGAGCGAGGAACCGGTGGTCGCCGTATCCTTGGCTTCGCCGGCGATGACCACGCTGACGTCGGGCCGCTTGTCGCGAAGCTGCGGCAGGAAATCGCTCTTCAGCGCCGCCATCAGCTCGCGGGAATTGGCGGCGGCGGGATCGATCGAGCCCTGCACGGAGACCGTGCGCTGGCCGTCGATGCGCTGCACCGAGGCATAGCCGCGACTCTGGCTGATGTCGGCTACCGCGGAAAGCGGGACGAGCGCCCCATCGGGACCGGCGATGGTGATCGCCGCCAGGTCGGCGGCCGACCGCCGGTCGTCGCCGGTGATGCGCGCGGCGATGTCGAGGCTGCCGAGGTCGTCGCGGACCTGGAGCCCGGTGTCGCCGCGGAAAACCGAGCGGAGCTGGGTGGAGATCGCCTGGGCGGTGACGCCGAGAGCGGTGGCCGCTGACGGGCGGACGCTGACCAGGAACTCGGGCTTGCCCGGCTGCAGGTCGTAGCTGACGTCGCGCACGCCAGCGAAGCCCTGGAAGAACTTGCGCATCTCCCTGGCGCTGGCTTCCAGCGCCTTCAGATCCGGCCCCTGGATGCGCACGTCGATCGGCTTGCCGCCGGCACCGCGCTCCTTGTCGGTGATGCGGAAGGCGGCCATGTCGGGCATCGGCCCCACCAGCTTCTTCCATGTGTCGAGAATCGCGCCGACCGCGGTCGTGCGGGTTCCGGCCGGCAGCAGCTTGGCGCTGATGGTGGCCATGTGCGGACCGATCTCGGGACTATCGGCATTGACGCCGTAGGAGATCGTATAGCTCTGCACCAGCGGCTGGCTGCCCGGCTGGGCCGGCGACAGATCCGCATTCATCTGGTCGAGCGCCGCGACGACCTTCTTCACCCGCTGTTCGGTGCGCGCCAGCGGCGAGCCCTGGACGAGCAGCAGCCGCGCCTCGACAGTGTCGCTCTCCAGCGTCGGGAAGCTCTGGTACTTGATGAAGCCGCCGGTGAAGGGCGCCACCGAGACCATCACCAGGAAGGCGGCAATGCCGAGCGTCAGGTAGCGGAATCGCAGGGCCAGCCGAGCAAAGGGCACCACGACGCGGTCGCGCAGCCAGTCGAAGCCGCCATTGACGGCACGGCCGACGCGGCCGGGCGCGAGATCGCGGTCGAGCGAATGCAACATGTGATGCGGCAGGATGAGGAACGCCTCGATGAGGCTCACCACCAGGACCATGACCAGCACGATCGGGATGTATCTCAGCACCGCGCCGACGCTGCCGGCCATGAAGGACAGCGGTCCGACGATCATCACGGTGGTCAGGAACGAGGCGACCACGCCCGGTGCCACCTGCCTGGCGCCGTTGACCGCCGCGTCGATGGCGCTTTCGCCCGCCTGGCGGCGGCGCACGATGTTCTCCGAGATGACGATGGCATCGTCCATCAGCAGGCCGACGGCAACCAGCAGCGCCACCATGGTCATCATGTTGATGGTGTAGCCGAAGAGCTGCATGGCGAAGATGGCGGCGAGGAACGAGACCGGCAGGCCCATCGCCACCCAGAACGACACGCGCAGCCCGAAGAACAGCCACATGGCCAGCAGCACCAGCGCCAGGCCCTGCAGGCCGTTGACGGCGATGATGCGCAGGCGGTCGCGGATGTTGCTGGTCGAATCCTGCGAGATGGCGAGCCGGATGTTGCCGGGTGCCTCGGCCTGGGCCGCGGCCATCTGGCGTTCCAGCGCCGCCATGACGGTGAGCGCATCCTCGCTGTCGGTCTTGTTGACGGCAACGATCGCGGCGCGCTTGCCGTTGAAGTAGGAAGCCTGCGAAGGATCGACGAAGGCGGTCCTGATGGTGGCCACGTCGCCGAACAGAACCTCGCCGCCGCTTGTCGATCCGCTCACCGGGATGCTGGCGAGTTCCGCCGGCGTCCGCCGTTCGCCGAGGAAGCGGATCGCGGTGTCGCCGTCGGGACCTTCCATTGTGCCGGCCGGCATGTCGATCGATTGCCTGGCGAGCGCGGCTGCGACGTCACCGATGGTGAGCCCGAAGCGTTGCAGGGCGGCGGCCGGAACGTCGATGGCGATCTCGCGCTCGGAGAAGCCACCGATGTCCACCTGGGTGATGGCCGGATCGGCCCTGAGCCGTTCGGCGAGCGAATCGGCATAGGCGAGCAGCACCGCCGGGTCCTCGGGGCCGGTGACCGCGATCGAGGCGACGGTCGCCACCCGCTGCACCACCCGCACGATCGGATCGTTGGCCTTGGCCGGATATGTCGACACGCCGTTGACGGCGGTGGCGATGTCGGCAGCGAAGCGGCTCATGTCCGCCCCCTCGACCATCTCGGCGGTGACGATGGCCATGCTGTCGCGCGCCAGACAGGTCAGTTCGGCCAGGTTGTCGACGGCGCGAATGGGGTCCTCGACCTCGCGGCAGATGCCCGCCTCGACCTCGGCGGGCGTCGCCCCCGGATAGGCGATACGCACCTCGACCAGCGTCGGCGCCACCAGCGGGAAGGTGTCGCGCTGCAGGCTTGGCACGGCGGCGAGCCCCAGGACGATGAAGGCCAGCATCAGGATGTTGGCCGCCGTCGGATGGACGGCGAAGAGGCGGATCATTGCGCGGCCTCCGAAGCGGGGGCCTGCTTGCCCGCGCCCTTGGCGGGCTTGTCGGGTGTGGCTGCGGCCTTGCCGGCATCGGAGGGCGTCTTGCCGCCGCCGCCGGCCACTTGCGCCACGCGCGCCGCCGTCGCCTTGTCCTCGACCGGCTTGACGCTCATGCCGGGGACGGCGATGGCCGGATCGGTGACGACCAGCCTGTCGCCCGGCGCCAGGCCGGTTTCGATCACCGAGACCCCGTCGACCGTGTAGCTGACGGTGACGGCGCGCTGCTCCAGCGTGTTGTCGGCTGAAGCGACCCGCACGGTGCCGTCGCGCACCGCCTCCTCGGGCACGACCAGCGCCTGGCGCGGCGGCGCGCTGAGCACGACCTCGACAAAGGTGTTGCGCCGCAGCGGCGGACGGGCGCCGGCCCGGGCCTGGGCGAGCGGATTGTCGACGCGTACGACCAGCGGCGTGTTCTGGGTGTGCGCGTCGATCGCCTCGCCGGCGCGCACCACCGTGGCGTCCCAGCTCACCGTGCGGTCGACGGCGACCAACCGGACCTTCGCCTTCAGGTCGGTGACCGCGCCACCCGGCAACAGGCGGACCAGCGACCCGACCTCGCCCTGGGGGAATTGCGCGGCAACTTCAACGGCCTCGGTTCCCTCGGCAGTGACCATCACCTGGCCGCGGCTGACCACCTGGCCGAGTTCGGCGGCAACGTCGGTGAGGCGGATGGCGTAGGGCGCGACAATGGAGGTGAATTCGAGGCTGCGGCTAGCCGAGGCACGCTGGGCCGCGAGCACGCCGCGCTCGGCATCGTTGAGCGCCAACTGGTTCTTGAGGTCGACCAGTTTGGCGCGGGCGGCGAGTTCCTGGCGCCGTGACTGGTCGAGCGCCGCCTGGGTCGAGACGCCGCGACCGGTGAGGTCCTGCTGGCGCTTAAGCTCAGCCTGGCTGAGCGCCAGATCGGCCTCGGCGATGGCCATGCTGGCGGCCAGCGTCTCGTCCTTGACGGACAGGGCGGAAAGCTGAGCGTCGATCTGGGCGAGCGACAGCTTCAGGTCGGCGTCGTCGAGCCGCAACAATTCGGTGCCGGCCGGGACCGTCTCGCCGGCGGCGAGCCGATCGGCGGTCATCACCACCTGGCCGTCGATGCGGGCGACCGCCCGCCATTCGCGCGCCGGCGCGACCGTGCCGTGGCCGACCGCCCGCGGCACGATCTCGACCGGGGCGATCGTCATGACGCGCACCGGAGTCGTTTGCGGGCTCTTCTCCTTGCCGCTCGGGGCCTGCTTCAGATCGGCGGAATAGGCGATCGCCAGCGCGCCCAGCGCGACCGGAACCGCCACGGCCAGGATTCGCGCCGCGACCCGCAAGACACCCGACATTCGCCCCTCCTCGCTCGCCGGCGGTTGCGCGAACCCAAGCGCACGGCCGCCGCCGTTACATTCCTCTATTTGCATGTATTACGTCGTTGCCGGCCGGCGCCTACGCAAGGAGCACTGCGCCGCTCTGTCGCAGACGGGATGGCGCCGGGGGCGGACGGTCGGCGGGGCGGCGATCAAGTGCTTCGCAGACCGCGGCTCGCCGACTAGTGTGTGGCGCGCCGGGCGGCTTCGGCGTCCGGCTGAGTTGCATCAACCGACAGGACCAGAAACCCAGCATGCCGGCGACCCGCGAAGACCTGCTCGACTATCTCACCAGCCTCGGCATCGCCGCCACGACGGTGGATCACCCGCCGGTCTTCACGGTCGACGAAGCCCAGACGCTGCGCGGCACGATCCCCGGCGCGCATAGCAAGAACCTGTTCCTCAAGGACAAGAAGGGTGCCCTCTTCCTGGTCGTCGCCCGCGAGGACGCGGCCATCGACCTCAAGCGGCTGCACAACCGCATCGGCGCCTCGGGCCGGCTGTCCTTCGGGCAGCCCGCTCTGCTGATGGACAAGCTCGGCGTCGCGCCGGGTTCGGTGACGCCGTTCGGGTTGATCAACGACCGCCCGCCGAGCGTCCGCGTGATCCTGGAGGCCGAACTGGTCGCGGCCGAGACGGTCAACTTCCATCCGCTGGAGAACACGGCGACGACGAGCCTCGCCAGCACCGACCTGGTGGCCTTCATCCGCGCCACCGGGCATGAGCCGGAGATCGTCGACCTCGCGCCCGCGGAACCGGGCGCCTGAAAAGCGCCGCTAACGGATCTGCTGAGCGAACCAGACGATCGTCCGGCAATAGACGTCGGCCTTGTTCCACTCGTGCAGCACCTGGAAGTTGGCCGTGCCTTCGCCCCATGGGGCCCCGGCGCGCCAGCCATGGCCCTTGAGATAGTTGGCGGTCGAGGCGAGCGCGTCGGTGGAGGAGTGGATCAGGTCGACGCGGCCGTTGCCGTCGTAGTCGACGCCGTACTTGACGTAGGAGGACGGCAGGAACTGGGTCTGGCCGAGCTCGCCGGCCCAGCCGCCCTTCATCTGCGACGGCGTCAGGTCGCCGCGCTGGACGATCTCGAGCGCCGCGATCAGCTCGTTGGTGAAGAAGGCCGAGCGCCGGCAATCATGGGCGAGCGTGGCCAGCGCGCGGATCGCCGGGGTGTTGCCGGTGCCACCGCCGAAGCCGGTCTCCAGGCCCCAGATCGCCACCAGGATTGGCGCGGGCACGCCGAAGCGCTTCTCGAGCCCGGCAAACAGACCGGCGCTGCGCCTGAGATGCTCCTTGCCGAGGCGGATATGGGCGGCGGTGACGCGCTTGGCGCGATAGGTCTCGAAGCTCTGTTTGAAATAGCCCTGCCGGCGGTCGAGCTTGAGGATGGCGGCGCTCGGCGTGACGCCGGTGAGGGCGCGGGCGAGCGTGGCTTGCGAGATTCCGGCGGCGAGCGCCTGCTTCTCGAAGCCGGCGAGCCAGGTGCCGAAGTCGCCACCGCATTGGGCCGCCACGGCCGGCCCCGACAGGGCGGTGAGCCAGAGACCGGCGCCGAGCGCCATCAGTCCTGCCATGATCGAACGCATCGACATCCTCGTCCTCGTCCTCGTGCGGCGCGATGCTACGCCCGCGCTGCGGTAGCGACAACGCCGGCCTGCAATCAGCCCTGTTGCGAGGAGCGTGCGTGGGGAGATAGGGTTAGCCGTCGAATGATCCGTTTTGTCCACAGCGTTAGTCGGGCGTCACAAGACCGTCGCGCACCCCTGATAGGGGCGAGAAATCGGTCTGCCAATGGGGAGCAAACGCAGGATGAAGACCATGCTGAAAGTCATTGCGGCGGCGGCGCTGATCGCCGCCTACGGCACTGCAGCCAACGCCGCCACCGAGATCACCTGGTGGCACGCCATGGGCGGCGAACTCGGCAAGAAGCTCGACGAGATCGTCGCCGGCTACAACGCCAGCCAGGACAAGTACCAGGTCGACCGCGACCTACAAGGGCTCCTATCCGGAGACCATGACGGCGGCGATCGCGGCGTTCCGCGCGCACCAGCAGCCCGACATCGTGCAGGTCTTCGAGGTCGGCACCGGCACCATGATGGCCGCCAAGGGCGCGATCTATCCGGTCTACAAGCTGATGAAGGACACCGGGCACGACTTGGATCCGAAGGGCTTCCTGCCCGCCGTCGTCGGCTACTACACCGACACCGACGGCAACATGCTGTCGATGCCGTTCAACTCCTCGACCCCGATCCTTTACTACAACAAGGACGCGTTCAAGAAGGCCGGGCTCGACCCGAGCGCCGCCGAAGACCTGGGGCGACCTGGTCGCCGATTCCAAGAAGCTGATGGACTCGGGCGCCGCCAAATGCGGCTTCACCTCGGGCTGGATCTCCTGGGTGCAGACCGAGAACTTCTCGGCCTGGCACAACCAGCCGATCGGCACGAAGCAGAACGGCTTCGGCGGGCTCGACGCGCGGCTGACCTACGGCAAGGACCGGCCGCTGGTGAAGCACTGGGGCGAACATGGCCGAGTGGCAGAAGTCCGGCGTCTTCGAATACGGCGGCCCGGTGCGGCGGCAACGACGCGCCGCCGAAGTTCTATTCGGGCGAATGCGCGATGTACATGAACTCCTCGGCCAGCCTGCGCCGGCGTGCTCGCCAACACCAAGGGCAAGTTCGAGGTCGGCTACGGCATGCTGCCCTACTACGCCGACGTGAAGGGCGCGCCGCAGAACTCGATCATCGGCGGCGCCACGCTGTGGGTGCTGCAGGGCCATCCGAAGGACGAATACAAGGGCGTCGCGGACTTCCTGACCTATCTGTCCTCGCCCGCGGTGCAGGCCGACTGGCACCAGTTCTCGGGCTACCTGCCGATCACCCAGGCGGCCTATGACCTCGGCCAAGAGCCAGGGCTACTACGACAAGCACCCGGGCGCCGACATGGGGATCAAGGAGATCACCCTGAACCCGCCGACGCCCAACTCCAAGGGCCTGCGCTTCGGCAACTACGTCGCAGATGCGCGACATCATCGACGACGAGTTCCAGAAGCTGCTGGCCGGCAAGGAGACCGCCCAGCAGGCGCTCGACAACGTCGACAAGCGCGGCAACGAGCTGATCGCCCAGTTCGAGGCGGCAAACAAGTAAGCGGCACGCGCCTCCGGGAAGGCCCGCGCGCGATCCGCGCGCGGCCTTCCGGCCGTCCGAACCGGAGCGGCCGATGAAGCGCGCCATCTTCCGCCAGAAGGTCCTGCCCTATCTGCTGATCGCGCCGCAGCTGGCGGTGACGGCGATCTTCTTCCTCTGGCCCGCCGGGCAGGCGGTCGTGCAGAGCTTCGAGCAGGAGGACGCCTTCGGGCTGAAGACCACCTTCGTCGGGCTCGACAACTACCGGGCGCTGTTCGCCGACCCGACCTACATCAATTCGGTCGTGGTCACCGTCGATCTTCACCGTGGCGGTGACCGCTGCTGTCGCTGTCGGCGGCGCTGGTGCTGGCGCTGGCGGTGGACCGGATGATGAAGGCGGCCACCGCCTATACCACGCTGCTGGTGTGGCCCTATGCGGTGGCGCCGGCGGTCGTGGGCGTGCTGTGGTGGTTCCTGTTCAACCCCACCGATCGGCATCTATTCCCTACCTGCTCGCGCCGGTCGGCTACGACTGGGACCACCGCTGAACGGCCGCGACGCGATGATCCTCGTGGTGCTCGCGGCGAGCTGGAAGCAGGTATCAGCTACAACTTCCTGTTCTTCGTCGCCGGGCTGCAGTCGATCCCCGCCTCGATGCGCGAGGCCGCCGCGATCGACGGCGCCGGGCCGGTCAAGCGGTTCTGGACCATCACCCTGCCGCTGCTGTCGCCCACCACCTTCTTCCTGATGGTGGTCAACATCGTCTACGCGATGTTCGACACCTTCCCGGTGATCCACGCCACCACCCAGGGCGGGCCCGGCGGGAGCGACCAACATCCTGGTCTACAAGGTCTACCAGGACGGCTTCATCGGGCTGAACCTCGGCTCCTCGGCGGCCCAGTCGGTGGTGCTGATGGTCATCGTCATCGCGCTCACCGTGATCCAGTTCGGCTGGGTCGAGCGGCGCGTGCAGTATTGAGGGCGCGCCATGGTCGAGAACCGCCCCTGCTGACCTTCCTCGCCCATCTGGTGCTGATCATCGGCGTGGTGCTGGTGGCCTTCCCGGTCTATGTCGCGTTCATCGCCTCGACCCACGGCGCCGAACGACTTCCTGTCGGGCCTGATCCCGCTGCTGCCCGGGCACGCATGCGGTCGAGCAACTACGGCACGATGCTGACCGACGGCATGACTCGGCTCGGGCACGCCGCCGCTGTGGCTGCATGATGGTCAACTGCCTGATCATGGCGCTGTCGATCGCCATCGGCAAGATCGCGATCTCGATCATCTCGGCCTTCGCCATCGTCTATTTCCGCTTCCCCGGCCGGATGCTGGCCTTCTGGCTGATCTTCATCACCCTGATGCTGCCGGTCGAGGTGCGCATCCTGCCGACCTTCAAGGTGGTGGCCGACCTCGGGATGCTCAACACCTATGCCGGGCTGTCGATCCCGCTGATCGCCTCGGCGACGGCGACCTTCCTGTTCCGCCAGGTCTTCCTGACCATCCCCGACGAGCTGATGGAGGCCGCGCGGATCGACGGCGCGGGGCCGATGAAGTTCTTCTGGGACATCCTGCTGCCGATATCGCGCACCAACATCGCGGCGCTTGTTCGTCATCCTCTTCATCTACGGCTGGAACCAGTACCTCTGGCCGCTGCTGGTGACCACCGACACCCTGCATTACACCGTCGTCATGGGCATCAAGCGGATGGCCGACGTGACCGATGCCCAGCCGCAGTGGAACTTCATCATGGCGACCGTGATCCTGGCCATGCTGCCGCCGGTGCTGGTGGTCATCCTCATGCAGAGGCTCTTCGTCAAGGGCCTGATCGAGACGGAGAAATAGCCATGGCGGCGATCGACGCTGACCGACGGTGCGCAAGGTCTATCCCGGCGGGCGTCGAGGCCGTGAAGGGCATCGACGCTCGTCGATCGCCGACGGCGAGTTCCTGGTGCTGGTCGGGCCCTCGGGCTGCGGCAAGTCGACGCTGCTGCGCATGATCGCGGGGCTCGAGACCGATCACCGCGGGCACGGTCCGGATCGGCGACCGGGAGGTCAACGACGTCGAGCCAGCCGAGCGCGACATCGCCATGGTGTTCCAGAACTACGCGCTCTATCCGCATATGACGGTGCGCCAGAACCTGGCCTACGGCCTCAAGAACCGACGGCACGCCAAAGGCGGAGATCGAACGCCGCGTCGCCGAGGCGGCCCGCATGCTCGAGATCAGCCCCTTCCTCGACCGCAAGCCGCGCGCAGCTTTCCGGCGGCCAGCGCCAGCGCGTCGCCATGGGGCGGGCCATCGTGCGCGAGCCCAAGGCGTTCCTGTTCGACGAGCCGCTCTCCAACCTCGACGCCAAGCTGCGCGTGCAGATGCGGGTCGAGATCAAGCCACCTGCAAAGCACGGCTCAGGACCACCAGCGTCTACGTCACCCACGACCAGCTCGAGGCGATGACGCTGGCCGACCGGCTGGTGGTGCTGAATGCCGGCCGCATCGAGCAGGTCGGCACGCCGGTCGAGCTGTTCGAGCCGGCCACAGACGCTGTTCGTCGCCGGCTTCATCGGCTCGCCGCCGATGAACTTCATGACCCGCCAGGACCTCACCGACAGCCATGCCCACCTCAACGGCAGCCTGCCCGCCGGCACCGCGACGGTGGGCATCCGGCCGGACCACGTGACGCTGGCGCCGGAGGGGCCGTCGCTGCCGCTTCCCATGGAGGTGACGCTGATCGAGCCGATCGGCACGGAAAGCCACGTCCACCTCGCCTGGGGGGACAAACCCGTGGTTGCCGCCATCCGCGGCCGGCCGCCGGTGCGCGAGGGCGAGCGGGTGACCGCACACCTGCAGATTGCCGCTCTGCACCCGTTCGACGCCGAGGGCCGGCGGCTGGCGTGACCGCGGTCACATCATCCGCCGCCGGAACAGGCAAGATGTACGTTTCCGGTGGTTTTTCCGGGCATTGCAACCGTTTCTCAACGCCTCTCCGGGACATTACGTAGGGACAGCGGGGCGTCCCTCGTGGCATGTGACCGGAGCGAGGGGCGAAAGCACGGGGGAGCGGCAAAGTGCCAGTGGACTCAGCGGGTCATCGCTCGTACTTTCGCACTGTTCCAAACAGCAGGGCCGCCTGATGGACTACCAATCGATCTTTGGTGAGGCGATTTCCGCGCTTCACGCCGAGAACCGTTACCGCGTCTTCGCCGACCTGGAGCGGATCGCCGGGCGTTTCCCCCATGCCCTGTGGCGGTCCGACGAGGGCGCCCGCGAAATCGTCGTGTGGTGCTCGAACGACTATCTCGGCATGGGCCAGAATCAGGCGGTGATCGACGCCATGGTCGAGGCGGCGCGCACCATGGGCGCCGGTGCCGGCGGGACCCGCAACATTTCCGGCACCAACCATCCGCTGGTCCAGCTCGAGGCCGAACTCGCCGACCTGCACGGCAAGGAGGCGGGCCTGGTGTTCACCTCGGGCTTCATCTCCAACGAGGCGGCGATCTCGACCATCGCCCGGCTGCTCTCCGACTGCGTCATCTTCTCCGACGAGCTCAACCACGCCTCGATGATCGAGGGCATCCGGCGCTCCGGCGCGCAGAAGCTGATCTTCCGCCACAACGACCTCGACCATCTCGAGACGCTGCTCAGGGACACAGCGCCCGAACGGCCGAAGCTGATCGCCTTCGAGTCGGTCTATTCGATGGACGGCGACATCGCGCCGATCGGTCGCATCGCCGAGCTTGCCGAGAAATACGGCGCCATGACCTATCTTGACGAGGTGCATGCGGTCGGCATGTACGGCCCGCGCGGCGGCGGCATCGCCGAGCGCGACGACGTCATGGGCCGCATCGACGTGATCGAGGGGACGCTGGCCAAGGCCTTCGGCGCGCTCGGCGGCTACATCGCCGCCAGCCGCGCGGTGATCGACGCGGTGCGCTCCTATGCGCCGGGCTTCATCTTCACCACGGCGCTGCCGCCGGCGATTGCCACCGCGGCGCTGACCTCGATCCGCCACCTCAAGGCGTCGTCGGCCGAGCGCGAGGCGCACCAGCGCAACGCGGCGATGACCAAGACCAGGCTGCTTGCCGCCGGCCTGCCGGTGATGCCGAGCGAGACGCATATCGTGCCGGTGATGGTGGGCGATGCCGAGCGCTGCAAGCAAGCAAGCGATCTGCTGCTCCACGAGCATGGCATCTATATCCAGCCGATCAACTATCCGACGGTGCCGCGCGGCCTCGAGCGGCTCAGGATCACGCCCACCCCGTTCCACGACGAGCGTCTGATCAACGAGCTCGCCGTGGCACTGGTCTCGGTGTGGACCAAGCTCGGCCTGCAACGCTACGAGGGCCAGGACGGCCACGCGACCGCGCGACCGACCGTCACCGGCAACGCCCGCGTCGGCATCTTCCCGCCAGCCGGCGGCTGACCGCCGGCGCTATCCGCCGTTGCCGTGCCTCGGGCGGTCGGTCCGCCTCATCATCAGCGGCGCATAGATCGTGATCACCAGGAATCGCGCGAGCTGGTGCGCGGCCACGAAGGCCGGGTCGAGGTTGAGCGCGAAGGCCATGATGGTCATGACGTCAATGCCGCCGGGCGAGAAGGCGAGCACCATCTGGCTGGGAGACTGGTCGGTCAGCCAGGCAGCGATCATGGCACCGCCGACGGCGACCGTCATGGACACGAGGAAGGCGCCGAGCGAGGCCGCCGCCGTCGTCGAGAGCATCCGCATTGTGGTGCCGGCGAAGCGGCTGCCGATGAGGCTGCCAAGGACGAAATAGGCGCCGATCAGCAGCGGCATCGCCACGCTGCCGTGGACCAACCCGAAGCCGTGCAGGAGGCCGCTGACCAAGAGGGCGCCGAGCAACGGCGCGGCGGGAACCCCGACGAACGAAAAGACGATGCCGCCGAGCGTTCCGCCGGCGAGCGTGACGGCGATTCCCGCCAGCGACGACGATGCCGTCGCGATGTTCGGCTGGATACCGCCGGCGAGCGAAACCGCCTTCGGCAGCAGGGCGACCAGCAGGAAGACGCGGACGGTCTGCGACACCGCGATGCGCGAGGTGTCGGCACGGGTCGGCAGGGCCAGCGCGATGACGTAGGTGGTGAGGCCGGGGATGGCGGCGAAGAACGCCGTCTGGCGGTCCCAGCGGCCCACGCGCATCAGGAAGAGCTGCGCCACCCATTGCAGGAGGATGAGGTCGACGATCAGAACGGCGAGGCTGATCGGCCAGCGCGGCAGCTCGCTGAGCAGCGACGGCGAAACGCTGGAGCCGAGGAACGAGCCGAGAATGACGAAGGCGACGTTGCGCAGGCTGACCGGGATCTCGACCTCGACGCCGGAAACCGCGGCGATCGCCACGGCCACCATGCTGCCGGTGAGCCAGCCGGCCGGCAGGCCAAGCAATCCGAGCACGGTGCCGCCGACCGCACCGATGGCGAGCGTGACGAGGATGCGCGGCAGGCGGCGGCGGTCGATCACCCGTCGCCCTGTCCCCGGCCGCACCGCGGCGCCGCTCCGCTCATTGCCGCATGATCCAGTCCGCCAGCCGCCCGGTCGCCTCGCGCAACTGTGCGGCATCGCGCGCGAAGCAGAGGCGCATGTAGTCGGCGCCGGACTCGCCGAAGGCGGCCCCCGGCGCGACGCCGACATTGGCCTCGTCGACCAGACGCAGCGCCAGCGCCCGGGTGTCGTGCTCGCCGTCCACCGCGAAGAACAGGTAGAAGGCGCCAGCCGGCGCGGCGAAGCGCACGCGGCCGGTCGCCGCCAGTCCGTCGCAGACGATGTCGCGGCCCACGTGGGCGTGCGCGACCTGGCGGTGGAGGAAGTCGTCGCCCTCGTCGAGGGCGATCGTGGCGGCGCGCTGCATGAAGGCGGCGACGCCCGAGGTCGAATACTGGACGAGGTTCTCGATCGCCTGGGCGAGCGCCGCCGGCGCCGACAGCCAGCCAATGCGCCAGCCGGTCATCGCCCAGTTCTTGGAGAAGGTGTTGACGTAGAGGATGCGATCTTCCGGCTCGGCGACGTCGTAGAAGGAGGGGGCGCGCTCGCCGGCGTAGAAGAAGCGGTGATAGACCTCGTCGGCGACGATCCACAGGCCGCGCTGCCTCGCGAAGGCGAGGATGGCGCGGAGGTCGTCCGGGCTCGCCGTCCAGCCGGTGGGGTTGGTCGGCGAATTGATGAAGATCGCTTTCGTCCGTGCCGTGGCGCTGGCGAACAGCCGGTCGAGGTCGAGTGCCCAGCCGTCGTTGCCGAGCGTCATCGGCACCGGCACCGCGGCGGCGCCGGCGATGCCGATGGCGGCGGTGATGTTGGGCCAGGCCGGCTGCGGGATGATCACCTCGTCGCCGGTGCCCGACACCATGCGGATGGCGATCTGGATCGCCTGCATGCCGCCGCCGGTGACGAAGAAGCGCTCGGGAGCGAACGGCCGGCCATAGGTGCGCTGGTGATAGCGGGCGAGCGCGGCGCGCAACTCCGGAATGCCGCGCTGGTGGGTGTAGAAGGTCTCGCCGGCGGCAAGCGACCGGGCGGCGGCCTCGCAGATGAAGCCAGGGGTCGGCAGGTCGCCCTCGCCGACATGAAGGGGAATCAGCCCAGCGCGGCCGCGGCCATAGTTGAACACATCAACAATGCCGCTGTCCGGCGCCTCGCGGGCCTCGCGCCTGAGGGCGGCGACAAGATCGTCTGACACGGGGTTTTGGTCTTTCGCAGGATGCTTTCTGCCCGGCAAGGCGCCGGGCAGACACGGTGATCCCATGCCTGACGGCGATCGGCAAGCCCGGCGGGCTGCGGCCAGATTACCCCTTGGCGAGGAGGTCGCGGATCTCGCGCAGGAGTATCACGTCCTCCGGCGGAGGCGGGGCGGCCGCCGGCTCCTCGACCTGCTTGCGCTTCAACCGGTTCATCGCCTTGACCACGAGGAACAGCACCCAGGCGACGATCAGGAAGTTGATCGCCAGCGTGATGAAGTGGCCATAGGCCAGCGTCGCGCCGGCCTTGCGGGCCTCGTCGAGCGTGGCCGCGGGGGCACCGTTCATCTGCCAGTAAATCTGCGAGAAATCGATTCCGCCGGTGACCAGCCCGACGATGGGCATGATCAGATCAGCGACGATCGATTGCACCAGCCCGCCGAAGGCGGCGCCGATGATGACGCCGATGGCGAGATCGACCATGTTGCCCTTCAGGGCGAATTCCCGGAATTCCTTGAGCATCGCGTTCCCTCCGCCTCACCCGAGACTCGATTCGCCTCGTGAAAAATGACTAGCGGGCGGCGGGCGTAAGGGCAATCGGGCGGAGCGCCGCTGCCGGCACCTTCCTCTCTAACGTCCGGCGCGGCGTGCCGCCACCTTGCCGAGAACCGCGAGGTCGCTCTCGCCTTCGCCATGGGCGAGCGCCTCGATGAGGCTGTCGCGGACCGCGCTCGCCACCGGCAGCGGCACCGAAGCGGCCTCGGCGGCCGCCAGCGCCAGGCGCAGGTCCTTGAGGCCGAGGGCAGCCTTGAAGCCGGCCGGCTCGAAGCGGTTCTCCACCATCAGCGCGCCATAGCCCTGATAGACCGGTCCCGGGAAGGCGGTACTCGATATCAGCGCCAGCAGGTCGGCTGGCGCGATGCCGTGGCCGGCGGCAAGCGCCATCGCTTCGCCCAGCGTCTCGACCGCCGAGGCCAGCATGAAGTTGACGGCGAGTTTCATGGCGTTGGCCACTGGCGCATGCTCGCCAAGGCGCCAGGTCTTCTGGCCCATCAGCCGCAAGAGCGGCTCGACCGCGTCGATCGCCGCGCCGGGACCGGCGGCGAGGATGTTGAGCCTGGCGGCGGCGGCCACGTCCGGCCGCCCCATGACCGGCGCCGAGACATGGGCAACGCCCCGCTCGCCGAGGCGCCGGGTAAGTTCCTCGGCGAAGGCGACCGAGACCGTCGCCATGTTGACCACGATCAGCGGCGCGCCGAGGCGCTCGCAGAGGCCGCTGTCGAGGAGCACGGCGCGGAGTGCGGCGTCGTCGGCAAGCATGGTGAAGGCGACGTCGGCATCGAAGGCCTCGGCCGCCGTCGCGACAACTTCGGCGCCCGCCTTGCCGAGCGGCGCGGCCGCCGCGCCAGTCCGGTTCCACACGAGCGGCCGGTGACCGCCCTCGATCAGGTTCAGCGCCATGGCGGCGCCCATTTCACCGAGCCCGAGAAATCCGATGCGCATCGTCCTATGTCCTTCGTTCCGCCGGTGGGCTTCAGGATAGGGCGCCGGCGGGCCCCGTCAAAAAGCGCGCCTTTTTGCCGCTTTTCGGCGTTCTGGCGGTATAAGTTCGGGCCGAGCGGCCGCGATTTGCTTGAAAGGCCGCGATGGGGGAGCGCCGGTGACCGACAGTCGCGAGACGCCACGCTGGGAGGCGAGCTGGGCCCTGACGGTCGGCGTCATTGTCGCGGCCAGCCTGATCGCGCTGGTGCCGGTGATGTTCGCTTCCATGTTCGGCCAATCGACCCTCATCGGACTGCCGGTGAGCTATTTTCTCGCCGGCGTGGTCGTGCCGCCGCTGATCGCGCTCACGATCTTCTGGTTTGCCAGGGTCCAGGACCGGATCGACCGCCGCTTCGACGGCCCACAGGCCTAGGCGGGCGGACGATGGCCGCGCCACGATCGATCGCCGCCTTCCGCAGCCTGGCGGGCCTGTTCACGGTCGCCTTCGCCGGCGCCCTGGTGGTGCTGGCGCTGCTCGGCAACTACGGGCTGCCGGACACCGTGCTCGGCACCACGCTCGGCGTCGGCGTCGTCATCGCCTTCGCTGTTGCCGGGGTGAGCGAGCGGACCATGCGGCCGGCGGAATTCCATGCCGCCGCCGGGAACCTGTCGCCACTGGCCAACGGCATCGCCACGGCGGCGGCCTTCCTCTCGGCCGGCGCGCTTCTCGGGCTGGCTGCGGCGGTCACCTCCGACTATCGCGCCGGCATCGCCATCACCGTCGGCTGGTCGCTCGGCTTCCTGCTGCTGGCCGTTCTGATCGGCCCCTATCTGCGCAAGTCCGGCACGTTCGGCGTCGCCGACTTCCTCGCCTTCCGCTTCGCTGGCCGCGGCGTGCGCCTCACCGCCGCCGTCATCGTCGCGCTCACCCTTGTGCCGGCGCTGGCCGCGGCCATGGCCACCGCCACGCTGATCGCCGCCCGGCTGTTCGCGCTATCGCCGCACGCGGCGACGGTGCTGGTGGTGCTGCTCGTGCTTTCCGGCACCGTGCTCGGCGGCATGCGGGCGGTGACGCTGACGGCGCTCGCCCAATACATCGTGTTGGCGATCGCCTTCGTGGTGCCGGTGGCGATCGTCTCGACCATCGCCTACTCGCTCCCCCTCCCCCAGATCGCCGCCGGCCTCGCCTGGCAGGACGCCGCGGCGCTGGCCGCCTCCGGCGACCTCGCCCACCCGCTGGCGAGCGGCTTCATGCCGCTGGTGCCGGAGGGCAACTTCCATCTGATCGCGGTGACGGTGGCGCTGGCCACCGGCGTCGCCGCGCTGCCGCATCTCCTGATGCGCTGCGCCACGATCGACGGCGCCCCGGCCGCCCGGCGGTCGATGGGCTGGGCGCTGGTCTTCGTGCTCATCGTCGCGCTCACCGTGCCGGCCTATGCCACCTTCGCCAAGCTGGCGCTCATCCGCGACATCGCCGGCACGGCGATCGCCGACCTGCCCGACTGGCTGTTCGCCCTCGGCCGGCGGGGCCTCGTCATGGTGTGCGGCGGCGACGCCACTTCGGCGGCCGCGGTGGCCCAGGCCTGCGCCACGCTGCACGGCACCGCCGGCCCGGTGGCGGCCCCCGACCTCGCCGTCAGCGGCGATGTCGTCGTGCTGTCGTGGGGCGACATCGTCAACCTCCCCTACGTGGTCACCGCGCTGATTTCGGTCGGCGTGCTGGCGGCCGCGCTCGCCGCGGCCAACGCCATGGCGCTGGCCATCGCCGAGGCGCTCGGCCACGACCTCTACGCCCGGATCATCGACCTCAAGGCCTCGGCCGGCCGCCGCCTCATCGTCACCCGGCTGGTGCTGGTGGCGACGGTGCTGGCCGCCGTCTGGCTCGGCGCGCGCCACGAGAGCGACGTCTTCCCGCTGGCCGCGGCGACGCTATCGCTCTCGGCCGGCGGGCTTTTCCCGGCGCTGTTCCTCGCCGTCTGGTGGCGCCGGGCCAACGGGCCGGGCGCGATCGCCGGCATGATCGCCGGTTTCGCGGTCACCGCCGCCATCGTCATCGGCGCGCGCTATCCCGGCGTGCTGCCGGCGGATGCCCGCGACGGCGGGTTGTCGGCGCTCAGCGCCGCGATCTTCGGCCTGCCCATCGGCTTCCTGGTGGCGATTGCCGTCAGCCTCGCCACCCGCGCACCGACCCCGGCCCAGGAGGCCGTGGTCGATGCCATCCGCGGCTCCGGCACCGCGCTCGCCACGGCAGAGGTGTAGCGGCCCATTGCCACTGGCAGCGGCCGCCGCCGGCTGGCAAAGTGGCCTTCCCTTTCCTCTCAAAGTCACTCCCCAAATGGTCGAAAATCGTCGCTCCCTCTTCCCGATCAATGCGCCCTATGCCACCCACCGCCTCAAGGTGTCGGCGCTGCACGAGATCTACGTCGCCGAATACGGCAACCCCGAGGGCAAGCCGGTCGTTGTGCTGCACGGCGGCCCCGGCGCCGGCATCAGCCCGACCATGTCGCGCTATCACGATCCGCAAGCCTATCGCATGGTGCTGTTCGACCAGCGCGGCTGCGGGCGCTCGACCCCCTATGCCGAACTCGAAGAGAACACGACCTGGCACCTGGTCGCCGACATCGAGACGATCCGCCAGCACCTCGGCATCGAGCGCTGGCAGGTGTTCGGCGGCTCGTGGGGCTCGACGCTGGCGCTGGCCTATGCCGAGAGCCATCCCGAACGGGTGAGCGAGCTCATGGTGCGCGGCGTCTTCACGCTGCGCTGGCGGGAGATCCAGTGGTTCTATCAGGAGGGCGCCTCGTTCCTCCTGCCGGAGGCCTTCGAGGACTACCTCAAGCCGATCCCGGAAGCCGAACGCGGCGACATGATCGCCGCCTACTACAAGCGCCTGACCGGGCAGGACAAGGACGTCCAGCTCGCCGCGGCGCGGGCGTGGGCGATGTGGGAGGGCGCCTCGCTGTCGCTGCTGCCCGATCCGGCGCGGGTCGCTGCCTTCGGCCAGCCATCCTATGCGCTCGCCTTCGCCCGCATCGAATGCCACTACTTCCAGAACCGCGGCTTCATGGAGCGCGACGACCAGCTCATCGCCAATGCCGGCCGGCTCGCCGATATCGACGGGGTCATCGTCCACGGCCGCTACGACCTGTGCACGCCGATCGAGACGGCGTGGCTGCTGCACAAGGCGTGGCCGCGGGCGGCCTATCGGGTGGTCGACGACAGCGGCCACGCGATGACCGAGCCCGGCATCATCCACGAACTCGTCACCGCGGCGGAAGGCTTCAAGACGCGGCCATCATGAGCCGGACCGCCAGCGCAGCGGCTGGCGCGTATCGCCGGACTCCTTCATCGGGAGGCGCCAGCCAAGGCCCGGGCGCCGGGTCCCGTCGCGGGCGTTCTCGGCGGCCGCTTCGATGATCTCGTCATAGGCGGCCAGCGCCCGCTCGGCGACGGCATCGAGCGAGAACGCGCGCGCGCTTTCCCGGGCGACGGCGCCGAGCGCCGACGCATCGCTCCTGCCGCGCTGGATCACCCAATCGAGCGCGCCATGAAACGCCGCTTCCTCGGCGCCGGGCAGCAGGCGCCCGTTGTAACCGTCGCGGACGATCTCGCGGGCGCCGGGGGCATCGACCGCGACCACGGCGACCCCGGCCGCCATGGCTTCCGCCAGAACCAGCCCTTGGGTTTCGGTGAGCGAGGCGAAGGCGAAGGCGTTCATGGCATGGTAGGCATCGACCAGCGCCGGCGGCTCGAGCGCGCCGGTGAAGACGACGCGCCGGGCGAGGCCGGCGGCGGCGAAGATTGCCGCCATCGGCTCGTAGGACGGGCCGTCGCCGACGATGAGCGCGTGCGATCCGGGCGTGGCGGCGAGGAAGCGGGCGAGCGCACGGCTGAGGAAATCCAGATTCTTCTCCTCGGCGAGCCGGCCGACCGTGCCGACGACGACGGCGTTGGCCGGGATGCGATGGCGCGCGCGGAAGCTGGCGCCGTCGCCTTCGGCGAAGAGCGCGAGCGGCACGCCGGTCGGCACCTCGTAGATCGGCACCGTCACGCCGCGCGTGCGCAAGAGCTCGCGGATCGAGCGCGAGGGGGCGAACACCGCGTCGCAGATATTGGCGTAGCGGGTACCGCGGTTGAGCGCGATGCGCTTGACCAGGACGGAATCGCCGGGAAGGTAGTGGGTGTAGTGCTCGTAAAGGGTGTGATGGGTGAAGACCAGCGGGACGCGCCGCGTGCGGGCCAGCCGCGCGGCGGTGGTGCCGAGAAGGAACGGCCCGTGCGAATGGACGATGTCGGGACCGAAGGCATCGACGGCGCGGGCCAGATAGAGCGGCGGCCCGATGACCACGGAATAGTCGGTGCCGGCGAAGTTGCGCAGCGCGCCGATGCGGACGACATCGACCTCCTTCTCCGGGGCCCCGTCGAACTCTGGTGCGACGACCACGACGCGATGGCCGCGGCGGCGGTAGGCTTCGGTCGAAAGGGTCACCGACCGCGCGACGCCCGAAACGTTCGGCGCAAAGGTGTTGGTGACCATCAGGATGTTCATCGCCCCTCCCGTCGGCCGCCGTCGCTATCGCGGAGAGCCGCGGCAGCGCCGTTGTCCGGTCCGTATCGGGACCGGTTCGGCGGATTATAACCGCGCTGGGGGCGATTTTCTGCCGCGGCCTGTGTCGCGGTCAGGTCTGGTCGGCGCCGCCGTGCTTGAGGGTGCGCACCATGTCGAGCAGCCGGGTGACCACGCTCTGGGCGAAGCCCTTGCGCTTGCCGGTGCCCTCGGCTGCGGCCGCCTGACCGGCCGCCGGCGCTGCGACGCCGGCCGCCAGCCGGTCGACGCGCCGGGACAGGCGATCGACGTCGGACGCCAGGCGATCGACCTTGTCCGAGAGGCCGGTGAGCCGATCGCCCAGCCCCGAATCCATGATCGGCTCGCAGCGCCACACGCCCCTCTCCTGACGGCAATGAGAGACGGCGCCAGTGCGGGTGTCGAGGCGCACGAAGCTGTTGTCGGGGCCGGAGCTGAGTTCGTAGCGCCCGGCGGGCGGCGCGCCATCCTGAGCGACCGCCGGGACGACAAACCCCGCCGAAACGATGGCGAGCGGGAGAATGAGGCAGCGGATTGTCAACGCAACCTCCCTGCGGCTGTCATTTCGCACTTCTCGCGAGCCTAGCACAGTCCGGGCCTGGATCGCACCGGCGAGGGCGCGACCTTCTGTGCAGGGACGACTCCGGGAGCATCCAGACGGTTCCGACTCGCCGCAAAACCCTCTACTGTCGCGCGGTAAGAGATGACCATCATTTATAAAATCTGCCCGGCTGAGGTGTGGCGCAAGGCTGAGACCGAGGGGGCTTTCCGCGGCGCCGGCGTTGATCTGGCCGACGGCTTCATCCATTTCTCCACCGCCGATACGGTGAAGGAGACTGCGGCGCGCCATTTTGCCGGGGTCGCCGATCTTGTGCTTGTCGCCTTCGACGATCTGGCGCTTGGGCCGGAGCTGCGCTACGAGCCGTCGCGCGGCGGCGCGCTGTTTCCCCATCTCTACGGTCGGCTCGACCCCGCTCTGGCGCTCTGGGTGAAACCCCTGTCGCTTGACGCGGACGGGCGGCACGTCTTCCCGGACCCTTCGCCATGACCCTCGCCTTCCGGCTGATGCGGCCGTTGGTCTTCGCCGTCGACCCGGAGATGGCCCACCGGCTTGCCGTGTGCGGCGTCGCCGCCGCCGGGCTGCTGCCGCGCAGGCCAGCGGCGGACCCGCGGCTTGCCTGCCGCGTGCTTGGGCTGACCTTTCCCAACCCGGTCGGCCTTGCCGCCGGCTTCGACAAGAACGCCGCGGTGATCGACGCGACGCTTGCCGCCGGCTTCGGCTTCACCGAGGTCGGCACGCTGACGCCGAAAGCGCAGGCGGGCAATCCGCGGCCGCGCGTGTTCCGCCTGCCCGCCGACCAGGCAGTCATCAACCGCATGGGCTTCAACAACCAGGGCTTCGACGCCGCCGAGCGCCGGCTCAAGGATCGGCGCCCGCAGGGCATCGTCGGCATCAACATCGGCGCCAACCGCGACAGCGCCGACCGGGTGGCCGATTACGTCGCCGGCGTCACGCGCTTCGCGCCGTTGGCCGGCTACATCGCCATCAACATCTCGTCGCCCAACACGCCGGGCCTGCGCGACCTGCAGGAGCGCTCGGCGGTAAGCGGGCTTGTCGCGGCAATCGTGGAGGCGCGGCGGACCGCCGGGAAGCCAGTGCCGATTTTGCTCAAGCTCGCCCCCGATCTTGACGACGCGGCGCTGGAGGCGATAGCCGCCACGGCCATCGACAACGGCATCGAGGGGCTGATCCTGACCAACACGACGCTTGCCCGCGACGGCATCGGCAACCGCCGGTTCGCCGCCGAGACCGGCGGCCTCTCCGGGCGGCCGCTCTTCCGCCGCTCGACCGCGATCCTGGCGCGGTTGCGCAAGGCGGTGGGCCGGAAGCTCGTGCTGATCGGGGTGGGCGGGATCGATTCGGCCGAGACCGCCTGGGAGAAGATGGCGGCCGGCGCCGACCTCATCCAGGTCTATACCGGCATGGTCTACGAGGGGCTGGGGCTGGCGGCGGAGATCGCCGCCGGGCTCCGCCGGCGGCTCGACCGCGAGAAGATCGACACCATTGGCGCCATCGTCGGCAGCGCCGCCGACCGCTGGGCGCGGGAAGCGACGTCGTAAATCCTGCGGCCTCAGAAGCTCGAGCCGCCGCGCCGGCCGAACCGGAACAGGCGCATGACCAGCCAAACCGGCACGACGATGACGGCGCCGAGCAGGAAATAGCGAAAGCCCCAGGTGATCGCGTCGAAGCCCATGTTCCAGACGCGCTGAACCAGTCGCTGCAGGCTCTCCACGATGTCGAAGGGCGACAGGCCGAGCGCGCTCAGGATGACGCCGAGCACGAAGGACATGACGGCAAGCTGGACGAGGACCCGGCCAGGCGAGCCGCCGAAGAAACGGGTGAGCGCTGTGCTGTTCATTGCTGTCTCTGGGATCTCTCCGGAGCCCTGCGGAAAGTAGTTGGTCTCACCGTTATATGGCGAGCCGGGGGCATCATCCAAGAGCCGGCCCGACGCCCCCCGTAAGCCGGACGCGCCCATGCCGGCCGCAATTGCCTTCAGCCAGCGTTTCGCCTTATATCTCTCCGCCGGCGCGGGTGTAGTTCAATGGCAGAACGGCAGCTTCCCAAGCTGCATACGAGGGTTCGATTCCCTTCACCCGCTCCAGTCCTCCGGGCCGCCTGCCCTCACCCCTTCACCGCTCCGACCGTCAGGCCCTCGACCAGGAAGCGCTGGGCGTAGATGTAGAGCACGGCCACCGGAACCGCGGTCAGCAGCGAGGCCGCCATCAGCATGCCCCACGGCAGGATGTCGCCGAAGACCAGCGACTGCAGGCCGATCGGCAGCGTGCGCAGCGATTCCGAGGTGATGAACACGAAGGCGAAGAGGAACTCGTTCCAGGCGGTGGTGAAGGCGAACAGCGCCACCGCCAGGGTGGCCGGCGCCGCCAGCGGCAGGACGATCTTCCAGAACGTGTAGATGCGGCTGGCGCCGTCGAGCATCGCCGCCTCTTCCAGTTCGACCGGAATGGAGCGGAAATAGCCCATCAATACCCAGGTCGCGAAGGGCAGCAGGAACGTCGGATAGGTGACCATCAGCGCGCCGTAGGTATTGATCAGCCCGAGGGTCGTCAGCGTCTGATAGAGCGGAATGAAGATCAGCGTCTGCGGCAGCAGATAGGTGATGAGCAGGAAACTGGTGAGCAGTCCGGCGCCGCGGAACTTGAGGCGCGACAGGGCATAGCCGGCAAGTGACGCGAAGACGACCGAGATGATGGTGCTCACCGTCGCGACAAGGACGGAATTGGCAAACCAGGTCACGAACGGCGTCCCGAAAAGGAGATGCCTGAACTGCTCGAGGGTGAACGGCGAGGGCCAGAAGATCGAGGTCCGCGCGCTGACCTGGTGCGTGGTCTTGAACGATGTGATCAGCACCCAGAAGAACGGGAACAGCACGAACAGCACGAACGGGAACAGCACGATCATCCGCCCCAACGTACCCAGCCGCTGGCGCTGGTCGCGGTGTAGCAGTGGCGTCACCGCCGAACCGTGCACGCGCCGGCGCACGGCATCGCCAATCCTCTCGACGCCGGCGATCACCAGCTCGAAGGGCAGGAACACCCAGTCCATCAGGCGGTCGAAAACACGGACGGCGACGCTCAGAACGTCATCGCCGAAACTGCCCTTGCGGCTGAGGCGCGACTTGCGGTCGTCCTGGCGCATGAACTTGCCGAGCAGCCAGATGATCACCGCCATCAGCGGCGCCACGCTGAGGGCGATGGCACTGCCGGGGCCGTATTGCAGTGAACCGATGGCCTTCTCGTAGGCGAGGATCGAGTAGAGGCGCGTCGCCCCGCTCGGCCCCCCGCCGGTCATCAGGAAGGGCAGACCGAACTGGTTGAAGGTCGAGATGAAGGACAGGAGGAGGACCACCACGATGACGTAGCGTAGGCTGGGCAAGGTAACGTGACGGAAGCGCTGGACGACGTTGGCGCCGTCGACCTCGGCCGCCTCCAGTTGTTCGTGATCGATCGCCTTCAGGCCGGCGAGCAGGAGAAGTGTATAGAAGGGGATGCCCTTCCAGATGTTGACTGCGATGATGCTCGACATCGCGAGATGGGGGTCCGACAACCAGCCGACAGGCTGTTTGATGAGCCCGAGGCCGTGCAGGATCGGATTGAGGCCGCCAAAGAGCGGATCGTAGATGCTGCGCCAGGCAAGGGCGGTGACGATCTCGGGCACGATCCACGGCAGCAGCATGATGCCGCTGATCAGGCTGCGGGCGGGAATGCGGCTGTTGAGGATCAACGCGATCGTCATGCCGGTGACGAACTTGATGCCGAGCGACCAAAGCGTGAACTCGATGGTGTTCTGCAGCGCGAAGATATAGTCGCTGTTGTGCAGCAGGCGCGTGTAGTTGCGGAAGCCGACATAGACGGTCTTGCCGGTCAGGAAATTCAGCGTCGTCGTGCTGATCAGGGCCGCATTGATCAGCGGCCAGAAGATGAGCCCGGCCATGATGACAACGGTCGGCAGGACGAACAGGGACGCGACCTTCCAGTCGCGCCCGAAGATGGCTTCGAGCCGCATGCGGATGAGCAGGCGCATGTCCGACTGAACGACCGGTTGGCTCAGCTCAAGCTGACCGTCCATCTGCAGTCTCCATTGAGCGGAGTGCGGCGGCCGCGAACGCGACGCCACGGAAACGGACCGAAGGGGCGGGGACGGCCGCGGCCGTCCCCGCAATCGGTCGGCGGACCTACTGCATTATTCCGCCTTCTTCGAAGACCTGGACGATCTTGTCGTTCGCGTCCTTGACGGCATCGGCCGGGCTCATACGGCCGGAGATGGCGTTGCCGATGGCCTGCTCAAGAATGCTCTGGGCGCGGATCGCGTCGATCTGGGCCGCGGGCTTCGCCGGCCACGAGGTGCCGAGGAACGGATCGGTGACGCTGACCTGCTCCTTGATGATCGCGAAGTTGGGGTCGGCGTTGATCAGTTCCGGCGTCCACAGCTTCTCGTAGGCGGGCATGAACAGGCCGCCGGCAATCGCCGAGATCTTGTTGAAGTTCGCCGGGTCGAGCAGATCGAGAGCGAGCTTCTTGGCGAGGTCGACGTTCGGCGCACCCTTGAAGATATGCAGCCAGCCCTGAACCGCACCGCCGTCGCGGCTGTCGCCGTTGTTGGCCGTGGGGGCGCGCAAGACGAGCATGTCCTTGAAGAAGGGCAGCTTGTCCTTCTTCGATGCGGCGTAGACACTGAACGAGTTCAGCGTCATGCCGATGCTGCCCGCCGCCCAGGCTTCGTTGTTGCCGGTGTCGGTCCAGCTTTCGACGCCAGGCGGGATCATGGCCGCATACTTGCCGTTTCGGTCATAGGTCTCGACCAGCCACTTGAACGCAGCCACGGTCTCGGGCGAGTTGAAGGTCACCTTCAAGCCGGTCGGGTCGGTGAAGTGACCGCCGAAGGCCTGAACGATCGCGGTGTCGAAGCCGAAGCCGTCGCCACCCTTGTTGGGGGTGAAGCCCCAGCCGTAGAACCCATTGGCCGGATCGGAGATCTTGAGCGCTGCTTCGCGGCGGTCGCCCCAGGTCTTCAGCGACGCCGGATCGATGCCCTTTTCCTTCAGCTTGTCGCCGCGGAAGAAGTAACCCGTGGTGCTGCCGATGTAGGGGATCGATTTCCACTTGCCGTCAAACTGACCGGTCTTGGCGGCATTGAGGCCGGGCATGATCTTGCCGTACTTGGCCTCGGCCTCGGCGACCACGTCCGAGACATCCTCGACGAGATCGAGCGTGTTCAACTGGGCAATCGAAACGTTGGTGGTGTAGGCGAAATCAGGCGGGTTGCCCGCCTTCACCGCGGCGCTCATCTTGCCGAGGAAGTCGCCGAACAATTCCGGGTTCGTGGTCGAAATGTCGAGTTGGGCATTGTTGGCCTTGGCAAACGCCGCGACCTCCTGGTCGAAAAGCGTCTGCGCTTCCGGAAAATACTCGGTGCGATGAATGACGGTCAGCTTGCCGGCACTGCCTTGCGGCAACGCCATATCCTCGGCGGCGAAGGCCGGCAGACCTCCGCTCGCGATGAAGACGCTGGAAGCCGCGGCCGTGCGCAGCACGTCACGACGGCTGATCTTCTTCGAGCTCATTATTGGTTCCCTCCCAAGGTTCGTGTAGCCACTGGGCAGATCGGCGGCGCGCACGAATTACCAATTCTGTTCAGCGATAGTCGTCGGCCGTTTCGTCTGCTTGTCCTTCTCCCACTGTCGCCTCCGCGACACTCTCAAAGTTTTCCTGAAAGCGTTTTCAACTGCAAGCCCCAAATTTTCACGGAGTGAAAAAACTCATGTACTCTTTGCAGATTGGAACTGTTATCGGGAATAAATCGGGCGACGATTGGCCGCATCGCCCGTGCGCCGCGACCACGCGCGGGGGCGGCGCTCTCCGTGCCACACCAGAGCCTGGACCAGATGCATGAGCGCTGACGACCAAACGCCAAGGACGACCGACATGGTCAACACCAACTCGCGGCCATCGGCGCTGCGCATCACCGACATCCGCTGCGCGGACATCGTCGGCGCACCGTTCACCACCTCGCTTGTGAAGATCCATACCAACCAGGGGATCGTCGGCCTCGGCGAGGTCCGCGACGGCGCCAGCAAGACCTTCGCCCTGATGCTGAAGAGCCGGCTGCTGGGCGAGAACCCGTGCGATGTCGACCGCCTGTTCCGGCGGATCAAGCAGTTCGGCGGGCACGGCCGCCAGGGCGGCGGCGTCTCGGCCATCGAGATCGCCCTGTGGGACCTCGCCGGCAAGGCCTACGGGGTGCCGATCTACCAGATGCTCGGCGGCAAGTTCCGCGACCGCGTGCGCATGTACTGCGATACCGATGCCAGCAGACCGAGCGGGAGCGAGACGGGCAAGCGGCTGAAGGCGCGCATGGACCTCGGCTACACCTTTCTCAAGATGGATCTCGGCCTCAACCAGATCATGCACGTCGCGGGCGCGGTCGGCGCGCCGACCGGGCTTCTCGACAGCTACCGCGACAACCCGCACCGTCTCACGGCCAAGACGCTGGACGAACGCCGTCGCCGCAATGCCATCTACGATGTCCACAACGTACCCCATCCCTTCACCGGGCTGCATTTCACCGAGATGGGTCTCGATCTGCTCGAGCAGTACATCGCCGAGGTGCGTGTCGAGATCGGCCCGGACGTGCCGCTGGCCATCGATCATCTCGGCCACATCTCGCTCGGCGACGCCATGCGGCTGGCGCGGCGCATCGAGAAGTACAATCCGGCGTGGCTTGAGGATGTGCTGCCGTGGCAATACACGGCGCAATACGCGCAGCTCGCCAAGAGCACGGCAGTGCCCATCTGCACGGGCGAGGACATCTACCTGAAGGAAGATTTCGTGCCGCTCCTGAAGAGCGGTCTCGCCGTGATCCACCCCGACGTGCTGACCAGCGGCGGCATGCTGGAGACCAAGAAGATCGGCGACCTGGCGCAGGAGCATGGCGTCGCCATGGCCATCCACATGGCGGAGAGCCCGGTCGCGGCGATGGCGGCGGCGCATGTCGCCGTCGCCACCGAGAACTTTCTCGCCCTCGAGCAGCATGCCGTCGACGTGCCCTGGTGGGACGACATCGTCACCGGCCTGCCTAAGCCGATCGTCAGCAACGGCTTCATCGAAGTGCCCGACCGGCCCGGCCTCGGCATCGACGATATCGACGACGCCGTCATCGCCGAGCATCTGCAGGCGGGCGCCGCCGGCCCGTGGGAGCCGACCGATCGCTGGGATGACGAGGAGAGCTGGGACCGCACCTGGAGCTGACGGCCCGGTTCCTCCCTGCGCCTTACGAGGCGTGGCCGTTCTTGCGCCGCCACTCCTGATACTCGGGCTCGGCATCCGGGTGGAGCGGGTAGTAGCGGCGCAGATCGCCGCCGCCGAGCAGGCGCTCGCGGGAGAACACCTCCCATTCGTGGTGCTTGCTGGCCTCCTCGATGACCTCCTCCGCCATCCCGGTCGGGACCACCACGACGCCATCGTCGTCGGCGACGATGATATCGCCCGGCTCGACGAAGACGCCACCGCAGGCGACCGGAACGTTCACGGCGTAGGGCACGATGTCGGTCTGCACGTGATAGTTCGGCGTGACGCCACGCACCCACAGGCCGAGCTCCAGGCGCTGCACCTTGGGATAGTCGCGGATGCAGCCGTCGATGACGACACCGGCGCCGCCGCGGCCGCGAAAGTAGGTCAGCATCATGTCGCCGAAGATGCCGCTCTTCATGTCGCCGCGGGCGTCGACGACGACAACGTCCCCCGGCTGGGTGTGGTAGAGCACGTGGCGGTGGAGCTGGGTTTCCGGGTCCAGGTACTCGTCCTCGCGGAACAGATCCTCGCGCTTGGGCATGCACTGGAGCGTCAGCGCCGGGCCGACGACCGTTCTGCCGGGGCTGCGGGCGGACGGCCCCATCATGTAAGGACTGCGCACGCCCATGTGGGCGAGCGTGCTGCTGGCGGTGGCGGCCCCGATGGTTTCCAGGGCCGCCAGCCATTCCTTCGGCGGGCGGGTGATGTCGGGCGTCGTCGTCATCGGATGTGCTCCTCCCTGTGCATCCGTCCGGCCCTCACGCGAACCACGCGGTGCCGGGATATTGGTGGGCCCTGGCCACCTCCTCGTTGAGCTCCAGCCCGATGCCAGGCCGATCGTTCAGCGCGATGTGGCCGTCCCTGATGATGTCGCCGCCGTCGGTGATGGTCGCCCAATAGTCGCGATGCATCCAGTGGAATTCGAGCACCAGGAAGTTGGGCACCGTGGCGCAGACATGCGCCGAGGCCATGGTGCCGATCGGCGAGGAGACGTTGTGGGGCGCGAAGGGGACGTAATAGATCTCGGCCATGTTGGCGATCTTGCGGCATTCGGACAGGCCGCCGCATTTGGGGATGTCGGGCATGATGATGTCGACGGCCTGGCTCTCGAGGAGATCGCGGTAGCCCTGGCGGAGATAGAGGTTCTCGCCGGCACAGATCGGCGTCGTGGTCGAGCGCTTGACCTCGCGCATGGCGGCGACGTTCTCCGGCGGCACCGGCTCCTCGAGCCACATCAGGTGCAAGGATTCGAGGTCGCGGGCGAGGCGGATGGCGCTGGTCACGTCGAGGCGCGTATGGACGTCGCAGGCGACGTCGATCGAGGCGCCGGCGGCGGTCTTGACCATCTCGGCGAGGCGGACCATGCGCTCATGCTCCCACTCGCCGGCGGTGGTGTTGAACGGGTCCTTGACGAAGTCGGCGACCTCGCTCTGGTACTTGCCGTAGGCGCCGATATCGAGGTCGATCTTGAGCGCGGTGAAGCCCTTTTCGAGAACCTCGTCGACCACCTTCCGGCATTCGTCGAGATTCATGCCCGGCGTCACCTCGCAATCGGCGTAGACGCGGATACGGTCGCGAAAGCGGCCGCCGAGCAGCTCCGAGATCGGCACCTTGAGCGCCTTGCCCTTGAGGTCCCAGAGGGCAATCTCGATGCCGGTCAGTGCGGTGATCAGGGCGCCGGCAAAGCCGCCCTCGAAGACGCGGGCGCGGCGAAGCTCCTCGAAGATCGCATCGATGGCGAAGGGATCGCGACCGACCAGGCGCGGAGCGAGCTCCTTGTCGATGAGCGCGATGGCCGCGTAGCCGCCGTGCACGCATTCGCCGAGGCCGGTGATGCCGGCATCGGTCTCGATCCTGACCCACAGGTGCATGCAATGGCCGGTGGTGGCGGCGGTCTTGACCGAAGTGATCTTCATGATCGGGGCTCCCCTCCCTTGGCGACGGCGCCGCCTGGTGCTGCGCCGTTCGTCGTCCCATTGCTCACGTCGTCGTCGCGCGGCGCAGACGCGTCTGCTCAACCTCACCGAGGAGCGGACCGCCGGTTCGCTCGCGCATCAGTCGCTCTCGCCCGTACAGCAGCAGCATCGCGATGATGACGACGCCGTAGATCACCTGGCGGCCGGCATCCGGCATCTGCATGACCGACAGGATCGACTGCGGAAGCGTGATCAGGACGACGCCGGCGACGGTGCCGAGGTAACCTTCCCTGCCATTGGTAATGCCTGATCGAGCGTCGTACCATTCGTGGATTGCGCGGCCACTTCCCGCGGCTTCGATGCAGCAATCCACTCAGGCTCTCTTCCCCCGACGCGCAATTCCCGTATAGGTGGCCATGAAAGCGCTGTCAACCAGAGTGGCTCCAGACTGCGTGAGGCGCTTGGCGTGTTACAAGGAGGCGACGTGACACCATGGATGAGCAGTCGAACCCCCCAGCCGGGTCGCGATCCCGCCGGCCGACGTTGAGCGATGTCGCCGCCCGGGCGGGCGTCAGCGCCGTCACCGTGTCGCGCGCCCTGCGCCAGCCCGAGATGGTCTCGGCCGACCTTCGCGAGCGGGTGACCGCCGCCGTCGAGGTGCTCGGCTACGTCCCCAACCAGCTCGCCAGCGCGCTTGCCTCCGCGCGCACCGGTACCATCGGCGTGCTCATTCCTTCGCTCACCAACGGCGTCTTCGCCGCCTACCTCAAGGCCCTGCACGACGCCTTCCTGCCGGCCGGCTTCCAGGTGATGGTGCTCAACTGGCGCTACCTGCCGGAGGAGGAGGAGAAGGCCATCGCCACCATGCTCGGACTGCACCCGGAGGCGATGATCGTGGCCGGCATCGACCAGAGCGACCACGCCCGCCGCATGCTCGAACGGGCCTCGATCCCCATCGTGCAGACGATGGAGCTGACCGACGATCCGATCGACATCAACATCGGCTTCTCGCAGCACGACGCCGGCCACGCCGCCACCCGCCATCTCATCGACCGCGGGCATCGCCGCATCGGCCATATCCGCGCCCGGCAGGACGCCCGCTCGCGGCGCCGCATGGAAGGCTATATCCAGGCCATGAGGGAGGACGGGCTCGATTCGCCCGCCTTGATCGCCGCCTCGCCGCGGCCGTCGACCTTCGCGCTCGGCGGCGAGCTCTTCGCCGAGCTGCTCGGCCGCACCCCCGATCTCGATGCGGTCTTCACCTGCAACGACGACCTGGCGCTCGGCGCCCTGTTCGAATGCCACAGGCGCGGCATGCGGGTGCCCGGCGACATGGCAATCATCGGCTTCAACGACCTGGAGATATCGGCCTCGAGCTTCCCGTCGCTGTCGTCTGTCGCAACCCCGCGCTACGAAATGGGACGCCAGGCGGCGGCCGTCATCAGCCGCATCATCCGCGGCGACGGCGAACGGCCGGACAAGCCGATCATCGATCTCGGCTTCGAGATCCGCGCCCGGGCAAGCACGGGTGAGGAGTGACCGGCGCCACGGCCGCGTCCATCGATGGTGTCAGTTGCGCTGCGGGCGAGCCCGGCGGTCATCCGCCGCCATCCGGCGGCCGCCCGTGATGCGGGGTCTTTTCCCATTTGTGCGGGCGGAAGACGAGCTGGATGAGCGCCCGGTAGCTCGCCACTGACATCAGCAGCCAATAGAAGGGCAGCAGCACCAGAGCCCGGGCCCCGCCGTGGTTTCCACGCAGGTTGAGCGTGCGCGTGGCGAGCGCCGCCATCGCCGTGTAGCCGGCGAACAGATTGAACAGGTTGACGCCGACGACCATCGCGGCGAAGGCGCCGCCATCGCCCCACAGCACCAGCGGGTCGGTCGCCATGACCAGCAGCGTCGCCAGGTAGACCGGGTGGATGAGGGCCGAGACAATGAGGCCGGTGCCGATCAGGTTGAAGCCGAGGAAGCGATTCCAGCCCAGTTCGTGCAGCAGGCGCAGCGGCCGGCGGCTGTGGACCAGCCAGGTCTGCATCCAGCCCTTGAACCAGCGGGTGCGCTGGCGCATCCACGGCCCCAGCGTCGCCGGCGCCTCCTCCCATGTGGGCAGCTCGAGGGTCGCCGAGCGGTAGCCGAAGCGCGCCAGGCGCAGGCCGAGGTCGGCGTCCTCGGTGACGTTGAACGGATCCCAGCCGCCGACCTCGATCAGCGCCTCGCGGCGGAAGTGCGGGATTAGGTAGCAGATGCACCAAGGCGGCGGAAAATGATTAAATGTCATCGGCTTAGTGCCACTACATGAAGTAACGGCGCTACATCGGAGAAGTGAGAGTAACACTATATTTAGTGTTCTCGGTTAAAGAGAAATTAAAGGTGAGTGTGCGTTGATTAACAATCAAGGCTCGCCTGAAAGGTTCTCTGATGACCGACGACCAGTTGCCCGATGACCGCCTAGAAGCCCAATGGGGGCCGTTCCGGCTCGCCGCCCGTGGCCGGTATGCCGTTACGGCCGTAATCGCGACCGTCGCTGGCGTATATGTGCTTGGGCGCGTCCTTGGCTGGTGGTAAACGCGCATTAGCGCCTATATGTTTTCAAATCTAGGGGGCACCGTATGCCCTATTGCACTGGGCCAGTTGTGGGCCTATATGGGACGACATGGTTAAGAGACGAATCAGACTGCACAGTGACACGGCCGGCACCCCTAACTTCGACACCGCACTAGTGACGGAACTGGGGGCAGTCACCCGGCGTGTGGATGGCCTACGGGCAGCATTGGAGCAAGCGGAGCGGAAGCAAAAGCTTCTGCAAGAGCTTGTTGCGCTCGAAAAGCCCAACCGTGCGGCCACGATCACGGTTCCTCAAGAGTCGCCAGTAAGCGGCATCGTTTCCGCAGCGCTTCTTGAGGGGCCGACAACCAAAGAGGCATTGAACAAGAAGGCTAATAAGCTTGGCCATGAGGCCCCAGGACGGGCGGTCCATGCCACGCTGACCAATTACGTGCGGCGCGGATTGGCCACCAAAGACGGTGACCAATATGCGCTAACCCATGAAGGCAAAGAGGCCCTCGGTGATCAGACCGAGAACCTCTTTTCGAGATAGGAGGTGTAGCCAAGCGGTCGACGGCACCGGCTTTGGAAGCCGGCAAGGGTCCCTAGCTTTCAGGCGACCGGGTCCTTCGGTGGGTTCGAATCCCCCCACCTCCGCCACCCCTTCAGCATTCCACCGCTGTTGGGGCACTACCAAGTGACATCACCGGCCTGGCGTCCAAAGCCGGGCCGGTGATGTATATAACACTTCCTAGCGGAGAAGGCAAGGAATCCCGTCTATATTGATAGGACAACCGTCAAAATCGATAGGTTGTCCTTATTGGACGGTGAGCCGAACGTCCCTGCATCCAATGACCCAAAGGCACTGGAGCAGGAAGGCCGCACTGAATCCCCCCCTACTGATCTTGTTGGCGAGATTCGCCTCGGTCTCTGGCGTCCCGTCATCCGTCAAGCGGGCAGCCAAGTCCTTGTAGCTCAAGCCTCTTAGCTTGAGTTCGGACTTCAAGAGGTTCTTGGAGCGGTCCTGCCACGCCTTGTCGGCAACCATAGTGCCTCCAATTAGCTATGAACCTCATCATATTCGATATTTTCCTCATTGACAATGGATAGAGATACCATCATATTCAGGAGGAACATATCGGATTTGATGATGTCTCAGCACTTCCTCCTCTCAGCGAAAGCCCGGACGCTCAGTCTCCGGTCGATCTTCGCTGACGGCGAGGAAGCCGCTTACGGCACGTTCCGCAAGCTTCGTTGGCCCGAGACTGACGGCGACCCGATCTGCCCGCATTGCGGTTGCCTCGACGCTTACGAGATCAGCACGCGCCGCCGGTTCAAGTGCGCGGCATGTGGCAAGCAGTACAGCGTCACCAGTGGCACGATCTTTCACAGCCGCAAGAAGTCCTTTACCGACCTTCTGGCCGCCGTGTGCATCATCGCCAACGGCGCGAAAGGTATCTCTGCGCTCCAACTCGCCCGCGACTTGGACTGCCAGCACAAGACGGCCTTCGTCCTGGCGCACAAAATCCGCGAAGCGATGGCGTCTGAAACGGCCGCCGCCACGTTGTCAGGCGAGGTCGAAATCGACGGCGCCTATGTCGGCGGCTCTATCCGTCCGGCGAACCATAAAGAGAACCGTGTTGATCGTCGCCGCGCGCCAGTCCAGACCGGCAAGCGCCGCGTTGTCATCGCCCTCCGTCAGCGCAAGGGCCGCACGCTGACCTTCGTCGGCAAGAGCGAGCCAGAGGGTGTCGAGATTGCCCGCCGCGTCGTGCTGAAGGGCAGCACCATCGTTGCCGACGAAGCGACGCATTGGGATATCCTGCCAGCCTCGTACAAGACGCTCCGCATCAATCACTCGCTGGCGTATTCGATGGACGGCATTTCGACCAACATGGTCGAAAGCTTCTTCTCACGGCTGCGCCGCATGATTGACGGGCAGCACCATCACGTCAGCCCCAGGTATCTCGCTCAATACGCCGCTCATGCCGCGTGGCTCGAAGATCACCGTCGCCTCGACAACGGCTCGCTCTGCTACCGCGCGACTGGCTTGGCGCTCGCTCATTCAAAGAGCCGCGATTGGTGCGGCTACTGGCAGAGGGCTTGGAAATGACCGACACCATCCGACCGGCTCGCACGGATACCTACGAACACACGATCACCGGCTTGCTGACTAAACGTGCCGACCTGTTCAACGAAGCCATCCGCCTTCGTGACCGACTAGCAGAGATCAGGAACGACATCGGCGCCATTGACCGCGTTCTGGGCACGCTCGGCTATAAGGGCGATCTGGACGCCGCCATGCCACGCCAGAAACGCGAGGTGATCTTTGGGCGCGGTGAGTTGACCACGGCCATCCTGAATGAGCTACGCGACGCAACGGCGCCTATGCGTAGCCGCGAGATCGCGCAATCCATCATCGCGCTCAAGGGCGATGATGCGCGAGATCGACGCTGCCTCTCCGATCTGACGAAGCGCGTGTCGAAAGCGCTGCGTACGTTGAAAGCCGATGGTGTCGTTCGATCTGCGACAGATGGGCGCGGAAATGTTACTTGGAGGACAATGAGTTAACGGTTGTCGGCTGAGCCCTCATCCACAAGCTGAGTCTTGGCGACTGGACCAAATCTAAGTAATTCGTTAATCTCTCATTCAGGTCCGAACCGTAAGCTTGACAACGAGCGGGAAATGGGGCAGCGGCCCGGAACTGGCCTTGATGTGGCCAAGATGACACATTATGTTGCCGTTCGAGGGCGCGCGGAAACCATTCCGTGTGTTTTGGCGTTGATTTTGGCTTGACATGGGGTCAAGACCAGCGAGCGGAAGTAAGTTGATTGGAAAAGGAGTCAGTTTGCGTTGGCATAGCGAGCCGTCGCTGACGACTGAGGAGCGTGACAATGTCGGAAAAGCAAAGGTTGCTCGATACCCTCTTTAAGACAGAGGGACGGGAGCACCTGAATTTGAAATTTTTCAGGGGTGGGTCCGACAGCATCTCGCCGGACGCCCTCTGCCGAGAGGCAAATTCGGCCATTTTCCAACACGAATCTGGGCTTGCAGAAGTGCGAGACGGATTCGGCGATGGACAAGGCCGGACCGTCGATCTGCGCGAACTATTTGCCTAACATCTAGACATAGCCGCCGGTTGCGAGTATCGCTCGGCGGCTATGCATTTGATCGAGTTCTTTTCTTCCTTTACCCACCTTCCTGTCCACCTGGACGACGTGCGCGACCAGGTCAAGGAGCAGTGCGGGATCGACGAGATCAATTTCATTGCCGTCGATCTGGATACTAATATCTTGCTTGGAATGCATCGAAAGTATCGCCAGACAATACCTGGTGGTCAAGATCACCGCGTCATTCTGGATATCTACTATGCCGCGTCCATCGAGGATAACCTTGCTCTCAAGCGATTAGTGATATGCAAGGAACTGCTTCATTCTGCAGATTCCGATAAGGAGTTGGCACAATCACTGGATGCTGTCGACCGGCTCATCGAATTTATTGTCATACCCCCAGCGGCGGAACTTCCCGCTTCGGTCAAGTCTGACCACAACGGGATTTTGTATACGCTGTTGGTCTTGTTGCCGCGTGATGCATTGCATATCTTGCGTCCAAAACATGATGCTGGCGCCATTAGCGTTGAGGATGTCGCACGCTTGGCCGAAATCCCAGAGGGCTATGCGAGACTAGCCTTATCCCCCATTTGGGAAAAGATCGTTGAGGCCATCTAGCGATCTTGGTGCATCTGCTACCTAATCCCGCGGAAGTGATTGGAGGTGCCGCCGAGCGGCAGCGGCATGTCGAGGGCGGCAAGGGTTGGCAGCAGCCCGTCGAACAGCGCCGAATATTCGATCTCGAACTGGCGGGCGATGAGGCTGACCTCGCCATTGTCGACGAGGAGCGGCGCCTGCAGGCAGGCGATCTCCGGCGGCGAGCGCATGAAGGTCGCATAGGCCTCGCGCAGTTGCCTGGGGTGCGGCTGGTCCTCGGCGTCGTAGACGGTGACGAAATCGCCGCGGGCGAACGGCAGGGCGAAGGAGAGCGCCTTCGGCTTGGTGCGCGGCTCGCCCGGCGGCACGACGATGACTTCGAAGGGCGGCGCATCGCCCCATACCGCGGCCGCCGCGACCGTCTCGGCATCGTCCGCCTCGACGATCAGCTTGATGTCGAGGCGCTCGCGCGGCCAGTCGATGCGGCCGAGTGCCGCCACCAGGGCGGCAACGAGATGCGCCTCGCGGAGCAGCGGCACCAGGAGGGTGTAGACGGGCAGGTCGTCGTCGTCGTCGTCCGCCTCGATCGCCGGATCGGCATCGAGCGTGCGCCCGCGCACGAAACCGGCGGCGACGAAGCGCAGCACGGATACGCCGAAGAAGAAGAAGGCGCCGACGAGGTTCAGCACGATGACGGTCGGCGCCAGCGCGGCGTGGACGGCGAGCGCGACGACGACGGCAAGACCGAGGCCGACGGCGAGCTGGCGCCCGGTGACGACGCGACGCGCCGAGAGATCCGGGTAGAGGATCGCCAGCCGGTTGACGGCGTTGGCGGCGAAGCGGGCGGCGCCGACGCTGATCAGCGCCGTACGGATCGCGGTCGGGGTCGCCACGCACAGACGCTGCCGCGCCGCCGGGTAGCGCGCCAGCCAATGGGCGATGTCGGGCAGCGCCTCCTCGTCGGGCGCCAGGAAGGCGAGCCCCTCGGCCCCCGCCGACTTGGCGAAGGTGCCCTGGCGGATCGCCGCCATGTCGACCAGCGCCCCGGCACCGAGCTCGACCGCACGCGTGAACGGCAGGCCCAGCCGCCGTGCCCGCTCGGCATAGGCTCGATCGACGTTGTCCTTGGCATGGGCCGGCGCAACCTGGCGCTTGCCCGGTTCGACTCCTGCCATCTGCCCCCTGGCGCCGCTCATACACGAGGCGCGCGGCGCATCTCGCCCGTGCTATTGTGATCCGGAATCGTGCACTTCGTGAAGCCTCAATCTGCCGTTGAAGCCCTCAGCCCGCATGTTTTTTTCCCGGATTTCGCGCCGCGCCGTCGTGGCGGTGGCGGTCGCGGGGATTGTCGTCGGCGCCGGACTGGCACTGGCGGCGGCACAGGAACAGCCGCTGACCATCGTGCCCCCCTCCGCACTGCTGCCGGCCGAACCCCCCGCGGCGACACCGCCACCGCCCGCCCAGCCGCCGGCCGCCGCCGAGCCGCAGCCGATGGCGCCCGCCGCCGCCGGGCCGTTCTCGGCCGCGGACCACGATGCGGTGGTGCCCGATTTCTGGGATCCCAAGCGGCGCATCGAGCGGCCGGCGGCCGGCACGGTCCAGGCCATCCGCTTCATCACCACCGACGATTTTCCGCCGTTCAACTTCCTCGACGCCGACGGTCACCTGACCGGGTTCAACGTCGACCTGGCGCGGGCGATCTGCACCGAGCTGGCGGTGCCCTGCACCATCCAGGCGCGGCAATGGGACGACCTGGCGAATCACCTCGCCGACAAGACGGCCGACGCGGCGATCGCCGGCATCGCGATCACCGCCGAGAACCGGGCAAGGCTCGATTTCTCCGACGTCTACATGCGCCTGCCGGCGCGCTTCGTCGTCAGGCGGAGCCAAGCCAAGCTCGACATCTCGCCGGAAGGACTGCGCGGCCACACGCTGGCGGTGGTGACCGGGACGGCGCATGAGGCCTACCTCGCCTCCATGTTCCCCGAGATCGGCCGCAAGCTCTATCCGACGGCGGAGGCGGCGCGCGAGGCGGTCAAGTCGGGCGCGGCGGACGCGCATTTCGGCGACGGCCTGCAGCTCTCGTTCTGGCTGGCCAGCACCGGCGCCAACGACTGCTGCGTCTTCGCCGGCGGTCCCTATTTCGAAACGCGCTTCTTCGGCCAGGGCTATGCCATCGCCTTCGCCAAGGGCGCGACCGACCTCAAGCACGCGGTCAACGCCGCCCTCCAGGCGATCTACGAAAAGGGCATCTACGCGGAACTCTATCTCCGCTATTTCCCGGTGGGCTTCTTACTTCCCCAGAGCGAATTCTCGAGGTGCGATAGCGGGCGCGGGCACCGCGCTCAATTGCCGCGGTGGCCAGCGGGTCGAGGTTGAGCGAATCGCGCAGCATCTGGAGGAAGCGCAGCTCCTCCTGCTCGACATGGAGATCGGCCGCCGCAACCTCGACGGCAACCGCATAGGCCGTCTCGTGGAGACGCTGCGGCAGCGAGGTCGAGATGACCGACAGCACCGTCTCCAGGCCGTCATCCTCCTGGAGAAGCGTTCCGCACGCCTCGGCGACCGCCACCAGCTTGTTGATGTCGAAGTCGCCAAAGATCGGCAGGGTGCGGACGACATCGCCGATCTTCTTCAGCTCGCCGTCCGTCATGCTGCGGTCGGCGGCCGAAAGGGTGACCATGGTGTAGATCAGCGCCTCCTGCTGGGAGACCGGTTTGACCGTCCTGTTCATCGCGTCCTTCGTCCTGCCTCGAGCGTGCGGGGCGGAACGTATGGCCTGGACGGGCGCTCCGCAAGGCGCGATTGTTGACGGCGGCGCCCCGTCTACCTAGGTTCCCCGCGCCTCCAGCCAGGAACCGATCCCAGTGTCGACTGCAAGCCCGCCGCCGCTCGCCCTCTCCGCCGACCTCGTCGCCGCCGCCCGGCGGTCGAAAGCCTGGCCGTTCGAGGAAGCGCAGAAGGTGGTGGAGCGGCTGAAGCGCCGCCCGGCGCCGGCCGGCGAGGTCATCTTCGAGACCGGCTATGGCCCCTCGGGCCTGCCGCACATCGGCACCTTCGGCGAGGTCGCCCGCACCACCATGGTGCGCACCGCCTTCCGCCTGATCACCGAGGACAGGGTCCCGACGCGGCTGATCTGCTTCTCGGACGACATGGATGGCCTGCGCAAGGTGCCCGGCAACGTGCCCAACCAGGAGCAGATGGCGGCCTACATCAACCAGCCGCTGACCAGGGTGCCGGACCCCTTCGGCGAATATGATTCCTTCGGCGGCGGCAACAACGCGCGCCTGCGCGCCTTCCTCGACCGTTTCGGCTTCGCCTACGAATTCATGAGCGCCACCGAGGCCTACAAGGCCGGGCGCTTCGACGCGATGCTCAAGAAGATGCTGGGAGCCTACGACGAGGTGATGGCGATCATGCTGCCGTCGCTGCGCGAGGAACGCCAGCAGTCCTATTCGCCCTTCCTGCCGCTGTCACCGGTGAGCGGCGCGGTGCTGCAGGTGCCGATCGTCGAGCGCGACGTCGCGTCCGGCACCATCCTCTTCCGCGACCCCGACAACGGCGACAAGCTGACCTCCGTCCCGGTCACCGGCGGCGCCGTCAAGTGCCAGTGGAAGGCCGACTGGGCGCTGCGCTGGGCGGCGCTCGGCATCGACTACGAGATGTCGGGCAAGGACCTGATCGATTCGGTCAAGCTGTCGAGCCGCATCTGCACGGTGCTCGGCGCCGAGCCGCCGGACGGGTTCAACTACGAGCTCTTCCTCGATGAGAACGGCCAGAAGATCTCCAAGTCCAGGGGCAACGGCCTGACCATCGAGGAGTGGCTGGCCTATGCCTCGCCGGAGAGCCTGTCGCTGTTCATGTTCCAGAAGCCGCGGGCGGCCAAGCGGCTCCATTTCGACGTCATCCCCAAGGCGGTCGACGAATACTTCTCGTTCCTCGACGCCTATCCGCGCCAGGCGGACGAGCAGCGGCTGGGCAACCCGGTGTGGCACATCCATGCCGGTGAACCGCCGACGATCGACATGCCGATCGCCTTCACCATGCTGCTCAACCTCGCCAGTGCCTCCAACGCCAACGACAAGGACGTGCTGTGGGGCTTCATCGTGCGCCACGTGAAGGGCGTGACGCCGGAGAGCCATCCCAAGCTCGACGAGATGGTCGGCTACGCGGTGCGCTACTATCACGACTTCGTCGCGCCGAAGAAGGTCTTCCGCGCGCCCGACGCGGTCGAGCGCGAGGCGCTTGCCACGCTCGACGCCAAGCTCGGGTCGCTGCCGGCCGACAGCGAAGCCGAGGCGATCCAGCATGCGGTGCTCGATGTGGCGCGTGCCATCCCGCGCTACCAGGACGCGGGCCGCAAGGGCCCCGACGGCGGCCCCGGCGTGTCGGTGGCGTGGTTCTCGACGCTTTACGAGATCCTGCTCGGCCAGGAGCGCGGGCCCCGCTTCGGCTCGTTCGTGTCGATCTACGGCGTCGCCGAGACGCGGACGCTGATCGCAAAGGCGCTCGCCGGCTAACTAACCAGAGGTCGCAGGCTTCGGCGGGCAGTTCGCAGGGCGTTGCTGGCCCCGCCAGATGCCGCGCCCGGCGCAGAGCGCATCGCTCGCTGCCGAACGATACTTGTCGGTGGCAAGGTCGTTCGGCCGCGCCCAGCCTTCGGTGAGCAGCCACAGGCCGATGTCGCTCGTCCCGACCCGACAGGGCGCGGTGATCTCGCTGACGCCCTCGTCCGGGAAGTAGCACTCGATGGCGCGGCCATGCAGGAAGCGGCGCAGCGAATAGAGCGCCGTGGTGCCGCAAGGCCAGCTTGCGGCCCCGGCGAGAGGACAGGTGGCATCGACCGGCGGCGGATCGACGCCGGCAACGTGGATCGTCTTGCCGTCCGTGTTGAAGGTCGCCGCGTCGCTGGTCTCGGGCAGGAAGAAGCGCCACCAGCGCGCCTTCGGCGGCGGTTTCTGCGGCGGTGCGACGCGCTCGAGCGGCCCGGTGACCTCCGGCCCCGGCGTCATGTCGGACGGCGTCACGTCGCGGACCTGGGGCAGGATCACCACCTGCGCGGCCGCCGGGAAGGCGAGCAGCGCGAACAGGAGGAACGGAACGAGCCGCTTCACTGGCTGGCCCAGATGATGCGCGCCATCCACTCGATGTCGCGGAGGCCGAAGGTACGGCCCGGGTGGGCAGGATTGAGCGAGGCGAGCTCGACCGCGCGTGCCGTCTTCTTCACCAGGATCTTGGCCATGACCTCACCGTCGCTGGTCTTGACGACGACGCGGTCGCCCTTGCGGCAGGTAGCGTCGCGCGCCACGATCAGGCGGTCGCCGTCGCGATAGAGCGGCATCATGGAATCGCCGGTCACCTGCAGGGCGAAGACGTTGTCGCGGGTGCTCGCCGGAAAATCGACCTCCTCCCAGCCGCTGCCGGCGGGAAAGCCGGCGTCGTCGAAGAAGCCGCCGGCGCCCGCCTGGGCGAAGCCCAGAAGCGGCACCGGCCGCTTGACCGCCGGGCGGCGGGCGGCGGGCGCTGCCAGACCGAGGAAGACGGCAATTTCGGTGCCCGTCGCCTCCAGGATCTTGGCGATGCTCTCGGTCGACGGCCAGCGCGGTCGGCCGTCGACGGCAATCCGCTTCGACTTGTTGAACGTGGTCGGATCGAGCCCGGCCAGCCGCGCCAGGCCGGATGTGCTCAGGCGCTTGCGTTCGGCAAGCCGGTCGATGGCCGACCAGATGCGGGCATGGGACAGCACTGCCGGGTCCCTCCGTGCCGCCGGATCCCTGATCGTGATTCGGGGACAGGAATAAATACCTGATCGTCTTAACGCCTGAGCGCCGCCAGGTCCAGACCCGGAAGCGCCGGTCCGCCTGCCGCGCGGCGGCGCGGAGACCCGCCGGCAGCGGCGGCGATGGTTAAGGCTCGTTACCAGAAGATTCCCGCAATGCCTGCGGGTTAACGGCTTGTTTACCATGTTCGAAGAAGTCTCGACGGAGGCGCAGGGACGTCCGATTCCTTTTCGGCGCGTCCATCATCCGGCAGCTTTCGGCGGAATTCTGCTGACCACCCTGCGCCGCGGCGAGGGGTCGAGCGATGAAATCGGGTATGCCGTGGAGCTTGCAGGGGTTAGACGACGAAACGCGCGACGCCATTTATACGGCAGCCCAACGGGCCGGCCTTACCGTCAGCGAGTGGTTGAACAATACCGTGGGCGAGCCCGACCTCCGCGGGCGCGACGGCGGCGACGATCATCCGTCGGCAATCGCCGCGGCGCTCGACCGGCTGACCTCGCGCCTGCGCTCCATGGACGACCGGTCGCGCGCGACGGTGCCCAATCTCATCAGGCGCCTCGACGAGATCGAGCAGCGCCTCGCCCGTCAGTCTGACGGTGGGCGGACCGACGGCTCCCTGAAGGGGGTTTCCGCAATGGTCGAGAAACTCGCCCGCGACATCGAGGATGCCGACGAACGCGCCCGCAGCATGATCGAGGGGCAGCGCGCCGGGATGACCCCGGCCGCCGACGTCGCCCGGGTGACCGAGGCCATTCGCGACCTCGACCGGCGCATCGCCAGGATGGGCGAGCGCACCGCGCCGCGGCGCGACGAGCCCGCTCTCGACGACATCGGATCGCGGCTGACCGCGCTGCTTGCCGAGCGGCCGAAGACCCGGCCGGCGAGGGACGGCGAGCGCGCGGCGACCATCGACGCGGCGCTCCGCGGGCTGGAGGCGCGCATCGACGAGGCCAAGGCCCGCCTCATCCGCCCGAACGAAGCCGGCATCGGCGCGACCAGCGAAGCGGAGCAGGTCGCCCGCATCGAAGAGCGGCTCAGCGACATCAGCCGGCGGCTCGTCGGCCGCGAACGCGCGACGCCGCAGCCCTCCCGCCCGAACAACGCCGAACGCGACCGGGGCAACGATTTTGCCGCGGCAATCGCCGAGATATCCGCCCACCAGCGCACGCTCGACCAGCGCTCGGAGACGGTGGCCATGCGCAACGACCAGAAGGCGATGTCCGCCGACATGGCGGCGCTGCGTGCCGACCTCGCCAGGCTGACCGAGCAGGTCACCGCGCTTGCCCGCTCGGACGCGCAGGATTCCGGCGCGACATTCGACCTCGCCCGCCGCATCGAGGCGCTCTCCGCCGAGAAGCCCGTCGACCGCTCGCTGCTGACGGCCATCCGCGGCGACCTCTCGGCCTTGCGCGACGTGATCGACCGCACGTCGGTGCAGCCGTCGCTGGAGCAGATCGAGGCGCGTACCGAGGCGATCTCGGACCGCCTGGAATCACTCGCCCGCACGAGCCCCGACCGGACGCGCCTCGACGCGCTCGGCGAGGAGATCTCCGCGCTCCGGCACGCGCTCGAAGCCGACGACAGCCCACGCGCCATCCAGCGTCTGGAGATGCGCGTCGCCGAACTCGGCCGCAGCGTCGAGGCGGCGCTCGCCGGCCGCGCCGAGCCGCCGGCCAATGCCGCCCTCGGGCGCCTGGAAGGGCAGCTCACCAGGCTTGGCGAGGAGCTCAAGGCGGGGCTCGCCGACCGCGCCGAACCGCCGGCCAATGCCGCCCTCGGGCGCCTCGAGGAGCAGCTCACCACGCTGGGCGAGGAGCTCAAGGTGGCGCTCGCCAACCGCAACGCTGCCGTCGCCTCGCAGGAGGCGGTCGAGCGCCTGGAGCACCGGCTCGACGCGCTCAGCCGCAACATCGTGGCGACGCTTTCCGAACGCAGCGCGCCATCCCTCACCGGACGGCTCGACGAGATCGCGGCGCGCGTCGACGACCTGCTCGACCGCACCCCGGCGGTCGCCTCGATCGCGACGATGCATGCCCGCCTGCAGAACCTGGTCGAATCGGTCGAAGGCCTCAGTGCGTCGCAGCGCGAACCGGCCGCGGCCCTCGACGAGATCAAGGCGGAGATCGCCGGCATCCGCCGCGACATCGCGGGGCGCGGCGCCAGCGACACCGAGCACCTGGAACGGCAGATCCGCGACCTCGCGGCCCGGCTGGAGACGGCGACCGACACCGATGACGAGGGCACGGGACTGGCCGAGCTCGAGGCACAGGTGGCGCGTCTTGCCAGCCAGCTCGAGGACGACAGTCCGCGCGCCTCCATGCTCCGCCATGTCGAGGAGAGTCTGGAGGAACTACAGGCGCGGCTTTCCGACAGCCACCGCGAATCCATCGACGCGGCCCGCGCCGAGGCGCGCGCCGCGGTCAACGAGCTGTCCGCTTCGCTCGACGACCGGGGCATCAACTCCGACCTGATCCGGGCGCTCCGCCAGGACCTCGACAATCTGCGGGCGGCGACCGAAGACCATACCGCCCACGCCGGCGCCGAACCGGCGGCGATGGGCCAGACGCTGACCCAGGTGGTCGACCGTCTCGACCAGCTCGAACGGGCCGCCGTGGTCGAGCGCGCCACCGGCACCCATGGTGGCGAGGCTGCCGCACCATCCGCCGCGAAGCCGCCGAAGGCCGCCATCCCCGTGGTCACGCCGCCCGAGGCGCCGACAGGCGACCGGCGGGCCGATTTCATCGCCGCGGCGCGCCGCGCCGCGCAGGCCGCCGCCGCCGAGGCACATCGCGCCGAGGCGCTGCCGGCGGAAGAGGCCGACAACGAGAGCGAGCACAAGGGCGGCGCCTTCTCGCGCATCAGCCAGGCGATCCGCAATCGCAAACGGCCGATGCTGCTTGCCGCCGCGGCGATCGTTCTGGCCATCGGCGCGCTCAAGGTCTACGGCACCGTCGGCGGCGTCGCCAACCACCTGATCGCGCCCCAACCGGCGGCGAGCGTCGATGCGCCGAAATCGACGGCCGCCGACGTGCTGGCCGCGGCCGGTGCCGCGCCGCAGGTCGCCGGCAACACGGCAGGGGCGCTGGTGGCGCCATCGGCGACGCCCGATCCGAACATCGCCTTCTCCGCCCCCGAGGCCGTCGACGGCCAGTTCGGCGGCGGCACCGCCGCACCGCCGGCCTCCGGCTTCACCCGGCAGCCCCCGGCGACCGCCGGCATGTCGGCAAATCAGGCGGCCACGCCGCCGGTGTCGCTCGCCTCGGCATCCGCCCTGCCGGCACCGCAGGCGAACGGTGCGGCTGCCACACTCGACGCCGCGATCGGCTCGGCCAAGCTGGTCAATGCCGCGGCCTCCGGCGATCCGGCAGCCGCCTTCGAGGTGGCCTCCCGTTATGCCGCCGGCGATCACGTCGGCAAGGACCTGAGCAAAGCGGCCGAATGGTACAAGCGCGCGGCCGACGGCGGCGTCGCCGTCGCCCAGTACCGCCTGGGCAGCCTCTATGAGCGCGGCCAAGGCGTCGCCAAGGACCTCACCAAGGCGGTCGACTGGTATCAGCGCGCGGCCGACCAGGGCAACGTCAACGCCATGCACAACCTCGCCGTCCTGATGAGCGAGGGGGTGAGCGGCCCGCCCGATCAGTCGAAGGCGCTGCAATGGTTCCTGGCCGCGGCCGACTACGGCGTGCGCGACAGCCAGTACAATCTCGGTGTCATCTATGCCCGCGGGCTGGGCACGTCGCAGGATCTCATCGCCTCGTACAAGTGGTTCGCCATCGCCGCCGCCCAAGGCGATAGCGACGCTGCCGCCCGCCGTGACGAGGTCGCCAAGCTCCTCTCCGGCAACGATCTGGCCAAGGCGCGCGCCACGGTGCAGGCTTGGCATCCCAAGCCGCCGCTCGCCGACGCCAACGGGGTGAGCACGCCCCAGGGCGGCTGGGACGCCCCCGGTGGCGGCACGCTCGGCGACGCCGACCGCGCGGCGCTGGTCAAGAAGATCCAGACCCTGCTCGCCGAGCAGGGCTTCGATCCCGGCCCGGCCGACGGCGTCGTCGGCAGCCGCACGCGCGACGCGGTGAAGGCCTACCAGCGCGAGAACGGGATCGCCCAGACCGGCCAGATCGACGGCCCGCTGGTGGCGGCGCTGGCAGACAAGAACATCTGACGGACCGCGGACGCGGGCGAGTGTCCGCGTCCGGTCCCGCGCGCGGCGGCGGTCCGCCTCGGCTACATTGACAGTTGTGCCTACAGCGCGCTTTATCCGGCGCACATCCGTGCGGCCGGCTATTCCGCGCATCTGATCCTGCTCGACCGACTGTCGCCGTGCTGATCTATCTGCCCATCGCCGAGATGCCGGTGAACATGCTGATCATCCTCGGCATGGGCGGCGCCGTCGGCTTCCTGTCGGGGCTATTCGGGGTCGGCGGCGGCTTCCTGCTCACCCCGCTGCTGATCTTCTCGGGCATCCCGCCGGTGGTTTCGGTCGCCACCGTCGCCCCGCAGATCGTCGCCTCCTCGGCATCGGCCGCGCTCAGCTACTGGCGGCGGCGGCTGATCGACCTCAAGCTCGCCACCGTGCTGCTCGTCGCCGGCATCCTCGGCAGCGGCCTCGGCGTGCTGGTGTTCAATGCGCTCAGGGCCGGCGGCCAGCTCGACCTCATCGTCTCGCTCTCCTATGTCAGCTTCCTGGGGCTGGTCGGCGGGCTGATGCTGACCGAGAGCGTCCGCGCCATGGTCAATGCGCGGCGCGGCCGCCCGACGCCGCTCCGCCGCCCCGGTCAGCACAACTGGGTGCACGGTCTGCCCTTCAAGATGCGCTTCAAGAAATCGCGGCTCTATGTCAGCGTCATCCCGATCGTCGTGCTGGGGACGGGCATCGGCTTCCTCGGCGCCCTGCTCGGCATCGGCGGCGGCTTCATCATGGTGCCGGCGCTGATCTACCTGCTGCGCGTGCCGACCAACGTCGTCATCGGCACCTCGCTCGTTCAGATCCTGGCGACGATGGCGGTGGCGACCGTGCTGCACGCCGCCTCGGACCAGTCGGTCGACCTGTTCCTCGCCATCATCCTGATGGTCGGCGGGGTCATCGGCGCCCAGTTCGGCGCCCGCATCGGCCAGAACATCCGCGGCGACCAGTTGCGCGCCCTGCTCGGCCTCCTGGTGATCGCGGTGGCGGTGCGCTTCCTCGCCGGCCTGGTGGCGACCCCGGTGGAGCCCTATTCGCTGGCCCAGATCATGGGAGGGGCGTGATGATCCGGCCGGCGGGTCTCGCCCTGGCGCTGATCGTCGCGCTGGCCGGATCGGCCGAGGCCGAGAAGCTCACCGTGGCGCTGTCGACGCCGGAGGTGACGATCAACTCCAACTTCACCGGCACCGCGGTCACCGTGTTCGGCGTCATCGACCGCGACCAGCGCTCGGTATCGATCTCCGGCGGCTACGAGATCGCCGTGCTGCTGCTTGGCCCCAGCGAGACCGTGGTCGCGCGGCGCAAGGAGCGGATCCTCGGCATCTGGGCGAACGCGGCCGCCGAGACCTTCCAGGCGGTGCCCTCCTTCTATTCGCTGTCGACCTCGGTCGACGTGGCGGACATGGCGACGGCCCCGGTGCTCGACCGGCTTCAGCTCGGCTTCGACAACCTGGTCCTCCACACCGAGGCCCGCGTGGAAGGCCGGGACCCGACGGCGGACGAATTCCGCGCTGCCTTCATCCGCCTGAAGGAACGCGCCGGCCTCTATCACCAGCAGGTTGGCGTCAGCTTCATCGGCAGCCTGATCTTCCGCACGACGCTCTACCTGCCGGCGAACATACCGGTCGGCGCCTATACCGCCGAGGCCTATCTCTTCTCCGGCGGCCATCTGGTCGGGCGCGCCGGCGACCAGTTGCGCGTCACCAAGACCGGGCTGGAGGACACGCTCTCGATGTTCGCCCGCAACCAGTCCCTGCTCTACGGCCTCATCTGCGTCGTCCTCGCCCTCCTCACCGGCTGGCTCGGCGGCGTCGTCTTCAGACGGGATTGAACGCGCCCGGGCTACCCTGCCCGCCGCCGCCGGATCACCAGGATGCAGAGGCCGACAAGGGTCAGCCGCCAGGCTGAACAGAGCGGCCGGGCGACTCCCCTCTTGGGAACGTCGTCCGGCGGCGCCATGGCACAAAAAAAGCGCTAGATCCTAGCGCCGGTCGCTTGCCAGATGCTGCTCGTAGGTTTTCGCCCGTTCGTCGCGGCGATTGACCAGCTCCTCATAGGCCCGCTTGTCGGCCTCGGAGAGCGTGATCCGCCGCACGGGGGCGGTGTTCTTGCGGCTTCGCGGTCTCTTGGTCCTGCTTCCCGTATCGATCATGGGTGTCCCGTCTTTTGTTTGACGTGAGATATAGGCGAAGTCGGCGCCAAGCGCGACCTGGAATCATGGACGGAATGCCGCGCCGGCGTTACCTCTTCCCCGGTGACCGCGCGCCCCGAGATCGCCGACCCGGCGGGCCTGCTGCCCGCGCCGTTTTCCGCCTGGTTCGCCGCGCGCGGCTGGACCCCGCGACCGCACCAGATCGCGCTCATCGCCAGGGCCAAAGCCGGCCGCTCGACCCTGCTCATCGCCCCCACCGGCGCCGGCAAGACGCTCGCCGGCTTCCTGCCGAGCCTGATCGCGCTGCATGAGCGCCCGCTGAGCAACCGGCCGGAGGGCCGCGGCATCCACACGCTCTACGTCTCGCCGCTGAAGGCGCTCGCCGTCGACATCGCCCGCAACCTGGAACAACCGGTGGCCGAGATCGGCCTGAAGGTGCGGCTGGAGACCCGCACCGGCGACACCTCGCTGCACAAGCGCCAGCGGCAGAAGCTCCATCCGCCGGACATCCTGCTGACCACGCCGGAGCAGACGGCGCTGCTGCTTTCCGCGCCCGACGCCGATCGCTTCTTCGCCGATCTCGACACCGTCATCCTCGACGAACTGCATGCGCTGGTCACCAACAAGCGCGGCGACCTCCTCGCCCTCGGCCTCGCGCGCCTGCGCACGCTCGCCCCCGGCCTCAAGACCATCGGCCTCTCGGCCACCGTCGCCGAGCCCGATGCGCTGCGCGCCTGGCTGGTGGGACAGGGGGCGAGTGGCACTGCGTCCCCTCTCCCCTTGTGGGAGAGGGCTTTGAGCCTTAGCGAACCGCAGGTGAGCTTGGGCGAAAAGGGTGAGGGGTATAGGCACAGAGATCCAGTACACACCCCTCTCCCTCCTTCGCTAAGCTCGGCTTCGCTTCGCCAAGCGAAGGAGCCCTCCCCCGCAAGGGGGGAGGGGATCGCGCTGAGGGGAGAGGGGACGAATACGGCGCCTCTCGCCGAGCTGGTCACCGTCGCCGGCGGTGCACGGCCCGAGATCGCCATCCTCCAGTCCGACGAGCGCATCCCCTGGGCCGGCCATTCGGCCCGCTACGCGCTCGCCGACATCTATGCCGCCATCCGCACCCATCGCATGGCGCTGCTCTTCGTCAACACCCGCAGCCAGGCGGAGCTGATCTTCCAGGAACTGTGGCGGATCAACAGCGAGGGGCTCGCCATCGCCCTCCACCACGGCTCGCTCGATGCCGGCCAACGCCGCAAGGTGGAGGCGGCGATGGCGGCTGGGAAGCTGCGCGCCGTGGTGTGCACCTCGACGCTGGATCTCGGCATCGACTGGGGCGACGTCGATCTGGTCGTCCATATCGGGGCGCCGAAAGGGGCCAGCCGCCTGGCGCAGCGAATCGGCCGCGCCAACCACCGCATGGACGAGCCGTCGAAGGCGCTGCTGGTTCCCGCCAACCGCTTCGAGGTGATGGAATGCCGCGCCGCGCTCGACGCCAACTATCTCGGCGCCCAGGACACCCCGCCGATCCGCCCCGGCGCCCTCGACGTGCTCGCCCAGCACGTGCTCGGCATGGCCTGCGCCGCGCCCTTCTCGGCCGATGCGCTCTTTGCCGAGGTGACCTCGGCCTATCCCTATCGCACGCTTCCCCGGGGGACCTTCGACCGTGTCGTCGCCTTCGTTGCCACCGGCGGCTATGCGCTGAAGACCTACGAGCGCTTCGCCAAGATCCGCTTGGGGCAAGACGGGCTCTGGCGCATCACCCATCCGCGCATCGCCCAGCAGTATCGCCTCAACGTCGGCACCATCGTCGAGACCGCGCTGCTCAACGTCCGCGTTTCGCGCAACCGCGGCGCCGGCTTCGCCGGGCGCGGCGGCCGCGTGCTCGGCCGCATCGAGGAATATTTCATCGAGACGCTGTCGCCGGGCGACACCTTTCTCTTCGCCGGGTTGATCCTGCGCTTCGAGGGCATCCACGAGAACGAGGTGGTCGCCACACGCACCGCCGACGATACGCCGAAGATTCCCGTCTATTCCGGCGGCAAGTTCCCGCTCTCCACCTATCTCGCCGCCGGCGTGCGCGCGATCCTCGCCGATCCGCAGAAGTGGACCGCCCTCCCCGACCAGGTGTCGGACTGGCTAGAATCCAGAAGGACAAGTCGGTATTGCCGCGCACCGACCAGCTTCTGGTGGAGACCTTTCCGCGGGGAAATCGCTTCTACATGGTCGCCTATCCGTTCGAAGGGCGGCTCGCCCACCAGACCCTCGGCATGCTCCTCACCCGCCGGCTCGACCGGGCGAAACTGCGCCCGACCGGCTTCGTCGCCACCGACTATTCGATCGCCGTCTGGGGCCTCGCCAATCTCGGCCTCGCCTTCCAGCGCAAGCAACCGAGCCTGGCGCAACTCTTCGACGAGGACATGCTCGGCGACGACCTGGAGGCGTGGATGGCGGAGAGCTACCTGCTCAAGCGCCTGTTCCGCAATTGCGCCCTCATCTCCGGCCTCGTCGAGAAGCGCCATCCCGGAAGAGAGAAGACCGGCCGCCAGGTGACCATCTCCACCGACCTCGTCTACGACGTGCTGTTGAAGCACGAGCCCGACCACATCCTCATGCAGGCGGCCTGGGCCGATGCCGCCACCGGCCTGCTCGACATCGCCCGCCTCGGCGATATGCTCAGGCGAATCAAGGGCCGTATCCTGCACAAGCGTTTGGACCGAATCTCGCCGCTCGCCGTGCCGGTGATGCTGGAGATCGGGCGCGAGGCGGTGGCGGGCGGCGAGGCCGACGAGCACGTGCTGCGCGAGGCGGCCGAGGACCTGGTCAGGGACGCGATGGGCGAGGAATGACGGCATTGGGCAATCGGCAATCGGCAATGGGAACAGGCAGTCGGCAATCGGCAGTCGGCAATCGTGCGCCGGCCGCTCTTCCGAATGCCGAATGCCCAATGCCGAATGCCACTCTTCTGGGCGTCATGGGCGTCGTTCTGGAAGCCTTCCGCGAGGGTGCCCTCTGGTGGGCCGACGAGCGCCTGCTCGCCGTCGCCGACCTGCATCTGGAGAAAGGATCGTCCTTTGCCCGCCGCGGCCAGATGCTGCCGCCCTACGACACCGGCGAGACATTGGCGCGCCTCGCCACGCTCATCGACGCGCTCCAGCCGAGAACGGTGGTGGCGCTCGGCGACAGTTTTCATGACGACGACGGCGCAGACCGCCTCACGCCGCACGACCGCACGACGCTCGCCGCCCTCCAGTCCGGGCGCGACTGGATCTGGATCGCCGGCAACCACGACCCGAACCTGCCGGATGGCCTCTCCGGAATGCGCCTCGATTGCCTGTCGCTGGGCAAGCTGACGTTTCGTCACGAACCCGCGGCCGGACCGGCCGACGGCGAGATCGCCGGCCATCTCCACCCTGCCGCCCGCGTCATCGGCCGCGGCAAGTCGGTGCGCCGGCGCTGCTTCGCCGGCGATGGCCATCGCCTCATCCTGCCGGCCTTCGGCGCCTATGCCGGCGGGCTGGATGTGCATGATCGCGCTTTCGCGGGCCTCTTCCGCGCCGACAGTTTCCGCGCCTTCGTGCTCGGCGAGAACGGCGTCTATGCGGTCGGTCGGGCGGCGCTTGGGGGCGGCTGAAAGGCGTGCGCTCACGGCGCCGACCGCCTCTCGCCAAGGCGGTCCGCGGCGCAGTGCGGTGCGCAGTTTCGCACTGCTGAAGCGGGACCCATGAGCCGCATGGACCCCGGCTCTGCGCTGCACCGCTGACGCGCTGCATCGCGTCCGGGGAAGCGGACCTGTCATTCGGCGCAAGCAGTGACGCTGAGGCTCAATCACCGGCGTCAGGCGGCGCGCGGCAGGGTGCCGGGGCCGATCGGCCGTGGCTCCAGCGGCACGATGTCGGCCGGGCGCACGGCCAGCGCGATGAGCCCCGGCACCGGCACGCCGCGCTCGCGGCGCAGCGAGACCGGCTCGACAGCGAGCATGGTGAGGCCGGCGGCCTCGGCCGCCTCGCCGACGAAAACCCGGGCGTGGCGATAGCGCAACCCTTCGCCGAGAACAAAACCCACGCCGTCGTGGCGCTCGGCGGAGAAGGCCAGGACGCCGCCTGGGCCAAGCACGCGCGCGATTTGCGCAAACAGCGGCTTGAGCGCGCCGACATAGGGAACAAGGTCGGCGGCGAGCACGAGGTCGAAGTCGTTTTCCGCTTCGGCCGCCATCAGGTCGATGACATCGCCGGCGGCCAGCCGATCGTAGACGCCGCGCCGGGCGGCCAGCTTCAGCATGCCGTCGGAGAGATCGAAGCCGGCGAGGCGGTCGACGCGGTCACGGATGGCGGCGCCCATCAGCCCGGTGCCGCAGCCGAGATCGAGGGCGCTGGCGAAGCGGCGGTCGCCGAGGGTCGCCACGGTCGCGGCCAGACGCTCAGGCGCGTCGTAGCCGAGCCGCTCGGTGAGCGCGCGGTCGAAGCGCGGAGCGTAATCGTCGAACAGCGTGCGGACATAGTCTGCCGGCATGACGTCCGGCACCGGCGAGCGGCCGAGCGCCGCCAGGCGCAGCCCGGCGCCGAGGCGGCCGCAAGGGTCCAGCACTGCGGCCCGGACATAGGCGGCGATCGCGGTCTGGTTGTTCCCCAGGCGCTGGTGCCAGTCGCCGAACGTCAGCCAGCCTTCCGCCCAGCCGGGCGCAAGGGCGAGCGCCTGCTCCAGCACATCCGCTCCGGCGGCGAGCTCGCCCTCGGCGGCAAGGGCCGCGGCATAGCCGTAGCGCCGGTCTGCGATGAGATCGCCGGAAGTGGTCGAAAGGGGGGACGACACGCTCAGATGTTCACGCGCCGAGGAAGGGAGCGGCGACGAAATAGCTCCGCCCGCGGGAAAGGCAAGTGAATTCGCGAAGGGGAACCGGAGGCGGCGTTCGCGGGTTTGGAAGCGTGTCGTCAAACCCGGAGGAGCGCGGCCAAGATGGGATCCGTCGAGAAGCCGAAGAGCGGAAAGAAGCCGGCCGGCAAGCACAAGGCGCCGGCCGTATCCGACAAGGGCAAAGACGCCGACACACCCATGCGGTACGGCCGGCGGGGCCGACGACCATGCGCGATCCGCCAAAGCACTGGGACGACGTCGACGAGGGCTCCGACGAATCGTTCCCGGCGAGCGATCCTCCTGCCAACTATTGACCCGGCGAGGCTGGCGCGCCTCCGGCGGGCGCCTATTGTGACCGCATGCGCCCGGAAGAGTTGCTCTGCCCCTCACCTGCCGGCTTGTGGTCCCCGGTCGGCAATTTCCACATCGACCCGACCCGCCCGGTCGAGCGGGCGCTGATCACCCACGGCCATGCCGACCATGCCCGCGCCGGGCACGGGGCGGTGCTGGCGACGGCCGAGACGCTGGCGATCATGGAGGCGCGCTACGGCGCCGGCTTCGCCGGCAGCACGCAGGCGGTCGCCTATGGCGAAGCGGTGCGGATCGGCGATGCCGCCGTCTCGTTCCACCCGGCCGGTCACGTGCTCGGTTCGGCGCAGATCGCAGTCGAAAGCGGCGGGCTCAGGATCGTCGCCTCCGGCGACTACAAGCGCCAGGCGGACCCCACCTGCGCTCCCTTCGAGCCGGTCGCCTGCGACGTCTTCATCACCGAGGCGACCTTCGGCCTGCCGGTCTTCCGCCATCCGCCGCCGGAGGCCGAGATCGCCAAGCTCATCGCCTCGGTCGCCCAGTTTCCCGAGCGGGCACACTGGTCGGCGCCTATTCGCTCGGCAAGGCGCAGCGCGTCATCCGCATGCTGCGCGCCGCCGGCCACGACCGCACCATCTACCTGCACGGGGCGATGGAGCGGCTCTGCCGGCTCTACGAGGATTTCGGCGTGGCGCTGGGGCCGCTGGCGCCGGCCACCGTGGCGACCGCCAGGAAGGGCGACTTCGCCGGGGCGATCGTCGTCTGCCCGCCGAGCGAGATCGCCGAACGCTGGGCACGGCGCTTTCCCGAGCCGGTGGCCTGCCTCGCCTCGGGCTGGATGGGCATCCGCCAGCGCGCCAAGCAGGCCGGCGTCGAACTGCCGCTGGTGCTATCGGATCATGCCGACTGGGACGCGTTGACCGCCACGATCGCCGAACTCGATCCGGCCGAAGTGTGGGTGACCCACGGACGCGAAGAGGCGCTGGTGCGCTGGTGCGCCCTCAGGGGCACGCCGGCCCGCCCGCTCCACATGGTCGGATACGAGGAAGAGGTGGAATAGAGCCATGCGCCTTGGCGGCGCCGGTGGGGGTGTCGAGTATGATCGGCGGACCGTCGGCCGGCTCCTGGACCGGACCCGACGGGTCGAAGCGGGCGGCCAGGTTCAGCGTCGGGTTGGGATCCGGCGGCGGTTCGGCGGTGGGCGGCGCGGCCGCCGGTAGCGGAACCCTGGCCACGGCAACCACCGGCTTCTTCGCCGGTTCGCCAGCGGCCGGCGCTTCGGCAGCATGGGCAGGCGGCACAACGGCGTTTGCCATGTCGGCGAGCGGGCCGCTGTTGGCGGCGCTGTCCGCCGCTTTCGCCGGCGGCGGCTGGACCGTCGCCTGCACCTGGTCCGCGTTCTTGGGTGCGGCGGTGAAGTCACCGGAATCGAAGAGCGCTTGCATGTCCGACCGCTTCGGCGTTGCCGCCAGATCGGGCTCGGGCGACGCCTGCTCCATGACGGGCGTGGTCTTGACCGTTTGGGCCGGCGCCCGGGCCGCGGGCATCGTCTGGACGGCGGCGGCGACGGCGGCGCGCTTCGGCGCGACCGTGTGGACGGCATAGATCGCCGCGGTGGCGATGATGGCGGCGAAGATGCCGGCGAAGAGCGGCGTGAGCAGCGGCGTCGGGCGGTATTTCGGCGTGAACGCCGAGATGGCGGCGGCGAGCACCGCCAGGATGAGAATCGGCTCCGCCGGCGGCGAGCATCTGGGCCATGCGGGCGTGGAGCGTGCCTGTCACCACCAGAGCGACGACACAGACGGCAGCCGCAATGGGCAGCAAAACCGCCAACACCAGAATACGCAAAGTCAAACCATCGCTACGCATGGCACAATCCCGCCTGGGCCGACGATTATACGCGGCTTCGCTGCAAAGGTTAACCGTCCCTGTCGAAAATCGCGCGCAAGCTGTCGATAAGATTAACGAACGCGGCCGAACGGCCCTTTGCGATTGCGAACAAAGCGTGAATCGGATTTGCTCGATTGTCGTTGCAACCGTTTGATCGGCATCCGATGCGCCGCCGCTATCTCGACAGGCTCAATCCCGAGCAGCGCCGCGCCGTCGAGCACGGCGCCGGCGAAGTGGCGCGCCGGGCCGCTGCTGGTCATCGCCGGCGCCGGCTCGGGCAAGACCAACACGCTCGCCCATCGCGTCGCCCATCTGGTGGTCAACGGCGCCGATCCGCGGCGCATCCTGCTGATGACCTTCTCGCGCCGCGCCGCCGCCGAGATGACCCGGCGGGTCGAGCGGATCGTCGGCACGGCGCCTGCCGGCCACGCAGCGCGCCGCCGGCGCTCGACTGGGCCGGCACCTTCCACGGCATCGGCGCGCGGCTGCTGCGCGAATACGCCGAGCGCATCGGCCTCGACCCGGCCTTCACCATCCACGACCGCGAGGACTCCGCCGACCTGATGAACCTGGTCCGCCACGAGCTCGGCCTGTCGCACACGGAGAAGCGCTTTCCCGACCAAGGCGACCTGCCTGGCGATCTATTCGCGCGTGGTCAACGCGGAGGCGCGAGCTGGCCGCGGTGCTGCGCGCAGCCTTTCCCTGGTGCGCCGGCTGGGAGGACGAGCTCGCAGCGGCTGTTCGCGCGCCTATGTCGAGGCCAAGCAGAGCCAGAACGTGCTCGATTACGACGACCTGCTGCTCTACTGGGCGGCGATGCTGGAGGAGCGCGCGCTCGCCGCGGAGATCGGCGGGCGCTTCGACCACGTGCTGGTCGACGAATACCAGGACACCAACCGCCTGCAGGCCTCGATCCTGCTGGCGCTGAAGCCCGACGGGCGCGGGCTGTCGGTGGTCGGCGACGACGCGCAGTCGATCTATTCGTTCCGCGCCGCGACGGTGCGCAACATCCTCGATTTTCCCAAGCCAGTTCAGCCCGCCGGCCGCGATCGTGACGCTGGAGCGCAACTACCGCTCGACCGCAGCCGATCCTGGCCGCCTCCAACGCCGTCATCGGCGCTGGCCGCGGAGCGCTTCACCAAGAACCTGTGGACCGAGCGGCGCGGCCGGCGACAGCCGGCGCTGGTGGTCACGTCGCCGACGAGGCCGACCAGGCGCGCTACGTCGTCGAGCGCGTGCTGGAGAACCGCGAGGCGGGCGTCGGCGCTGAAGCAGCAGGCGGTGCTGTTCCGCACCGCGCACCATTGCGGCGCAGCTCGAAATCGAGCTGACCCGGCGCAACATCCCCTTCGTCAAGTTCGGCGGCCTGAAGTTTCTCGACGCGGCGCACGTCAAGGACGTGCTGGCGCTGCTGCGCTTCGCCGAGAACCCGCGCGACCGGGTCGCCGGCTTCCGCGTGCTGCAGCTGCTGCCCGGCGTCGGCCCGGCGACGCGCGGCCGACGTGCTCGACCGGCTGGCGGAGCGCGCCGCGACGCCGGCGACGGCGCTTGCCGCCTACCCGCCGCCGGCGCGGGCGGCGGCCGACTGGCCGGGCTTCGTCGGGCTGGCGCGCGGGCTTGCGCGGCGGCGCGCCGGCTGGCCGGCCGAGATCGAGCGCGTGCGCGCGTGGTACGAGCCGCACTGGAACGCATCCACGAGGACGCCGCATCCGCCGCCGACCTGCTCCAGCTCGAGCAGATCGCCGCCGGCTATCCCTCGCGCGAGCGCTTCCTGACCGAGCTGACGCTCGACCCGCCCGACGCCACCAGCGACGAGGCGGGGCCGCCGCTGCTCGACGAGGATTACCTCATCCTCTCCACCATCCATTCGGCCAAGGGGCAGGAGTGGAAGTCGGTGCTTCGTGCTCAACGGCGTCGACGGCTGCATCCCCTCCGATCTCGGCGCCGGCAGCCGCGACGAGATCGAGGAGGAGCGGCGGCTGCTCTACGTCGCCATGACGCGGGCGAAGGACGAGCTCGACCTCATCGTGCCGCAGCGCTTCTACGTGCCCCAGCAGCGGCGCGGCGGCGACCGCCACGTGTACGCCCAGCGCACGCGCTTCATTCCCGAGACGATCCTGCCGCATTTTCGCGCGACGCTGTGGCCGCCGGCCACGGCTGAGACGCCGCGGGCGCGGCCGGCCGGGACCGCGCGTCGACATCGCGCCAGCGCCTCAGGCGGCGCTGGGGCTGACGGCTTTCCGCTTCGCCTCGCGGCACCTACGTTGCGCCATGCGCGCCTTCGCCGCCCTCCTCGAACGGCTCGTGCTGACGCCTCAGCGCAACGTCAAATTGCGGCTGATGACGGATTATTTCCGCGCCACGCCCGACCCCGACCGCGGCTACGCGCTGGCGGCGCTGACCGGCGAGCTGGACATCCCCAGCGTCAAGCCGGCGATGCTGCAGGGCGCTCATCGACGGCGCGGGTGGACGAGGTGCTGTTCGCCTATTCCTACGACTATGTCGGCGACCTCGCCGAGACCATCGCGCTGATCTGGCCGGCGGAGGGGCCGGCGGTGGAGCATATTCGAGGCGCCGATACGCGGGCACAGCGAAGCCGGAGGAGGGGCTGGGGCGAAGGTTCGGGCAAGACCCCTCCGACGGTTCTCCAAGCTCGCTTGCGCTCGCCAAGAGCACGAAACGGCCCTCCCCCGCAAGGGGGAGGGGGAGCAAACCAACCGACGCTTCGGCGCTCCCTCACGCGCGCCGCTTCGCCTGTCCGAGATCGTCGAGCGGCTGCAGGCGGCGTCGCGGACGGAAGGGCCGCGGCTGGTGGAGGGCTGGCTCGACCGGCTCGACGCCACCGGCCGCTGGGCGCTGATCAAGCTGGTCACCGGCGGCCTGCGCATCGGCGTCTCGGCGCGGCTGGCCAAGCAGGCGGTGGCCGATCTTGGCGGCCGGCCGGTCAACGAGATCGAGGAGGTGTGGCACGGCCTGGCGCCGCCCTACACGCGATCTGTTCGCCTGGCTGGAAGGGCGCGGGCCGAGCGCCGCAATCCAACGGTGACGGCGCCGTTCCGGCCGGTGATGCTGTCGCACGCGATCGCCGACGACGAGCTGACGCTCATCACGCCGGAGGCCTATGCCGCCGAATGGAAATGGGACGGCATCCGCGTGCAGGCGGTGCGCGAGGCCGGCGTCGTCCGGCTCTATACGCGCACCGGCGACGACATCTCGGTGCACCTTTCCCGACCTCGTCGCCGGGCTCGACGTGGAGGCGCGCTCGACGGCGAACTGCTGGTCGGCGCACCAGGACGAAACCGGCTTCGCCGTGCGCACCTTCTCCGACCTGCAGCAGCGGCTGAACCGCAAGACGGTGACGGCCAAGCTGCTTGCCAGCCACCCGGCGTTTCTGCGCGTCTACGATGCCTGGTCGACGGCGGCGAGGACATCCGCGCCCTCCCCTTCCGCGAGCGGCGGCAGCGGCTGGAGGCGCTGGTGGCGCGCTCGCTGTCGGGCCGCATGGACCTCTCGCCGCTGCTTGCCTTCGCCAACGGCGACGAGCTGGCGGCGCTCCGCGCCGCGCCGCCGGAAGCGGTGATCGAGGGCGTGATGCTCAAGCGCTGGGACTCGGTCTATGAGCCCGGCCGGCCGAAGGGACCGTGGTTCAAGTGGAAGCGCGACCCGCACACGGTCGACGCCGTGCTGATGTATGCCCAGCGCGGCCACGGCAAGCGCTCGTCCTACTACTCCGACTACACCTTCGGGGTCTGGCGCGCGGGCGAGGCGGGCGAGGAACTGGTGCCGGTGGGCAAGGCCTATTTCGGCTTCACCGACGAGGAGCTCGCCGAGATCGACCGGTTCGTGCGCAACAACACGGTCGCCCGCTTCGGCCCGGTGCGCGAGGTGGTGCATGAGGCCGATGAAGGGGCTGGTGCTCGAGGTCGCCTTCGAGGGGCTGCAGCGCTCGACCCGCCACCGCTCCGGGCTCGCCATGCGCTTTCCGCGCATATCGCGACTGCAGATGGGACAAGCCGCCGGGCGAGGCCGACCGGCTGGAGACGCTGGAGACGATGCTGCGGGACTAGAGGCTGCCGCGATGGCGCCTACGTCGCGAGGGCGATGGTGAAGGCGATCGGGCTGATCACGGTGGCAAGCAGGCCGACGACGCCCATGAGCCGGGTGTGCGGCGGATACCAGGATGCCAGCGATATGGCCGCGAACACGCAACCGACCAGCAAGCTCACTTGTTCAACAGTCATGATTGCAGGCCTTTGCTCGAGACAGCGAAGAATAACAATAAGAATTTAACCTTAAGCCTTTCTTAATTCTGGGAAGCTGCCAGCTTTGCACTGGATCTCGGGCGATGGGTCACGGCGGGAGAGCAGGGCCAAGTGTGAGACGTGGTGCATGAGCCGATGCGTCCCGCCTCCCCACCCGTGTCATCCTCCGCGCAAGCGGAGGATCGGCCTCGGCAAGCCTTCCGCGCCCGATGTGTGGAAGGCGATCCTTCGGTCGAGCCGGAGGACGACAGCGAGCGTTCGTCGCTCGGTCCCCGCATTCCGCTTGCGCTGCACCCGGGCCACGAGCAGCCGCAGCTAGGTCGCAGCCGTCCCGGTATTGACCGGCGGCTGGCGGCCGGTGCGGAAGTGCTTCGACAGCTTGAGGCCCTGGGCCTGGTAGTTCGACGCCATGTCGGTGCCGTAGAGCTTGCTGGGCCGCTCGGTCATCGGCTCGTAGACCAGGCGGCCCACCGTCTGGCCATGCTCGAGGATGAAGGGCACCTCGTGGCTCCTCACCTCCAGCACGGCGCGGCTGCCGGTGCCGCCAGCGGCGCTGTGGCCGAAGCCGGGATCGAAGAAGCCGGCATAGTGGACGCGGAACTCGCCGACCAGCGGATCGAAGGGCACCATCTCGGCGGCGTAGTCGGGCGGCACATGCACCGCCTCGCGCGAAACCAGGATGTAGAACTGGTCGGGGTCGAGGATCAGCTCCGACGACCAGTGGCGCGGCAGCGGCTCCCAGAAATCGACCGGGTCGTAGACACCGCGGCGGTCGAGGTCGATGACGGCGGTGTGGCGCTTGGCGCGATAGCCGACGATACCTTCCGAGGTGCCGCCGAGGTCGATCGAGACGGTGAGGCCGTTCTCGACATGGGGGACGCCATCGACCAGCCGCTCCTTGCGGTGGAGCGCCATCAGCGCCTGGTCGCTGAGGCGGGCATCGCCGGTGCGGAAGCGGACCTGCGACAGGCGGGAGCCGGCGTGCGCCAGAATCGGGAAGGTGCGCGGGCTGACCTCGATGTAGAGCGGGCCGGCGTAGCCGGCGTGGATGGTGTCGAACTCGCGGGCGTGGTCGGTGATGATGCGGGTGAAGATATCGAGGCGGCCGGTCGACGACTTGGGATTGGCGGCGGCGCCGACATCGCGCGGCAGCTCGAGGCTTTCCATCAGCGGCACGATGTAGACGCAACCGGTCTCCAGCACGGCGCCGCCCTCGAGGCTGAACTCGTGCAGCTTCAGCTTGGTAAGGCGGTCGGCAACCAGCGCCTGCGGGCCGGGCAGGAAGCTGGCGCGCACGCGATAGGCGGTATCGCCCAGCCTGAGATCGAGGCTCGCCGGCTGCACCTGGCCGGGATCGAACGGTTTGGCGGCGCGAATGGCGCCGGCCCCGATCATCTTCTCGATGATCTGTGCCGGCACGATTCCGACCGTCTCGCCTTCGGCCATGATGCCCCACGCTCGCCCGCCGCCTCTGCGGCGCCGGACTGGCTTAACCGAAGTCGCGATTGACGCCAAGGTCGCGGGACCGTATGAAAGCTGCCGTTCGTGGTCATTTGAGCCGGCCGGCTTGCAGCCACGTAAAACAAGTCGCTAAAAGGTCGGAGGGGCATGGCAACCCGGTCCGACGTGCGCGGCCGGGTTTTTTGTTGCCTTGAGAAGGAGACGGGATATGGCGGGGAAGACGAAGAAGAAGGCCTTGCGGCCGGCGACCCAACTGGTCCACGGCGGAATTCTGCGCTCGCAATTCGGCGAGAACGCCGAAGCGCTGTTCATGACCCAGAGCTACGTCTACGACAGCGCCGAGCAGGCCGAGCGGCGCTTCAAGGGCGACGAGCCGGGCTTCATCTATTCGCGCTATGCCAACCCCACCGTCGCCATGTTCGAGGAGCGCATGCGCCTGATGGAGGGCGCGGAGGCGGCGCGGGCGACGGCCAGCGGCATGGCGGCGGTCACCTCGGTGTTCCTCTCCTGGCTCAGGGCCGGCGACCACGTGGTGGCGGCCAAGGCGCTGTTCGGCTCGTGCCGCTACGTGGTCGAGGACCTTCTGCCGCGCTACGGCATCAAGTCGACGCTGGTCGACGGCAACGACCTGAAGCAATGGAAGCGGGCGGCGCGCAAGAACACCAGGGCGTTCTTCCTGGAGAGCCCGACCAACCCGACGCTGGAGGTGATCGACATCGCCGCGGTCGCCGAGATCGCCCATCAGGCGGGCGCCAAGCTGGTGGTCGACAACGTCTTCGCCACGCCGCTCTTCCAGAAGCCGCTCGAACTCGGCGCCGACGTGGTGGTCTATTCGGCGACCAAGCACATCGATGGTCAGGGGCGCGCGCTCGGCGGCGTCATTCTTTCCGACCAGAAATTCATCGCCGACAACCTGCATACCTTCCTGCGCCAGACAGGGCCGTCGATCAGCCCGTTCAATGCCTGGCTGCTGCTCAAGGGGCTGGAGACGCTGCCTGTCCGCGTTGAGCGGCAGACGGCGAACGCGGCGGACCTCGCCGACCGCATTGCCGGGCACAAGAAGATTTCCCGCGTGCTCTATCCCGGCCGCGCCGACCATCCGCAGGCGGAGATCGCCAAACGGCAGATGACCGGCGGCTCGACCATGATCACCTTCGAGGTGAAGGGCGGCCGCAAGGCAGCCTTCGCGGTCGAAAACGCGCTCCGCGTCATCCGCATCTCCAACAATCTCGGCGACGCCAAGAGCCTTGTTACCCATCCCTCGACCACCACCCACCAGCGGCTTTCGGAAGAGGCGCGGCTGGAGCTCGGCATCACCCAGGGGCTGCTCAGGCTCTCGGTCGGGCTGGAGGACGTGGAGGATCTGGCCGAGGACCTGATCGGGGCACTGGACGGGCTGTAAGATCTGCCCCCTCCCCTGAAAGGGGAGGAGAGGGAGCCAAGCTGCGCAACCGGCCGCAATTGACGCGACCGGCCGCTGCCGCATAATCCGGCACGAGGGTATTCTGGAGTCGTTTCCATGTACCGGGAAACCACCCGCGCCATTCAGGTGACCGTCGAGCCGAGCTTCGTCGAGGACGAATCCGCGCCCGACGAGGGACGCTATTTCTGGGCCTACCGCATCGAGATCTCCAACCTCGGCGAGGAGGTGGTGCGGCTGCGCTCGCGCCACTGGCGGATCACCGACGCCAACGGTCGGACCGAGGAGGTGCGCGGCGCCGGCGTGGTTGGCAAGCAGCCGGTGCTGAAGCCGGGCGAGACCTTTGCCTATACCAGCGGCTGCCCGTTGAGCACATCGTCCGGCATCATGGTGGGCAGCTACCAGATGCAGAACGAGCAGGGCGAGATGTTCTCCGTCGCCATCCCCCCCTTTTCCCTCGACATGCCCGAAGCGGAGCGGGTGGTGCACTGACCACCTCCTCCGGAAAGAGCGAGAGCGCGCCCGGCGACATCCTCGCCGCCTTCGGCATCGGGCCGGACGCCATCATCGGCGCGGGCGGGCAATCCTGGGTCTATGCGCTCGACGCATCCCGCGTGCTGCGCATCCTCAAGCGGCCGGCGGAGCCGGGAGCGCTCCAACGGCAGCAGGCGCTGCTGGCAGAGATCGACGGGCGGCTCGCGATCCCGACCGCGGTCATCGCGGAAATCGATCCGGCGGGCCGCTATACGATCGAACGGCGGCTGGCCGGCACGCCGCTGCTGACGCTGCTGCCACGGCTCGGCGGCTCCGAGCGGCGACGCGCGATCGCCGCCTATGTCGCCGGCGGCGAAGCGACCGGCCGGCTCGCGCTGCCGGACCGTCCCTATGGCCAGGTCCTGGCGGACGATGCGGTCACCGCCTGGACGTGGACCGGCTTCTTCCGGGCGAGCCTCGACCGATGGCTGGCGCGGAACGGCGGAACGATCGCCGAAGCGACCGGCAGCGTGGCGCGGGTGAGCGCCAATGCGCTGAAGCTGCTCGACGCGCTGCCTGAGCAGCCGCCGAAGGCGCTCGTCCACGGCGACTACTTTCCCGGCAACGTTCTCCTCGACGATGGGCTCACCCTCACCGGCCTGGTCGATTTCAGCGTGTTCACGCTGGCTGGCGACCCGCTCTACGACGCCATCACCGCGGCGCTGTTCCTGGAGATGATCGGGGAGGCGGACGCCGACGACGTGGCGCTGGCGCGGCGCCTGGTGCTTTCGCGTCATGGCGAGGCGATCCTCCCGGCAGGGCGCTTCTACCGCGCCTATGCGGCGATCCTGATGGCCGACCCCGCCAATGCGGCGCCGCCCTATCCGCGGCTCTTCCAATGGAGCGTCGCGAACTTGCGCGCGCTGGCGGCGGGGAAGATGGATTTCTGACGGCGATCTTCGGCCCGTAGCCCGGATGGACTGGGGCGAAATCCGGGGACCCCGCAATTCGCTTCGCTGCTTGCGGACTAAGATGCTGGAGTCCCGGGGGAAACGCGGCATCCCGGCGTCTTCAACCTCTGAATCACGTCGAAGGAGTTCAACCTCCGATTCAGGTTGAGGCGGCGCTCACATTTCGATTCAAGCGGGAGCGAATTCCTCAGTGCCGTGAACCGCTTGCGCCGTCGCCGGGGAAGTCGGCCGGGTCGAAGCGGTACTGCTTCGAACAGAATTCGCAGGTGACCGAAATCACGCCGTCCTCGGTGCTCTCGGCGATCTCCTCGGCCGTGAAGGTGGCGAGCAGGCCGGCGACCCGCTCACGCGAGCAGGAACATTCGTCGCGGATTTCGGCGGCGCGATAGACGCGCACGCCGCGCTCGTGGAAGAGACGGAAGAGCAGGGTCTCAACCGGCACCGTCGGGTCGGTCAGCTCGTCGTCCTGAATGGTGCCGACCAGCGACTGGGCTTCGGTCCAGGCGTCGTCCTCGTCAAATTCGGCCGACGGCGCCGGGTCCGGATGGTCGCCGCCCGGAAGATCGGCCTGGCGCATGCGCTCCGGCGCGTCGGGCAGGAACTGAACAAGCAGGCCGCCGGCGCGCCAGCGGTGATGCATCCGGTCGCCCTCGCGCACATGTATCTCGGCAGCGGCCAGGCGGACGCGGGTGGGGATCTGCTCCGACTGGCGGAAGTAGGTATGGGCGACCTCCTCCAGGCTCTCGCCCTCGAGCGGCACCACACCCTGGTAGCGGTTCATGTGGCCGCCCTGATCGACGGTCATGGCGAGCGTGCCATGGCCCAGCAGCGCGCCGGGCTCGCCGGCGCCGGCGGCTTCCGCCGCGGCCACGGCGGCATCATCGAAGCGGGCATAGGCGCGGATGCCGCCGCCGGTGCGGTAATCGACGACCAGCATGTCGACCGGCCCGTCGGTGCGCGTCTGCAGGATGAAGCGGCCGTCGAACTTCAGCGACGAGCCGAGCAGCACGGCAAGCACGGTCGCCTCGGCGAGCAGACGGGCAACGGCGGTCGGATAGGCATGGCGGGCGAGGATGGCGTCAATCACCGGGCCCATCTGGATCACACGGCCGCGCACGTCGATGGCCGCGACCTCGAACGGCCGCACGGCATCGTCGCCGGCCGGGCCGAGGCGCTCGTCGCTTGTCTCGATCCTCACCGTCATGCGTTCATCCCGTCGAGGCAGAAGGCGAGGATGCCCTTCTGCGCGTGCAGCCGGTTCTCGGCCTCGTCGAAGACCACCGAGGCGGGGCCGTCGATGACCTCGTCGGTGACCTCCTCGCCGCGATGAGCCGGCAGGCAGTGCATGAAGATAGCGTCCGACGCCGCCTTGGCCATGAGGCGGCCGTTGACCTGATAGGGGCCGAGAAGATTGTGGCGGCGCTCGCGCTCCTCGTCGCCCATCGACACCCAGGTGTCGGTGACGACGCAATCGGCGCCGGCCGCGGCCTCGTCCGCGTCGGTGGTGGTGGTGACCGCGGCACCGTTGGCCTTGGCCCATTTGACGAGATCCGGCCTCGGCGAAAGTTCCGGCGGCGAGGCGATACGAAGCGCGAAGCCGAAGCGCGCGGCGGCATGGACCCAGGAGGCGAGCACGTTGTTGGCGTCGCCCAGCCAGGCCACCGTCTTGCCGGCGATCGACCCCTTCTTCTCCTCGTAGGTCATCACGTCGGCCATCACCTGGCAGGGATGCGACAGGCGGGTGAGCCCGTTGATGACCGGAATGGTGGCGTTGGCGGCGAGCTCGGCGACCAGCGCGTGGTCGAGGGTGCGGATCATGATCGCATCGACGTAGCGGGAGAGCACGCGGGCGGTATCGGCGATGGTCTCCTCGCGGGAGAGCTGCATCTCCTTGCCGGTCAGCATGATCGTCTCGCCGCCGAGCTCGCGCATGGCGACGTCGAAGGAGACGCGCGTGCGGGTCGACTGCTTGTCGAAGATCATCGCCAGCGTCCTGCCGGCGAACGGCTTCGGCTGGGCCGGCGTGCGGCGCAGCCTCTTCAGCCGGCGCAACTCCTCGATAATGGCTCTCAGTGTTGCCGTGTCGTAGTCGGCGAGATCCAGAAAGTGGCGGACCATCGGCGCACCCTTACCCTACTCCGCGACGGCCTTGGCCGGAGCCAGGACCGCAAGCGCCGCATCGAGACGGTCGATCGCGCCGTCGATCTCGGCGTCGCTGACATTGAGCGGCGGCAGCAGCCGAACGACGTTCTCGCCGGCGCCAACCGCCAGCATGCCCTGATCGCGCAGCGCGGTGACGACATCGGCGGCCGGCCTGACGCAGCGCAGGCCGATGAGCAGCCCCTCGCCGCGGATCTCGGCGACCGTATCGGGATGGGCATCTACGACCGAAGCCAGCCGCTGCTTGAAATAGAGGCCCTTGCGGCGCACCTCCTCGAGGAAGGCCGGCTCGGCGACGATGTCCATGACCGCGTTACCGACCGCCATCGCCAGCGGGTTGCCGCCGAAGGTGGTGCCGTGGGTTCCGGGCGTCATGCCCTTGGCCGCCTCGGCCGTCGCCAGGCAGGCGCCGACGGGGAAGCCGCCGCCGAGACCCTTGGCGAGCGCCATGATGTCCGGCGCCGCACCCGACCATTCATAGGCGAACAGCTTGCCGGTGCGGCCGATGCCGGTCTGCACCTCGTCATAGATCAGCAACAGGTCGTGCTTGTCCGCGAGGGCGCGGAGGTCACGCAGGAACTGCGCCGGCACCATGCGGATGCCGCCCTCGCCCTGGATCGGCTCGATCATGATCGCCGCGGTCTGAGGCCCGATCGCCGCTTCCACCGCCTTGAGATCGCCGAGCGGAAGTTGAACGAAGCCGCCGGGCACCGGGGCATAGCCTTCCTGATATTTCGGATTGGCAGCGGCGGCGAGCGTCGCCAGCGTGCGGCCATGGAAGGCCCCGGCAAAGGTGATGATCTCGTTCTTCTCGGGATGACCGCCGACGAAATGATAGCGGCGCGCCGTCTTGATGGCGCACTCGACGGCCTCGGCGCCGGAATTGCCGAAGAACACCTTGTCGGCGAAGGAGAGCGCGGTGAGCTTGTCGGCAAGCGCCTCCTGTTCGGGGATGCGGTAGAGGTTGGAGACGTGCCACAGGCGGCCCGCCTGCTCGGTCAATGCCTTGACCAGCGCGGGATGGGCATGGCCGAGCGCGTTGACGGCAATGCCCCCGCCGAAATCGAGCAGCCGCCTGCCATCGGTCGTCTCGACCCATGAGCCTTCGCCGCGAGCGAAGGCGATCGGCGCGCGTGCAATCGTGTCGTAGAGCGATGAGCGGTCCATGTCTGCCGCCTCGGGGCCGAGGGCCCCGCGTCCGTTTATCCAGAGGCCAAAACTAAAAAGTGCCGCCGGAGGGCAGCACCTGATCCTTGGCCGCCCTTATCGACCCAAGCCGTTGGCCTGTCAATGAATCGGGCGCCCGGCGCCTACAGGCGGATCATGGCGCCGACGAAATCGTAAGTGGGGTCGCTCGTCTGGAGATGACCGAGCTGGCCGAGGCGCTCGAGCAGGGCGCCGCGGTCGCGATCGGCGAAGAAGGAATTACGTAGCAGGAGCAAGAGCTTGTTGTAGTCCGGCGCGATCGGCTGAAGGCCCGAGCTGGAACCGTCGGCGAGGTCGGTGACGGTGAGGAACGGCACGGTCAGCGCGGCCCGCGCCTGGCCCTGCTGGACCAGGCGGTGAAGGAAGCTGTCGAACGGCAGGAAGGGCCCGCCGGCGAGCTCCTGGCGCAGCGGACCAAGAAGGCGGGCAGCACCGGCTGGGCTGACCACATAGGAAGCGGCCGAGCCAACGCGAAGCTGGCGCATGGCCACCAGCCGCGTGCGCTCAACGGCGAAGGGCTGACCGGCCGGTGGTGAGGCCTGCGTGCGCACGTCGTGCAGGGCACGCACCAGCCGCTCGTCCGGATCCACCCACATCTCCAGGAAGACCGCATCGAACGCATCCATCGTGCCGAGCGACGCAATCCAGTCCATGAAGGGAACGACGTACCGCGTGGGCACGCTGTCGTCCTCCATGATATGCACCAGTCCGTCGGCCGATGCAGCGAGTTCCAGCGCGCGCACATGACTGTGGAAGCAACCGATCATAGCCGCATTGATCGGCTGCCCGGCCGGAACGATGGTCGCGGCATCGGTGGCAGCGAGGCGCCGGTAGATTTGTGTGAGGCCGAGGCGATCGAGATCGCCCTCGATGCGCCGGCGACGATCCACGGCACGGTCGAGGTTGATATAGATGCCACGCATGCGCGGCTGATTGCTGCCGATGCCGCTCACGCGGTGTGGCTCTTTTAACTCATACCTCGCACGATCTGGGGAAAACCGAGGTAATCCACCTATCGATTCGCCCGGAACTCTTGTCAGCGAGTCAACGGCTATTGTAGCGTGCCCCCTGTCGAGTACGACAAACAAGAATTTGCGGCGGTCCTCAGTTCCATTGTCATGCGTTTGGCGTCTTCCAGCGGAGCGGTTGACGCGCGAGGAAGGATTCCGAGTCCGCCGCCGGCAACAGGATGATGCGGCATGAGCTGGACAGACGAACGCGTCGAGTTGCTCAAGAAACTATGGAGTGAGGGGCTGAGCGCCAGCCAGATCGCGGCACAGCTCGGCGGCGTGACCCGTAACGCCGTGATCGGCAAGGTGCATCGCCTCAGTCTGTCGGGGCGTGCCAAGCCTGCCTCGTCGAACCCCCGGCCGCGCAAGGTGCGCGCGGCATCGCCCGGCCGCCCGGTGCGCCATTACGTTTCCGGCAACACGGCACTGAAGACGCACGCCAACCCGGCACCGCGGCGCCTGCCGGCACCGGTGGCGCTGGAGGACGTGGTGGTGCCGATCAGCCTCAAGGTGTCGCTGCTGGCGCTCAACGACACCATGTGCAAATGGCCGGAGGGCGACCCCGGTGCCGAAGGCTTCCACTTCTGCGGCCACCGCAACTGGAACGGCCTGCCCTATTGCGAATATCACGCCCGTCTTGCCTACCAGCCGGTCGACCGGCGGCGCGACCGCGACCGGCGCAGCGGCAGCGCCTATTGAGGATCGCAGGCGTTCGGCTCGATTGAAGCTGTAGCCCGCATGCGGCGAAGCGGAATGTGGGGGGATACCCCTTGCATGCCGGATTACGCTGACGCTCCATCCGGGCTACGCGCTGGCCCGCGACTTACTTGTCGCCGGAACTGACGCTCTCGGCCTCGATCAGCGACCAGACGAAATCGAGGGCGAGGAAGCGCTCGCGGCCGCCTGCAACCTGACCCGGCAGAAGGAACTCGTCGGGTTGCGGCTCGCCGTAATAGCTGGTCACCCGGCCGTCGGAATCGATCTTGAACACCGGCAGACGCATGGGGACGGGGCGCGCCGGCTGGTGGTCCTTGTCGTTGGGGCCAATCGCAAAGCTCGCCGGCTCGTTGCGGCTGGGGCCGATGGTCGAGCGGACATGACATGACATGCAGGAGGCGGTCTGCTGGAAGCCGGTCTCCAGCTCAGAATTGGCCAGGATCACCGGGTTGCCGTCGACGTCGCTGTAGTCGATCTGGGTTCCGCGCAGGCGGTAGTTCTCCCAGCGCGTGCCCTCGAGACCGAAGCCGGTGGGTGCGCGGTTGCAATCGAGCTCGGTCGCCGGGCAGGCGGCACTGTCGCTTGACGGATTGAGCCAGCCCTCATCGAAGATGCCGGGACGATAGGGATTGTCGACGTGCTCGAAGGTCGCCCAGAACCAGTGGGGTAGGACCTTGGACTGGATGTGCAGCGCGGTCAGGCCATAGATGTAGCGGTGCTTGGTCTTGGCATCCCTGAACTCCTCCCACTGATAGCGCGCCTTGTCCTCCTCGCCGATCGCCCGCCACACCGCCTGGACCTCGATGGAGCCGGGCGGAAAGGCGATCGGCCGGTCGTTGTAGAAGAACCACTGCTGGCCCTCGACCGAATAGAGGCTGTTTTCGCGGATGTAGTCGTAGGCCGGGCGGTTGAGACGCACCTCCTCCTGCTCGTCGCTGACGCTGCCCGACTTGACCGACGACACGTCGCGGAACATGGCGATCTGACGCGGAACCGAACGGGAATTGAGCGTGCGCGTGCCCGACCAGTCGATCTCTTCCCAGGTCGGCGGCTGGGCGCCCTTGGCAAGGAAGGCCTGATCGGAGGCAGCCCAGGTCTCGAACATGACCCTGCCGGGATCGCCGTAGGGCCGGTCGGTCGCCGGCATGCGGCTCGCCTCATCGGCCGGCCAGGTCAGCGCGACGAACAGATTCCAAGCGAAACGATCGGGATCGCGGGCGGCAAGCGCGGCATCTGTCGGGATGTCCCAGGGGTCGGCGGCCACCGCGGGAAGGGCTGGAAGGGCCATCGTCAGGCCCGCCAGCAAACCGAACACGACACGTCGCATCACGCCCTCCGCAACTCACACAGACTCACAACAGCCATGCGGCGGAGTTGAGGCTAGCAAACCGGCGCGCGAGGGCAAGCTCAGGCTGCGCGCGCGATTAACGCGGCCCTGTCAGAGCGCGACGGCGAAGCTCTCGTCAAAGGAATAGCCGGAGCCGCGCACGGTGCGGATGGGGTCGCGGCCACGGCCGAGCGCCTTCCGCAGGCGGCCGACGTGGACATCGACGGTGCGCTCGTCGACGAAGACGTCGCGGCCCCAGACGCTGTCGAGAAGCTGGGCACGCGAGAACACCCGGCCGGGGCTCTGCATGAGGAATTCGAGCAGGCGGAACTCGGTCGGGCCGAGGTGCAGCTCGTGGCCGTTGCGGCGGACGCGATGGGTGTCGCGGTCGAGCTCGATGTCGCCGCCCTTGAGCACGGACGCGACCAGTTCGGGTTTCGACCGCCTGAGGATGGCGCGCACACGCGCCATCAGTTCGGGGACCGAGAACGGCTTGACGACGTAGTCGTCGGCGCCGGTGGCAAGCCCACGGACGCGCTCCAACTCCTCGCCACGCGCGGTCAGCATGATGATCGGCAGGCCACGGGTGGCGTCGCGGGTACGCAGGCGCCGGCACAGCTCGATGCCGGAGATGCCCGGCAGCATCCAGTCGAGCAGCAGCAGGTCGGGCACGTTCTCGCGCAGCCGCGTCTCGGCGTCGTCGCCGCGCTCGACCGTGTCAACCGCGTAGCCCTCCGCCTCGAGATTGTAGCGGAGCATCAGCGACAGCGGTTCCTCGTCCTCGACGATCATCACCTTCGGGGTCATCATCTGAGCTCCGATCGGCCAGCGCCCGCTGGTTCAGGTATCGTTGTATTCGACCGAGGTAAGGCTCGACTTGTCCTGCTTGGGACGCTCGTCGGCCAGCACTGCGCCGGTGATGAGATAGTGCAGCGTCTCGGCGATGTTGGTGGCGTGGTCGCCGATGCGCTCGAGGTTCTTGGCGCAGAACAGGAGGTGCGTGCACATGGTGATGTTGCGCGGGTCCTCCATCATGTAGGTGAGGAGCTCGCGGAACAGCGAGGTGTACATCGCGTCGATCTCGTTATCGCGCTCCCACACGACGAGGGCGGAAGTGAGATCGCGGGCGGCGAATGCATCGAGGATCGCCTTGAGCTGGGCCAACGCCATCTCGGCGATGTGCTCGACGCCGACGACCAGCCGCTGCTGGCCGAAATTGGTCTCGATGGCGATGACGCGCTTGGCGGTGTTCTTGGCAAGATCGCCGACGCGCTCCAGATCGTTGGCGATGTGGATCGCCGCCATGATCTCGCGCAGATCGCGCGCCATCGGCTGGCGCCGGGCGATCATCTGGATGGCGCTTTCCTCGATCTGCTGCTGGAGCTTGTCGATGCGCTGATCGCCGGAGATGACGCGCTGGGCGAGCGCGGCATCACGGTTGACCAGGGCGGCAACCGAATTGGCCACGTACTGCTCGGCAAGGCCGCCCATCTCGGCGAGCTTGCGGGACAGCTCGCCCAACTCCTCGTCGAACGAGGCTACGGTGTGTTGGTCCGCCATTGTCGCGCTCTCCAGCGTGCCGGTCAGCCGAAGCGGCCGGTGATGTAGTCCTGCGTGCGCCGGTCGCCCGGCGCGGTGAACATCTTGTTGGTCTCGTCGTACTCCACCAGCTCGCCGAGATACATGAAGGCGGTATAATCCGAAACGCGCGCCGCCTGCTGCATGTTATGGGTGACGATGGCGATGGTATACTCGTTCTTCAGCTCGTCGATCAGCTCCTCGATCTTGGCGGTCGAGATCGGATCGAGCGCCGAGGCGGGTTCGTCGAGCAGCACGACCTCGGGCTGGACGGCGACGGTGCGGGCGATGCACAGGCGCTGCTGCTGGCCGCCGGAGAGGCTGAGGCCGCTGGCCCTGAGCTTGTCCTTGACCTCGTCCCACAGCGCCGCCTTGGTGAGCGCCGCCTCGACGCGATCGCTGAGCTCGGCGCGCGACGGGCGCTCGTAGAGCTGGATGCCGAAGGCGATGTTGTCGAAGATGGTCATCGGGAACGGCGTCGGCTTCTGGAAGACCATGCCGACCTTGGAGCGCAAGAGGTTCACGTCCTGATGCGGGTCGAGGATGTTGTCGCCGTCGAGCATGACCTCTCCCTCGGCCCGCTGGTTCGGGTAGAGGTCGTACATGCGGTTGAGCACGCGCAGAAGGGTCGACTTGCCGCAACCCGACGGGCCGATGAAGGCGGTGACGTGGTTGGCGTAGAGCGGCAGGCTGATCGAGTTGAGCGCGAGCGAATCACCGTAATAGAAGCGCAGGTCGCGCACCGTCATCTTTTCGGTCTTCGGCCTGCCAACGAGATCGGGGTCCGGCGCGCGGACGCCGATGTCGAACTCGGGCGTGCCGTTCGACCCTTTGGCCTGAGTGCTGGTGTCGCTCATGTCGACTTTCCCATGCTCGAGAGGGCGCGCGCGACGATATTGAGCGTCAGCACGGCAAAGGTAATGATCAAGGCGCCGGTCCAGGCGAGCTGCTGCCAGTCGTTGTAGGGCGACAGGGCAAACTGGAAGATGGTGACCGGCAGGCTGGCCATCGGCGCGTTGATGTCGAGACTCCAGAACTGATTGTTGAGCGCGGTGAAGAGCAATGGCGCCGTCTCGCCGGTGATGCGCGCGATCGCCAGCAGGACGCCGGTGACGATACCGGCGCGGGCAGCGCGGTAGGAGACGTCGGCGATCAACTTCCAGCGCGGCGAGCCGAGGCCGGAGGCCGCCTCGCGCAGCGAATCCGGCACCAGCAGCAGCATGTCCTCGGTGGTGCGGATGACCACCGGCAGAACCAGGATGGCCAAGGCGATGCCGCCGGCCCAGGCCGAGAAATGGCCGACGCGCGCCACGGTGATCTCATAGACAAACAGGCCGATGACGATCGATGGGGCCGAGAGCAGGATGTCGTTGACGAAACGCACGACCGAGGTGAGACGCGAATAGCGGCCGTATTCGGCCATGTAGGTGCCGGCAAGAATGCCGATCGGGGTGCCGATGACGACGCCCATGACGGTGAGGATGAGGCTGCCGACGATGGCATTGGCGAGGCCGCCGGCACCGGCGACACCGCCGGACCCGCCCGGAGGCGGCGTGCTGGCGGTGAAGACCTCAAGGTTCAATCCGGCAAAGCCGTTCCACAGCAGGGTGGCCAGGATAATGACCAGCCACGCCGCCCCGAAGACGGTCGCGAAGACCGACAGGGTCATGGTGATGGTGCTGCGCCGGCGGCGGCGATTGTAGCGAGCGATGGACTTCACGAGCCGAGGCTCCTCTCGATGCGCATCAACATGAGCCTCGCGGCGGCCAGGACGATGAAGGTGATGACAAACAGGATGAGCGCTATCGCGAACAGCGACGAGGTGTAGATGTCGCCGACAGCCTCGGTGAATTCGTTGGCGATCGAGGCCGATATGGTGGTGCCGGGCGCCAGGATCGACGCCGACACGCGGTGGGCGTTGCCGATGACGAAGGTCACCGCCATGGTCTCGCCGAGCGCCCGGCCGAGGCCGAGCATGACGCCACCGATGACGCCGACCCGTGTGTAGGGCAGCACCACCTTGCGCACCACCTCCCAGGTGGTGCAGCCGACGCCGTAGGCGGCCTCCTTGAGCACCGGGGGCACGGTCAGGAAGACGTCGCGGGTAATGGCGGTGATGAAAGGCAGCACCATGATCGCCAGGATCAGGCCGGCAGTGAAGATGCCGATGCCGTAGGGTGGGCCGGCGAAGAGCGCGCCGATCAGGGGCACGTTGCCGAGCGTGTCGATGAGGAACGGCTGCACGGTGGCTTGCAGGAACGGTGCGAAAACGAACAGGCCCCAGATGCCGTAGATGATCGAGGGGATGCCGGCGAGCAGCTCGATGGCGATGCCGATCGGCCGGCGCAGGGAATAGGGACAGAGCTCGGTGAGGAAGATGGCGATGCCGAAGGAGACGGGGATGCCGATCACCATGGCAATCAGGGAGGTGACGATCGTGCCATACATCGGCGCGACGGCGCCAAACTTCTCCGTCACCGGGTTCCATACTTGGGTGGTCAGGAAACCCGGACCAAAGGCCCTGAACGCCGGCCACGAGCCAATGATCAGCGACAGGATGACGCCGCCAAGCAGCACCAGAACCAGGAGCGCAGCGGTGAAGGTTGCCGTCCGAAACGTGCTTTCGGCGAGCATGAAACGACGCGCGGCCTGACGCCGACTTTGTTCAAAACCACTGGCTGCGTTCGTGCCGCTCAAGGCTACCTCGGTCATTCGATTCTCCGGCACGTTCATAGTATGTGCACAGCAAGAGGCAAATAAGGGCCGGACAAAAAGTCCTTGATCGGGACGCACCCAGGGACGAAGCGCGCCCACCACGAAGGTGGGCGCGCACCGCAGGGCCTGCTGTGCAGGATTACATCGCGGCGTAGACAGGCTTGCCGTCGGCGCCGACAATTTCCTTGGCCCACATCGCTTCGACATCCTTCGAGACGCTCTCGGGCATCGGGATGTAGATGAGTTCCTTGGCCATGTCGTCGCCCTTGGCATAGGCCCAGGCGAAGAACTTCAAAGCCTCGGCGGAAGCGGCATCATCACCCGGCTTCTTGTACATGAGGATGAAGGTGGCGGCGGTCATCGGCCAGGTGCCCGCACCGGGCTGGTTGGCGAGGATGACGCCGTAGCCGGGCTTGCTGTTCCAATCGGCGTTGGCGGCCGCGGCGGCGAAGGCGTCGGCGGTCGGCTCAACCTGCTTGCCGTCCTTGTTGACCATGCCGGTGTAGGTCATCTTGTTCTGCATGGCATAGGCGTACTCGACGTAGCCGATCGAGCCCTTGGTGTTCTGGACGTTGTTGGCAACGCCTTCGTTGCCCTTGGCGCCGATGCCGACCGGCCACTCGACCGAGGTGTTGACGCCGATGTTCGACTTCCAGTCGGCGCTGACGTCGGCCAGATAGTAGGCGAAGTTGAAGGTGGTGCCCGATCCGTCCGAACGATGGACGACGGCGATGGCCGACGAGGGAAGCTTGGCATTCGGATTGAGCTTGGCGAGCGCCGGATCATCCCACTTGGTGATCTTGCCCATGAAGATATCGGCGAGCGTCGGGCCGTCGATGTAGAGCTCACCCGGCTTGATGCCTTCGAGGTTGACCACCGGCACGATGCCGCCCATGACCATCGGCCACTGGGCCAAGCCGTCCTTGTCGAGCTGTTCGCCACTGAGCGGCGCATCGGAGGCGCCGAAGGTCACGGTCTTGTTTTCGATCTGCTTGATGCCGCCGCCGGAACCAATCGACTGGTAGTTCAGGCCCACGCCGGTCTCAGCCTTATAGGCGTCGGCCCACTTGGAGTAGATCGGATTGGGGAACGTAGCGCCCGCACCGGTGATGTCGGCGGCGCTGGCAACGGAAACGGAAAACGCCGCGGCGGCAAGGCCGGCCGCGATGGCGAGGTTGAAGTGTTTCACCTGGCCTCTCCCTGTTGGAGGTTTGGGGGACATGCGCAAACACGGAAAGCCCTGACGGCCGTCCATGTGCGGCGGACCCTAGTCAGTCCCGACGAATGTCCTATGACGCTTGTGTAACGGTTTTACGACAGGCTATGTAATTGTTTTTCTTATTCTTTTTCGCTGTCGCCGACATGTTCGCGAAAGACGGTCGGGGGGAACGTGACGGTGAACGCGGCGCCCTCGCCGAGGCGGCTTTCGATGGTTATGCGGGCGCGATGGCGGGCCAGGATGTGCTTGACAATCGCCAGCCCGAGGCCGGTGCCGCGATGGCGCCGGCTGTCCTCGACATCGACGCGGTAGAAGCGCTCGGTCAGCCGCGGGACGTGCTCCTCGGGAATGCCGGGGCCAAAATCGCGCACGGTGACGCTGGGGCCCTGGCCGTTCTCCGCCGGCGTCAGGATGACGACCACGCGCTCGCCCGACTGGCCGTATTTGCAGGCGTTCTCGATCAGGTTCTCGAAGACCTGGATGAGCTCGTCGCGGTCGGCGGTGAGTTCCACCTCGGCGTCCGGCAGAACCGTCTCGACGACGACGCCGAGCTCGCCCGCCAGCGGCTGCAGGGCATCGCTGACATGGCGGACCACCGAGGTGAGATCGACGTGGTTGACCGGACGGACATGCGCCTTCATCTCGATGCGGCTGAGCGACATCAGATCTTCGACAAGCCGGCTCATGCGGGTCGCCTGCTCGTGCATGATCTGGAGGAAGCGGTCGCGGGCGGCCGGATCCTCGCGGGCGGGCCCCTGCAGGGTTTCGATGAAGCCGGTGAGCGAGGCCAGCGGCGTGCGCAGCTCGTGGCTGGCGTTGGCGACGAAATCGACGCGGATGCGGTCGGTGCGGCGGCGTTCGCTGAGGTCTTCGAGGACAAGCACGACGAACTCGCTGCTCGGCTGGCGCGGCGCGGTCAGATCGGCGAACCAGGCAGCGAACCAGCGTTCGGTCGGAATGCGCTCGGCGAACTCGACCCGTTCCGGTGCCCCGCCCTGCGCCACCCGGTGGAAGGCGGCAACCAGATCCGGGTTGCGCAGGCGGAAGGTCAGCGACTGGCCGGCGCGGATGCCGAAAGCCTCGATGGCCCGCTGGTTGGCGTAACGGACGATGCCGCGCCGGTCGAGAATGAAGCACGGATCGGGCAGCGCGTTGGCGAAGGTCTGAACGCCCCCTTCCGAGGCAATGGGCATGGCCGGGTTCACCGCGACCTGGCGGCGCTGCGCAGCGCGGGCGCGCGGCAGCACGGCAACCAGCGCCAGCAGCGCTAGGAAGATCAGCCCGGCGGGAAGCGGTGCAACGATCTGGGCGAGGACGAGGACGAGTAACAGGATGCCGACGGCGGCAATGAGCCAGCGGCTTTCGGACAGCCTGCCGGCCAGCCCGGCCAGGAGGAGATCCGACGCCCTGCCCTGCGGATTGGCGGCAACCATCCCGACGATCCCATTTTGCGGGCCGGCGGCGCGCCGCCCGCGCTAACCTCAAGCGAATCGCGGCCGTGGCATCCGGCCGACAGGCAGCGATATAAGGTCTAGAGGGGCACAGCGGCAAGCCGCGACAAATATCGGGATCAGTTAGGCATGGCCAAGAACCACAAAGCCGGCAAAGCAAAGGGCGGGAAAGACGGAAGAGGCAAGAAGAACGGCGATATTCCGTCGGTGATCGTGCCGGACATGAACGCGAAAGTTCTGAAGACGCCGCACGGCCGTTTCGACCTGGAGGATCGCAAGCTGCCCGACTGGGTCGAGGAGCGGGCGCTCTCCTCGGGCGGCTACCCTTATGACGACACAATCAAGGACAAACATTACGAGGAAGAGCTCACCCTCCTTCAGATCGAGTTGGTCAAACTGCAACGATACGTTAACGAATCCGGCGCCCGCCTGGTGGCGCTCTTCGAGGGGCGGGACGCCGCGGGCAAGGGCGGCTGCATCTTCACGATGCGCCAGTACATGAACCCGCGCAGCGCCCGCGACGTGGCCCTCACCAAGCCCACCGAGAAAGAAGTCGGTCAATGGTACTTTCAGCGGTATACCGAGCACTTGCCGACGGCTGGCGAAGTGGTGCTGTTCGACCGGTCCTGGTACAACCGCGCGGGCGTCGAAAAGGTGATGGGATTCTCCACTGCCGCAGAGACGGCGGAGTTCCTGAAGCAGGCGCCGGCCTATGAGAAGATGCTGATCAACGGGGGCATTGTACTGTTCAAGTTCTGGCTCAATATTGGCCAGGAGATGCAGCTCAAGCGTTTCCACGAACGGCGCCACAACCCACTCAAGATCTGGAAGCTGTCGCCGGTGGACTACGCCGCGCTGGAGAAGTGGACCGACTACAGCAAGGCACGCGACGTGATGCTGGCGGCAACCCACAGCAAGACGACGCCGTGGACGGTGGTGCGCGCCAACGACAAGAAGCGGGCGCGGCTCAACGTGATCCGCCATGTGCTGGCCGCCTTTGCCTATCCCGGTCGGGACGACGCATGCGTGGGCAAGACCGATCCGCTGATCCTGGGCGGCCCCGAACTGATCACCGACTGAGCGCCAGGGCGTAATGAGCGACTTCTACTCCATCCTCAGAAAGTCGATCCTCGATCGCGGCATCGCCGATAGCGGCGAGCGCGATGCGATCTACGCCCAGGCGCGGCGCGCCATGATCCGGCGGCTGTGGTCGTTCGATCCGCCGCTCGACGAGGAGGAGATCGAGCGCCGCATCGCGGCCTTCGACGTGGCGGTGAGCGATATCGAGGCGGACGTCGTGGCCGCCTTCGGCGACGACGATGCGGCGGAGACGGAGGACGACCGCGCCGAACCGCCGCCGGATGCCTATGCCGACGAGGCGGAGAGCGAGCCGGAATACTACGAAACGGAGGAGTACGAGGAGGACGCGCGCGAGGCGGCGTATCGCGAGGCGGACGACTATTCGGTCGCCAATGCGCGGCGGCTGCCGGTGCTGGCCGACCCGGCGGCGACCTATTCCCGGCAGGTGCGCCAAGCGGGCCTGACGCGCTATCACGAAGACGCGCGGCGCGTCGATCTCGAGCCGGACGACCCGCCCTACGACAGCGATTACGCCCTGGAGGAGGCGGAGCCGGCCGAACCCGCGGCGCGCCCGCGCAGCCGCGCTCTCGCCCGCCGCGAACCGCCAGCGGATCCCTATGAGGACGAGCCGGGCTATCGCGACGAGCCGCCGCCCCCGCCGCGGCGGCAGCGGCCGCACCAGGACCGCTGGTCGCTGGACGGCCCACGCGAGACACGGAACCCGCCGCAACGCAGGCCCGCACAGGCGCCCGCGCAGCACCGTCGGGTCGGACCGGACGACGATCTGCCGCGGCGTCGCCAGCGGCAACGGCCGCGGCAGCCGCTCAGCGAGCGCGACAAGATCTTCATGCTGCTCGGCGTCATCGGGGTGTGCGTGCTGGTGCTCGGCGGCATCGGCGTCTATGCGCTGGTGCCGCGCGACGGCGGCGTGACGGTCAACATCGACGCACAGCACGAGGTGAGCGACGCGGCGACGGCGGTGCGGCTGGCGGCGCAGGCGATGCCGGTCGACCAGACCTTCATGCTGTTCGACGGGCGCGACCCGACCGTCTTCGAGACCTCGCCGGACAATCCGATCCGCTTCGACGCGGCGGCAGGAACGGTGCGCATCTCCTCATCCACCGGTTCGGCGGGGGTGCGGGCGCTGATCGGTCCCGGCCTGGCGACGCGGCTCGCCGGACACAACGTGCGCGTGACCATCGTGGCGCGCTCCGCCAAGGACGCCGGCGCGGCGAGCATGCGCTTCGCCTATCAGAGCGGGGTAGCCATCAGCCACTGGCAGACCGCCAATCTCGGCCCGAGCTATCAGGCGGTGGCACTGACCTGGCGGGTTCCCTCGATGCAGACCGACAGCAATGGCGACGTGCTGCTGATCCAGCCGGGCGTGCCCGGGGACGGCACCGGCGCCGAGGTCAAGTCGATCAAGATCGACCTTCTGGCTTCGTAGGGCCGAACGCCGCCGCCGGCGGGCCTCAAGGGCAATTGCCGAGAGACGCGACTGCCCTTAACCTGACGGCATGGTCGCCAGGAAGACGGTCCTCCTCGTCGCTGACGAGCGGCAATTCCCGCCCGCTGCTTTCCTGGCAGCGAGGCTGTCGGCGCTCAACCCGGACCCCGCCGAAATCGAAATCGCCCTGGCCTCCAACGCGCCGGTCGATCTCGGCAAGGCGCGCGCCATGGGCCTGCCGTGCCGGCTGATCGACGCCAGCCATCTGCTGGCGGACGAAAAACTCCCGCACATGGGATACCTGACGCGGGCGACCTACTACGCGCTGTTCGCGCCGACCGTGGTCGGCGGCCGCAGCGAGCGGATCCTCTATCTCGACATCGACATCTATCCCGCCTCGGCCAAGCTCTTCCGGCTCTTCGACCTCGACATGCAGCGCTTTGCGGTTGGCGCCGTGCGCGATCTTCAGGTTCCCTTCCGTCCCAACGCCAGCAACGCGGCGGAGCTTGTCGAGACACTGAAGGTCCCTCCCGGGAACCTGCTCGGCGCCAAGTACCTGAATTCGGGCGTGCTGCTGATCGACGTTGCCGCCTATCGCCGAGAGCGGATCGAGAAGCAGGCGCTCCGCCTCTACCGCGACGGCAAGCCGAAGCGCTACATCGATCAGACGACGCTGAACATGATCCTCAAGGGCAACTGGCTGGAGATTTCTCCCGCCTTCAACATGGTCATGCGTCAATACCTCGAACAGCCGCGCCGGGCCTTCACGCCCGAGATCATGCACTTCACCGGGCCGCTCAAGCCGTGGCACTCGGTGTGCACCGAGGCGAGCGCGGTCCATGCCGAGATGAGAGAATTCCTGGCCAAGAGCCCGTGGCCGGCCTACCTGCAGCAGGTGAACACGGCGCTCTACAAGGACGGGGCGTTCGAACGCCCGGCGGAGCCGCCATCGTCCGGCGCTCCCCTGGAGGCGCTTATCCGGCACCTGGCGACGACACGCTTCGCCGACGTCGAACAGGGGCTGACGCCCAAGCCCACCATCGAAGCGCCGGCGACGTCCTAAAGCTTGCCGAGATAGCCGCCGGCGGTGAGCCGCGCGACGATCCGGTCGGCGAGCTCCTCCGCATCCGCAGCCGTCGTGTCGAGGTGGATGTCGGGGGCGACCGGCGGCTCGTAGGGGCTGTCGATGCCGGTGAAGTTCTTGATCTCGCCGGCGCGGGCCTTCTTGTAGAGGCCCTTGACGTCGCGGTTCTCCGCAACGGCCAGCGGCGCATCGACGAAGATCTCGAGGAACTCGCCGGCGCCGACCATTTCGCGCGCCATGCGGCGTTCGGAGCGGAACGGCGAGATGAAGGAGACCAGCACGATCAGCCCGGCATCGACGAAGAGCCTCGCGGTCTCGGCGACGCGGCGGATGTTCTCGACGCGGTCGGCATCGGTGAAGCCGAGGTCGCGGTTGAGGCCGTGGCGGATGTTGTCACCGTCGAGCAGATAGGTGTGGCGGCCGGCGAGCGTGCAGCTTCTTCTCGACCAGATTGGCGATGGTCGACTTGCCGGCGCCGGACAGGCCGGTGAACCACAGGATCACCGGCTTCTGGCCGAGGGCCTCGGCGCGCACCTGCTTGTTCACGTCGAGCACCTGCCAGTGGACGTTGGTGGCGCGGCGGAGGCCGAAGTGGATCATGCCGGCGGCGACGGTGGCGTTGGAATAGCGGTCGATGAGGACGAACGAGCCGGTCTGGCGGTTGTCCTCGTAGCGGTCGAAGGCAATCGGCTCGGAAAGGGAGAGGTTGCAGAGGCCGATGTCGTTGAGGGTGAGCGTCTTGGCCGCCAGCGGCTGGAAGGTGTCGACGTCGACGCGGTGCTTCAGCGCGCTTACCGCCGCGCCGACCGTGCGGGCGCCGGCCTTGAGCAGGTAGGAGCGACCCGGCAGCAGCGGCTCGTCGCGTCATCCAGATGAGATGGGCGGCGAGCTGGTCGGACATCTCCGGTCGATGATCGGGCGCGGAGAGCACGTCGCCGCGGCCGATGTCGATCTCGACGTCGGTGGTCACCATGACAGCATCGCCGGCCAGCGCCTCGTCACGGTCACCGTCCATCGAAACCAGGCGGGCGATCTTGGCCGCCTGGCCGGTGCGGGCGACGACCACCGGGTCGCCCGGCCTGACCCTCCCCGAGGCGAGCGTGCCGGCATAGCCGCGGAAGCCGGCATTGGGCCGGTTGACCCACTGCACCGGCAGGCGGAGCGGCTGGCCGGCACCGTCTTCGGCAACCTCGATCTGCTCGAGATGGGCGAGCAAGGTCGGCCCGCCGTACCAGGGCGTGCGCGGGCTCGGCGCGATGACATTGTCGCCCTCGCGGGCGGAGAGCGGGATGGTCACCAGCGTCTCGAAGCCGAGCGGCCGGGCGAACTCGGCGAATTCGTTGCGAATGTCGACGAAGCGCTGCTCGTCGAAGCCGATGAGATCGATCTTGTTCACCGCCAGCACGACGTGGCGGATGCCGAGCAGCGAGACGATGTAGGCGTGGCGGCGGGTCTGGGTGAGGATGCCGTTCTGGGCATCGACCAGGAGCACGGCGAGATCGGCGGTCGAGGCGCCGGTCGCCATGTTGCGCGTGTACTGAACGTGGCCGGGCGTGTCGGCGACGATGAAGCGGCGCCTGTCGGTGGCGAAATAGCGGTAGGCGACGTCGATGGTGATGCCCTGCTCGCGCTCGGCGGCAAGTCCATCGACGATGAGGGCGAAGTCGATCTCGCTCGCCGGTCGTGCCGAAGCGTTCCGAATCGGCGCGCAGCGCGGCGAGCTGGTCCTCGAACAGGAGCTTGGAATCGTGCAGCAGCCGGCCGATCAGCGTCGACTTGCCGTCGTCGACGCTGCCGCAGGTGAGGAAGCGCAGCAGGCCCTTGTCGCCGTCGGTGGACAGGAAGGCGGCGAGGGGCGGCGGCATCGGCGGCGCGCTGCGTCCATCAGAAGTAGCCCTCGCGCTTCTTGGCCTCCATCGAGGCCGACTGGTCGAAATCGATCAGGCGGCCCTGGCGCTCGGAGGTGCGGGCCACCAGCATTTCGGCGACGATCGATTCGAGGTCGGCGGCATCCGATTCGATGGCCGCGGTCAGCGGATAGCAGCCGAGCGTGCGGAAGCGGACGCGTGCGCGTCTCGGGCACCTCGCCAGGCTCCAGGCGCATGCGATCGTCATCGACCATGATCCACTGGCCGTTGCGAGCGACCACCGGGCGCGGCGCCGCGAAATAGAGCGGCACGATGTCGATCTTCTCGGTCAGGATGTATTGCCAGACGTCGAGCTCGGTCCAGTTGGAGAGCGGAAAGACGCGGATCGATTCACCGGCCTTCACCCGCGTGTTGTAGAGCGACCAGAGCTCCGGCCGCTGGTTCTTCGGGTCCCAGGCATGGCTGGCCGAGCGGAACGAGAAGACGCGCTCCTTGGCGCGGCTCTTCTCCTCGTCGCGGCGGGCGCCGCCGAAGGCGGCATCGAAGCGGCCGGCGTCGAGCGCCTGCTTGAGCGCCTCGGTCTTCATCACCTGGGTGTAGTGCTGCGAGCCGTGATCGAACGGATTGATGCCCTGCGCCTTGCCTTCCTGGTTGGTGTGGACGCGGAGATCGAGGCCGTATTTCTTCGCCGTCGCGTCGCGGAAGGCGATCATCTCGCGGAATTTCCAGGTGGTGTCGACATGGAGCAGCGGGAACGGCGGCGGCGCCGGATAGAACGCCTTCAGCGCCAGGTGCAGCATCACCGAGGAGTCCTTGCCGATCGAATAGAGCATGACCGGCCGCTCGAAGGTGGCGACCACCTCGCGCATGATGAAGATCGCCTCGGCTTCCAGGCGTTTCAGGTGGGACTGGCGGGCGACTCATCACTCGGGCGTTCTTTCTACTCCGACTGCGGCGGGCGGACCCTAGCCACCGGCCCGGCCCACCGCCAAGCATGAAGCAGTCCTCGATTACCGCAAGTACCGGGGGATTTCGCTCAGAACCGCTGATCGGCGGAACGGCTTTGCCGCACGTCAGCCGGTCTCCACGAGGGGCGTGATGCTGCCGGCGGCGATGAACCAGGGATTCGGTAGGCTTCGGCCCCTGCCCCGCCCTTAGGCCCATAGGTGAACGGCTTGCCGTCGAGGGTGACCACGGTGCCGCCGGCGGCGCGAAGAATCGCGTCTCCGGCCGCCGTATCCCACTGCATGGTGGTGCCCATGCGCGGATAGAGGTCGGCCTTGCCGCTGGCGACGGCACAGAACTTCATGGAAGAGCCGGCGGAAACCAGCTTTTCGACGTCGTAGCGGCGGATATAGGCGTCGGTCTCCGGCGTGCGATGCGAGCGGCTGGCGACAACGGCGATGCCCCTCGGGCGGCGGGACGCACGCGGATCGGCTGGCGCTCGCCGACGGCGCCGTCGACCACCACGGCCCGCCAGGCGCCGGCGCCGGCCACGCCCCAGAACAGCTTGCCGGTCTCCGGCAGGTAGATGACGCCGAGGGCCGGTGCGCCATCGCGGATCAAGCCGATGTTGACGGTGAAATCGTTGCCGCCGCGCACGAACTCGCGGGTGCCATCGAGCGGATCGACGAGAAAAAATTCGCCGCCGGTCTCGGGCACACGGCCTTCATAGGCGGCTTCCTCGGCGATTACCGGCACGCCCGGGGCGAGTTCGGCCAGAGCGCCGAGATCACCGCCTCGGCGGCGCGGTCGGCCTCGGTGACCGGCGTGGAATCGGCCTTCCATTCGACCTCGCGCCGGCGCGGCGGACGGTGAGGATCGCCTCGCCGGCCTGAACGGCGACCGGCAACAGTGCCTCGGCGAGGTCAGTGTCGGCGGGAGAGGTCGGGGCGCGGGTTCACGGCGCCTGTCTAGAGGCTATCCGGACGAGATGAAAGGCCGATTCCGCCAGGCGCACGCAAAGCAAGGGCCCGCCTTTGTCGGGCGGGCCCCCAGTCGGATGTCAGTCGTGGCGGTTCAGGCCGCCATCATTTCTCCTGGATCGGAGAATTCCAGCGACAGGCTCTCGGCCACGGCGCGGTGGGTGATGCGGCCGCGATGGACATTGAGGCCGTCGCGGAGGTGCGGGTCGCGGGCAAGCGCCGCCAGGCCGTGGTCGGCCAGCGCCAGGCCGAAGGGCAGCGTGGCGTGGTTGAGCGCGTGGCTGGAGGTGAGCGGTACGGCGCCCGGCATGTTGGCGACGCAGTAGTGGACGATGCCGTCGACGACGAAGGTCGGATGCTCGTGGGTGGTGGGGCGCGAGGTCTCGAAGCAGCCGCCCTGGTCGATGGCGACATCGACGAGCACGGCGCCGGGCTTCATGAGTGCCGAGCATCTTGCGGGTGACGAGCTTGGGCGCGGCGGCACCGGGCACGAGAACGGCGCCGATGACCGCGTCGGCCGAGGCGATCTCCTCGGCCACCGCCTCGCGGGTGGCGTAGCGGGTGACGGCGCGGCCGACGAACAGGTCGTCAAGCTCGCGCAGGCGGGGCAGCGAACGGTCGAGGATCGACACGACGGCGCCGAGGCCGACGGCCATGCGCGCGGCCTGGGTGCCGACGACACCGCCGCCGATGACCACGACCTTGGCCGGGGCGACGCCGGGGACGCCGCCGAGCAGGATGCCGCGGCCGCCATTCGGCTTCTGCAGCGCTGTGGCCGCGGCCTGGATCGACAGGCGGCCGGCGACCTCGCTCATCGGGGCGAGCAGCGGCAGATGGCCGTGGTCGTCGGTGACCGTCTCGTAGGCGATCGCGGTGACGCCGGAAGCCATCAGGCCCTTGGCCTGGGCCGCGTCGGCGGCGAGGTGGAGATAGGTGAAGAGGATCTGGCCGGGGCGGAGCTGGACCCATTCGGCCGGCTGCGGCTCCTTGACCTTGACGACCATGTCGGCCTTGGCGAAGACCGCGGCCGCATCGGCTGCGATATCGGCACCGGCGGTGCGGTAGTCGGTGTCGCTGGCGCCGATGCCAGCACCGGCGCCGGTTTCGACCAGCACCCGGTGGCCATGAGCGACATACTCGCCGACGGCAGCCGGCGTGAGGCCGACGCGGAATTCGCTCGGCTTGATTTCCCTGGTGACGCCAACGAGCATGGGGGATCTCCCTCGGTAAGAGCTATTCCATCTCTATACTGCAAAAATGGCGCGTATTCCGTGCATTCGCGCTTGCGGAATTGCCATTTGCGCACATAAACTTGCGCTTGCCCGGTATTTAGAGGTGATTTCGTGCAACTGGATGGATTCGACCGCAAGATCGTCTCGGTGCTCGCCGTGGACGGCCGCATGACGACGGTGGAGCTGGCCTCGCGCGTCGGGCTGTCGCCGTCGGCCTGCACCCGCCGCCTGCAGGCGCTGGAGGCCAACGGGGTGATTGCCGGATACCGCGCCATGGTCGACGGCGAAGCGGTCGGCCTGGGCATCACCGCCTTCGTCGAGATCGCGCTCGACCGGCAGAACGACGAGGCGCTGCGCGCCTTCGAGCGGGCGCTGGCGGACTGCCCCAACGTGCTCTCCTGCCACCTGATGTCGGGGACCAGCGACTACCTCATCCGCGTGGCGGCGCGCGACCTGCACGACTTCCAGCAATTGCATGCGACCGTGCTGGGCCACCTGCCCGGGGTGGCGCGCATCGAATCCAAGTTCGCGCTGCGCCAGGTGATCGACCGCCCGCTGGTGCCGATCGGCTAGGGGCGGCGGCGCCGATGAAAGCCTATGACGTCATCATCGTCGGTGGGGCGGTGCACGGGGCCTCGCTTGCCTATCACCTGACGGCCGATCCGGGCTTCGACGGCAGCGTTCTGCTGATCGAGAAGGACCCGAGCTTCGCGTTCGCGGCAACGGCGCTCTCGGCGGGCTCGGTGCGCCAGCAGTTTTCATCCGCCGTCAACATCGCCATTTCGCTCCACGGCATCGACTTCCTGCGCACCGTCGGCGAGCGGCTGGAGGTGGGCGGCGAGCGGCCGGACATCGGGCTTGCGGAAGGCGGCTACCTGTTCCTGGCGACCGAGGCAGGCGCGGCGACGCTCAAGCGCAATCACGCTCTGCAGACGACGATGGGCGCCGACATCCTCCACCTCGACCGGACGGAGCTGGGGGCGCGCTTCCCCTATGTGGCGGCGGACGACATCGCGGCCGGGGCCTGGGGGCGGAGCGGCGAAGGCTGGTTCGACGGCTATACGCTGATGCAGGCGCTGCGCCGCAAGGCGCGGGCGCTGGGCGCCCACATGCTGACCGCCGAGGTGGCCATGGTCGAGCACGATGGCGGGCGAGCGACCGGCGTGCGGCTGGTTGACGGCACGCCCATCGCGGCCGGCGCGGTGGTGCTGGCGGCCGGCACTGCGACGCCGCACCTCGCCGCGCGCGCCGGGGTGGCGCTGCCGGTGGAGGCGCGCAAGCGCATGGTCTTCACCTTCGCCTGCCGCGAGGCCCTGCCAGGCTTTCCGCTGCTCATCGATCCCAGCGGCGCCTATGTGCGGCCCGAGGGCGAACTCTACCTCTCGGGCATGGCCCCGACGGAAGCGGACGACCCGCCGTCGACCGACTTTGCGGTCGACCATGCCTTCTTCGAGGAGACGCTGTGGCCGATCCTCGCCGCGCGCGTGCCGGCCTTCGAGGCGATCAGACCGGGGCGCTCCTGGGCCGGTCACTACGACGTCAACACCTTCGACCAGAACGCCATCGTGGGGCCCCTGCCCGGCTTTGCCAATCTCCTTGTCGCCACCGGTTTCTCCGGTCACGGCCTGCAACAGGCGCCGGCCGTCGGCCGGGGGCTTGCCGAGCTGATCGTCCACGGCCGCTACGTCAGCCTCGATCTGTCGCCGCTCGGCTTCGCCCGCATTTCCGCCGGGCAACCTTTGACCGAGGAGAACGTTGTGTAGGCACAACGCGGTTTGGCGTGAAAAAAGCGGGCGCCCGAAGGCGCCCGCCGCTGTTTGGCGTTTCAGCCAGAGATCACTTGCCGAGACCGGCGGCGTCGGTGATGTCGTGGGTCCAGGCGCCTTCCGGCTTCTTGGTGATGATCTTCTGGTCGAGCAGCGCCTGCTCGGTGCGCTGATAGGCAGCCTCGTTGAGCACGCCGTTGGCGCCCTCGGTCAGCTTGGCGACCTCGCCCATCATGTAGATCTGGTGCTGGAGGTCCTGGCCGCCATTGTCGACGACGATCTGGGCCGACTCTTCGGGATGCGCCAGGGCATAGTTCCAGCCCTTCATCGACGCCCGCACGAAGCGGACCATCTTGTCCTTGAAGGCCGGATCCTTGAGCCGGTCCTCAAGCGCGTAGAGGCCGTCCTCGAGCAGGTCGACGCCCATGGCCGAGTAGTTGAAGACGGTCAGATCTTCCGGCTTGAAGCCGGCATCGAGCACCTGGCCGTATTCGTTGTAGGTCATGACCGAGATGCAGTCCGCCTGCTTCTGGATGAGCGGCTGCACGTCGAAGCTCTGCTTGAGCACGGTGACGCCGTCGGGACCGCCGTCGGTGGACAGGCCGAGCTTGTGCATCCAGGCGTAGAACGGATACTCGTTGCCGAAGAACCAGACGCCCAGCGTCTTGCCCTTGAAGTCAGCGGGCGTCTTGATGCCGGTATATTTCGGGCAGACCAGCTCCATGCCCGCCTTGGCAAAGGGCTGGGCGATGTTGACCAGCATGGTGCCCTTCTCGCGGGCGACCAGCGCGGCGGTCATCCAGTCGACAATGACGTCGGCGCCGCCGCCGGCGATCACGGTCTCCGGCGCGAGGTCCGGGCCGCCCGGCTTGATGGTGACGTCGAGATTCTCGTCCTTGTAGAAGCCCTTGTCCTTGGCGACGTAGTAGCCGCCGAACTGGGCCTGGGTGACCCACTTCAACTGCAGGGTCACCGAATCGGCGGCGAACGCCGGTCCAGCCGCCAGCGCGAGCGCGGCGGCGAATGCTCCCAACACGACTTTCTTCATGTGCTGCCCCTTCTTCAGGATTGACGGAATGACGGATGCCAGAACGTTGCGGCGCGCTCGATCAGCGAGACGATGCCGTAGAAGGCGGAGCCGGCCACAGCCGCCACCGCGATCTCCGCCCACACCATGTCGGTATTCATGCGTCCGACTTCGGTCGAGATGCGGAACCCCATGCCAACGATCGGCGTGCCGAAGAACTCGGCCACGATGGCGCCGATCATCGCAAGAGTTGAGTTGATCTTCAGAGCGTTGAAGATGAAGGGTAACGCCACCGGCAGACGCAGCATGCCGAATTCCTGCCGATAGTCGGCGGCGTAGGTGTGCATCAGGTCGCGCTGGGTCTGGTCGGCGGCCTCGAGGCCGGCGAGCGTGTTGACCAGCATCGGGAAGAAGGTCATGGCGACGACCACCGCCGCCTTGGACTGCCAGTCGAAGCCGAACCACATGACCATGATCGGGGCGACACCGATGATCGGCAGCGCCGAGACGAGATTGCCGATCGGAAGCAGGCCGCGGCCGAGGAAGGGCATGCGGTCGGCGATGACGGCAACGGCGAAGCCGGAGAAGCAGCCGACGGCGTAGCCGACCAGAACCGACTTCAGGAAGGTCTGGCGGAAGTCGATCCACAGGATGCCGGATACGGGTCCGTTGGGCCCGAAGAAGGTGAGCAACTCAGGCGCCGTCAGTTTCGCCCAGACCGCGCTCGGCGGCGGAAGGATGACGAAGGGCACCGCCAGGGCGCGCACCACCACTTCCCACAGGAAGATGATGGTGGCGCCGAAGACCAGCGGGATGAAGACCTTGAGCACCAGGCCGCCGAAGCGGCGGCTGGGCCGGACGAGGCTCAGCCGCTTGACCGAGACCCAGGCGAGCATCCAGGCGACGACCACCAGCGCCCAGAAGCCGCCGGCCGCCGCCAGCCGGGGGAGGCCGCTGACATCACCGCTCTTGGCGAGCGCCGCGACGGCGGAGAGCGCCGTGGCGGCAACGCCGGCGGCGACCAGCCCGCCGACGAACATGATGAGATTGCCGACCGGCGAGACGCGGCGCAGCAGACCGGCGAGCACGGCGAGCACGATGATGAGCGCGGCAAGGATGGCATTGGCGCCGCCGCCGAGCAGATAGTCCGGGCCGCCGCCGACGGTCGCCAGCGGCAGCGCCAGTGCTGCGATCACCGCGAGCAGCGCGATCCAGCCCTGCCAGTTGACGCCGGCATTCGCGGTCGGGTTCATCGGCGGCCCCCTCCCATGCGCCACAGCGTCAGACGCTCGGCGATGCCGACGGCGGTGACCAGCAGCGCGGCGAGCAGCGAGCCGACGAGCAGCGCCGACCACATCTGGATCGACTGGCTGTAGTAGGAGCCGAGGAGCAGCTTGGCGCCGATGCCGGCGACCGCCCCGGTGGGCAGCTCGGCGACGATGGCGCCGACCAGCGCGGCGGCGACGGCGATCTTCATCGAGACGAACAGGAAGGGCAGTGAGGACGGCCAGCGCAACTTGCGGAACACCTGCCAGGGCGTGGCGCTGTAGGTGCGCATCAGGTCGAGATGGAACGGGTCGGGCGAACGCAGGCCCTTCACCATGCCCACCGTGACCGGGAAGAAAGACAGGTAGGCGGAAATCAGCGCCTTGGCGATGAAGCGGCTGAAATCGGTGGGCAGGTGCATCTGGCCGGTGAGCAGGTTGAAGACAACCACCACCAGGATGGGCGCCAGCGCCAGGATGGGGATGGTCTGCGACGAGATCACCCACGGCATCAGGCTGCGGTCGAGGCTCTTGACGTGGACGATGCCGACGGCGAGCAGGATGCCGAACAGCGTGCCGAAGACGAAGCCGACGAAGGTCGAGGTGAGCGTCACCCAGGCGTGGTAGAGCAGGCTCGACGGCTTTGTCGGATTGGCGAGCACGACGCTGTTGTAGGTGTCGACGGCGACCTGATGGGGCGCCGGCAGGGTCGGCTTCTTCTGGCTGTAGGCGGCGACGATGAACTCGATCGGCGAGCGGGTGACGCCGGCACGCTGGTCGAGATCGCGCTGGAAGGGCGCGTCGAGCAGGAAGGCGCCGAGATACCAGATGGCGATGATGAACAGCACCACCATGGTGACGGCGACGAAGCGGCTCGCGAAGAAGCGCGCCAGGATGCCACGCCGGTCGGACGCGCGGGCGTAGGCGGTGCCGGCCACGCTCATCTGATTTCACCCCACCCACCGCCTTCGGCGGTCCCCCCTCCCCGTTCCGGGGAGGGATCGGAGCAAGCCTCCAGATCACCGGTCTCAACAAGGGCAGAGCCGAGCAGCAACCCCCAATCCCTCCCCGCGAGGGGAGGGTGGTCGATTGCGGAGCGATCGACCGGGTGGGGCGGCAGGCGACTAGTCGTCATAGCTATGACCGGCGCGCAGGCCCTGACGGACACGGTGCGCGATCTTGAGGAACTCGGGCGTCTCGCGGATGTCGAGATTGCGGTTGCGCGGCAGCGTCGATTCGATGATGTCGTGGATCTTGCCCGGCCGCGGCGTCATCACGACGATGCGGCTGGACAGGAACACGGCTTCCGGAATCGAGTGGGTGACGAAGACCACGGTCTTGTTGGTCTCGCCCCACAGGCCGAGGAGCTGCTCGTTCAGGTGGTCGCGGACGATCTCGTCGAGAGCGCCGAATGGCTCGTCCATGAGCAGCAGTTCGGGCTCGACGGCGAGCGCGCGGGCGATCGAGGCGCGCTGCTGCATGCCGCCGGAAAGCTGCCAGGGATATTTGCGCTCGAAACCGGTCAGATTGACCAGCTCGAGGTTACGGGCGATGCGGTCCTCGCGCGCCATGACGCCGAGCCCCATGATCTCCAGCGGCAGGGCGACGTTCTTGGCGATGGTGCGCCACGGATAAAGTGCCGGCGCCTGGAAGACGTAGCCATAGGCACGCGCCAGCCGCGCCTCTTCCGGGCTGACACCGTTGACCGTGACCGTGCCGGAGGTGGCGTGCTCGAGGTCGGCGATCACGCGCAAGAGCGTGGTCTTGCCGCAGCCGGACGGGCCGATCAGCGAGATGAACTCGCCGCGCTCCACCTTCAGGTTGATGTCGGCGAGAGCCTCGACCGGCCCATCATTGGTCATGAAGGTGAGTTCGAGGCGCTTGATGTCGATGACCGGCCCGGCCTTCTCCGCAGCCTCGGCCGGCTTGTCGACGGCCAACGCCTTGTTGAACGCCTCGCTGGCGGCCGCGCCCGAAACCGGCGACCTGCCGCCGGTCTCGCTCGAGAGCCAGCCCGGCTTCTTGCGCTCCGCGAAGGGCGTGCGCGGCTTTATGATCGGCGGACGCTTGGGCGCCGGTGGCGCCGCTTCTTCGGCGGCGGCAGGCTTCTCGGCAACCACAGACACCCCGGGCGCGGCTTCCTCCGCATCGGGCGTGGCCCCCACGATCGGCTCTGCCGTCTCCGCTTCGGACGGCTCGTCGGCGGTCTCGACATCGACCACTTCGACTTCGAGCCGCGGCGGCGCGGCCGTGCCGGGCTCCGCGTCCGCGACGGCCTCAGCCTCGACCTCGGGCGGTCCCACCCGGTCCGAAGGCGGCCGGGGGCCGCGCCTCAGGAGTTCGGCAAGGGAGTCGCTTGCCTTGAGATGATCGTCCGACATGGGTCCTCGCTCACACGCCTGCTGGCATGTTCTTGGCCGAGCGTTCCACGGGCTGCGGCGTGGTCAATGCCTTCCACGACGACAAGGCCTGGCTGACCGGGGCGTTGGGCGGCCGGTCGACGAAGCGGCCGCGGCCGTCCTCGGCGTCGAGCTTGCCGTCGGCGAAGACGACGTCGCCGCGCGACAGGGTGTAGCGCGGCAGGCCGGTCACCTCGAAGCCCTCGAAGACGTTGTAATCGATGGCCGAGGCCTGGTTGGCGGCGGTGATGGTCTTCGACTTCTCCGGGTCCCACACAACGATATCGGCATCGGCGCCGACGACGATGGCGCCCTTTCTCGGATAGACGTTGAGGATCTTGGCGCTGTTGGACGAGGTGACGGCGACGAACTCGTTCATGGTCAGCCGGCCGGTCCTGACCCCGCGCGTCCACAGGATGGGCATGCGGTCTTCGAGGCCGCCGGTGCCGTTGGGGATCTTGGTGAAGTCGCCCACCCCCATGCGCTTCTGCTCGGTGGTGAAGGCGCAATGGTCGGTGGCGACCACCTGCAGCGAGCCGGCGGCAAGGCCGGCCCACAGCGAATCCTGGTTCTTCTTGTTGCGGAAGGGCGGCGACATCACCCGGCGGGCGGCATAGTCCCAGTCCTGGTTGAAATACTCGGTCTCGTCGAGCGTCAGGTGCTGGATGAGCGGCTCGCCGTAAACGCGGCGGCCGAGCATGCGCGCCCGGCGGATCGCCTCGTGGGCGTCCTCGCTCGACACGTGCACGACATAGAGCGGCACGCCGGCGGCATCGGCGATCATGATGGCGCGGTTGGTCGCCTCGCCCTCCACCTCCGGCGGGCGCGAATAGGCATGGCCCTCCGGCCCGGTGGTGCCTTCGCTCATGTATTTCTGCTGCAGGCGGGCGACGACGTCGCCATTCTCGGCGTGGACCAGCGGCAGGGCACCGAGCTCGGCGCAGCGCAGGAACGACTGGTACATCTCGTCGTCGTTCACCATCAGCGAGCCCTTGTAGGCCATGAAGTGCTTGAAGGTGTTGACGCCGCGCTTGACCACCTCCTCCATCTCCTTCCACACCTGCTCGCCCCACCAGGTGATGGCCATGTGGAAGGAATAGTCGCTGGTCGCCTTGCCGGCCTTCTGCTGCCAGGTCTGGAAGGCGTCGATCAGCGACTCGTTGGGGTTGGGCAGGACGAAATCGACCACCATGGTCGTGCCGCCGGTCAGCCCCGCGCGGGTGCCGGAGGAGAAGTCCTCATAGGCCGTGGTGCCCATGAAGGGCATCTCGAGATGGGTGTGCGGATCGATGCCGCCCGGCATGACGTAGCAGCCGCTGGCGTCCAGCACATGATCGCCCTTGAGGTCCTTGCCGATGGCGGTGATGACGCCGTTGTCGATGAGAACGTCGGACTTGTAGGTCATGTCGGCGGTGACGATGGTGCCGCCCTTGATCACGGTCGTCATTGGCTACTCCTCAAGACTGACGGGCGGCCGCGACCGCCCATTCCCCTACCCGCCACTTTCACCGCCTTCACCGCCGTCGCCGCCGTCCTCGTCGTCGTCCCTGTCCTGCGGCGACTTCGCCCTCTTCGAGGCCGAAGACGGTCATGCGGCTGATGAAAGGGCCGTCAAATTCAAATACGTGCTCGAGCCGCCGGTTCTGCAGGATCTCGCCCTTGAGCGAACGCACGAGCTGGTCGACCAGAACGCGGCTGGTGCCGTCGTCGGCGATGTTTATGCGCACCGGCTCGACCGTCGGGTCGATCTCCTGCCACTGCTTCTGCCAGTAGGCGCGCACTGCGTCGCGGCCGTGCAGGCGGTGTCCGGTCACTGTGTTCGGCCAGTCCACGCCGGGCGCCAGGTGCTCCAGGGCCGCATCGACGTCGCGCTCGTTGTAGGCGCGATAGAGCGCCTCCAGCTTGGCGCGGCGTTCGTCGCGATCGAAGGTTTCGGCCATCAGGCAACGATCTCCGCGGTTTCGAGCACGGCGTGGAGCAGAACTTCGGCGCCGGCGGCCGCCCATTCCTGCGAAATATTCTCAGCCTCGTTGTGCGACAGGCCGTCGACGCATGGGCACATGACCATGGTGGCGGGTGCCACCTTGGCCGCCCAGCAGGCGTCGTGGCCGGCGCCGGAGACGATGTCGAGATGGCTGTAGCCGAGCCGCTCGGCGGCCGAGCGCACGCGCTCGACCAGCGCCGGGTCGAAGGTGACCGGATCGAAATGGCCGACCGGCTCGATCGCACAGCCGACGCCGAGCGCCGCGCAGATCTTCGGCGCTTCGGCCTCGATGCGGGCGCGCATGCCATCGAGCTTGGCCTGATCGACCGTGCGGATATCGACGGTGAAGACGACCTTGCCGGGGAGAACGTTGCGCGAATTGGGCGAGAAGAACATCTGGCCGACGCCGCCGACGGCGTTCGGCTGATTGTCCATCGCCACCATCTGCACCATCTCGAGGATGCGCGCCATCGCGAGCCCGGCGTTGACGCGCATGGCCATCGGGGTCGAGCCGGTGTGCGCTTCCTTGCCGGTGAGCGTGAACTCCAGCCACCACAGGCCCTGGCCGTGGGTGACGACGCCGATCTGCTTTTGCTCGGCTTCGAGGATCGGCCCCTGCTCGATGTGGTACTCGAAATAGGCGTGCATCTTGCGCGCGCCGACTTCCTCCTCGCCGACCCAGCCGATGCGCTTCAGCTCGTCGCCGAAGGCCTTGCCCTCCGGGTCCTTGCGGCCATAGGCGTAGTCGAGGGTGTGGACGCCGGCGAAGACGCCGGAGGCGAGCATGGCGGGGGCGAAGCGGGCGCCCTCCTCGTTGGTCCAGTTGGTGACGACGATCGGCCGCCGCGTCTTGATGTCGAGGTCGTTCAGCGTGCGCACGATCTCCAGCGCCGAGAGCACACCGAGGACGCCGTCGTAGCGGCCGCCGGTCGGCTGGGTGTCGAGATGCGAACCGACATAGACCGGATCGAGGTCCGGTTCGGTGCCCTCGCGGCGCATGAACATGGTGCCCATGCGATCGACGCCCATGGCGAGGCCCGACGCGTCGCACCACGTCTTGAACAGCGCCCGCCCCCTGGCGTCGTCGTCGGTCAGCGTCTGCCGGTTGTTGCCGCCGGCCACGCCCGGCCCGATCTCGGCCATCTCGTGGATGGCCCCCCACAGGCGGTCGCTGTTGATCTTCAGGTTGTCGGTCGGTCCGGCCATCGCCCTCTTTCTCAGATGTCCGTCAGCCGCTCGTACGTCTCCGGCCGGCGGTCCCGGAAGAACTGCCAAGTGTTGCGCACTTCGCGGATCATGTCGAAGTCCATTTCGTGGACCAGCAACTCGTCCTTGTCGCGGCTGGCGATCGCCTCGATCTGGCCGCGCGGATTGACGAAATAGCTCTGGCCGTAGAACTCGCCGATGTTCCACGGCGCCTCGGTGCCGACCCGGTTGATGGCGCCGATATAGACGCCGTTGGCCACTGCCGACGCCGGCTGCTCCAGCTTCCACAGGTATTCGGAGAGGCCGGCGACCGTCGCCGACGGGTTGACGATGTATTCGGCGCCGTTCAGCGCCAGCGCCCGCCAGCCTTCCGGGAAATGGCGGTCGTAGCAGATGTAGACGCCGAGCTTGCAGTAGGCGGTCTGGAACACCGGCCAGCCGGAGTTGCCGGGCTTGAAGAAGAACTTCTCCCAGAAGCCGCCGACATGGGGGATGTGGGTCTTGCGGTACTTGCCGAGGTAGCTACCGTCGGCATCGATGACGGCGGCGCAGTTGTAATAGACGCCGGTGATCTCCTCCTCGTAGATGGGGACGACGATCACCATCGCATGTTCCTTCGCCAGCTCCTGCATGAGCTTGACGGTCGGCCCGTCGGGGATGGATTCGGTGGCCGCGTACCACTTGGCGTCCTGGCTCGGGCAGAAGTAGGGCTGGTCGAACACCTCCTGGAAGCAGAGCACCTGGACGCCCTTCTTCCCGGCCTCCTCGATGAGCGGCAGATGGGCTTCGATCATCTTGTCGCGAATCTCGGCAGGCGACATCGACGTGTCGCCCTTGAGCGACATCTGGATCAGCCCGCCCTTCAATTTCGTCATGCCATCCTGCCCCTGTCCTCGCGCCGCTTGCCGCGTTGCACAACTCATGCCCGGGCCTTCGCCGGGCCATGCGGCCTTTTGGCCATTGCACGACCGATTGGATCGCCGGGTCAAGCCCGGCGTCTGCCGGCGGAGCTACCTGGCCGCCTCACTCCGGCGGAGCAAACCTGTTCGGCCGAAAAACCCGTTTGTATCATCTCACGAAGGCGGCAGAGCCCCTGTGGAAGCCAAGCATCGGGCCACCCTCACATCGTCGGGAAGGTATAGACCGCCCCCGACTTGATGCCCTCCGGCCAGCGCGAGGTCACCGTCTTCAGGCGCGTGTAGAAATGCACGCCCTCCGGGCCGTAGATGGCGTGGTCGCCGAACAGCGAGCGCTTCCAGCCGCCGAAGGAATGATATGCGACCGGCACCGGAATGGGCACGTTGACGCCGACCATGCCCGCCTCGACCTTGTCCGCAAAGGAGCGCGCGGCATCGCCGTCGCGGGTGAAAATTGCGGCCCCGTTGCCGAATTCGTGAGCATTGACCAGGGTGACGGCGTGGTCGTAATCCGGCGAACGCACGACGGAGAGCACGGGCCCGAAAATCTCCTCCTTGTAGATCCGCATGTCGGGTTTCACGCGATCGAATAGCGTGCCACCGACGAAGTATCCGCCCTCGTATCCCTGCAGCCTGAAGCCGCGCCCATCGACGACCAGCTCGGCGCCCTCCTTGACACCGAGATCGATGTAGCCGGTGACCTTCTGCATGTGCTCTTTGGTGACCAGCGGCCCCATCTCGGCATCGGGATCGGTGGCGGGGCCGATCTTGAGAGCGCGCACGCGGGGCGCCAGCGTCTCGACCAGCCGGTTGGCCGTTTCCTCGCCGACCGGCACGGCCACCGACACCGCCATGCAGCGCTCGCCGGCCGAGCCGTAGCCGGCGCCCATCAGCGCGTCGGCCGCCTTGTCCATGTCGGCGTCGGGCATGACGATCATGTGGTTCTTGGCGCCGCCCAGCGCCTGCACCCGTTTTCCGTTGGCGGTGCCGGTGCGGTAGACGTATTCGGCGATCGGTGTCGAGCCGACGAAGGACACCGCCTTGATGTCGGGATGGGTGAGGATGGCGTCGACGACCTCCTTGTCGCCGTGGACGATGTTGAGCACGCCGTCAGGGAAGCCGGCCTCGCGGAAGAGGTCGTAGACGACCATCGAGGCGCCGGGGTCCTTCTCCGACGGCTTCAGCACGAAGGTGTTGCCGCAGGCGATCGCCACCGGATACATCCACATCGGCACCATGGCCGGGAAGTTGAACGGCGTGATGCCGGCGACCACGCCGAGCGGCTGGCGGTCGGTGTGGGTGTCGATCGCCGGACCGACGTGGCGGGAGAACTCGCCCTTCAACAGATGCGGGATGCCGCAGGCGAACTCGACCACCTCGATGCCGCGCTGGACCTCGCCGACGGCATCGGCGTGGGTCTTGCCGTGCTCCTCCGAGATCGCCCGAGCGATGCGGTCGACGTTGGCGTCGAGCAGCTCCTTGAAGCGGAACATGGCGCGGGCACGCCTGAGCGGCGGCATGTCGGCCCAGGCGGGGAGCGCCGACTTGGCGGCGGCGACGGCGGCGCCGAGCTCGGCGGCAGTCGACAGCGGCAGCACCGCCGACTGCTCGCCGGTCGCCGGGTTGAAGATCGGCGCGGTGCGCGTGGCTCGCCGAGCGTGTCAGTTGCCCGCCAATGATGTTCGAAATCGTCTCCATGACGGGCTCCCTCCTTACCAAACACAAGCGAAATTGAGCAGGCTCAGCAAACGTCCCGTCTAGTCGAGCGCCTTGAGGATGCCGGTCAGCGTGTCGAAAAGCTGGTCGATCTCGGACTTCGAGATGATCAGCGGCGGCGACAGGGCGATGATATCGCCGGTGGTGCGGATCAACAGGCCCTTCTCGAAGGCCTCGATGAAGGCGGTGAAGGCGCGCTTGGTGGGCGCGCCCGGCATCGGCTCCAGCTCGATGGCGCCGACCAGGCCGCAATTGCGGATGTCGATGACATGCGGCAGGTCCTTGAGCGCATGCAGGTGATCCGCCCAGTAGTCGGCAAGCTCGGCGCCGCGGGTCGAGCAGCCCCTCCTCCTCGTAGGTGTCGAGCGTGGCGATGCCGGCGGCGGCCGCTACCGGATTGCCGGAATAGGTGTAGCCGTGGGCAAACTCGATGAGATGCTCGGGGCCGTTCATGAAGGCCTCGTAGATTTCCTTCTTCACGAACACCGCGCCCATCGGGATGGTGCCGTTGGTGACGCCCTTGGCGGTCAGCACGATATCCGGCATGACGCCGAAATAATCGAGGGCGAAAGGCGCGCCGAGACGGCCGAAGCCGGTGATGACCTCGTCGAAGATGAGCAGGATGCCGTGCTTGTCGCAGATCGCGCGCAGCCTCTCGAGATAGCCCTTGGGCGGCACCAGCACGCCGGTGGAGCCGGCGACCGGCTCGACGATGACGGCGGCGATGGTCGAGGCATCATGCAGGGCGACGACGCGCTCAAGCTCGTCGGCGAACTCGACGCCGTGCTCCGGCTGGCCGCGCGAGAAGGCGTTGCGGGCGGGGTCGTGGGTGTGGCGGATGTGGTCGACGCCGGTCAGCAGCGTGCCGAACATCTTGCGGTTGCCGACGATGCCGCCGACCGAGATGCCGCCGAAATTGACGCCGTGATAGCCGCGCTCGCGGCCGATCAGGCGGAAGCGCGAGCCCTGGCCGATGACGCGCTGATAGGCGAGCGCGATCTTGAGGCCGGTCTCGACCGATTCGGAGCCGGAATTGGTGAAGAAGACGTGGTCGATGCCGGGCGGCATGTAGGTGACCAGGCGCGCCGCCAGCTCGAAGCTCTTGGGGTGGCCGATCTGGAAAGCCGGCGCATAGTCGAGCTCGCGCACCTGGGCGGCGACGGCTTCGACGATCTTCGGCCGGGCATGGCCGGCATTGACGCACCACAGACCCGCGGTGCCGTCCAGCACCTTGCGGCCGTCGGCGGAGCGGTAGTACATGCCCTCCGCGCTGACCAGCATGCGCGGCGCCTTCTTGAACTGCCGGTTGGCGGTGAACGGCATCCAGAAGGCTTCGAGATTGTTGGTTGAGACCTGAGTGCGCGCCACGATTTTCATGTCCTCTCGGCGCCATTTCCCCCCAACGCCATCGCGAACGGCAACGGTCAGGCCGGACAGAACCGGGCTGATTGCACCGGTCGGCCTTTTCCTCTAGGAGAAGACGGCGAATTTCCTGACCATTTGGTCAAGGGAACGTTAGTCAGTTTCCAAATCCCGCTCAAGGGGGCAGTTGGTCGCCACGACCGCCAGACAACCAGGCGCACGGCTTGCAAATCGCGACTCTTTCCCTTTGCGGGCGTCACCTGCTGCCGCCGCGTCGATGAACCCCGCCAACGGCGCCCGGGCACGACGCACCCGCAAGCGCACCCGCATCCAGGAAGAAAACGAGGAGCGCATCCTCAACGCCGCGCTCGAGGTTTTCTCCACTTACGGCTTCCGCGGCGCCACGGTCGACCAGATCGCCACGCTGGCGCAGATGACCAAGCCCAACCTGCTCTACTATTTCCGCCGCAAGCAGGACATCTACCGGGCGGTGCTCAATCGCACGCTGGAGATGTGGCTGACGCCGCTGGAGGAGCTTTCCAGCGACGGCGACCCGGCGAGCGAGATCACCGCCTACATCGACCGCAAGCTGGAGATGGCACGCGACAAACCCAAGGAGTCGCGCCTGTTCGCCATGGAGATCATCCAGGGGGCGCCCGTACTCTCCGACGTGCTCAAGGGGCGACTGAAGAAGCTCGTCGACCAGAAGACCGCGGTCATCCGCCGCTGGATCGCCAAGGGCGAGCTGGCGCCGGTCGACGCCCACCACCTCATCTTCATGATCTGGGCGACCACCCAGCACTATGCCGATTTCGAGGTGCAGGTGCGCACGCTGCTGGGCTGCGCCATCGACTCGCCCGAGCCCTTCGCCCGCGCGCGTGCGACGCTCGAGCAGGTGTTCCTCGGCGGCGTGGCGCCGCGGAGCTAGTTCGGCGTGACCGGGGCGGCGGCCGGCTCGGACGCCGCGGCGGGGCCGACGATGGCGAAGCTCGGACGCAGCGACTCCTGCTTCCGCCGCGCCTTCGACAGGTCGAACATGTCGGCGTAGTAGGCGGGGCCGACCATGCGCACCGGCTTCGGCGCCGTGTCGGTGCTGGCGACGCGCGGGGCGACCGGACTGAATGGTGAAGTGGCCGGCGGCGTTGGCGAGCGTCTCCGGGTCCTGCGAAGCAGGACGGCGGAGCTGCGGGATCGGCAAGGTTTTCGGCGCCTTCGGCGACGCCCCCGCGATCTGCCGCAGGCGCCGCGGCGGGAACTTGCGAGAAGTAGCGCTCGGCCAGCGCCTTGATGCCGGTATGCAGCTCAGCGACGCAGGCCGGCTCGTAATTCTGGCGGTAGAGGAAGGCATAGGGCTGGTCGCCGTAGCGCCCGCCGGTCGAGAGCGCGGTGGCGTCGGCGACGTCGTCGCTGCTCGACTGCACGAACAGCTCGGCCTGGCCGTCCCCGGCATACATCGACTGGCAGGCGGCGGCATCGGCATCGAAGTGGCTGCTGGCGGCGTCGAACTCGATCGGGAAATAGTAGCCGTCGCACAGCCGCACGCAGAGCGCTCGCGTGCCGCCGGCCATCGGCACGTCGCAGCCGTTGCTGGAAAGCGCATCGCGGAGGCGGGCGACCTCGGCCTCGGGCGAGAAGCCGAAGGAGAAGAAGTTGTTGCCGCGCAACTGACTGAGCTGGCGGCTGAGCTGGTTCACCTGGGCCATGATCGCCGGGCACTGCCGGCTCGGCCGCGGGCCGAAGAAGAGGAAGCCGCCGGTGCAATTCGCGCGCTGGGCGGCCACCTGCGCCTGGGCGAGCTGCTGGCTGAGCTGGTCGATCTGGACCATTTCGCGGCCGCTGACGCCGAGATCGGTCGCCCGCTGGAGCGCACCGACATATTGCGCCTGCAGGCGGTCGCAATAGCTGAACTGGAGCCGATACTGGGCGCGCGCCGGCAGACCCACCGCGACCAGCACGGCAAGCGCAGCAGCAGCAAGCCCGATCAGCCTCATGCGACCCATGGCGTGGCGCTCAGCCCCTTTGCCCGATGGTGCACCATCCGCGAAACAATTTGAATATGGTCCAAATCAGATTGCGAGATGGTGAAAGCCGTCACCCGCCTCCGAGTTCCACCTCAACCCCGCTCCGCCGGCGCTCGGCAAGCTGGAGCAGGATGACCGTCTTGGCGTCGACGATCGCGCCCGAGGCGACCATGGCCAGCGCCTCGTCGAGCGGCATTTCGAGAACCTCGATGTCCTCGCCCTCGCCGGGCGCGCCGCCACCGGCGGAAAAGCGATCGGCTGGCGCGTAGCGCGCCATGAACAGGCTCAGCCGTTCGGTCAGGCTGCCGGCGCTCATCGCCACGTCGAGGACGCGCTCGACGCCGTGAATGTGGGTGCCGAGCTCCTCCTCGGCCTCCTTCACCACCACCTGCTCGGGCGCGAGATCGTCGTTGAGGCCGGCACAGACCTCGACGAGGCTGCCGGAGCCATCCTGGAGATAGGCCGCCATGCGAAACTGGCGCACCAGCAGGACGGTTCCGCGCGCCGGGTCGATCGGCAGGACGGCGGAGCCGTTGCCGTGGTCGTAGACCTCGCGGACCTGGGTCTCGTGGCGGCCGTCGCGGCGGGTGTAGTCGATGGTGTAGCGGGTGAGCCTGCCCCAGCCGGCCGACAGGACCTCCGCGGACAGGATGCGCACCGCCGGATCGCTCATGGGGTGAAGCCTCGCTGGACTAGTTGGTGCCGTCCGGGCACGCGGTCCGGAAGCGTCTGAGATTGCCGGCGTCGTCGGCGGTGGAAAAGGCCGCCTGCGTGGCGCCGGCGCTGACGACGAGCTGACGGCTGTAGGCGGCCTCGTCGATGAAGCGCGACACGACCAGCGGATCGCTGATCACCAGCGACTGCGGATCGGCGGCGCGCGCGGTGACATCGTGCGTGGGCTGGCCATCGAAGCTGTAGGCAAGGGCGGAGCGGCCGCCGGCGGCGACCGGAGCATCCCAGGCGAGGAGGATGGAAGGTGTGGCGTCGTTGCACGCGATGCCGAGCGAGGCCGTGCGCATTCCGGGCGCCGCGCCCGGGGTCACATCGGTGGTGGTAACCGTGACGGTGGGGCCGGCCGCGGCGTCGGTCCATTGCCAACCGGTAACGGGCGGCGGGATGGGGGCGACGGCGGGTGCGATGCTGGTTTCGGATGCGGGCGCATCGGCAACGCAGGCGCCCAGCATGAGCCCCGCGCAGGCTGCCAGAGCGGGCCCGGCCAGTCTCATCAGTCCCATTCCGCATCCCCCGTCTGGCAAAACGCGCGGCAGGCAACCGCATGGCGCGGCGAAGGTCAAGACGGATGTGCCCACTTGTCGGCTTTCTCGACGGCGGGGTCGGCAGGGGCCTTCACGACCCATTGCGTTGCGCCCGCGACCGGCGGATTTCACCCTCGGGATTCCGGCCGCCGCCGGAATGACGAAGGGGCACTTGGCACGACCTCGCGTTCCCGCGCGCCGGAAGCACCGGGGTGATGAACTGTTCAAAGAGTATCCCTCGGCCCGAAGGCAGGAGGGGGTGGCGGGCGCTCGACGAGTGCCATGCCGTAATGCTTTGAGGGGCGCTCGACCGAGCGCCCGCCGCGGTGGGTCTTGCTCCGGCCCCGCCTGGGCCAGGACGAAGGCGAGGCGGCTCTGCCGCCTCTCGACCGCCGCGGTCCCGGTGACGGCTTTCGCCGACCGGCCCGACCGCGGCTGACCCTCGCCTGCCTTTAGCGCCGCCCTTTGGAGGCGTCAGCGCTGCGGAGGTTTCCCTCCGCCGGTGGGCTCCCGGGCTCCGGCCCTCCCGTTTGCGAAACGGAAAGGGCGGGACACCGCACCCCGCTCCATCTCAAGACGCCTCCGGAGACGCCCCTCATGAGCGAGGATGCGAGCAGTGTCTCATGGGCTCAGGGGGGCGGGGACAGATTTGTTTTTCGGTCGTGCCCTGTAGCCCGGATGAAGCGCAAGCGAAAATCCGGGGCGGCGCAGACCCCACATTGCGCTCCGCTCCATGCGGGCTACCACGCGCCGCTATTCTGGCGGGGTCTGCGGTACCACGCACCGCGCCGGGGCCGGGACGCCCTACTCCCCGGCCGGGATAAAGCAGGCGGGGTTATTGGGGTGCTCTGTCCAGTTGCGGTAGCCGGTGGCCGGCGCGCCGGTGTGCGGGTCGGTGCCCTCGGCGATCCGCGCCATGGTGATGCAGTCCTCGACCGGGCAGACGTTGACGCAGAGATTGCAGCCGACGCATTCGGCGTCGACCACCTCGAAATAGCGCTGTCCGTCCCTGGTCGCGGTGATCGCCTGGTGCGAGGTGTCCTCGCAGACGATATGGCAGCGGCCGCACTTGATGCAGAGGTCCTGGTCGATGCGTGCCTTGGTGACGTAGTTGAGATTGAGGTACTGCCAGTCCGAGATGTTGGGGACGGCGCGGCCTACGAGATCGGAGAGCGTCATCTGCTTCTCGTCGAGATAGGCGGAGAGGCCGGAGATCATCTCCGCGACGATCTTGAAGCCGTAGGTCATCACCGCGGTGCATACCTGCACGTTGGCAGCGCCCAGCGCCATGAACTCGGCGGCGTCGCGCCAGGTGGTGATGCCGCCGATGCCGGAGATGGGCAGGCCGCGGCACTCGGCATCGCGGGCGATCTCGGAGACCATCGACAGCGCGATCGGCTTCACCGCCGGGCCGCAATAGCCGCCGTGCGAGCCCTTGCCGTCGATCGAGGGGACAGGCGAGAAGGCGTCCAGGTCGACGTTGGTGATCGAGTTGATGGTGTTGATCAGCGACACCGCGTCGGCGCCGCCGAGCCTGGCGGCGCGGGCGGGATAGCGGATGTCGGTGATATTGGGCGTGAGCTTGACGATGACCGGCATGCGGGTCGCCGACTTGCACCAGCGCGCCACCATCTCGATGTATTCCGGCACCTGGCCGACGGCCGAACCCATGCCGCGTTCGCTCATGCCGTGCGGGCAGCCGAAATTGAGCTCGACGCCGTCGGCTTCGGTCTCCTCGACGGCCCTGAGGATCGCCTCCCAGTTATGCTGCTCGCAGGGGACCATCAGCGAGACGACCAGCGCGCGGTCCGGCCAGTCGCGCTTGACCCGCTTGATCTCCTCGAGATTGACCTGCAATTCGCGGTCGGTGATCAGCTCGATGTTGTTGAGGCCGATCAGGCGGCGGTCGCCGGCATGGATGGCGCCATAGCGCGGGCCGGCGACGTTGACGATGGGCGGGTCCTCGCCCAGCGTCTTCCACACGACGCCGCCCCAGCCCGCCTTGAAGGCGCGCACGACGTTATATTCCTTGTCGGTGGGCGGCGCCGAGGCGAGCCAGAACGGGTTCGGCGACTTGATGCCGATGAATTCAGATCTCAGGTCAGCCATCGGAACCTCCTACGCTCGGGCGAGCGAGTATGACGGGACAACCTCCCCCTTGAGGGGAGGTCGAAATCCGGCGAGCGCAGCGAGCGACGGATTTGGGGGGGTGAATAGCTGACATGCCCAGGCCCCTCCCCGAAAGCGCTTCGCGCTTTCGACCCTCCCTCCAGGGGAGGGTTCGACGCTGTACCTGCTTCACTGCCGCGACATTCTCCCCCGCAAGGGGGGAGACGACTCGCGGCACCTGTCGAGACAAACGAGACGTTCGCGCCATCAGCCTAGGCCGCGTCGGCGGCGCTGCCGGTGAGCGCCCGGTGGATCGATTCGGCGGCATCACGCCCGTCGGCGACGGCGACCACGGTCAGATCCTCGCCGCCGGTGACGCAGTCGCCGCCGGCCCAGACACGGGGGAGGTTGGTGCAGCGCTCGCTGTCGACCTTGATGCGGCCGCCCTCGAGCTGGACGCCGGCGATGGCGCCGTTCAGCGCTTCGCCGTCAAAGGTCTGGCCGATCGCCTTGAAGATCATGTCGCCTTCCAGCGTGAAGGTCTCGCCGGTGCCGACCAGGCGGTCGCCGTCCTCGCGCGTGCGCTCAAACTCGATGCCGGTGACGCGGCCGGCGACATCGGTGAGGCCGGACGGGCGGGCGTTGAAGATGATGGTGACGCCATCGGTCTGGGCGAGTTCGCGTTCGTAGCGGCTGGCGCCCATGCGCTCCGGCGAGCGGCGGTAGACGATGGTGACCTGCTCGGCGCCCAGCCGCTTGGACTGGGTGGCGATGTCGATGGCGGTCATGCCGCCGCCGACCACGACCACGCGGCGGCCGACGGGCAACGTGCCGAGGTCCTTGGCCTGGCGCAGGCCGGCGATGTAGTCGACGGCGTCCTCGACGCCGGCCATGTCCTCGCCGGAAAGGCCAAGGGCATTGACGCCGCCGAGGCCGATGGCGAGGAAGATGGCGTCGAAATCCTCGCGCAGCTCGCCCAGCGTGAACTCGCGGCCGAGCACCTTGCCGGTCTCGACATGGATGCCGCCGATGGAGAGGATGAACTCGACCTCGCGGGCGGCAAAATTGTCGACCGCCTTGTAGGCGGCGATGCCATATTCGTTGAGGCCGCCGACCTTCGGCCGGGCGTCGAAGATGACGACGTCGTGGCCGTAGAGCGCCAGGCGGTGGGCGCAGGCGAGCCCGGCTGGCCCGCCGCCGACGACGGCGACGCGCTTTCCCGTCAGCGGCGCGCGCTGGAAGGGCTGCGCACCGCTCTCGATGACCACGTCGGTGGCGTAGCGCTGCAACTCGCCGATCCTGACCGGCTTGCCCTCGGCGACCTCGCGCACGCAGACCTGCTCGCACAGCGTCTCGGTCGGGCAGACGCGGGCGCACATGCCGCCGAAGATGTTCTGCTGGAAGATCGTGCGCGCGGCGCCGACCGGATTGTCGGTGAGGATCTCGCGGATGAAGAGCGGGATGTCGATGCCGGTGGGACAGGCGGCGACGCACGGCGCGTCGAAGCAGAAGTAGCAGCGGTCGGCCTCGACGAAGGCCTCGTGGCGCTCCAGCGGCGGATGCAGGTCGCTGAAATTCTCGCGGTATTCTTCAGGCTTCAAACGACCGGCGGCAATGTCCGGAATCCTGTCGGCCGCCATCGATACCCCCTGGTCTTCGCCGGTCCGGTGAAGGAAGGCCGGCAACGGTCTTTGATCATTTGGACAAATTCCCGAACGAGCGTCAAGCGCGACACGGCGGCGCTCAAGGCCCGCCGGGGCCCGCCGGGGCCCGCCGGCGGCAGGGTGACAGACGGACGGCCGCAGGTTAAGGATGGCGTTCCTGGCAGTTCCGTCGATCCATCGAGGCAACGATGCACGCGAAACTGATCGCTCTCCTGGTCCTGGCGGGGGCCTTCATGCAGGCAGGACCGGCCCCGGCGGCGGAGCTTTTTCGCGCCGGGATCGTGAGCTGCGTCTCGCTGTCGCGCTCGGTGACGGCGATGTCGGTCGACCGCTGCTATGGCGGCGGCAACGCCGACAAGCGCGAGATGTTCGGGAGCTGCGAAGGCAGCTACGTGTCGAACCGGCTGAAGGTTCCCTTCGTCGTCTCGGCCTATATCCGCGAGATGAGCAAGTACCTGCCGGACAACAAGACGCCGCTCAGGTTCGACTATCACGGGCTGCGCTGCCAGTTGAAGACATGGCGGCTGCGCTCGGTCCACAACTGCAGCCCGCTCGACGGCGGCAACGGCATGGCCTGCCAGGTGTGCATCTTCATCTTCGGCAAGCATTGCTACGAGGCGCGCATGATGGTGACGCGCAGCACCAAGCTGGGCGACGCCAGCACCAATTGACGGGGGCGGAGCCCCCTCCCCCCTTGGCGGCAGGGCAATCGCATCTTGACGGCGCCTGCCGTCTTCGTCCCCTCTCCCCTCACAGGAAGAGGGGGTCATGGCGAGGCCGTGTTTGGTGGGAGAGGTGTCGCGCCGGGACGACAGGTGCGGGATCAGGTCTTGCCCTGGCGGCCGTAGTCGTCCTCGAGGCGGACGATATCGTCCTCGCCGAGATAGTCGCCGACCTGCACCTCGATGATGGTCACGGGCACCGCACCCGGATTGGCGATGCGGTGGATGGCGCCGAGCGGAATGTCGACCGTCTCGTTCTGCCTGACCGTCCTCACCGCGAGCGCCTCGCGCGCCATGCCCACCGTGACCTCGGCGACGCCTTCGACCACCGTCCAGTGCTCGGCGCGGCGGGCGTGCTTCTGCAGGGACAGGCGGGCGCCGGGCTTGACGACGATGCGCTTGACCTGATGGCGGCGGCCCTGATCGAGCGACTGGTAGTAGCCCCAGGGCCGGTAGTGGCGGGCGAAATCGCCGTAGACCGCCTCCGGTGCCGCCTCGACGGCGGCTGTGAGGTCCTTGACCCGGTCGGCGGCGCCGCGCGCGGCGACCAGGACCGCATCGTCGGTGGCCACCACCACGACGTCGCGGAGGCCGACGACACCGACTTTGGGCCGGGTGGTCGAAACATAGCTGCCGGCGGCATCGACCAGCACCGCGTCGCCGATCAAGACGTTGCCGGCGGCGTCGCGGCTGCCGGCATCCCAGACCGCGGCCCAGGTGCCCAGGTCCGACCAGTCGAAGCGGGCGTCGGCGACGGCGGCGTTCGCGGTCTTCTCCATGACGGCGCGGTCGAAGGAGATTTTTGGGGCAGCGGCGAACGAGGCCGTGTCGAGCTGGAGGACGGCGCCGCCGTCGGTCGCCTTGCCGGCGGCAATGGCGGCCCCGGCGGCGGCAATCACCTGCGGCGCGTGGGCGGCGAGCTCGGAGAGCGCGGTGGCTGCCTTGAGCAGGAAGATGCCGCTGTTCCACAGATAGCCGTCGGCGATGTACTGGCGGGCGTGCTCGGCATCGGGCTTCTCGACGAAGCGGGCGACGGCGCGGACGCCCGGCATTTGCAGCGGCGCGCCCGGCCGGATGTAGCCGTAGCCGGTGGCCGGCCATGCCGGGGGAATGCCGAAGACGACGATGCGGCCCGCTTCCGCGGCGGCAAGCGCGGTCTCGACGGTCGCGCGGAAGCCGGCGTGGTCGCGGATGACATGATCGGCGGCGAGCACCAGCAGGGTGGCATCGGGATGATCGACGGCAACGAAGGCAGCCGCGGCGGCGACGGCGGCGGCGGTCTCGCGCCCCTCCGGCTCAAGCAGGGTGACGGCGGGCATGCCGGCTTCCGCCAGGGCCGCGGCGACGAGATGGGCATGATCGGCGCCGGCGATCACCACCGCCGGGCCATAGACCGCCCGGTCGGCGATGCGGGCGAGCGTCAGCGCGAAGGTGGAGGCGCCATCGACCAGCGGCAGGAACGGCTTGGGGCTGTCGCCGCGCGAGGCGGGCCACAGGCGCGTGCCGGCACCGCCGCACATTACGACCGGAATGATCATGCCATTATCGCCCCTTCGCCGACCGCTACCGAGCCGGCCGTTCCCTAGAGCCTTTTGCGGCGCGGATGCAAGCGAGCGGCGGCGGGATCAGGCGAAGGTGGCGCGGGCGAGGCTGTCGAGCAGCGCCGCCAGTTCGCGCGGCCGCGTCAGATGCGGCGAGTGGGCGCCGGGGAATTCGAGGGGGGCAAGCTTCAGCCAGTCGCGCGCCACCCGGCGCGACCAGTCGGGGGTGATGGCCCGATCCTCGGCTGCGACGATGGAGACGGCCGGCACGGAAGGCCAGCCGGCCTGGGGCGAGCGGTCGCTCCAATAGCCCTTCTGACGGCGGAGGCGGGCGAAGGCCCAGGCGGCGCGCTCCGCGCTGGCGTCCTGGTAGAGATGGCGGGCGGCGGCGTCCGCGCTCGGCCACCAGGTCAGCCGATCGGCGTCGCGGAGGAGCTCGCTGCCGAAGTCCGGCGGAGAGATGTCGCCGTTGAGGCCGGCCTCGCGGTCCGCGGCGAGGCTGCTCCCCGGCCTTCTGAGGACGGCGCAGAGATAGACCAAGCCACGCAGGGGCAGGCGATCGGCGAGCAGCGGCGCCACCAGACCGGCCATGGAATGGCCGACGACGATAAGGTCGCCGGGGCCGGCAAAGGCGGCGGCCGCGGTATCGGCATAGTCGACGATAGCGGCGTCAGGCCGGTCGATGGGCAGATCGACGGCGCGCGCGGCGTGACCAAGCGCTGCCAGCTCGGCTATCACGAAATCCCAGCACCAGGCGCCGTGCCAAGCGCCGTGGATCAGGCCGAAGGTCGCCATCGCGGAGCCCCTCCCCACCAAGGCGGACGATAGCGGCAGGGGAGAGGCGATGCCAGCGTGGCGCGGCGGCAGCAAGAGGGCCGCCGCCGCGCTTCCGTCAGGCCGTCACGGGAAGCTGGCGGACCGCCACGTTCAAGCGGTTCCAGACGTTGATGCCGGCGATCTCGAATAACAGCGCGGCCAGCGCCTTTTCGCCGTACTGGCCGGCAACCTCGTCCCACAGCGCGTCGGAAACCGGATCGCTGCGGTCGGCGATCCGGGTGAGTTCCTCGGTGAGCGCCAGCGCGGCGCGCTCGGGCCCGGTGAAATAGTCCGTATCGCGCCAGGCGGCAGCAGCGAAGATCCGTTCGTCGGATTCGCCGGCCTCCTTGAGCGCCCGGGCGTGCAACTGGACGCAGACGCTGCAGCCGTTGATCTGGCTTGCCCGCAAACGGACAAGCTCGCGCGTCACATGAGGCAGGTCGTCGTCTGCGACCGCCTGGTGGAGGGCTTGCATTGCCTGCAGGGCCTGCGGAAAGACGTAAACGGGGTGCTTCATGCGTGGCTGCACGTCGTTCTCCATCGGACAAAGGTGGCTCATGGCGGCGGACAGCCGAGCGACCTGTCACATCGGCCGACTTTCATCCGTCATCGCCATGACGAAACGCGACAGGGAGATGTGACCGATGGCCGAAAGGGATCTTCCGGCGGCGGCGTTCGAGGCCAATCGCGGCCACCTGAAATCAGTGGCCTTCCGCATGCTGGGCTCGCAGAGCGAGGCAGAGGACGCCGTGCAGGAGGCCTGGCTGCGCCTCAGCCGCGCCGACGCCGGCTCGGTTGACAATCTCGCCGGCTGGCTGACCACCGTGGTCGCGCGCATCTGCCTCGACATGCTGCGCCAGCGAAAATCGCGGCGCGAGGAGCCGCTGGCGTTTGACGACGCGCGGCCCGAACCGGCGGCGCAGGAGCCGGGGCTCGAGCACGAGATGCAGCTCGCCAACTCCGTGGGCCTCGCCATGCTGGTGGTGCTCAACGCGCTGGCGCCGGCCGAGCGCATCGCCTTCGTCCTGCACGACATGTTCGACCTGCCCTTCGACGAGATCGCACCGATCATCGACCGGACGCCAGCGGCGGCGCGCCAGCTTGCCAGCCGCGCCCGCCGGCGCGTGCGCGGTTCGCCCGCGCTCGCCAATCCCGACCTCACCCGGCAGCGTGCCGTCGTGGAGGCCTTCCTGGCGGCGTCGCGCGGCGGCGATTTCGCGGGGCTGCTCGCCCTGCTCGATCCGGACGTGGTGGTGCGTGCCGACGCAGCCGCGACCCGGCTGGGGGCCACGACCGGCCTGCGCGGTGCGACAGCCGTGGCGGAGAGCCTCATGGGGCGGGCGCAGGCGGCGCGTCCGGTCCTGGTGGACGGCGGCGTGGGCATCGTGGTGGCGCCGCGGGGTCGCCTGCTCCTGGTGATCCGGCTAACCTTCGCGGATGGGAAGATCGCCGAAGCGGAAGCCATCGCCGATGCCGCGACGCTCGCCAGGCTCGACCTGGCAATCATCGACTGAACCGGCAGCCAGCACAGGTTCGCGGCCCGTGCGACGTTGGCGCGCAACTTGCTCTCCCAGTCGGGCAGCGCCCAGTATGCGGAGGCGTCAGAACGCGGCGGCAACCGCCGCCTGCCTGGAGAGCAGCCGATGAGCCAGTCCCTGCCGATCGTCGACATGAGCTCGCTATCAACCGGCGGGCGGCACGCCCTCAAGGCGGTTGCCGACGCAATAGGCAAGGCGGCGCGCGGCCCTGGCTTCTTCTATCTGGTCGGCCACGGCATCGACCCGTCGCTGGTCAGCGCCGTCTTCCGCGAGGCGGCGCGCTTCTTCGACCTGCCGGAGGCGGACAAGAGCCGGCAGTCGATCAGCCTTTCGCCGCACAACCGCGGCTACGTGGCGATGAAGAGCGAGAGCCTAGACCCGACCAAGGAGGCCGACCTCAAGGAGGCATTCAACATCGGCCTCGACCTGTCGCCCAAGGACCCGCGGGTGATGGCCGGCGAACCGTTCCGCGGGGTCAACCTGTGGCCCGAGCTGACCGGCTGGCGCGAGATCATGCTGACCTATTTCAACGCGGCCTGGTCGGTCGGGCGCGACCTGCACCGGGCGATCGCCGTCGATCTCGGCGTCGGCCCCAACTTCTTCGACAAGAAGCTCGACCAGCCGATGGCGACGCTGCGCCTGCTGCACTATCCGCCGCACCCCGACACGGCGCCGGCTGGCCAGATCGGCGCCGGCGAGCACACCGACTACGGCGACGTCACGCTGCTGCTCACCGATTCGGCCGGCGGACTGGAAGTGAGGCAGCGCGACGGCGACTGGATCCCGGCGCCAACGATTCCCGGCGCCTTCATCTGCAACATCGGCGACTGCCTGATGCGCTGGACCAACGACGTCTACGTGTCGACGCCGCACCGGGTGGTCAATAGCGGCGGCCGCCACCGCTATTCGGTCGCCTTCTTCCTCGACCCCAACCCGGACGCAATCATCGCTTGCCTGCCGACCTGCGTGACGGAGACGCGGCCGCCGCGCTATCCGCCGGTGAGCGGCGCCGACTATCTCTCGCAGCGGCTCGACGCCACCTACGGCTTCCGGGCGCGCTCGACCGGCTGAAGCCGGTGGCGCGGCGGCTCGAGGCGCCGCCGGCATGACGCGCAATGCGGCATCCCGCCATGGAAGGCGCGATTCGGCCGAGGCTTCATCGACCGGCGTCAAGCGCAGAGGCGCGAGCCGACGCGGCGGCCGGCGGCCGTGACGATGCCATCGGCACCGCGGGCACCGCCTTCGTCGTCGCCGGCGATCTCGATCAGCCGCGCCCGATCGTGGATGGTGACGCGCTCGCGGCGGACGGTGACGACGCCCTCCTCGCGCAGGCTCCTCAGCACGCGATTGACGTGGATGGCGGTGAGGCCGAGAGCGTCGGCGATCAGGTACTGGCTGAGCGGGCAGTCATAGCCGTCCGGTCCGCTGCGGCCGATGCGCGTGAGGCGGCGTTCGAGCCGGAGCAGGAGATGGGCGATGCGGGCGCGGCTGTCCCGCCGGCCGAGGTTGACCAGCTGATCGACCAGGGCCGACTGAACCTGGGCCTGGAGGCGCAGGAAGATCTCCAGGATCTCCGGCCAGAGGTGCGATGCGCGGCGGAGCAAGTCCAGCGACAGCGAACTCACCACGGCCTCGGTGATGGCTTCGACACCGCGCCCGGCGCCGGGGCGGAAGAGATCGCCGAGGCCGATGACGTTGCCCGGTAACAGAATCCCATGCACCTGACGCTCGCCGCTCTGCAGAAGCGTGTAGGCGAAGGCCCAGCCCTCGCGCAGCACGTAGGCCGAGCGCCCGGGATCGCCGCCGCCACCGAGCTCGGTGCGTGGCCGCACGGTCACCGGCGGCCCCTGCATGGCGGCGACGATGCGCGCCTGGTCCTCGGTGAGGGGGTTGAGCGCGCCGATGCGCGCGAGCAGCGGATCGACCGGCTGGATTGCAATCGCCCTGCCGGTGGCAACGCCAACGGCAGGCACAGACGAAACGGCCATGCATCGCTCCCATGACCTCGGCACCCCAGCGACGAGGACATGGCGCGCGGCAGACGGGGTTCAACCTTCGAGAAAATAATGTGCGGCGATCGCCTTTTGGCCATGATCGCGGCGGCGGCCGACGGCCGGGCAGCGCTGCTGGAACAAGGCGGCCGGTTGGGGCGACCGCCTTGTTTGATTGCGACGACTAGTAGCCACTCTCCGGGTTGGCGCACTGCACCGCGCCGCCGATGGCCGAGAGCGCCTTGCCCTCGGTGGCATAGGAGCCGCCAATCTTCTGCTCGCCGCCGGTGGGCGCGCGGTCAGAGGCGAAGCAGGCGTCGGTGTTGACATCCTGGAGCACCGTCCAGGCGCCGGAGGCATGCATGGTGCGCGCATAGGCTGCCGGGGCGCTGAGAAGCGCGGCGGCCGCCAGCAGGGGGAACAGGTACTTCTTCATCGACTTGCTCCGTGATTGAGCTCCGCGGTTCAAGGGCGCGGGCCTCGGGTGTCGTCCCGGCAGGAACCCTAGGCGCGGGCCAATCGGCGCATGCTAATCTTGATTATGATGGAGAAGATTTAAGGTTTCCGCGGATGCCGCGGTCGGGCCAATTGCGGAAAGAGGCGGCACCGCTGCCGATGCCGCCTCCTGCCCAAAAGGTCGCGCGAGACGCGGCCCCACGGCCTTGGTGGTCAGTAACCGCCGAGGCTCCCGCTGCCGCAGGCGCCCATGCGATCGAGCGCGGAAATCGCCGCGCTCTGGTTGGCGTAGGGGCCGCCCACCGTCTGCTGCTGGCCGCCGACGCCGACCTGGTGCTCCGCCTGACAGGTGTTCGAGCGCGAGTGGTAAACGATGTACCAGGGACCGCTCGCGGCGAAGGCCGCCGAAGACACGGTGAGCGCGAGAGCTGCCAGCGCAGGGAAGAGAAGCTTCTTCATTTCCATCACTCCATTGAGACTGACCCGGCGATGCCGAACTTGACGCGCCGAACGCCGGAAACCGACAGCGACCTCACGCCGATGCGGCGTGTCTTCGATGACGAAGATTTTGGGGTTGCCGATCGAGATCCGACACGACCGACGGCAGCGCTAGGCGCTTGTGTTATCGCCCGCCGGCAACGCTAGGCGCGGGGCGACAGACGCGCGCTAATCCTGGTTATGATGGAGAAGATTTAAGGTTCGCGGACCATGCGCATCAACGTCGGAAGCGGACCGGCGCTGTGGCGCCGATCCGCTTCACGATTCACAAAATGTTGAGAGCCCGGTGACAGATCGCCGGGGAGCGGACGACTACGCCTCGTGGGTGCGCGCCGCGGCGACCAGCCTGGCAGCGGCGCGGCGCTCAGACGCGGTCGGCCGTTCGCGTCGCGGCCCCTGCCGGCCGGCCGGCAGCACACGGCGCACCAGGGGCGAGGCGATCACCTCGTCGCGCTCGGCATAGGCCTCGTGGTTCCGCTCGATGGTGCGCGGATCGTAGAGGTAGTTGACCATCAGGCCATAGGATTGCTCGAGCCCCTTTGGCGAGGTGTCGCCGAGCATGTTGAGCCGCTCGAGGCGGGCGCCGTTGCCGAGATGGAAGCGGGCGACGGAATCGATGAGCTGGCCGCGGCCGTCGCGCGCCTCAAGGAAATAGGCCGAGGCGGCGGCAAGGAACGGCGGGCCGATCTGCTCGACCAGGCGCGGGTCGGCGTGCCAGCCGGGCGTGTCGAGGGCGGCAAGCGCGGCGCGGGTCTCCGGCCCGAGCGCCGCCTCCTCCTCCGCCGCCTTGCGCTCGGCGTCGAGCCAGCGGGCGAAGCGGGGCACGGGCGAGAGGGTGACGAAGGTGGTGAGGCCGGGAAACTCCTGCCTGAGGTCCTCGACCACCTGCTTGATGAGGAAGCTGCCGAAGCTGACGCCGGCGAGCCCGCGCTGGGTGTTGGAGATCGAATAGAAGACGGCGGTGGTCGCCTGCTCGGCCGTGATCGGTTCGCGGGCGGTATCGAGGATCGAGGCGATGCGACCCGGTATCTCGCGGGTGAAGGCGACCTCGACGAAGATCAGCGGATCGTCGGGCAGGCGCGGGTGGAAGAAGCCGTAGCAGCGCCGGTCGGGCGGACCCAGCCGGTTCTTGAGATCGTCCCAGCCGTGAATGGCATGAACCGCTTCGTAGCGGATGAGCTTTTCGAGCACGCTCGCCGGCGTGTCCCAATCGATCGGCCTGAGGACCAGAAAGCCGCGATTGAACCAGGCGGAAAAGAGATGGACGAAATCGGCATCGACCGGTGCCAGCGCCGGATCGTCCTTGCAGGCGTCCATCAGCATCTCGCGCATGCGGATGAGCGCGGCGGTGCCGCCCGGGGCGACGTTCAGGCGGCGGATGAGTTCCTGGCGGCGCGGCTCGCTCGCCCGCTGGAGCCCGGCCAGCGGCCTCGGCCCGGCGGCGCCACGCCAGGCATCGATGGCCGCTTCGATGGCCTCGTCGTCGGCGCCGAAGTGGCTGGCAAGCGCCTCGAGGAAGGTGCGCTGGGCCTCGGCGTCGGCGGCCTCGAACTCGGCAAGCAGGCGCTCGGCGAGCACCAGACCCGACGCCTCGCCGCGGCGCGACAGCAGCTCATCGCCGAGCGCGACCAGCCCGGCCCCGCCGCGGGCGGTGAGCGCCGCCAACTCGTCGCCGCGGAAGAGCGCCCGGCCACGGGCCGATATGGCGTCGAGCAACTCCGACAGGAGAGCCGACCGTGTTCGCCGCTGCGCCTTCATGTCCGTTCGCCTCGCCTGTGCAGCACCGGGTGCCCGGCATCCTCGCCCTAATATGTGGCTTTCCACCGCATGACCCAAGCGGCTGCTTCGCCCGTGCACAGCAGTTGCGCTTTCCTGCTTGACTGCAACGCTGGCGCACAACCAAGATAGACCTCAAAGCGCTTTGAAGGCTTGCGTCTCGTTGGAGGACATGGCGCGCGCTTCACAAGGTCCGCGCCAAGACGGATTCAAGGCGTTTTTGGGGGAGGAACCGCGACTTCGCACGCTGGCGGAGCGTTTCTTCCTTCCTGAACCACGCTCTAGGGAGGAGACGAAAAGATGAAACTTCACCAAGGACTTCTGGCCCTGGTGGGAGCGCTCGCGATTGCCGGACCCGCTTCGGCGGTGGAACTGCACATCGTTTTCGGCAACACCGGCCAAGACCTGACCTACCTGCAGAAGCAGTTCGTCGCGTACGAGAAGATGACGGGCGACAAGGTCACCGTCGTGCCGATGCCGTCATCGACCACCGACCAGTTCGGCCAGTACCGGCTGTGGCTGGCTGCCGGCAACGCCGACATCGACGTCTACATGACCGACGTCATCTGGGCGCCGCAGCTTGCCGACCATTTCGTCGATCTGACCGACGCGGCCAAGAAGGCCGGTCGCTCGACGAGAACTTCCCGTCGATCATCGAGTCGCAGACCGTCAACGGCAAGCTCGTCGCGCTGCCGATCTTCACCGACGCGCCGGCGCTCTACTACCGCAAGGATCTGCTCGACAAGTACAGCAAGCCGGTGCCCACGACCTGGCAGGAGATGGCCGACGACCGCCAAGATCATCATGGACAAGGAGCGGGCGGCCGGAAACAAGGACATGTGGGGCTTCGTCTTCCAGGGCAACGCCTATGAAGGCCTGACCTGCGACGCGCTCGAGTGGGTCAAGTCCTATGGCGGCGGCCAGATCGTCGAGCCGGACGGCTCCATCACGATCAACAACCCCAAGGCGGCTGCCGCCATCGACGAGGCCAAGAGCTGGGTCGGCACGATCTCGCCGCCGGGCGTGCTCGGCTATCAGGAAGAGGAAAGCCGCGGCGTCTGGCAGACCGGCAATTCGGTCTTCATGCGCAACTGGCCCTATGCCTATTCGCTCGGCAACAGCGCCGACAGCCCGATCAAGGGCAAGTTCGACGTGGCCACGCTGCCGGCCGGCCCGGCGGCGACACGCCTCGGCGGCCACGCTCGGCGGCTGGAACCTGGCGGTGTCGAAGTACTCGCAAGAACCAGGACGCGGCGATCAAGCTGGCCGCTGTTCATGGCGTCGCCCGAGATTCCAGAAGCGGCTGCGCCATCGAGCTGTCAGCCACCTGCCGACGATCATCGTCGCGTCTATGATGATCCGGAGGTCGCCAAGGCCCAGCCGATCATCCCGCACTGGAAGGACGTCTGCCTGAACGCCGTGCCGCGCCCGTCGGCTCCGACCAAGGGCAAGTACAACGAGGTCTCGAGCGACTTCTGGACCGCCGTGCACAACACGCTGGCGGGCGACGGCTCCGCGGCCGACAACCTGGCGCTGCTCGAAGCCCAGCTGACCAAGCTCAAGGGCTCGGCCTGGTAGGTCCGTCCGGACGTCGGCGGGCTGGCGGCCATCCGCCGGCGGCGCCTTGCGTGGAGCCGCGGCGCGGCCGGGGCAAGGCTCGGATGTCCGGCCCGTCACGCGAACTCCAAGTCGGCCGATGGACGCAGACATGCCGCGGCTGCGCATCGGCATGGAGCGGATGCTCGATGACAACGCATGCGACAGCGCCGGCGTTCCGGCTGCGCCTCGCGCAAGCATCACCGCTCGAAGCTGCAGCGTCTCGCGCTGCGGTCGGCTGGCTGTTCCTGGTGCCGATGCTGGTCGGCGCTCGCCGTCGTCGCCGGCTGGCCGCTTGCTCCGCACCATCTATTTCGGCTTCACCGACGCCTCGCTCGACAACCTCGAACCGGCGCCAAGTTGATCGGCTTCGACAATTATCTGACGCTGGATCACGCTGCCGAGCGGCAAGGTCATCTATTCGGGCATCCTGGTCGATCCGCAATGGTGGAACGCGGTCTGGAACACGTTGCGTTTCGCCGTCGATCTCGGTGCGGCTCGAGACCGTGCTCGGCATGCTGGTCGCGCTGGTGCTCAACGCCGAGTTCAAGGGCCGCGGCATCGTGCGCGCCGCCATCCTGGTTCCCTGGGCGATCCCGACCATCGTCTCGGCCAAGATGTGGGCATGGATGCTCAACGACCAGTTCGGCATCATCAACGACATGCTCATGCGCCTCGGCCTGATCGACTCACAAGATCGCCTGGACGGCCAACGCCGAGCACGGCGATGATCGCGGTGCTCATCGTCGACATCTGGAAGACGACGCCCTTCATGGCGCTGCTGATCCTCGCCGGCCTGCAGATGATCCCGCGCGACATCTACGAGGCGGCCAGGATCGACGGCGTCCACCCGCTCAAGGTGTTCTGGAGGGTGACGCTGCCGCTGGTGCGGCCGGCGCTGATGGTCGCGGTGATCTTCCGCGTGCTCGACGCGCTGCGCATCTTCGACCTGATCTACGTGCTGACGCCGAACATCGACGCAGACCAAGACCATGTCGGTGCTCGCCCGCAGAACCTGTTCGACTTCGACAAGTTCGCCTACGGCTCGGCGGCATCGACCCTGCTGTTCCTGATCATCGCGATGATGACCGTGCTCTACATCTGGCTCGGCCGGGTCAACTCGGCGAGGGCGTCCGATGAGCCTGGGCCATTACCAAACGCAGCCTGTTCTACCTGCGCGGTCGTCGTCGATCGTCGTGGTCTCGGTCTTCCCGTTCTACTACGCGATCCTGACCAGCTTCAAGACCGGAACCGGCGCTGTTCCAGGTCGACTACTGGCCGCATTCGATCTCGCTGGTCGAACTACGTCGACGTGTTCGACCACGGGCCGCTTCCCGCGCAACCTGCTGAACTCGCTGATCGTCGCCGGCGTCGGTCGTGCTGCTCGCGCTGCTCCTCGGCGTCACCGCCGCCTACGCGCTGGCGCGGGTGCAGCTTCCGCGGGCGCACGCTGCTGCTGCTCACCATCCTGTCGGTGTCGATGTTCCCGCAGGTCGCCGTGCTCGCCGGCCTGTTCGAGGTGATCCGCTTCTTCGACCTCTACAACACGCCTGTGGCGCTGATCTTCTCCTACATGATCTTCACCCTGCCCTTCACCGTCTGGGTGCTGACCACCTTCATGCGCGACCTGCCGATCGAGATCGAGGAGGCGGCGATCGTCGACGGCGCCACGCCCTGGGTGATCATCACCAAGGTGTTCATGCCGCTGATGTGGCCGGCGCTGGTGACCACCGGGCTGCTCGCCTTCATCGCCGCCTGGAACGAGTTCCTGTTCGCGCTGACCTTCACCTCGTCGAACAACGACGCGCACCGTGCCGGTCGCGATCGCGCTGCTCTCGCGGCGCCAGCCAGTACGAGATCCCCTGGGGCAACATCATGGCGGCCTCGGTGATCGTCACCGTGCCGCTGGTCGTTCTGGTGCTGATCTTCCAGCGCAAGATCATCTCCGGCCTGACCGCCGGCGGCGTCAAGGGCTAAGCAGGAGCGGCAGCATGGCCGACCTCAAGCTGACCGACATCAGGAAATCGTTCGGCGCGCGTCGAGGTCATCAAGGGCGTCGACCTCGACATCAAGTCGGGCGAGTTCATCGTCTTCGTCGGCCCGTCCGGCTGCGGCAAGTCGACGCTGCTGCGCCTGATCGCCGGGCTGGAGGACATCACCGGCGGCACCCTGAAGATCGACGGCACGGTGGTCAACGACCTGCCGCCGTCGCAAGCGCGGCATCGCCATGGTGTTCCAGTCCTACGCGCTCTACCCGCACATGACGGTCTACGACAACATGGCCTTCGGCATGAAGCTCGGCAGCGGCGGCAAGGCGGAGATCGACCGGCGCGTGCGCGAGGCGGCCGAGATGCTGCAGATCACGCCCTACCTCGACCGCCTGCCGCAAGCAGCTGTCGGGCGGCCAGCGCCAGCGCGTCGCCATCGGCCGCGCCATCGTGCGCGATCCGCGTGTCTTCCTGTTCGACGAGCCGCTGTCGAACCTCGACGCGGCGCTGCGCGTCGCCACCCGCATCGAGATCGCCAAGCTGCACGAGCGCATGGCCAACACCACCATGATCTACGTCACCCACGACCAGGTCGAGGCGATGACGCTGGCCGACCGCATCGTGGTGCTGCGCGCCGGGCGTGGTCGAGCAGGTCGGCACGCCGATGGAGCTCTACGACGCGCCCGACAACCTGTTCGTCGCCGGGTTCATCGGCTCGCCGGCGATGAACATGATCCCCTGCACGATCGAAGCCGGCGACGGCGCGGCCCGGGTCAAGCCGGCCAAGCACGCTGCGATCGAGGTTCCCGCGGAGATCCCCGCCGCGGCGGTGGGCAAGCCGGGAACGCTCGGCGTGCGGCCGGAGAACCTGTCGCTCGCCGACGGCGACAGCCCGGCCGCCTTGCAAGGGCGGCTCGACATCATCGAGCACCTCGGCGAGGTGACGCTGCTCTACGTCGACTGCGGCTACGAGGCACCGATCATCGCCAAGATCGAGGGGTATATAGACATCCGGCGCGACACACCGATCCAGCTTGCCGCGCCGAAGAACGCCCTGCACGTCTTCGACGACAAGGGCGTCGCGTTTCCGCCAACCCCCTGAGGGTCAGAAGCCAGGCTTCTGCAAGACCAAACTGCAATCATGACCGAAAACAAGGCAACCGATTGGTGGCGCGGCGCCGTCATCTATCAAATCTACCCACGCTCATTCCAGGACGCCAACGGCGACGGCATCGGCGACCTTGCCGGCATCACCCGCCGGCTCGGCTACGTCGCCGACCTCGGCGTCGACGCGATCTGGCTGTCGCCCTTCTTCGTCTCGCCGATGAAGGATTTCGGCTACGACGTGGCGGACTACACCGACGTCGATCCGATCTTCGGGCGGCTCGCCGATTTCGATGCGCTCACGGCCGAGGCCCATCGGCTTGGCCTCAAGGTGATGATCGATCAGGTGCTGTCGCACAGCTCCGACCAGCATCCGTGGTTCAAGCAAAGCCGCGCCGACCGCGAGAACCCGCGCGCCGACTGGTACGTCTGGGCCGACCCGCAGGAGGACGGCACGCCGCCCAACAACTGGCTGTCGATCTTCGGCGGACCGGCCTGGCAATGGGACTCGCGCCGCCACCAGTACTACTTCCACAATTTCCTGGTCTCGCAGCCGGACCTCAACTTCCACAACAGCGACGTCCAGGACGCCCTGCTCGACACGGTGGAATTCTGGCTGAAGCGCGGCGTCGACGGCTTCCGCCTCGACACCTCCAACTTCTATTTCCATTCAGCGACGCTGAAATCGAATCCGCCGACAACGCCGCTCGGCACGCCCGAGGTCTCGGCGGCCAATCCCTACGGCATGCAGGACCACCTCTACGACAAGACCCAGCCGGAGAACCTCAAGTTCCTGAAGCGCTTCCGCGGGTTGCTCGACCGCTACGGCGCGACGACCTCGGTGGGCGAAATCGCCGACGGGGCGCGCTCGCTCAGGACCATGGCAGCCTACACCGCCGACGGCGACAAGCTGCACATGTGCTACACGTTCGATTTCCTCGGACCGGTCTTCACGGCGCGCTTCTTCCGCCAGCAGGTGGAAGCCTTCGAGGCGATCGTCAAGGACGGCTGGGCGTGCTGGGCCTTCTCCAACCACGACATCACCCGCCATGTCAGCCGCTGGGCGGCGAACCACGACCACGACAGCCTGGCGCGGCTGGCCATCGCCATCCTCTTGTCGCTGCGCGGTTCGGTGAGCCTCTACGAAGGCGAGGAGCTGGGGCTGACCGAAGCGGAGCTCGACTTCGCCGATCTGGTCGACCCCTACGGCATCGAGTTCTGGCCGGAATACAAGGGCCGCGACGGCTGCCGCACGCCGATGGTGTGGGAGGCGGCGGCGCCCAACGGCGGCTTCTCGACCGGCAAGCCGTGGCTGCCGGTGGCGGCCGGGCATCCGGCGAGGGCCGCGGACCGGCAGGTGGGCGACGATCGCTCGATCTGGTCGCACTACCGGCGGATGCTCGCCTTCCGCCGCAGCCACCCGGCGCTGGTCACCGGCACGATCCGTTTCGTCGATGCGGCGGAGGAGGTTCTCGCCTTCGTGCGCTCCGGCGGCGGCGAGGACATCCTCTGCCTGTTCAACCTCGGCAAGGACGCGGCCAGCGCGACGGCGCCGGCGACGCTGACGCCGCTCGACGGCACCGGCTTCGCCGCCGACATCGACGGCGACCGGCGCACGGTGCGGCTTGCCGCCGGCGCGGCGTTCTTCGGCCTTCTGGAGGCCTCGGCCGCCTGAAACGGCAATATTTCCCCGGAACCGGTCACCGCCGCGCGGGTTGACCGCAGGGAACCCCCTCCGGGGGCTGCCCTCATGGTGCGCGCCGGCTTGCGGCCGGCGCGCCGATCTTCTTTGCCCGCCCCTCCCGCCAACCCTGACGAGGAGCGAGATGACGTCAGGCTACATCTTCCTGATCCTCGGCCTGCTGGTTCTCGCCTCGGCCTGGCTACCGCTGTTCATGCGCGGGCTGCCGGTGTCGCTGGCCGTGGTCGCGGTCGCGGCCGGCTACGTCTTCTTCTCGGTCGCCGGCATCCATGAGCTCAGCGTCGAGGAGCTCAACTGGACCGAACAATTGACGCGGGTGGCGCTGGTGCTGGCGATCATGGCGGCCGGACTGAGCATCGATCGCCCGCTGTCGCGCCACACCTGGAGCAGCGCCGCCTGGCTGCTGGCGATCGGACTGCCGCTGACCCTGGTGCTGACGGCGGCCCTCGGCGTCTTCGTCCTGCAACTGCCTGTGGGCCTGGCGGTGCTGATGGCGGCGGTGCTGACGCCGACCGACCCGGTGCTGGCCGGACCGGTGGAAGTGGGGCCGCCGGGCTCGGGGCCGGAGCGGGAAGTCCGCTTCGCGCTCACGGCCGAGGCCGGGGTCAACGACGGCCTCGCCTTCCCCTTCGTCGTCCTCGGCCTGATGCTGGTCTCGCATGGCGCCTCCGCCGGGGCGCTGGTGCACTGGTTCGGCATCGCGTTCCTGGGCAAGACGCTGGGCGCGGCCGTGATCGGCGGCCTGGTCGGCTGGCTGATCGTGCTCGGCAACCGCTACCTGCCCGATCGCATGCGCCTGCAGGCGTCGGGGTCGGGGACGGTTGCCCTCGGCCTGACCTTCTTCGCCTTCGGCGTGGCCGAGGTGATCTCCGCCAACGGCTTCGTCGCGGTGTTCGCCACGGCGGTCAGCATCCGCAGGGTGGCGCGCACCACTGATTACCTCCGCCAGCTCCACGGCTTCGCGGTCGACGTCGAGAAGGTGGTCACGATGCTGGTGCTGGCCATCTTCGGCGGCCTGGTCGCCATCGGCGTGATCGGCAGCATCACCTGGCGGGAGGTGGCCTTCGTGGCCGGCACGCTGCTGGTCGCGCGGCCGATCGCCGTTCTCATCGCCACACCGGCGGCGCCCTTTTCGCGGCGGGAACGCTTGGCGACCGGCTATCTCGGCGTGCGCGGCCTCGCCTCGCTCTATTACGCGGTGCACGCGGCGGGCTCGCTCAGCGGCGACGACCGCGCCGCCGTGCTGTCGATCGTCGCGCTGGTGGTGCTTTCCTCCGCCGTCCTCTATGGCGTCACCGCCGACGCCGTCATGCGCTGGGTCGATAACGACGGCGCATCCGGCGATGACGCCGCGGTGCGGCTGGGCGAGGCGGCCGAGCGCAGGCCGCCGGATGCCGCCTGACGCCGAAGGGGCCATGGAACGCAATGCGCGGGCCAGTACGGTGCGTCGAGCGCAAGCGCCTGCCTCTATTCGTCCCTGCCGAGGCCGGCATCACGCCCGTCGCCGTCGCCGGGGCGGCCGGCCGGCCGGTTCCAATCGACGTGATGGCAGGTGGGGCACAGGAAGACGAGAAAGTATTCGCCCCGGGACCAGCCTTCGATCCGGGCCCGGAACTGCGTGTCTGCACCACACTGGGTACACTTCGTCACTGCGCGCACTTTTGTTAGCATGGCAAAACGACAGTCGAAATCCAAGCGGTCAACCGCGTAGCGGCCATTCCGTTCCACAGACCCACCCGGTTCGCCTCCGGCAGCCGGGTTGCTGTACACTCACCATTCATGTCTGATCAGCATGTTAGGGTCGCTCTTCACCGGGTGTGAACCATGACCAGGCTGCGGCGGCAGTCGATGGGCGGATGCCGGAATCGTGCGCGTTTGTGAGTTTCTTCGCAGGGTCTTGATGGTGCTGCTGGCGCTGACCGCGACGGCCGCCACGGTGGCGCCTGCGTCCGCGGCGCTGAGCGACCTGTGGCCGTTCGGGCGGAGCGCGCCCAAGGAGACGATCCCCGATCCCCTACCCTATAGGGTGACCTTCTCGGCTGGCGATGCGGGCTGGAGCCTCGAACGCGCGCTGCGCCAGGCTTCCGAACTGGTCAACCGCCAGAAATTGCCGGCGTCCGGACTGGTCGGGCTGCTGGCGCGCGCCCGGCAGGACCTCGGGCGCCTGACGGCGGTGCTCTACGAGAACGCCCGCTATGCCGGCGAGGTGTCGATCACGGTGGACGGCAAGCCGCTGGCCAAGGTCGATCCGTTCGCAGCGATGGCGACCCGCCCGGTGCCGGTGACCATCACCGTCAGGCCCGGTGCCGAATTCGTCTTCGGCGCGGTGCGCGCGGCGCCGCTGCCGGCGGGGACGACGCTCGAGTTGCTGGGGCTGGTGCCGGGCTCGCCGGCCCGCGCGTCGGTGGTCGTCGATGCCGAGACGAAGCTGGCCGAGGCATGGCAGGACGAGGGCCACCCGCTGGCGGTCGCCGGCCAGCGCGATACCGTTGCCGACCATCGCACCAAGACGCTCGACGTGACGCTGGCCGTGCGTCCCGGGCCGGTTGCCGATTTTGGCCGGGTCACGGTGAGCGGCACCGACGCGGTCGATCCCAATCTCGTGCTGCGCCGCGCCGGCATCGACGGCGGGCTCTACTCGGCAAAAATCGTCAAGCGCGCCACCCGGCGCCTGCGCGACCTCGGCGTCTTCGCCAGTGTCGAGGTGACGCCCGCCGACAGGCTCGACACCGACGGGACCATCCCGGTCGCGATCACGGTCAGCGAGCGCAAGCCGCGGGTGATCGGCGCCAGCGTCACCTATTCCAACACGGAAGGGCTGGGTTCGGGGGTCCACTGGACGCACCGCAACCTCTTCGGCGGCGCCGAGCAACTGAAGCTGTCGGCGTCCATCTCGCGCCTGCTCGATGGCGCCTTCGATCCCGATTTCCGTCTCGCCGGCAACTTCCGCAAGCCGGCCGTGCTCGATCCGATGACGGATTTCACGCTGCGCGTGGCGGGCTATCGCGAGACGACCGACGCCTATCGGGTGACGGCGCTGGAGAGCGAAGTCGGGCTCGAACACACCTTTTCCGACACGCTGAGCGGCTCGCTCGGTGTGGAGGTGGCGCGATCGCGGACGGTCGAGCCGACGGTGACCGAGGACCACCTGCTGACCACGCTCACCGGCAAGCTCGACTGGGACACGCGCGACAACAAGCTTGATCCGAGCAGCGGCCACCGCGCGCTGTTCTCGGCGGCGCCCGCATACGATTTCCTCGAGCACACGCCCTACGCCACACTCGGCGCCGACGTCTCCGGCTACTGGGGATTTGGCAATGCCGACCGCTTCGTGCTCGCCGCCAGGGCGGCGGCGTCGATCCTCACGGTAGACGACGTCACCAAGGTCGCCGCCGACCGCCGTCTCTATTCCGGCGGCGCCGGATCGGTGCGCGGCTATGCCTACCAGAACATCGGACCGCATGACGGCGCTCGGCAATCGCGGTGGGCGGGCGCAGTTCGGTGCTCTTCTCCGGCGAATTGCGCTACCGCGTGACTGACACCATCGGCGTGGTCGGCTTCGTCGATGCCGGCAATGCCTATGCCTCGCTGCTGCCGCGGTTGGATGGTCTGAAGGTCGGCGTCGGCGCGGGCCTGCGCTATCTGACGCCGGTCGGCCCGATCCGGCTCGATGTTGCGGTTCCCCTGCAGCGGGGCCCCAACGACCCCTCGGTCGGCATCTACGTGGGACTGGGCCAGGCTTTCTGATCGTGACCAGACGCAGACGCAGACCAGGCAGGGTGTGGCGCATCCTCGGGATCGCGCTGGGAGCAATCGTGGCGGTGCTGGCGATTGTGCTCGGCGGCCTGGCGACGCCACCCGGCCGCGCGCTGGTCGCCGGCGCGGTCGAACGCGCCGGCGCCGGCAGCGGCGTCACGGTCTCCATCGACAATCTCACCGGCTGGCTGCCGTTCTCGCTCGGTGCCGACAGGATCGTGCTCGCCGATGACGCGGGCCCGTTCGCCGAAATCGACGGGCTTGCCATCGACATTCATACGAGCGCGCTTCTCACCGGCAGCCTGTCGCTGGATCAGATCACGGCGAAGCGCATCGTCCTTCAGCGCCGGCCGCATCTTGCCGGTGGCGGCGGCCGCAACGGTGCCCTGCTGCCGTTTGCGGCACGGGACGTCGAGGTGGCGCGACTGGAACTCGGCAAGGCGATCGCCGGCAGACCCGCCGTGCTCGCCCTGACGGGGTCGCTGGTCTCTGGCGCCGATGGCAGCTTGGCGGCCAAACTCGACGCCCGGCGCATCGATGGCGGCGCGGCGACGCTCGATGCGACGCTGGCGCGCGCCGACGGCACGGCGCCGCTCAACGCCTCGGTGGCGCTCAAGGAAGCGGCCGACGGAATCCTGCTCGGCCTGATCGGGCGACCATCGGGGCCGGCCTATGCGCTCGATGCCAAGCTCGCCGCGCGTGGCGATGCGCTCACCGGCAACCTGTCGCTGACCTCGGGCGGCGCCGCGCACTTCAGTGGTGCGTTCATGTCGTCACCGGCAGGCGCCGGGACGCGCCTCACGGCCAAGGGCAGCGGCGATCTCGCCGAGCTGGTGCCGCCCGACTACGCCGGCCTGCTGAGCGGGCCGATCAATGTCGCCGTCGATGCGGACTGGGCGGGCGCCGCGGGCAAGGCGCTGCCGCGCGTCGTGCTGCGCCAGGGCGAGGTCACCACGGACAGCGTGCGCGCCTCCGCCAGCGGAACGCTGGACGGAAGCAAGACCGACCTGGCGTTGACGGTGAATGTCGCCAGGCCCGACGGCGGCGCCATCGCCCTGCCCTTCCTCGGCACCGGCGCCGCGGTGGAGAGCCTGTCGCTCACCGGCAAGGGCGCGCCCTCCGGCAAGGTCGTCCGCTTCGATCTCGTCGGCCACGTCGCCGGCTTCAAGGTTGCCGATGCCAGCATTGCCGATGCCGGCCTGTCATTCGCCGTCGAGGCGCATCCGGACGATGCGCTGGCCGGCGGCAAGCTGCCCTTCGGCCTGCGCATCGAGGCCGACGCCATCGAGACGCCGAGCGGGCGGCTGGCGTCGGGCGCGAATGCGCCCCTGGTGCTGACGGCGGACGGAACCTTCGACACCACGACCGGCATCGCCCAGACGAACGCCAAGCTCGCGGCCGCCGGGGGAGACGCGACCTTCGACGGCACCGCCACGGCCGGTGCCGTCACGGGGCGCGCGACCATCACCTTTGCCGACATCGCGCCCTTGTCGCCGCTTGCCGGCCGCACGCTTGCCGGCGCCGTCAACGCGACGCTCGAGGGAACGGTCGCCGGCGCCGCGCCGGCCTTCACCATCAGGGGAACGACGACCGATCTTTCGCCCGGCGACGCGCGCCTGAAGCGCCTCCTCGCCGGCGTCACCAAGTTCGGCGCCACGGTCAAGGGCCGCTCCGGCGGCGGCATGGCGGTCAGCGACCTCGCCGTCAACGGCGCCGGCTTGAGCGCACGCGGCAGCGCCAGCTTCGCCGCCGACACCATCGACGCCAGGCTGGCGGGATCGCTTGCCGATCTCGGCCGGCTGGCGGACAAGTCCGCGGGCACCGCGACCTTCACGCTCAATGCCTCCGGCGCCGCCGCGCGTCCGGACGTGGACGCGACCATAGCGGTGGCGGAGGGCAGGCTGCTCGACCAGCCCGTCAGCAATGCCAAGATCGCGCTCAAGGGCGGCCCGACCGATGCCGGCTGGCAGGCAACGCTCAGCCTCGACGGCAGCCTTGCCGGCGGGCGCCTGGCCGGGACGGCGGTCGCCACCGTCGAGCGCAGCGACGGCGCCCTCGCCTTCCCCAAGGTCGACCTTGCCATCGGCAAGAACCGGATCACCGGAGCCATCGCGGGCACGACGGCGGGCCTGCTCGACGGCAGCCTGACGCTCGCCGTGCCCGACTTGAGGACGCTCGCCGCGCTGGCGCTGGTCCCCGCCTCGGGAACCGGCGAGGCGAGCATCCGCCTCCAGCCGGAGAACGGCAGCCAGTCGATCGCCGTCACCTTCAAGGGCTCCGACATCACCTGGCAGGACATGGCGGCGGGCGGTATCGACGCCACCGCGACGGTCGCTGATGCCCTGGGGACGCCGAAGGTGCGCGGCAATGCGTCGATCTCGGCGGTCAATCTCGGCGGGCGGCGCCTCGACACGATCACGGCGACGGCGACGGTCGAGGGCGGCACGACACGCATCGAAGCCAGCGCCAGGGGACCGGAGATCGACCTCTCCACCGTCGTCCGCCTGGCCGGCGCGGCGATCACCATCGACAGCCTGAAGGGCGCCGCATTCGGCACGGCCGTCGGGCTGAGCCAGCCGGCGAGCGTCGCGCTCGACGGCGGCACGACGCGGATCGCCGGCGCGATCGTGACGCTGGGCGGCGGCGCGCTGCGGATCGCGGGCACGGTATCGCCGCGGCTCGACCTGACCGTCGATGTGACCAAGGTCTCCGCGTCGCTGGTCAACGGCTTCTCGCCGGGCCTCGGGGCGGAAGGATCGGTCAGCGGGCGCGCCAGGTTCAGCGGGGCACCGGCGGCGCCGGCCATCGACTGGCAGGCGGACTGGAGCGGGTTCGCGCTGGCGGCGACGCGCGCGGCCGGTCTGCCGGCGCTTGCCATCGCCGCAAGCGGCAAGAGCACCACGGCCGCATCGACGGTCGCCGCCAAGCTTTCCGGCGCCGGCCTCGCGCTTACCGTCGACGGCACCTTGCCGTTCAAGGGATCGGGGCTCGACCTCAAGGCCGACGGCACCGTGCCGCTGGCGCTGCTGGCGCTGAGCTCCAGCCGCGAGCTGCGGCTCGCCGGCAATGCCAGCGTGAACGTCGCCGTCGGCGGTGCGCTGGCGGCGCCCGCGGTGAGCGGCGGCGTCGACCTCGCCAACGCGACGATCATCGACGGCGAGACCGGCTTCGGCATTTCCGGCGCCAACGGCCATATCGCCTTCGACGGCCGCAAGGCGACGATCGAGAACCTCTCCGGGCGCTTCTCGCAGGGCGGCACGGTCACGCTTACCGGCTCGGTCGCGACCGACCAGAGCGACCTGCCGGCGGACCTGACGGTCAGCGTCAACAATGGCCGCTACGCGGACGGCAACGTCGTCAACACGACCTTCTCCGGCAACCTCGCCATCAAGGGGCCGCTGCTCGGCGACGGCACGGTGACGGGCAGCATCGATCTCGGACGCACCGAGATCCAGCTCCCCGACCGGGTCGGCGGGCCAGCCAACGCCCTCGACGTGCAGCACGTCAATGCGCCGCCGGACTTCAAGCCGCCGATCCCGCAGACCCCGCAGGGGAGCGCCGACAACACACCGGCCGGCGGCGGCCTCAACCTGGACATCGCGCTGACCGGCAACTCTGGTATCTACGTGCGCGGCTTCGGCATCGATGCCGAACTCGCCGGCTCGCTCAAGGTCGGCGGCTCGACCCGGAGCCCGCAGGCGGTGGGCGGCTTCCAGTTGCAGCGCGGGCGCATGGACGCGGTGGGCAAGCGCTTCACCTTCACCACCGGCACGCTGACCTTCTCCGGCAGCCTGGTGCCGGTGGTCGATTTCGCCGCGACCACGCAGACCTCGGACGCGGTGGTGACGCTCAACGTCACCGGCCCGGCCACCGACCCGCAGATCAGCCTGACCTCGTCGCCGAGCATGCCGGAGGAGGAGATCCTCTCACGACTGCTGTTCAACCAGGGCGTCGGCAGCCTGTCGGCGGTGCAAGCGCTGCAGCTTGTCGATGCCGTTGGCCAGCTCACCGGGGCGACCGGCAACGTCGGCATCGTGGCCCGCATCCGCAATGCCACCGGCCTCGACGACCTCGATATCCGCCAGAGCGACAGCGGCGGAACGACGGTGGGCATCGGCAAGCGGCTGAACGACAACATCCGCCTGGGGATCGAGGGCGGAACCGGCGCCGACTCCGGCCGGGTGACCATCGACCTCAACATCACCAAGAACCTCAAGGCGCAGGGCAGCGCCGGCCAGGACGGCTCGGGCCAGGTCGGTCTCACCTACGAACGGGAATATTGAGGGAAGCAGCCGCCGGCGCCGCCGGCCTACAGCAGCAACAGCCCCTGGCGCCGGGCCACGGCGACGGCCTGGCTGCGCCGCTGGACGCCGAGCTTGCGGCAGAGATTGTTGAGGTGGAAGCGCACCGTGCGCTCGCGGACGTCAATCTGGCGCGCGATCATCTTGTTGGTCAGCCCCTCGGCGACGCCCTTCAGGCACTCCAGCTCGCGCGGCGTCAGCTCGACCACGTCCACCTGGTGGCGGGCGATCTGCTGCGACAGGTACTGCCGCCCGGCGGCGACCGCGCGCACCGCATCGAGCAGCTCCTCGAACAGCGCATCCTTGATGACGTAGCCGGACAGCCCGCGCCTGATCAGCCCGGAGGCGAAGGCCGGCTCCAGGTGCATGGTCAGCGCCAGCAGGCCGCAGGCGGCGTCGATCGCCGCCACCCGGTCGATGATCGCCGCCATGCCCGGACCCGGCATGGAGATATCGACGATGGCAACGTCCGGCTTCAGCGCCTCGATCAGATGAAGCAGGTCGTCGCCATTGTCGGTGTCGCCGACGATGGCGATGCCGGGCTCGTTGTGAAACAGGGTCTTGATGCCCTCGACGAACAGCCGGTGGTCGTCGGCGACGACGACGCGCAGGTCGCTGGATTGCTGCGCGAGCGTGTTCATGGCTGGCGGATCGGCACTTCGACGAGGATGGAGGTGCCGCAGCCGGCACCGCTGGAGGTCGACAGGCGGCCGCCGAGAAGACTGGCGCGCTCGGCCATGGTGCGCATGCCGAAGCTCGCCGGCGGCTGGCCGTTCGTCTGCGGCTTCGCTGCTCCGCCGTCGAGGCCGACGCCATCGTCCTCGATCTGCAGCCGGAGTTGCGACCTCGGCGCCGAAAGTCTCACCGAAATGCTCTTTCCCGCGCTGTGGTCGAGCGCGTTCTTCAGCGCTTCCTGAAAGATGCGGTAGATGTGATCGCGGACCTGGGACGGCAGCCGCAGGCCGGCGGGCGCATCGAAGGAAATCCGGACACCGTCCTTGCGCATGACGCCGTCGATGTGGCTCTGCATGGCGGCGACCAGGCCGTGCTGTTCGAGAAGCGCCGGGGAAAGATCGTGGGCAATGCGTCGCGTGTCCTCGATGGCGTGCGAGATGTCGCCGACAAGCGTTTCGACATGCTCCGCGGGCGCGCTGCGGCCAGATTCGAAATCGGCCTTGACCATGTTGAGCTTGAGCTTGATCAGCGACAGCCACTGACCGATGCCGTCATGGATGTCGCGCGCCAGCCGGCTGCGCTCCTGCTCGTGGGCGGTTAGGATCGTCTGGTTGGCCAGATCGAGCGCCCGCTCCAAGGCGAAGACGCGCTGTCCGGCGACGAAGGCGAGCGAAAGCTGGAAGAGCATCGTGCCGAGGTCGCTCAGCATGAAGCCGAAATGGCCCTCGATCGAATATGTCGTCACCGTGATGTCGGTGAGGACGCAGATGCTCATGGCCGAGATGCCGAGGAGCAACGGAATGCCGTGCGGCTTGCGCTGGATCACCGCCTTTACCGTCCAGTAGATGAACAGCGCAAAACCCACCGCCATGCTGGAATGCCAGACGAGTGCGCCTGCGACCCGCCACCAGTCGAACGGCGCCCAGTCAACGTAGGGAACCTGGATCATGGCAATCGTCGAGACGACCTGCACGGCGCGTCCGAGGAAACCGATCCGCTGATTGAAGACGGCGGCGATGAACTCGATGAGCAGCGGCAGCGTGGCTTCGTAGCAGATGGTTGCAACGAACTGCAGCCAGGGCGAGTTGAACCCGGCGAAATGGAGGAAGTGCGTGTCCTCCAGATATCCGAAGTAATGCGCCGCGTAGATGAAGAAGAAGACCAGCGTCGCGTGGTCGCGCGAGCGAACGAAGAAGGCGAACAGCACGATCAGCATCGCGATGCTCTGCACGCCGAGGAAGAAATAATCGAAGTTCGAGAAGACGTTGAGCTGCCTGAGATAGCCCGGCAGGGCCGCGTCGTAGTCGACCAGCGCCACCGGCGCCTCGAGCAAGCCGCCTTCGTCGATATAGGGAATCCGCGCCACCTTGACGGCAAGCACGTTGTCGCCGTCGGCATTCAGCAGACCCGCATCGAACGGGTAGAGCCGCGGCAGGTTGGGCGCGAGATTGTGCCAGTTGGTGCCGAGCCTGCCGACGGTCCCTTCGCCGCCGATCCTGACGCCGTTGAGCCAGGTGACGTCGGCCCGCGTCACCAGGCCGAAGCGGATGGCGGGATGGGCGACGGACCATCCGGGCGGCAGGCGGAAGTGGATGCGGTACCAAGCGCCGTCGGCGCGCGCCGGGGCGCCGACCTGGCGCAGGCTCTCCGGCACCTGCACGCGCGGCCAGGCACTGTCGTCATAGGCAGGGTTGGCGAAGGCGGGATCGTCGGCGGTCGCGTTGAGGGCCGCTTCGCCGGCGAGCGACAGCGTTTGGCTGGCCGTCCCGGCCATGGCAGTCGCCGGGAGAGCCAGAAGCAGCCAGAGGCCGACCGCCCGCGCCACGCGCAGGTTCCACGATTGCCGCTCTGGTGCCACAACAAGCGGACCGGCCATCGTCCCCCAACCCGCCATCGCCGAGGCGGTGCCCCGTACAATGATAGGTGGCAGGGCCGAAGGCAACAAGCTGGCCGAAACGCCAGCTTCCGCGGCGCGTGACCGCCGCGCCAGCCTGTGGCTGGCGTGTTCGGGGCGGCTTGCCGGCCACAGGGGGGATTTGTCGAAGTGTTGGATTGCCGCGCCCGACAGCATCTGCCGGCGTCCGCATGCCGCGCCATGCGGGCGTGCCGGTCGCGCTGATGGCGGACGGCGCACCCAGCACGCCGGCGATGGCGGCCGGCTTCGACCGCCGGCTCGGCCGCAAGCGGCAGAAGCGCACCGCCGCGGCGGCCATCGACCTCGCCCAGCGGCTCAAGGAAAACCCGGCCTTCGCCACCCTGTCGGACGCCGAGATCGGCGCCATCCTCGACCGCACCGAAACGCGCATCTACGGCCTCGGCGAGGTCATCCTGAGACACGACGGGCGGGGCGAAGGCCTGTTCGTGCTGAGGCAGGGCAAGGTGCGGGTGGTCGACGAATCCGACCCGGCCAATCCGGTCAACCTGGTGACGCTGTCGCCCGGGGCGGTCTTCGGCGAGCGCTCGCTGCTGTTCGATGCGCCGGTCAGCGCCACCGTGCGCGCCGCCGGCCGCATCGTCGTGCAGACGCTGCCGATCCCCGCCTTCCGCGCCCTGGTCAAAGAACGGCCGGAGATCGCCGCCACCTTGGCGAACACCATCCGCCGCTACGAGCGCTACAACTTCATCCGCACGGTGCCCAATTTCGCCGGGCTCACGACGGCCGAGATCGAATTGCTGCTCGACGCGGCGGAGGAGATCGCGCTTGGCGCCGGCGCCACCTTCGTCGCCGAGGGCACCGCCGACGACCGCTTCGCCGTGGTCCGCGACGGCGAGCTGCTGGTGACGGCGACCCCGCGGGGGACGGGTCGCCACGCCGCAGACGGCGACGACGCGGCCGGGGAGGAGACGACGCCCGAGGCTCGGTTGGTGGGTGTGCTGCGTACCACCGACACATGCGGGCTTCAGCGCGTCTTCGACCCGGCCGCGGCCGCGCCAGCGATCGCCGCCAATGCCGAGACGCGCCTGTTCGCCTGGCCGGCCGACGTCATCCGCACGCTGGCCGGCTCGAACAGCGCATTCCGCGAGACGCTGGCAACCGCCGCCCGCATCGAGCGCGAGCAGCGCGAGACGATCCTCTCCAGCAGCGACGCGGGCGACACCGCCGAGGCCGAGTTGGCGGCGGACGTCCGGCTGCATGCCCACGTCGCACGGATCGGACCGCGATGGTGGCGAGCCCGTTTCACGGTCTACCGCTGCGACGACAAGCGGCTCGACGGGCTCGCCTGCCTGGCCGGGGCGGCCGCCTTCTTCGGCCGCACGCTCGACCTCGGCGGGGCCAGCGAGGACCTCATCGCCGGCCACGCCGGCGACACGCTGGTGTCGCTGGCCAGGCGGGCCGAGGACCACGGCCTCATCAGCCGGCTGCTGCGCATCTCCGCCGCGCAGATCGTGCCGGCAATGGTGCCGTTCGTCTTCGCCGGCCCCGACGGGCGGCTGGCGCTCGCCCTCGGCGTGACGGCGGAGCGGCTGACCTATGCCTCGGCGGCGACCGGCGCGGTGGAAACCGTCGCCCGCGCCGAAGCCACCAAATGGTGGAGCGGCCAGGCGCTGGCGATGACCGCCGTGCCCGATTTCGGCGCCTCGGGCCAGACCAGGGCTTCGCTCATCGCCCAGTTCCTGCCGATCCTCAGGCCGCACCGGGCGACCCTCATGCGACTGGCGGCGCTCACCCTGCTGACGCTGGCCATCGGCATCGTGCTGCCGCTGTTCACCCAGCTCATCATCGACCACGTGCTGATCTTCGACGACCGCGCGCTGCTGCTCCTGATGCTGTTCGCCATCCTGTTCGCCTCGCTGATGTCGCTGATGGCGGGCGCCGCCCGGGCGCTGCTCACCGTGCGCGTCGCCAACCTGGTCAACGGCGTGCTGATGACGCGGCTCTTCGCCCATGTCCTGGCGGTGCCGCTGGCGCGCCTGTCGAAATGGCGGGTCGGCGAGCTGTCAGTGCGCTTCGAGGAGAACGAGAAGATCCTGGGGCTGGCCACCGAGATCGTCGAGGTCGCCCTTCTCGACGTGGTCTCGGTCGTGCTCTTCAGCGCCTTCCTCATCGCCATCAGCCCGCCGCTGGCGGCGATCTCGCTTCTCTTCGCCGCGGTGACCGGCATCGTCATCTACCGCGCCTCGCCGCACCTGCGCGCCAACGACCAGCGCGTGTTCGAGGCGCGGCGCTCCCTCCAGTCGCACCTGATCGAGATGTTCGACGGCATCGAGACCATCAAGTTCGCCAGCCAGGAGGACGATTTCACCGACCGTGGCCAGACGCTGCTGCGCCGCTCGACGCTGGCCGAACTGAAGAGCGCGCGCCTCAGCTTCCGCGTCGGGCTCGCCGCCTCGGCGCTCGCCACCCTCTCCTCGCTCACCGCCTTCGGGCTGGGGGGCTTCATGGTGGTATCGGGGGGGCTGAGTGCCGGCGAAATGGTCGCCTTCGCCGGGCTGCTCGGCGGCGTCATGGGGCCGCTGGAACGCCTCGCCAACGTCTACGATTCGGTACAGGAGCTGCGGATTGCCATCGGCCGCGTCAACGACGTGCTGGAAATGCCGCGCGAGGTCACCACCGGCACGGCCCCCTGCCCGCCGATCAAGGGGCGGCTGAGGCTGGAAAACGTCAGCTTCGCCTACGACCCGGCCTCGGGCCGCAACATCCTCACCGACATCGATCTCCACATCGCCCCGGGCCAGAAGGTGGCGCTGGTCGGCCCCAGCGGCTCGGGCAAGTCGACGCTGGTCAAGCTGATCAACCGGCTGCTCGAACCGACCGCCGGGCGGGTGCTGATCGACGAGCTCGACATCGCCCAGATCGAGCCCAATTCTCTGCGCCGGCAGATCGGCGTGGTCGAGCAGTCGCCCTACATCTTCGCCGGCACCGTGCGCGACAACATCGCCAAGGCGCAGCCCGACCTGCCCTTCGAGCGCATCGCCACCGCGGCGCGGCTCTCCGGCGCCGCCGATTTCATCGAGCGCATGCCGATGGGCTACAACACCCGCATCGGCGAAGGCGGCCGCAGCCTGAGCGGCGGCCAGGCGCAGCGGCTGATCATCGCCCGGGCGCTGGCCAACGATCCCGGCATGCTGATCCTCGACGAGGCGACCTCGGCGCTCGACACCGAATCGGAGCGTGCCGTGCAGCGCAGCATCGACGGGGCGCTCGCCGGCCGCACGGTGATCGCCATCGCCCACCGGCTGTCGACCATCCGCGATGCCGACCTGATCGTCGTGCTCAAGGCCGGGCGCATCGTCGAAAAGGGCACCCATGACGAGCTGATGAAGACGCGCGGCCTCTACCACGGCCTGGTCGCCTCCGGCGGCGAGGCAACGCGCGAGAAGCAGAAGGCGGCCTGAGACCATGGCGGACGGCGCAATCGACCAGAGCCAGCACGAGGCGCTCCAGCGCTTCGCCGACACCCGCCGCCAGGAGGCGGAGGAATCGGAGATCATCGCGCCGGCCTCGAAGCATCTCGAACGCGCCGCGATCTACATCACGGTGCTGGTCCTCGTCGTCGGCCTGGCGCTGATCAGCATCGGCAAGCTCGACGTGATCGTCAGCGCGCGCGGCAGCATCGAACCGCGCAGCGAACTGGTGCCGGTGCAATCGCGCAATACTGGCGTCGTCTCATCGGTGCTGGTCGCGGCCGGCGACACGGTCAAGGCCGGCCAGCTCATGATGCGGCTGGGGACGGCGATCACCGACGCCGACCTCGCCACGCTCGAACGGCAGCTCCAGCTCGCCACCGACGATTTGTCGCGCAAGCAGGGCGAGGCCGCCGCCCTCGATCAGGTGGCGCCGGACTTCACCGCGCTTGACCGCAACGACATCGACCTGTCGCGCTTCGGCGCCGCCATCGACCTGGTCAACGCCGTGCGCATCGCCGCCCTCGACCTCAAGCGCACCCAGCACCTCGCCGGCGACGACCTCGACCGGCTGAAGCAGCAGACGCAGGCGCGCATCGCCGCGCTCGACAACACCATCGCCATCCGCCAGCAGAACCTCGCGGTCGCCGAGGGCGAGCTGCAGACGCTTGCCGAGAGCCTGACGCTGCGCCAGCAGCAGCTCGCCGGCGTGCGCGAGCTGCTCGCCAAGGGCATCTCAACCAAGACCCGCGAACTCGAAGTGCGCGACCAGGCGCTTTCCGCCGAGACCGCCATCAACGGCCAGCAGGCCAAGATCGGCGATCTCAAGCTGGCCATCGCCAACGACAGGCTGCAGATGACCGAATTGCAGCTCGGGCTGGGGACGGAGACCGAGAAGCGCCGTGACGCCCTGTTCCAGACCGAGCGGACACTCTCCGGCGCCAAGGCCGCGGTGCTGACCTATCGCACCAAGCTCGCCGCCGACATGCACGCGCTGCAGGCCGACATCCTCAAACAGCAGGACGACCTGAGACTGAAGCGCGAGCTCGCCGCCAAGCTCGAAATCCGCGCTCCAGTCGACGGCACCGTCGCCTCGCTCGCCTTCCCCGCGCCCGGCAGCCGCGTCGAGGAGGGCGCCGAGGTGGCCCGCATCGTGCCCGCCGGCGCCGACAACATCGTGACCACCACGCTCGCCAGCAAGGATGTCGGCCGCGTGCGCATCGGCGAGCACGCCGCGGTCAAGCTCGACGCCTATCCGTTCTACCGCTTCGGCACGGTGCCGGCGACGGTCGCCTCGGTCTTCCCGCTGCCCGGCTCGCGCCTCTTCGCCGTCCGCCTCAACCTCGACCGGGAGACGATCGCGGTCGCCGGCAAGGCGCGCCCGATCGCCGCCGGCCTCGAAGCCACCGTCGAGATCATGACCGAGCGGCGCAGTATCCTCGCCATCCTGTTCGATCGCGGCGCCGATGCGCTCTCCGGTGGCGGCGGCAAGGAGAAGGCGGTGGCCAGCGCCGAGACCGCCCAGCCATGACCGCAAGCGCCGAAGCCGCCGCCCCGCCGGCCACGCCGCATGCGCGGCGGCGTTTCCGCCTCGCCCTGCCGGCGGTGCGCCAGCACAGCGAAATGGATTGCGGCGCCGCCAGCCTGGCCACCGTCGTCGCCTATTACGGCAAGCGGGTCGGCATCAACCGCATGCGCGACCTCGCCCGGGTCGGCCGCGAGGGCGCCACCATGGCCAACGTCGCCCGCGCCGCCGGCGCCATCGGCTTCGACACCAGCACCATCGAGTGCGCGCTCGACCATCTCGCCAAGCAGACGCTGCCGGCGATCGTCAACTGGAAGGGCTATCACTGGATCGTCGTCTACAAGGTGACGGACAAGCGCGTCACCGTCGCCGACCCGGCGCGCGGGCTGATCACGATCGCCCGCGCTGATTTCGAGAAGGACTTCACCGGCTACTGCCTGCTGCTCGAGCCCAACCAAGCCTTCGCCGACCTCGACAGCGACGGCTCGCCGCTGATCGGCGTGTTGCCCTATTTCGCGCCGCTGAGGCGGCCGATCCTCGAAGTGCTCGCCGCCTCGCTCGCCGGCCAGGTGGTTGCGGTGTCGATGCCGCTGTTCACCAAGTTCATCATCGACGATGTCATCATGCAGGGCAACGACGGCTGGCTGCTGATCGCGCTCACCGCCTTCACCGCCATGGCGCTGATGGGCATCTTCCTCGCCTGGATGCGCCAGGAGCTGGCCTTCGCCGTCGCCGTCAACGCCGACCTCGCCATCGTCTCCGACGTCTACCAGCGCCTCATCCGGCTGCCGATCTCCTTCTTCAACGCCCGCAAGTCCGGCGACGTCACCAGCCGGCTGGAGGAGCAGCAGACGGTGACCCGCTTCCTCACCGAGAACGCGGCGCAAATGCTGGTGAACGTGCTGGCGGTGGCGCTCTATCTCGCCATCATGGCGTGGTTCAGCGTCAGCCTGACCATCCTCGCGGTGTCGTTCGCCATTGTCTACGTGGCGATCGTGCGCTTCATCTCGCCGCGGCTGAGAACCGCCTATGGCGAGGCCTTCGAGAAGGGCGCCGACCGCGAGAGCCACATCATCGAGACGCTGCGCGGCATCGAGACAATAAAGGCGACCGGCGCCGGCACCTTCGTGCGCTGGAAGTTCGACGATCTCTACGCCGCCTTCGCCAACACCGAAGTGAGGATCATGGGCTTCGCCGTCGGCGCCTCGACGCTGGTCGGCTTCACCACCCACCTCGCCGGCATCGCCGTGCTCTTCGCCGGCGCCAACGTCGTGCTCGGCGGCACCATGTCGATCGGCGTGCTGGTCGCCTTCACCATGTTCGCCGCGGCGCTGTTCGAGCCGATGAACGCGCTGGTCGGGATGTGGGACGAATTGCAGGAGACGCTCAACGCGATCGAGCGGCTGAACGACATCCTCGACAAGGCGCCCGAGGTCTTCCCCTTCGACGACAAGCCCAACCTCATCCGCATGCCGCGGCCGCGCGGCGCCATCCGCATGCAGCGCCTGGCCTTCCGCTACAATCCGGACGATCCCGCCAACGTGCTGCAGAACATCTCGCTCGACATCGCCGCCGGCGAGAAGCTCGCCTTCGTCGGCCGCTCGGGCTGCGGCAAGTCGACCATCCTCAAGCTCATCTTCGGCTTCCACATGCCCTCCGACGGGCGCATCCTGGTCGACGGCTTCGACACCAAGGACCTGTGGCTGCCGTCGCTCCGCCGCCACATCGGCTGCGTGCCCCAGAAGGCGATGATCTTCGCCGGCTCGGTGCGCGACAACATCGCGCTGGCGCGGCCGAACGCACCCTTGCGCGAGGTGGTCGAGGCGGCGCGGCTGGCCGATGCGGCGTCGTTCATCGAGGAGATGCCCGGCGGCTACGACGCGCTGCTCGCCGAGCAGGGCGCCAACCTCTCGGGCGGCCAGCGCCAGCGCATTTCGCTCGCCCGCGCCTTCCTGCACAATCCGGCGATCCTCATGCTCGACGAGGCGACCTCGGCGCTCGACACGGCGACCGAGAAGACGGTGATGGACGCCATCCATGCGCGCTTCGCCGACCGCACCGTGCTGATGGTCGCCCATCGTCTGTCGACCGTGCGCCAGGCCGACCGCATCCTGGTCATGAATCGCGGGCTGATCGCCGAGGAAGGCGACCACGACACGCTGATGGCGGCCGGCGGGCTCTATGCCCGTCTGCACGCCAACGAGGCGGCCGGGGCCTAGCCGGCATTTGGCGACGGGCCTATCCTCTCGAGAGAAGACGCGGCGCTTCTGGCGCGGGCCGCGCCTGCACAGCTCCTGACCCCGCCGGCGCGGCCGGCTCCACCACCGCCTTGCCGCCCCGCACCGGCGTCCCCCTCACCCGGATTGCCTAAGCTCGGCTGCGCCTCGCAAAGGCAATCCGACCTCCCCCACCGAGGGGGAGGTAACGATCACGCAGGCACTCAGGACAAAGCGTACGGGGATTCTCTTAATTGCCTCTCCCCACGTGTGACGGGCGTCACAGGCTGGCCGAAACGACAGGCTTCGGCCGCACCGGCCAGTTGTTACCCTTCGTTCACCTCGTTGCAGGCCTCACCCGCGAAGGGCTGCAGGACGCGGGGGGAGATGAGACCTTTGGAGGACAAGCGATGACCGACGAGAAGACCGCACTCGACCTTGACGATCTCGCCGCGCGCCCGCGCGACGTCGATGCCGCCGCCGCCGACCAGATCACCGGCGGTGCGAAGAGCAAGGCCCCCGCAGGGACGCCGGGCCCCGGGCCGACGGGACAGCCGGCGCCGACGGGGCCGCAGAAGCCCCTGGGGAGGCCGAATCCGTTCGGCCGCTAGGCTCCGACGCCACGCCAAGACCCAATGGCGCGGAAACGGTATCGCCCGCTCGTGCCAGTCCCGCGTCCGTCGACCGATTCCTCGCCTCGCGCCCGGACGGCGCGGGGCGTCTTCTATTCGGCGGCGTAGTCGTAGACGATCTTTGCCCGCTTGATGGCGCGATCGATCATCTCGCGAAACAGCGTTTCGCGGATCTCGCCGGCAACCGCCTCGAGCGGGATGGTGCGGGCGGCATGGACGAGCAGGACCTGCCAGCCGAGCTCGGTCTTCACCGGCCCGACCACGTCGCCCGGCTGGGCGCCGAAGACCGCCGCCTCGACCTCGCCGGAAACGTCGGCGCGGGCGACCTCGCCGACATAGCCGCCGCGCTTGGCGGTCTCGGCGTCGCTCGACTGCTCGATGGCGAGCAGCGAGAAGCTCTCCTCCTCGTCGACGACCTGGGCATGGATTTCGCGTGCCGTGTCCTCGGCCGGCACGCAGATGCGGTAGATCTCGACGCGCTCGTAGTGCGGCCGGTTCTCGGCGTAGTAGCCGGCGATCTCGTCCGCCCCGATGCTGTCGCGGAGCTTCCGCCGCTTCACCGCCAGCTCGCAGCCCGCCTGGATGTTGCCGATGTCGAGCTGGTGGTCGCTCATCCACTGGCGCAGCGCATCGCCCGATTCCAGGCGCCGCATGTAGCGCAGCTCGGTGAACAGCTCGCGGACCTCCTCGGCGCTCGCCTGGTAGCCGCGGGTTTCGGCCTCCTGCGCCAGCGCCACCTGCTCGATGGTGAAGCCGAGCGGATTGGGCGCATCGAACAGCGCCGACCAGTTCAGCGCCTGCTTCACGCTGACCGGATGCTCGTTGACCGTGACCAGTGTGCTCATCGCTTCCCCTCCGTCGCGACCGAGCGACAGCCTAGCAGCGATGGCGCCGGCCACCAACCGGCGCCGGCACCGCTCCGCCGGTCACTCGGCCGCGACGCTCCGTTCCTCGTCGACCGTGACCTCGTGAAGGCGCCCGGTATGTACGTCGAAGATGAACCCGCGCACGGGAACATCCTTCGCGATCCAGGGATGCGACCTGACCGTGGCTATCTGCGCCCTGGTGTTTTCCTCAGGATCTTCAAACGAGAAGAACCGCATGGGCGCCGGGCTCGCGTCTCCGGTCAACGCGGACAGCCTGGCGTTCAACTCCTTGTCGGTGAAGGTCGTGAACCCGCAGCCGGTGTGGTTGAGAAGCATGATCTCGCGCGAGCCGAGGACCCGCGTGGAAACGACGAGTTCTCCGAGGACATCATCGGTGACGGCGGGGCCGCCCGTGCGGATCACGTCGAGATCGGCGTTCTTCAGACCGAGAATCCCCTCAAGGTCCGAGAGCCGCGGATCCATGCAGGTCACAACCGCGATCTTGGGATGCGGATGCCCGCCGAGACTTGCATCATAGCTGCGGGCGTACTCCGCGTTGCCTTTCAGAGCCTCGTCGATCATGCTCATGATAATCCTCCATGCCTGAGCGGCCGTTTCGCATCACGTCCTTGCAGCGCGTTTGAACGTTCCACCCGAGCGGGACCCCAACGCTGGCGCCCCGGGCAAGGAACGCGCCCGCCCGATGGACTGCGCTTGCAGGGTAAAATCGCAGGGAAAGTCCGCACCGTATTCCGCGAACGAAGCGCGAGTTGCCGAAAGCGATCACTTCGCCTGGGGAGCGGAAGCCGTCGGCGATCAAGCTCGCGGAGGCGCAAGATCACGCCATGACCCGCGCCTGGCGGGCGCGGACGTCGCAGAAACCTAAGTCTTGCACGGAAGGCTGAACGAGACCGTGGCTCCGGGCCCGCTGTTGCGAACCGCCCATATCCGGCCCTGATGGTTCTCGATGATCGATCGGCTGATGAACAGGCCGATCCCCATGCCATCGGCCTTCGTCGTGTAGAAGCCGGCGAAGAGCTTCTCGGCATCCTGTTCCGAGAACCCCACTCCGGAATCCCGCACACTGAGCCGCACGCTATCGCCTCCGTCGCGTTGCGTGCCGATGAGCAGTTGCCGGGGACGGTCGTTCACGTCGCTCATCGCGTCCGCGGCGTTCATGAGCAGATTCTGAATGACCTCCTGAAGCTGCACGCGGTCACCGGCGACTGGCGGCAGGTCTTCCCCGAAAGCCGTCTGCAGCACGACCCGGCCTTTCTGAAGTCGGCTCAATGACAGCATGATCACTTCGCGCGCAGTGTCACTGAGGTCCAACTGCTCGGTTGCCGAAGCCTTGTTGCTGAAGAGCGCACGCAAGTGCTCGATCACTTCGGAGGCACGATTGCCGTCGCGGATGGTCCGTCGTGCGGTCTCCCGCGCGCCCTCGACGTTTGCCGGTTCGGACGCCAGCATCCTCAGGCACGTGTTGGCGTTGGTGATGATTCCTGCGAGCGGCTGATTGATTTCGTGGGCGATCGATGCCGTCAGGGCGCTGAGACTGGCTACCCTGGCCACATGCGCCAACTCGGAACGTGCGCTGGCCAGAGCGTCTTCCGAGGTTCGCTGCTGTGTCACATCCTGGACCGCGCCGATGTACTCCAGGCGGCCGCGCACGCCGCGAACGGCATGTGCAACCAAATGCAGGTGCTTGACGGACCGGTCTGGCATGAGAAGGCGCTGCTCATATTCGAAATCGCGAGCCTCGCCGCGTGCGCGGACGATCATGTCTTCCAGCAACTGGCGATCGTCCGGGTGGGTCCGCGACCTGATTGAATCGAGCGTTACGCGTTCGGACGGGTCAAATGCGAAGATGCGATGCAGTTCCTCAGACCCGGCGATTTCGTCCGTGACCACGCGCCACGAGAAGCTTCCTGTCTGGCTCAGGCGCTGAGCCTCCGCCAAGAGCGCCCTGTTGCGCTGCAACTCCTCGTTCGCGTCGGCGAGTTCCGCGGTCCGCCGGGCAACCCGCTGGTCGAGTTCCTCCGCGATCCGCTTCTGCTCGTGCAGCAGGCGCGCTTCCTGCAATCCGATGGAAGCCTGATTGGCAGCGACACTCAGAATGAGACCCTCGGTCTGGTCGGGAAAGCCGGCGCGCTCTGACGCCGCAACGACCACGCCGAATTCCCGGCGCAGGCCGAGGGTCGCGGTCGCAACGGAGACATCACCGTTGCCGAGCGGACTGGGCATACGCGACGACCGATCCGTGTGGCCATCGCCAAGGTATTGCTTCAGTTTCTCGCCGATCCCGGCTGCGTCGGCGATCGGGCTTTCCGCCTGGGAAATCCACACCTGCTCGACCGCGGCGGCGTCGCCGGGGCGGTTCAGCCGCACATAGACGAATTGCAGAGGCAGCAGGCTCTGCAGTGCGTGCACCAGGGTGGCAGCAATTTGAGACGGCTCTTCGCCCGTCCACATCGCGGGCAGCGCAAGGACGCTGACGAGGTCGTTTATGCATCGCTGGAGGCGCTTGACCTCGCCGGCGAGCCGCTCGGGTTGTACGTCCATCTCAACCAACCGCCGAATTCGGTCAGGAATGCCGCGCACGCCGCTGGCGATACTCGCGCAGAAACTCCTCGGGAGGCACAAAGAAGGGGTTCTGCTGGAGGATGCCTCCGATGATGACCATCGGATGCGTGCGCATGACGTCGATGACGGTGTCGCCGCCGAATTTGCGGAGGTCGTAGGTGCAAATGACTACGTCCTCGTGGCGTTCCCACACCTGGTTCACACGGGATTCGAATTCGACCAGATCGTCGACGTACGAGTGGCCATCGGCCGCCCAATCCATGTGGCATACGATGCGGCTCAGGGGAAACCTGTTGTTCGGTGAGCCGCTGGCTATCTGCTCGAATGCTTGCAGCATCCGATCCTGATCGAAACGTCCTTCACGGAGATATGTCTCCGTGCTGGTGCGGAGTTCGAACTGGCCACTCTTTCTCGCGGCGATGAGGTCGATGCCTGCCCCGCTCAGCCGGTGTTGATGACCTTCGTGTTGATCGGGATTGACGACGTGAACCGCCCTGTGGCCGCATTCAAAGCCGTCCTTAATGAACGGAAGCAGCACGCGGTATTCTTCGTCTTCGGAATCGAAGAACGCGCACACGTGGCGCATCTGGTCGAGCTGGGAACCGGCGAATGGAATAGGCGGGGTGGTCTTGGTCATCCGCGTGCCTCACATAGCGACAGCCGGCAACGATTGCGGCAGGTTCGCAACAGCCTCGCCATGCGAGACCGCTGCACATCTACGGATCGTGTCCGTGATACTGCGGCTGCGTTTCAAGGCACGATCAGCGCAAGGCCGCGTGCCGACAATCACCCCGCCAGACGCTAAACCTCGCGTTGCACCCGGTCAATCAATTGAATCTCACGCCCGTCTCCATTGCCGCAGTATTGCCGTATTGCTTGCCGGTGAAGCCGCGGTCGACGGTATTGTCACCGATCAACACCGTGCTCACACAAGCCGGCGCACCAACTCTCGCGAATAGTCCCTCGATCTGCTTGCGCATCTAGCCGCCAAGGATGAGATGCTCCATTGCCTTGGCGAAGCCCTCGTCATCATAGGAATCGGTGACGGCGGAAGCCTGCGCCTTGACCTCGTCGGAAGCGTTGCCCATAGCGATGCTGAAGCCGGAGCGCTCGAACATGAGCACGTCGTTCGGTTCGTCGCCGATGGTCGCGATCTCGTCCGCCGGCACGCCAATGTGGCGCACGAGATAGTCGACGACGGCGCCTTTGTTGGCGTTCTCATTGGTGACGTCGAGATAATAGGGCTGCGAGCGAGTCGCCGTCGCTTGCGATCCAAACTCGGCTTGCGCGGCCGCTTCGCAGCGTTCCACCTTGCCGTGGTCGTCACTCACCCCGACGATCTTCGTCACCTTCTCCAGCTCTTGGGCAAAATCGGGAACAACCCTCGGCGCGAATTTCACGGTCCAGGCCTCGCGGGCAACATGGGGACCGTCGCGTTTGGTGATGAGCCAGTCGTTGCCGCGGTAGATCCATGCGTCGAGTCCCTGATCCCGCATGAGAGCAATCGCCGCGCGGGCGACCTCGGCGGGCAGCATCTTCTGCTCAAGGATGGTGAGGTCGGGCTCGACGAAAAGTCCGCCGTTAAATCCGGCGATCGGCGTGTCGATGTTGAGCGCGTCGAACAGCATCGCCATGCCGCGAGGCGGCCGACCGCTGGTAATGGCGAAACGGATTCTGGCTTCCCTCAGCGACTTGACCGCCCGCTGGGCCCGCTGCGTCAGCACTTTTTCCTCGGTAACCAGCGTGCCGTCGACGTCGGCTAGCACCAGGGAGATCTTGCCTTTCTGCGCCACAGGAACCTCCAACGCCTGGTCAGGACGGCGAGCCAGTCGCATGACATCTAATGGGGCCGTGGGCCTTGGCAAGTTCGCGGGGCTGCGACGCTAGAGCGGCGGCATCAATTCGAGCACCGCTTCACCGGATAGCGCATCGGTGACACCGAGTCCGTCGCCGAGATCCTCCAGCGTGTCCCGAAAGCTGTCGAGAATCCCGACCATGGCAGGACGGGCCGCGACAATCAATTCCAGCTTGTCCCAATGACCGATCAGGCAATAGGCGCGGTCGCCGGTCTTGATCAGGGTCCCCTCGATGAACCCCCGCATTGGTCTGGCGCCGCCCATCCGCTGTTTTTCGATGAATTCCTGCTCGCGACCGGGCTTCACTCGAAATCGGACGACATTATAGGCCGGCATCTCCTGGTCTCCTTCGTCTTTCAGCACGCTTTGGCAATCGTCCGCTGCAGGGAGTTCAGCGCCGTGAGGTAAATCTCCGAGAAGGTCGGGAATGGCTGGATCGTATCGCTCAGCGCGTCAACCGGCGTGCGGGCCCGGATCGCCAGGGTCGCCTGTTGCAGCCACTCGCCGGCGTCGGAGTAGTTGGCGACCATGTCGTCGCGCCAGGCGAGCGCCGCCGCCACATCGACCCGTGCCACCGCTGCCGTGTTGTTGGCGGCATGCGCCGCCTCACCGGGACGCAACAGTGTCTTTGACGGTATACAAGCCCAATAGGAACACTCGCCGCCGACGCGCTCGCGCTCGACGACGGCGACCTTGAGTTCGCCATCGGCGAGCGCGCCAGCACAATGTTCGCCGGGTGATCCGCCGCCAATGATGATGACGTCGAAGTCGGTGCTCATGGCAGCCTCTTTCATCTCCCGGCGGCGCCCGGTGCGACGCACGCGAAGCCCGCGTGCGGTTTCAGATGTTTTGCCGGTCAGCCGTAGGCGAAGTCCGGCTTGCTCTGCCCGACTTCGATAATATAGCCGTCGGGATCGCGTATGTAGCAGCGGGTTTCGCCGTACTTGTCCCTGGGCTCGGTGATGAACTCGGCTCCTCGGCTTCGCCACAGCTCGTAGCAGGCCTGAATGTCGGCGACGCGGATATTCATGAAGCTGTTGACCTGATCGGGGTCGGCGGGGACGATGAGCGTGACTGTCGGTTTGTCGGGCGTCGGACCGCCGCCGACATTGACGATGAGCCAGGTGTTGGCGATCTGGATGTATCCCGGCGCGCCGCTATCGTCGCCTCTGCTGAGAATGCGACCGCCGAAGACTTTTTCGTAGAATTGCGCCGATCGTTCGATGTCGGCGACGGTGATGAAATGCGCGACGCTGATCCCTTCGTGCGGCGGCATCTGATAGCTTTTCTGCCCGGCTCGTCCCTCGGTCATGGTGACCTCCATAGCGGTTCTGGATTTTCGCACCGTGACTACGGCACCGCGACAATTCCCGAGAAGGTCGCTGTCCATGTCGCTCAACACAGCGCCAGACCGCTCCCGTAACGACGCAATGAGATCCTCACTGACCGCTGCCTTCCGGTTTCGTCGGCACCCAATCGCGCAACGGATATACGATCGCCACGAATGCGCGGCTATCACACCAAGGTGTCGCCCATACCTTCGTATCGCCCCTTGATTTGAGTTCGTCGCGCTAGCGGTTGAGCGTCTTCGGGCCGCTCACAAAGCGATTGCCACGAACGTAGAAGCGTAGAAGCTCGCCGGTCCCACGCGAAAGGCCGATCCGCGTGCTCACGCCAATTTCAGGAACGACGGAGCCGTCGTGTGCCAGCCACAACGGCCCGGTCCGGCAAAGGTCGATGCCGTCCTGATGGCGATCGATCTCCAGCGCAGCCGTCAGGCGTCCGGGCCCTCGCGTCAGGTCACGCAGATCTTGAAGGCCGCGATTGCGCTGCATCCCGGCTATGCCTTGCAACGGCTCGAGCGCCCTGATGAGGACGCCCGCGCCGACGCCGACAGCCTCGCTGGAGACATTGAGCAGGCAAGACGTACCGTAGGCGACATAGACATAGGCGTGCCCACGGGAGAGGAAGAGCGCGCCATTCCGCGATGTCCTGCCCGCATAGGCATGCCCGGCCGGATCCTCTATCGGGTAGGCTTCGGTCTCGACGATGCGCCCGCTCAGCGTGCCTTGATGGGATCGGCGAACCAACAGCTTGCCTATGAGCTGTCTGGCAAGTTGCACCGTGTCGATGGCCAACTCCGACCGCGCCAGGGCCGCGGCCGCCGAGCGAACAGGGCTCACGTTCACACTCCCGGGCTGAGTTCCACGAGCTCGAGCCAATCGGCGTGATCCAGCCAGCTCGCGATGCCTTCCAATTCGCAAAAGTGCCGCGCTGCAACCCGCCAGGCCGTGTCAGGGTCACGCACATCGAGATTGATGGTTCTTTGGCAGATCTCCCTGCGATGGCCGGTGTCGTCGTAGACCACTTTGGCGAATTTCGCACGAAACTGTCCCATCGCATCAGCTCCCATATCAAACGCTGGACCCGGCAATCCTTGACGGAGGTCCCCGCACGAGGCGGACGTCGTTCGGTCCGGCAGACCGTGGACGGCCTCAGCATCCCCCGCTGAGGCCTGATCCACTTGCTGCAGTTCGGGCTTGCCGGTCGCTCACGACGAGGCAGTGGGCCAAGGCCCCTGGCGCTGCTGGTTGGCCAGCCAAAGCTGGTAGGCCGCCAGCCCCGCCACGACAGTTCCCAGGATCACGTACGACCAGGTCGCTCCGACGTTGGCCTGGAAGCCGAACAGCCATGGCGAAATCGCGACCCACAGTCCGAGGGTCAGGTTGGTCCACTCTTCCCAGGCCGCGAAGCCGGTGAGCGCGAAACTCGCATTGAAGGCGACCAGCCCGCCGACGATCCAGCCGTTCCACTCGACTGCCTGCGTGGCCGGAACGAAGATCCAGGGAAAGCTGAACAGTATCGCACCCAGAACGAGGTTGGTGCCGTCGATCCACGACCGTGTCCTCGGTTGCTTTTGCATAGCGGTATCTCCTTTCGTCTCGCTGACGCTGACTCGCTTTGTCTGTGCACCCTTGACGGAAGCGTCATCTCGGCAAGAGGCATCTTCCACTGCTGAAGCGCTGGCCATGTGAGTTCCCGGAATCGACACGCCGGTTACGGCGGCAATGCCCGGAGCCTCGATGAGCGTCACGCTACGAGGAGCAAACTATGGCGTCCGATCGCACGGTTCTTTCCCGATCGCGCGGTTCTTTGGTGAAACGCGCGGGCTTTTTGGCGTGCCGCATCGGGCGTCATGAGAGAGCGTGGTTCGGCATCGGCGTTTCCGATCCGGTGGCTTTCGCCAATTACCCATCAACGAAGCGAACCGGAGGCCGGCGGGTCGTGGACGACAACGACGATGCGCGTCGACCATGCGGGACTATTCAATCACGCGAACGAAATCCAGGTGCTGCCGGCTGCTGCGCTCGCGAACCGCTTCCGGATGAAGAGCTTCGTTCGTTGAAACAGCGCATCGCCGATCGATGGCAGGTTTCGCCAAGACGCGCATCGATCATGAAATACCCGCGTCGTCTTCCATGAGAGCGTGACATCGTCGTCAAGGCGGCGATCGCAGATCGAATGAGATCATCGCTGCAATTGTCGAGGTCGCCAGTTCGGTGGACTGGCGCCTCATCAACGAGGAAGCGCCCCCTCCCTGCGCTTTCCCGACCGGACCACCAGCACGCGCGCCCCCGCCCCCCAAAGTGTGCTGGTGGTCCTTTTTCTCTCGGGCGACCGAGACGATGAGGAGCAGCACTATGTCCAACCCCGTGATCGCGGTGATTGTCGGCAGCAGTCGGCAGGACTCGATCAACGCCCGACTGGCGCGGGCGCTGACGCGGATGGCCGAGGATCGGCTCACCTTCCGCTCCATCGCCATCGATGCGCTGCCGCTGTTCAATCAGGATCTGATCGCCGCCGACGGCACGGTGGACGACGAGGGCCTGCGAACATTGCTTGAGAGTTTCATGGGGCGGTTCGTCGAGCTCATGAGTTCATGTTCATCATGACCCGGTCGCGGCGGCCTGACATGGCGTCACTATCCTGTACGCATCTTTCCGGCATCCGCGTGGTCGTGCCGAGCGCGCTGGGTTGTGAGGAGTGCCTGAAGACGGGCGATTGCTGGCTGCATCTCCGCCTCTGCCGCACATGCGGCCACGTCGGCTGTTGCGACGACTCGCCCAACCGGCACGCGACCGGGCACTTTCACGCCACCGGGCATCCGATCATCGAAGGCTACGATCCGCCGGAAGGCTGGGGTTGGTGCTATGTCGATGGAGCGATGTTCGACCTCTCCTGGCAGCGCACGCCGCAGCGCGGACCCATCGCCCAGTTCAACTGCAGTTGACGTTCGCGACGCTGGTCAGGGCGGCGGCGGCTCGCAGGAGCGCCGTCGGGTCTTTCGTGCTGCTCGCCCTCGCCACAGGCGATGGCCGATTTCGCCAAGGCACGCTGCGAACATGAAATACCTGCGCCCCCTTCTCTGCGAGCGTGATGGTGTCGGCCAGGGTGACGGCCGCACCTCCGGGACGATCGAAGCGCAGCGCCCGGCGCTGTCATTCGGTCACTGCAGAAGGATCGGACGCCATGTCTTCGACGACTGCCGTCACGACGACGGTGCCCAGGGTGGTTGCGACATCGAAGAAGCTTCGCCTCGGCGCACTCACCGCGCTGGTACTGGGCTCGATGATCGGAGCCGGCGTGTTCAGCCTGCCGCAGAACACGGCCACCGGCGCGGCGCCGCTTGCCATCATCATCGGCTGGACGATCACCGGCGTCGGCATCCTGGCGCTGGCCTTCGTCTATCAGGGCCTCGCCACCCGCAAGCCGGAGCTGAACGCCGGCCCCTACGCTTATGCCAAGGCGGGCTTCGGGCCGTTCATTGGCTTCAACAGCGCCTGGGGCTACTGGCTGAGCGCGTGGCTCGGCAACGTGTCCTACGCGGTCATCACCTTCAGCGCGCTGTCCTACTTTTTTCCGATCTTCGGCAACGGCAACACCTGGCAGGCGGTGGCCGCCGCTTCCGTCGTGCTGTGGCTGATCCATTGGCTGGTGCTGTCGGGCGTGCGTCAGGCGGCGATCGTCAACCTGATCACCACGATCGCCAAGGTCGCGCCGATCATCCTGTTCATCGCCATCGTCGCCATCGCCTTCAAGCTCAACGTCTTTACCCTCGACTTCAGCGGCCTCAAGACGCCGGCGCTCGGCTCGGTGATGACCCAGGTGAAGAGCACCATGCTGGTCACGCTGTGGGTGTTCATCGGCATCGAGGGCGCCAGCGTGGTCTCGGCGCGTGCCGACAAGCGCAAGGACATCGGCACGGCGACCATGCTCGGTTTCGTGGTGGCGCTCGCCATGTACGCGCTGATCTCGCTGCTTTCGCTCGGCATCCTGGCGCAGCCGCAGCTCGCCGCGCTCAAGAATCCGTCCATGGCCGGCGTGCTCGCCGCCGTGGTCGGCCCGTGGGGCGCGGTCCTCATCAACATCGCGCTGGTGATCTCCGTTCTCGGCGCCTTCCTGAGCTGGACCGTGCTTGCCGCCGAGATCCCGCAGGTGGCGGCGAAGGACGGCACCATGCCGCGCTTCTTCGCCGGTGAGAACGATCGCGGCGCACCGTCGGTGTCACTGTGGGTGACCAACGGACTGATCCAGCTCTTCCTGATCGTGACCCTGTTCTCGAACAGCACCTATCAGGCGCTGTTCACCATCGCCTCGGCCACCATCCTGGTGCCCTACATCTTCTCCGGTGCCTACGCCGCCAAGATCGCCATCACCGGCGACGGCTACGGCGCCAGGGAGAGCACCCGGCGCGATCTCGCCGTTGGCCTGATCGCCACGGTCTACGGCATCTGGCTCGTCTACGCCGCCGGACCGACCTACCTGTTCATGGCCGCGATGCTCTATGCGCCGGGCATCATCTTCTACGCCATGGCCCGCCGCGAACGCGGCCAGAAAGTCTTCACCCCCCTGGAAGCGGTCATCGCCGTCGGCCTCGTCCTTGTCGGACTTGCCGCCGCCACCCTCATCTGGAATGGGAGCATCAGCCCGCTATGAACAAGCCCGTCGCCATCGCCCAGCCGGGCGTGCACTCCGAAATCGGTCGCCTGCGCGAAGTCATGGTCCACCGTCCGGACCTCAGCCTCCGCCGGCTCACCCCCGACAACGCCAAGGACCTGCTCTTCGACGACGTGCTCTGGGTCAAGAAGGCCCGCCAGGAACACGATGCCTTCGTCGATGCGCTGCGCGAACGCGACGTGATCGTCATCGAGTTCGGCGCGACGCTGGCCGAGACGATGGAAATCGCGGAGGCGCGCGACTGGCTGCTCGACCGGCGGGTCAACGCTTCCACGGTCGGCGCCGGCATGGTCGATGAGCTGCGTAGCTGGTTCGACCAGATGCCGGCGGCTCAGGTCGCCGAGTACCTGATCGGTGGGGTTGCCCGCGGCGACCTTGCCTACCAGCCGGCCGGCCTCGCCGGGCGCACGCTGGAACCGCAGGACTTCGTCATCGCCCCCTTGCCCAACCAGCTCTTCACCCGCGACACCACGTGCTGGGTCTACGGCGGCGTCACCATCAACCCCATGCACTGGCCGGCGCGCCGGGCCGAGGCAGCCAACGTCGCCGCCGTCTACCGCTTCCACCCACGCTTCCACGATGCATCGTTCCAGGTGTGGTGGGGCGACGTCGACGAGGCGGTGGGGGCCGCCACGCTGGAGGGTGGCGACGTGATGCCGGTCGGCGGCGGCATCGTGCTCATCGGCATGGGCGAGCGCTCGACGCCGCAGGCGGTTGCCGCGGTCGCCCGCCGTCTGTTCGCTTCCGGTGAGGCGAGCCATGTGATCGCCGGACTGATGCCACGCGACCGCTCGTTCATGCATCTCGATACCATATTCACCTTCTGCGACCACGATCTGGTGACGGTCTACCCGCCGGTGGTCGACCGCATCCGGCCGTTCTCGCTGAGGCCCGACGACGGCTCGGCACGGATGACGATCGTCGAGGAGAACCGCCCCTTCACCGAGGTCGTCAGGGATGCACTCGGTCTGAAGGCGCTGCGCACCATCGCCACCGGCGGCGACAGCTATGAAGCCGAGCGCGAGCAGTGGGACGATGGCAACAACGTTCTGGCGATCGAGCCGGGCGTGGTCATCGGCTACGACCGCAACGTCTACACCAACACGCGGCTGCGCCAGGCCGGCGTCGAGGTGATCACCATCGAGGGCTCCGAACTCGGCCGCGGCCGCGGCGGCAGCCACTGCATGTCGTGCCCGATCCGACGCGACGCCGCCTGAGGAGAAGCCGACATGCCGGTCAACCTTCATGGTCGCAATTTCCTGTCGCTGGAGGGCTATTCCTCCGCGGAGATCGGCTTCCTGCTGCAGCTCTCCGCAGAGCTGAAGGCAGCGAAATACTCCGGCAGCGAGCAGCAGCGGCTTGCACGCCGCAACATCGCGCTGATCTTCGAGAAGGCTTCCACCCGCACCCGCACGGGCTTCGAGGTGGCGGCCTATGACCAGGGCGCCAACGTCACCTATCTGGGGCCGAGCGGCAGCCACATCGGCCACAAGGAATCGATGAAGGACACCGCCCGGGTGCTCGGGCGGGTCTATGACGCGATCGAGTACCGCGGCTTTGCCCAGCAGCTTGTCGAGGAACTGGCCGACTACGCCGGCGTGCCGGTCTATAACGGGCTGACCGACGAGACCCACCCGACCCAGACGCTCGCCGACTTCCTGACCATGCGCGAGCACGCCCATCGCCCGCTGTCGGAGCTGGCGGTCGCCTTCGTCGGCGACGGGAAGGACAATGTCGCCAGGTCGCTGGCCATCGGCGCCGTCAAGGTGGGCATGGACATCCGCATCGCCGCGCCGCGCCGGCTATGGCCCGACGACGACTTCGTCAAGCATGCCAACGCGATCGGCGCGGCCCATGGCGCCCGGCTCACCGTGACCGAGGACGTCGACGGGGCGGTGGGTGGCGCCGACTTCATATATACCGACGTCTGGCTGTCGATGGGCGAAGACCAGGCCGACTGGGGCGAGCGCATCAAGCTGCTCACGCCCTACCGCGTGACCGCCGAGATGATGCAGGCGACCGGCAAGCCGGCAACGAAGTTCATGCACTGCCTGCCGGCCTTCCACAACAAGGACACGGCGGTCGGGGCGGACATCGCCGAGCGTTTCGGTATCGACTGCATGGAGGTGACCGACGAAGTGTTCGAATCGCCCGCCTCCATCGTCTTTGACCAGGCCGAGAACCGCATGCACACCATCAAGGCGGTGCTCGTCGCCACCATTGGAGGCTGACATGCGCATCGTGGTGGCTCTCGGCGGAAACGCCCTGCTCAAGCGCGGCGAGCCGATGACCGCGGAGGTCCAGCGCGTCAATGTGCGCGTTGCAGCGAGGGCACTGGCGGCGCTCGTCGCCGAGGGCCACCAGCTCATCGTCACCCACGGCAACGGACCGCAGGTGGGTTTGCTCGCCCTGCAGGCGGCAAACGCGGGGGAAGCGCCTTTCCCCTCGACGTGCTCGGCGCCGAGACGGAGGGCATGATCGGCTACATGATCCAGCAGGAGCTGGAAAACCGGCTCGGCGGGCGCTCGATGGTGGCGGCCCTGCTGACCGCGATCCGCGTCGATCGAGACGACCCCGCCTTTGGTCAGCCGACCAAGCCGATCGGCCCGATCTACGACGAGGCGACGGCGCGCCGGCTTGCCGACGAGCGCAAGTGGTCGGTGGCGCCGGACGGGCCCCACTGGCGGCGCGTGGTTCCTTCGCCGATGCCGGTCGAGATCCTCGACGCGCGAACGATTTCGCTGCTTCTCGAGCGCGGAATCATCGTCATCTGCGCCGGCGGTGGCGGCATACCCGTCGTCCGGCGGCCCAGCGGAGGAGTGATCGGGGTCGAGGCGGTGATCGACAAGGACCGAGCCAGCGCACTTCTCGCCCGCGAGCTCGAGGCCGACATGCTGCTGCTGCTCACCGACGTCGATGCGGTCTATCGCCATTATGGTACCGCCAGGGCCGCACCGATGCGCCACGTGCACTCGAACAGGCTTGACCCGAACGCCTTCAGCGCCGGCTCCATGCGGCCGAAAATCGAGGCCGCTGCACATTTCGCGACGGAAAGCGGCAAGGCCGCGGCGATCGGGCGGCTCGGCGATGCGGTCGCGATCGTCAACGGCACGGCCGGCACACTGGTCACGCCGCCCGGCCAGCCGGCGAAAACGGACGAGGCGGAACGCGCGACCGCGCCGTAATCGGGGCGACATCAGACAGGGCGAATCCTGGCGGGATATTGGTGGGCCCTTCGCGCAATCGACCCGGTCGTCGGCGCGCTCGGCAACGTCACCAAGCGTTGGGCCTCGCTCGTTCAGGAGGCAGATCGGGACCGCCATGGCAACGGCGGCGCCACGCATTCGGCGACTCACACTCAATCCGACGGAAGACCGTCGAAAAATGCGACTGGTCGGTGAGCCCGCAGGCCAGGGCGATATCTGCCAGCGCATCGTTCGTCGTGCGCATGAGCTCTTTGGCGCGGTCGATCCGGCACCGCAAGATGTAGCCGTGAGGCGCGATGCCGAATGTGTGGCGGAAGGCGCGGCTGAAATGGCTGGGGCTGAGCCGCACGGCCTCTGCCAGCGCTCCCACGGACAGTTTCGCGTCGAGGTTCTTTTCGACCATCGCCTCCGCACGCCGGGCCTGCCACGGGGCGAGCCCACCGCGATTGACGGTTCTGCCGGCGCGCGATGCGGTCTCGTTGTCTTCAGACAGGATGGCGGCCGCCAGACTGATGCAATATTCGGCATCGCTTGGACTGGCAGGGAGCGCCGACCGCGCATCGTTGAGCAACTGCACCAATGCGCCACGGGCATCCTGGCCGATCGACGAATTCAGGCTGGCAATTTGAGGTATTTGTTCCACGATCTCATCCCTCGATGCGCTCTGATTGACCGTGCGATCAATTGATCCCTTCCCATCGCCCCAGGCATTCCGCTGACACGCGCTGTATTCGAAGTTTCATGCCTGTCTTGGCGTAAACTGCCCCAACGACTCGCCTTGACCTATTGGACGAACGTGTCGCCGATACCTTTGGATAATGCTTTGCGTGATTGCAGTCTGGCGCGCGCAAACCGCTAACGCGTGCGTACGGCGCATGTGCGTTTCGGGCAGTTGCTAGCGCTTGGGAGATGCATGCCGCGACGGCCGCCGCAGGACCCGCGCCATCGATCGGGCCGGCGCGCCGTCGAAATTCCGGGCCCCGAGAAGATCGAGAGAACCGTTCACGGCTTTTCGGGGCAGACCCGATACCAAGGTATCATAGACCCTGCGCACACGACGACGTCTAGTGAGGCAGCGTCCATGCTTCAACCGAGATCCAAACCGTCTTCACGTTTGTCACGTTCCAACTGCTGAATTGATATCACAGTTGGGTTTGGACCCGAACACAGGGTCATTTTTTGTCCTTCTGCACGGAAACCAATAACAAGGGCACTGTCCGCGCGCTTCGCGGAGCGCACGTGGCGATGGTGCGCTCGACAACAAGCGAGGTTCGCAGCGCGGCCTTTCCTGTTCCGCCGGCCAATTGTCCGAACGCGAATCCAGCGTCCCCTCTCGTGACGCAGTACGAATGTCTTTCGTGATCCGCCATGGGAATCGGCGATCCACGTCCGCTCGTTTCCATTGTCGACGACGATGAATCCGTGCGCGAGTCACTGCCAGACCTGCTCAGGGAATTCGGCTTCACTGCCGAAGCATTCTCTTCGGCAGATGAATTTCTTGAGTTGGGATCCCTGGAACGAACGAAATGCCTGATCCTCGACGTTGCCATGCCGGGCATGTCCGGACCTGAACTACAGCGGGAGCTGAGACGGCGAGGCTACAAGTTTCCGGTAGTCTTCATTACGGCGCGCGGAGATGAGATGACCAAGTCGCGTTTGCGAGAGCAAGGTGCCGTGGAGTGCTTGTCGAAGCCTTTCAGTGACACGGCTCTTCGCGATGCGGTCAATGCGGTGCTCAAGACGGGGCAGGATTGAAATGGGGCCTTTCCCTCCAAGAATAGTGGGCGTAGGATGAACTGGCTGGTTGGGGCGGCCACGCAGAATGCGGGGTCCCGCACATTGCCGGTACCGCTGGTATTCGTTGTCGACGATGACGTTTCGGTGCGCGAGTTGCTCGAGCTGCTGATCCGTCACGCCGGGTGGGAACCGGAAACATTTGAATCCGGGCAAGAATTCCTGGCTCGGCCGCGCGCGGTCGTCGCCAGCTGCCTGATCCTCGATATCACGCTGCCGGGTCTCAACGGCCTCGAGCTGCAGAAGCTCGTGGCTGCCGATCGATCCGACATGCCGATCATCTTCATCACCGGCCATGGCGACGTGCCAATGACGGTTCAGGCGATGAAGGGCGGGGCCGTCGAATTCCTGACCAAACCGTTCAGCGACGACGCGCTACTGTACGCGATCCGCAGTGCCATCGAACGCAGCGAAGCCGCCCTTCGTGCCGCGGCCGAGATCGAAGCGCTGGCTCTGCGGTACGCCTTGCTCAGTCCGCGCGAGCGCGAGGTCATGGAGCTGGTCGTTCGCGGCCTCCTGAACAAGCAGGTCGGGTACGAGCTCGGCATCAGCGAGATCACGGTCAAGGCGCACCGCGGGCAAGTGATGCGCAAGATGGACGTTCGTTCGCTGGCAGAGTTGGTCAACAGCGCCGCGAAACTTGGGCTTGGACGGCAGCCCTGATTGGACCGTGCAGGATAGGGCGGAAATCACCGTGAACATGGAAGCTCGCCAGCGCCGTGGCCGGCCACGGCGCTGGAGTTTCGCGGAATCCCGAGACCTCCGGAACTAGGCGACGGTCAGCCGATCGTCGACCCGCTCGACCCCCGGTGCAGACCAGGCCGTGTGCTCGGCCACGCGCCGCTCCTGCCAGGAATCGACCTTCCCGGTGAGGGTGACCTTGCCGCCGTCGGTCATCACGGTGATCTTGTCGGCATCAACCTGCGCGTTCCGAGAAAACGCCGCCTTGATCTTGGACTTCACTTCCGACGCCGCAACCGGAGGCCGGATGGTGATTTCGTTGGAGACTCGGCGCACGCCACGAAGCTTGCTGACGGCCTTCAGCGCCGCACTGCTCTGGAAATACGAATCGACCGTTCCGGAGAGCGTCACCAATCCCTTCTCGACCTTGACGGTGACGCTATCCTTCGGAACTTCGACGTCCCAGGAAAGGGCCTGGAGCGCGGCTTGCGCGATGTCGCCATCATCGGGCGGATCGAACAACCAACGCACCTCGAGCTCCTCGGCGACGGCCTTGACCCCGGTCACGCGGCCGGCCGCTTTCTCCGCCGCCAGCTTTTCGGCGTAGGTGCCGACGCGCCCCCGGAGAGTCACCACGCCCTCCGTGGCCGTGACACCGATCTCGGCCGCATTGATGCTCGGCTCCCATTCAAGCTCGTCGATCACGGCTTGCTGCAAATTTCCATCGCTCATTGGACGACTTCCTTTCTTTGATGGGACGCGTGCCGTCGTCAGCGATGCACGTGTCCAATGCTCACCGGTCGCTTCAACCAGGGCGACCGACGCTGAAGGTCGGCTGCACGCGAATGAAAATCCATTGCACCAAGGTGCCGCCGATACTTACGGATTGATCGGCGCCAGCGCTGCCGTTCTCATTTTGGCGCTGCGCGCTCGTCAACCAAGGACGCGACGCATCCCGGCGCAACGCGATGGCTGATTTCGCGAAAACGCGCGTGGTTCGTTAAAGACCGCTCGAAGAGCTCCGCGGCACGGTGTCAGGAGGCAGCCGAAGCGGCCAACGCCCCGGTATCGCCATCCTGGCTGAAGAAAGGGAGAGCAGAAATGAAGCGCGTCGCCATCAACGGCCTGGGTCGCATAGGCCGCCTCATACTGCGTCACTACATGAGCGAATCGTCAGCGGATGTCGAAATCGTCGCGGCGAACGACCTCGTGCCGTCAGACGATCTCGCCTATCTCATCCGACGCGATTCGGTGCACGGGCCGGCGCCCTTCAGCGTGGAAGCTCAGCCCAACGGATTGAAGCTTGGCGACCGATACGTCACAACGACTGCGGTCAAAGACCCGGCCGAACTTCCGTGGCGGGAGCTCGGCGTCGAAATCGTCTTCGAATGCACGGGGCGGTTCACCGACCGCGCGCTCGCGGCCCACCACCTGGACGCCGGGGCGCGCCGCGTGGTGATCGGCGCCCCCTCGAAGAATGCGGATCTGACGACCATCATGGGCGTCAACCAGCAGTCGTTCGATCCCAAGAAACATCAGATCATCTCCAATGCCTCGTGCACGACGAATTCGCTGGTGCCGGCGATGAAGGTGTTGCTGGAGAACTTCGGTGTCGAGATGGCGCTGGTGACGACGGTGCATGCCTACACCGCGACACAGGCTCTGGTCGACCGCCCCGACAAGAAGGCAATTCGCGGGCGGGCCGCCGCCGTAAATCTCGTGCCGACCAGCACGGGTTCCGACATGGCGACCATCCAGGTGTTGCCGGAGTTGAAGGATCGCCTGCGTGCGATGGCAATCCGTGCGCCTGTTGTCGATGGCGCCATAACCGACATAAGTGCCGTATTGACGAAAGACGCGACCGAGGAGTCCGTCAACAGCGCGTTTCAGCATGCGGCCCAGACGCCGCCGCTGGCGGGGTTTCTTGGCTATAGCGAGGAGGACTTGGTCTCTTCGGACATCATCGGCGACTTGCGCTCGAGCGTCGTTCACGCACAGTCGACGCGCGTCGTGAAGGGCAGGATGGTCAAGCTGCAGTGCTGGTACGACAACGAAGCGGCGTTTGCGCGGCGCATGCTCGACTTGGCACTTGAGCTGCCCCTATGACAAGCATCGGACGTGCGTTCCAAAAGGCGGCGGCCTGGTGCCCTCTTGCCGATCCGGAGGGCGCGGTGCGCATTGGGTTTTCGCGTGTGCCGATGATTTGAAGTGTCTCTGCGTGGAGCAATGCCGCTGCCCCACGCACAAACCATCTTCTCATCCCAGCGTCGCAGCCACCCGCCGCGGTGGCGTTTCCGGCCCTCAGATCCCCCGGGCACTACGCGATGGTCAGTTCATCGTCCACCCGCTCGACGCCCGGTGCAGACCAAGCCGTCTGCTGGGCGAGACGTCTCTCCTGCAAAGAACTGACTTTGCCGGTAAGGGTCACCTTGCCGCCATCGGCCTTCACGTTGACCTTCTCGGCATCTATCTGCGCATTGCGGGAAAGCGCCGCCTTGATTTCGGTCGTGACTCCCGACGCCCCGACCTGAGGCCGAATCTCGATATCATTGCTGACTCCCCGCACGCCACGAAGCCTGCGGATGTCCTTTTCGGCTGCGTCGCGTTGGAAATACCAGTCGACAATGCCAAGGAGCGTGACCCATCCCCTGCCGACCTTGACCTCTACACTCCCTTTTGGAACCTCGACATCCCAAGCAAGGGCCTGCCTCGCGTAATGGGCGATATCGGTATCGTTCGGCGGATCGAACGGATAGTGGACATCCAACTCCTCGACGACCGCTTTGGTCCCGATGACACGACCGGCGGCTTTCTCTGCCGCCGATTTTTCCGCATAGGTTCCAACGCGGCCCGTCAGAGTCACGACCCCGTTTTCGGCGGCAACCCTGATATCCGCCGCATTGATCCTTGGCTCCCACTCGAGCTCATCGATCACCGCTTGTCGCAGACTTTTGTCAATCATTGGAAAGCTTCCCTTGTTTGGTGAGAGGGTCGCTCCTCGATGTCTCGAGAGATCGCCACACACCCACGGCTCCATTTTCGTTCAAACGCCCCTCAGGTTCTGTCAAAGGGAAGCACGAATCCATTGCACGAAGGTGTCGTCGATACTTAGGCATCAGTGGGCGCGCTCCGCGTGCTGCGACCCGGTCAATCCACACATCCGGCGCGATCACAAGACCACGCTTTCAGCAACAGCGAAGTGGCGCCGACACCATCGTGCAATAGACCGTCCTCGGCGCCGGAATTATTGTCGAGTGGTGACGGAAGGTTGTGCCAGTGCTGATGGTGTGGATCCGATACGCGACATTCGAGATGAAGCACGTGGCCGCTTCGTTCATCGGCGTGAGTAGTGAGGGGGGACTTTAGTTCCGCAAGGGCCGGCTGGCTCAAGCGAGTGCCTAAGCGACAGGAGTGGACGATGCCTCCAGACCACGAGCCCGACGAGGCGGTTTTCCGGTCGATACTGCCGGAAGATGTGGAGTGGAAGCCGTTCGCGGCATTTCCATCGTCTGCGAGACTGGCAGTGCTTGTTGGAGAGCCCACTCAACCGGGGCCTTACGTCATCAGGGTCAAGTTGCCCTCGGGCGTGAAGCTCATGCCGCACAGACATCCGGAGGATCGCGTCTACACCGTCATGTCGGGTGTCTTCTACATTGGCTTGGGCGAGCAGTTCGACGACGACAAGCTCAACGCTTATGCGCCAGGGAGCGTCATCGTCTTGCCGGGCGACACCTGGCATTTCCATTGGGCAAAGTCCGGCGAGTACGTCACCCAGGTAACCGCCATCGGTCCGCTGGGTCTCGAATATCGAGACGCGACCGACGATCCGCGAAACCAGACGAAACCGGGCTCGTCTGGCTGAGAGCGAGCAGCGAGCGGTGACCGCCAAGCAGCTCTCACCGCCGATCGTCACAATCAGAAAGCGCGAAGCACAATGGACAAAGCAATGACGGAAGCCGGGTCCGCATCGAGCAACGTGCGCACCGATCGCGTGCAGAGCATCCTGAAGCAGTACGAGTCCGACAATCCTGGAACCAAGGCGCAGCTTGCCAGGATTTTCTGGCCGGGCGCCTGGGCGGCACGGGACGTGTCCTCATCCTCCCGATCGACCAGGGTGTCGAGCACGGTCCGGCGAGAAGTTTCGCGACCAATCCGCCGGCCTACGATCCGCATTATTTCTTCGCGTTGGCGATCGATGCGGGTCTGAACGCGCTGGCCGCGCCGCTGGGACTGCTCGAAGCGGGCGCGGCGACCTTTGCCGGACGCATCCCCCTCATTCTCAAGGCCAACAACGCGAACAAGCTGTTCCCAGGCAGCCAGTACAAGGATCAGGCGGTGACGGCGAGCGTCAGGGATGCGGTCCGGCTCGGCTGCTCCGCCATCGGCCTGACGCTGTATCCGGGATCCGAAAAGTCCTACGAGCAGATCGAAGAGGCCCGGGAGGTGATCCGGGAAGCGAAGGATGCGGGCCTTGCCTCGGTGGTGTGGGCCTACCCACGCGGCGGCGCTCTGACGCCGGAGAGCGAGACGGCAATCGACGTCTCGGCCTATGCGGCCCAGATTGCCGCGCAGATCGGCGCCCACATTGTGAAGCTTAAGGTGCCGAGCGCCGCCTTTCACGATCCCGATCTCAAGAAGCTCTACGACAAGAACAACATTGCTTACGGAACCATCGCCGAGCGGGTGCGCCATGTCATGCAGGCCGCCTTCGAAGGGCGGCGCATCGTCATCTTCTCGGGCGGCCCGCAGAAGAGCGACGCTGAAGTGATGGATGACGCGCGCGGGATTCGCGAGGGTGGCGGATATGGCTCGATCATTGGCCGCAACTGCTTCCAAAGGCCGAGGGACGAGGCGGTGCAACTGCTGAACAAGATGATCAAGGTCTACATCGACGAGCGGTGAGACAGGCAAGGTCGCCTTGACCACGCATCGACTGCGGCGCGAGCGCCGATCGAAACCGTAGACTTCGCGCCCCGGGGTAGAGCGCTTGCGCCTGGCAGGAGGGCCGCGGGCAGTGCTGCGCGCCAGGCAGGCAGTCTGCCCCCTCCCCGACTTCGTCGGTGACACATCGGTCCTCTCAATTTTCGCCCATCGGCCGTTCTTCGCGCGTGCGACAAGCACCGAGTCCCGATCCAACCGGACCGCGTCGCGCCACCGAGGCTCGGCGGCCCCTTTCGGGCGGGCGGATCGGCGGACACGAACCAGCAAGCAATCGTGCTCGAATTCACCAATCGACGCTTGCTTCACGACATACGCCAGGCGGACCGGATGAGATCGTGTCGATCACCGTCGAGGGCGCATGCGCGCGACGGGCCCGACGAGCGAGGACGATGACATGGATATTGAGGCCGCAAGGACAAAGCGCGCAGCGCCGATACAAACGCGCACCAGCCTGCCGCCCGAGACGGTGGCGGAGATCGCCGGCGGGCTGAACGGTCTGCTGGCGGACGTCTTCGCACTCTACGTCAAGACCAAGAACTTCCATTGGCACACGTCGGGACGTCACTTCCGCGACGATCATCTGATGTTCGACGAGCAGGCGGAGCAGCTTCTCGCCATGACCGATCCGCTGGCCGAGCGCGTGCGCAAGATTGGCGCACCGACCATGCGCTCGATCGGCCAAATCAGTCGCCTGCAACGTGTCCTCGACAACGACGCCGACTACATCACGCCGTTCGACATGCTGGCCGAGCTGCGTGACGACAACTTCCAACTCGCCGCCAGCCTGCGCGCCGCCCACCAGGTCTGCGCCGACGCCGGCGACGTCGCCGGTACCAGCCTGATCGAGACATGGATCGACGAGGCCGAAGGGCGGGCCTGGTTTCTCTTCGAGACAAGTCGGCGGGCCGAGTCCGATGCGTGAATCCAACAGGCCGAGCGCGTCCATGCCGCCTGGCTCGTTCCCCCAAGCCAACCGAACCCGAGGAGGATGGCAGACATGACTGACATCAGATCGTCAAACGGACAGATACGGATCGCCGAACCGGGCGCGTGGATCATGGTCGCCGGCTCAGCCGGTGGCCTCACCGCCGCGCTGATCGACTATGTCTGGCGCGGTGACGGCATCGCCTTCGAGGCCGGCACGCTGCTCGTCATCATATCGAGCGCCCTGCTGCTGGCGGCGGTGCTGCCGTTGGCGCTCCGGGTGGTCCGCGGTGGCCTCGCCGTGACGTTGGTCACCTTGGCCGGTCTCGACATGCTCGGCACCGGCTTCGCCGCCTGGATGCTGGAAGCCAATTGGCTGCTCAGCCTGACGACCGTGGCGGCCGTCGGCTGGATCATCAACGTCTTCTTCGATGCGCAGACGATACCGGTCGTGCGCGAACGTTCATCCCACATGCAGGAGTCAGCGCGATGACCCGTCTCTTGTTCCTTCCGCTCGCAATCGCGTCGGGCATCGCCGTCGGCGGCGTGGGGATCGCCAACGCTCAGGATTGGTACACGTTCAACGGTGACCTGGCCGCCCAGAAATACGCCACCCCCACCCAGATCACGCCGCGGAACGTCGGCACGCTCAAGAAGGCCTGGGAGGTGCACACCGGCGACGTATCGGACGGAACCGGCAGCAAGCCGCCCTCCGATTGGTCGGCGACGCCGCTCTTCGTCAACAACACCGTCTACCTGTCGACGCCGTTCTACCGGATCTTCGCGCTCGCGCCGGATACCGGCAAGGTCAAGTGGATCTACGACACCAAGTCGACGCTGAAGGCACTGACCCAGCCCGACCTCAAGACGCGCGGCGTCGCCTACTGGCAATCCGCCGATCCCGTCGCCGGTCAGCCCTGCCAGAAGATCGTCTACATCGGCACTATGGATGCCAAGCTGCACGCCGTCGATGCCGACACCGGCAAGCTGTGCACGGGTTTCGCCGACAACGGCATCCTCAACATCGACCAGTGGAACACGGTCAACGACAAATGGCCGATGTCGATCTTGCAGCCGCCGACCGTCTACAAGAACACCCTGTTCATCGGCTGGGCAGGCAAGGACTGGGTCGACGCCGAGGCGCCTCCCGGCCGCGTCTTCGCCGTCGATGCCGAGACCGGCAAGCTGAAATGGACCTTTGACGCGATTCCCGCCGACCAGGCCAAGACCACGGGCACGTCCGACGTGTGGACCAGCATGTCGGTCGATCGCGAGCGCGGCATCCTCTACCTGCCGGTGAGTTCGCCGAGTCCGAACTATTACGGCGGCAACCGCACCGAGAAGCTGCCGCTGGCGACCTCGGTGACGGCGCTCAACGCCGATACCGGCCAGGTCCTCTGGAGCCGGCAGCTCGTCCACCACGACATCTGGGACTACGACACCAACTCGGCGCCGGTCCTGGTCGATATCCAGAAGAACGGCCAGACCATCCCGGCTCTGGTGCAATCGTCCAAGCAGGGGTTCCTCTATGTGCTCAACCGGCTGACAGGCGAGCCGATCTATCCGATCGACGAGAGGCCAGTGCCGCAATCGACCATTCCGGGAGAGAAGAGCTCGCCGACCCAGCCCTATGTGGCGACGCCACAGCCGGTGGTCGCCGACAAGTGGCCGGGCGTGTCGACCCTCGCCGATGTCGCCAGCTTTGGCTATTGCAGCCGCAAGGCGGCGAGCCTGCGCTACGACGGTCGCTTCACGCCGCCGAGCCTGAAGGGCTCGCTCGTCTACCCGGCAACGGTGGGCGGTACCGAATGGGGCGGCGGCGCCGTCGACCCGACCACCGACACCTATGTCGTGAACTCGTCCAGCGTCGTGCAGATCTACCGTCTGGTGAAGCGCGCCGACTACGCCAAGGAGAGCGACAACGGCAAGAAGCCCGGCTACTTCGCACAGGAAGGCGTGCCCTACGGCTTCCACATCTCCAACTTCCTCAACCCGATCGGCATGCCCTGCTGGAACCCGCCCTATGGGACGCTGGCCTCCTATGACCTGAAGACCGGCAAGCTGCTGTGGAAAGAGCCCTTCGGCGAGGTGCAGAAGTGGGGCTTCTACATGCCGAAATCCTGGGGCTCGGTGACGATCGGCGCGCCAGTGGTCACCAAGTCCGGGCTGATCTTCATCGGCGGCTCGATGGACTCGCGGGTGCGTGCCATCGACCTCAAGTCGGGCAAGGTCTTGTGGAAGTACCTGGTTGACGCACCGGCGGTCTCGATGCCGGCCGTCTATGAGTACAAGGGCAAGGAGTACGTGTTGTTCGCGGCCGGCGGCAACGCCATCCTGACGCAGCGGGTCAGCGACCAGATCGTCGCCTTCGCCCTACCCGATGCGGGATCATGAGCAGGCCCTCTGACAAGCCACCAACGCGGCTCGGCGAACGGCACCCGCCGAGCCGGAACCTCGGGTGCAAGGGAATCGCCCGCCTCGGGGTTCAGCCGGCACCCCGCTCAACATGCTGGCGGAGCTCCGCGACGACAATTCTCATCTCGTGGCCGGTTCCGGTGCGGTCGCAAAGACCAGTGACAGGAGGATTTTGCCATGTTGTTTGCCATCACCGGCTTGCTGGGATGCCCGGTCAGGACAGAGGACGGCCATGCCGGAACGGTCAAGGATTACCTGTTCGACGACCGGAACTGGAGGATCCGCTGGATGGTCGTCGATACCGGCGCGTGGCTGCCAGGCCGCAAGATCCTCATCCATCCGTCCGCAATCGAGCCGTTGGTCATCCCGCAGCGGAGCGGAGGGCTCGGGATGGGTTCGAGCGTCGATACGCTGGTGGTGTCCGTCGCGCTGACGCGAGACGAGATCAAGGCAAGTCCCGACGCCTCTGAAGATGAACCCGTCACGCAGCAGATGGAAGATCGTCTGTACGACTACATCCGGGATCCCATTTGGGGCGCCATCAATTTCGGAACCAATGCCATCAGTCCGCCGACATCGGCACCGCCCATGGCTGCGGGCGCCCGGGAACACGGCAAGATTGCGGCAGGAACCCATCCGGGCGATGGCGATTCCCACCTGCGCAGCGGATCGACCGTGATCGGCTACCATGTCGAGGCGACGAATGGCGAGATCGGCCATGTCGAGAACTTCCTGATCGACGATGCCGACTGGCACATCCGCGATCTCTTGATCGCGACGCGCAACTGGTGGCCCGGCAAACACGTCCAGCTGGCGCCTCACACAGTCGAAGCTGTTGACTGGATGCGGAAGGAGATCGCCCTCAGCGTCACACGGGAACAGGTGCAGTCCAGCCCGGAGTGGGACCCAGCCGCGATGACCAGGATATTGGGTGACGGCGCACTGCACCGGCACCAAGCCTAGGCAGGTTGGGGCTGGTTGTGGCACGAGTGAGTCGTCCAAACGATCGCGAGACGCAGCGCGCGGCCGCTCGCCGCGCCGTCAGCCCAACTGATCGATGAGCGCCTTGGCCTGCCGCACGCGCGGAGCGGATCTGCCCTCGGCCAGGAGATCATAGACCGGCAGAAGCACGGCGCGCGCCTCGGCGGTCCGATGCTGACCGCGCAAATGCTCCGCCAGGCTGGCCGCCGCGGTCAGTTCCCAAAATACCTCCGCCTGGGTCCGCGCCAGATTCATTGCCTGACGAAAGAGCCGTTCGATCTCCTCTGGGTCCGTCCGGCTGTCGCGAGCAAGCAACTCGCCCTTGGCCCTCAGGATTTCCGGCAAGAGCCATCGGCAGTCGGTTTCGTCGGCGAAGCGTAGCGCGCTGTCGATTTCGTCCAGGCCGTCATCGACGCGACCGGCAATCCCCAGTATCACGGCCAACTCGACCAGAAAGAAGGGATAGAACAGCAGGTACCTGGCGTCCCGCATTTCCGCAAGGCCGGACCGAAGCGCGTCGATCGCGGCCTCCGCCTCGCCGCGCTTGCCGGCAACCGCTCCTCTCACGCAGCAGCCGGCCGCGTAAAACGGATGCAGCCCGTGCTTGTAGGCGTGATCGACAAGCTCGCCGCCGTAGCTATTCGCAAGGTCCAGCTCGCCGAGGCTCAAAAAGATGAAGCCTGCCGCCCAGGCAAGAGCGACGCACAAGGCTGTCGGCTGGTTGGTGCCGCGCGCTTCCTCCACGGCGCTGGTCGCTACCCGCGCCGCGGTCTCCAATCGCCCCTGCGCCAGGAGATTGACGGTGTTGTGGCTCTGAGCCGACGTGGTCGGGTCGCTGCCGAAGCGGATCATGTCCGAGACCCGCCTTCCCGAATGGTAGTGGTCCAGCGCCCATTGCAGCCGGTTGACTGCTTCGGCATGCGCAGCGAGATAGGTCTGCGGAATGCCGATCAGCCAAGCGGCGGTCGCCTGAGCCTGGATATCGCGCCCGCGGGCGACTTCCTCATATTCGCGGGCGAAGGTGAGCGCTTCGTTGAGCGCCATGGAGCGGGCGCAGAACAGCCAGAGGCCGGAGGTCGCGCGCTGGCGATATTCCAGGTCCTCAAGTTCTCGGGCGAGGGTGAGCGCGCGCGTCAGGGCAACGCGCGCACGAACGCTGCTGCCTTGCGTGTAGATCAGGGCAAAGCCGAGACCGCATTGCAGGATCATTTCGTGGCGGGTGGCGGCGGCATCGCCGATCCGTGCGAGCGCCATGCCCGCCCACTCGCAAGATTCGGCGACCAGCGAAACCGCGATCCAGAAGTCGCTCGCCGTGGCGGCGAGTGCCACCCCCAGCGCCGGGTTGCCTTCGCTGGCGAAAGCCCATTTCAGCGCGGCGCGCAGATTGTCGACCTCGCGGCGATAACGGTCGAGCTCGTCGATGGCGGCCTGGAGCTGGCCCTCGATCGCGAACGGAGCGAACAGTGACAGATAGAACGTCGCGTGGCGGTGCATGACCGCCCGGTGCTCGGAGCTGCCGACCAGTTTCTCGAGCAAATAGGCCCTGACGGTCTCGAGCAGGCGCCAGCGCTGCGTGGATTCCGATCTGTCGAGCACCACCAGCGACTTCGAGACAAGGCTCGAAACTCCGCTGGCGACACGCGCCTCCGAATCGTCCGAGACGGCGGTGGCGGCCTTGAGCGTGAAGCCGGCCGGGAAGACCGCGAGACGGCGCAACAGACCCCGCTCCTCCTCTGACAGCAGCTCGTAGCTCCAGTCCAGCGTCGCCCGCAGCGTCCGGTGCCGCGGCAGCGCCGTGCGGCGGCTGTTCGTCAGCAATGCGAAGCGACCGTCGAGATGGTCGGCAACCTCCTGGATTCCGAGCGTCGCCGCCCGTGCTGCCGCGAACTCGATGGCGAGCGGAACGCCATCAAGCCGCCGACAAATCGCCGCGATCACGGGAAGAGTCTCGTGCTGCGGGCGAAAATCCTGCCACCCTGACTGCGTCCTGGCGACGAAGAGCTGGACAGCGCTGTGCTCGAGGATGCTGTCCGAGCCGTCGAGATGCTCCTCCGGCGCCTCCAGCGGCGGCACACGAAACACCACCTCGCCCTCGACGCCCAGCACCTCCCGGCTTGTCGCCAGCACAATCGTGTTGGGACACAGGTGCACGAGCGTCTCAACCGTCGCCGCCGCGACGTCGATCACGTGCTCGCAGTTGTCGAGCACGAGGAGGACTTTCCTGTCACCAAGCGCCCGGGCGACTGACGCAGGCGACGTTTCCTCCCCGCCGAGCTGGAGGTTGAGCACGCCGGCCACGGCCGAGGGCACCAGGTCGGCGGCGGCGAGCGAGGCCAGCTCGACCAGCAGCACGTCGCTCCCGAGGGTCGGAAACAGCCTTCGGGCCACCTCCGAAGCCAGGACGGTCTTCCCGATGCCGCCCGCCCCTGTCAGCGTCACCACCCGGTAAGCGGTGAGCAGATCGCGCAGGCGCTCGATGGCCATTTCCCGCCCAATAAGGGCTTCCGCAGCGGAGGGAACGTTGCTCACATACCGCTCGGCGGCCGCCTCAACTGGTTCGGGCGCCGGTGGCCTCGCCTCTGCGCTCGGTTCTCGCGCGATCCAGTTGCCTTGAAGCCGATAACCGCGTCCCGAGACGGTCTTCAGCAGGCCGCGGTCCTCTCCCAGCGCCTTGCGGATCGCGGAGATGTGGACCTGCAGCGTATTGTCTTCGACGACAGCGCCCGGCCACACCCGATGAAAAAGCTCGTCTTTGGTGACGAGCTGTCCGGCGGCCGTCGCCAGTGTCTCGAGTATCTCGAATGCGCGGCCGCCAATCGGCACTGATTTCCCATGCGCGCGCAGTTCGCGCAGCACCAGATCGAGCTCCCACTTTCCGCTTTCGAAAAGGAGAGCCTGGCGCATGAAGAGTCCGATTTCAGGAAATTTCAGGATTTCTCAGATTAGCCGGGCGTATTCGAGACGGCAAGAAATGGGGCGACCCCTGGCGCTGCTGGAGCCCGAAGTCCTCGCTGCCTAGTGGGCTACCACGGGGACTTTTCGGCCTGTCGTGTGGTTTTCGCGAAGAAGTCTTGTCTTTCAGACCGCTGCTAGCAGCTACGCGGCACTTACCAAGGGTTGTGTTCGACACTTGTCGCGCGGCCTGGCGGCACGCCCCAGCGAGCTATCGAGGACCTTCCCTCCCGGTGGGATCGCGTACGAACCTCGGCGACGCGCCTGAGGCCCACATTAAGAACAATTCAAGACTGCCTCAGGACTCCGGACCGTCGGCCGCGCAACCTTTCTACAGGGCGACAGCACGCGTTCTTCGATTCCCGAAGAGACTCTGGGGAGATGGAAACGATGGATCTGGCGACCGGGCTCGATGGAATTGTTTCGCCGCAGTGGTTCGATGAGGAGGAATCCTCGCCTCTTGCGCCTGGCGGATCGACGGTGTTCGTCGTTCACAGCGATGCCTCGGTGAGGCGGTTCCTGGTGGCCGCGATCGAGGCCTCGGGCTGGCTGGCCCGGTCGTTCGCCTCGGCGGGGAATTTTCTCGCCAGCCCGCCGGCGGCCGGTGCACGGTGCGTCGTGCTCGACGTGACCGTCTGCGGTCTTGCGCATCTCAATTGCCGCAACGAGGTCGGCGCCGGGGGGCCAAGCATGCCGATGATCCTCGCCTCACGGGAAGGCGCGCTTTTGATGACCGTGGCCGTGGCGCAGGCAGGCTCGGTCGAGCTCATGAAGACGCCGACCGGCGAGAACGCGGTGATGGCCGCCATCGGCCACGCCCTCGACCGAAGCCGCGCGGTTCTCGCGCGGCAGGCCGAAACCCGGCGACTGGAAGCCCGGTTTGCCGCGCTCAGCCAACGGGAGCGCGAGGTCCTCGCGCTCGTGGTCTCCGGCCTCTTGAACAAGCAGGTTGGCTATGAGCTCGGCATCAGCGAGATCACCGTCAAGGCGCATCGCGGGCGGGTCATGCGCAAGATGAAGGCGTCGTCACTTCCCGAGCTGGTGAACATGGCCGCGAGCCTCAACGGCGAGCGGGACAGCCTCGCGGTGCCGGCGAACGGACTTGCTGAGCGGGCGATAGCCGCACCGCATCGCCTTTCATCGAGTCTGTCTGGAGCGGTTTCCAAGGCGGGCAAGCCCAACTGACGGCTTCCACGGCCTGATTTCCCATATTCGAGACGCAGAGCGAATAAGGGGCCCTCAACTAACGTATTGGAAAGATTGCTGCACTTCGAAGGAGCGATTTCGAACGCGCCAAAGGCCGCAAGCGCGGCCCGGGCTTTTTGCCCGCCCCCCGCGGAGCCGGCGAACGCAGTGAGCCTGGCGTGAGCGAAATAATGGCGCGCCCGAAGAGATTCGAACTCCTGACCCCCAAATTCGTAGTCTGGTCCTGGCCGTTGATTTCAATACGTTTTTCCGCAAACACGGCGTGTTAAGGGGGTTGACTAGTCAATGGCCTATCCGAAGACGATCCGGGTCGATCAGGGCTCGGAGTTCATCTCCCGCGACCTGGACCTGTGGGCCTATCGATATGGCGTCACGCTCGACTTCTCGCGGCCCGGTAAGCCGACCGACAACGCCTTCATCGAAGCGTTCAATGCTCGGCTGAGGGCGGAGTGCTTGAACGCCCACTGGTTCCTCAGCCTTGCGGACGCTGCCGAAAAGTTGGAGGCTTGGTGCAGAGACTACAACGAACAAAGGCCACATGGCGCGATCGGGAACAAAGTCCCGGCAGCGCTCATGACATAGGCACATGCGGCCAGCCCGTGATGCCGAATGAGGCCGGAAAACTCTAACCGCCCCCGAGGGCGTGTTGGGGGGCGCACCACAACCGCCGAGGCTCTGATCGCCGCTGGATGAAACTTCAGTGGCAGGTCAGCTTCAACCAAGTTCGGGACCGGCGATGATTCGCATGCTCTGGCGCCGAGCCGCCAGCGGCTCGTCGGCCAGTGCCATCCGCGTGAACCTGCGCTCGACGTGGAAGCCGCGCGCCGCCGTGAGTGCGGCCAGATCGTACTCGCGGTCGGGCATGTCGAGCAGCACCGGGCCACTTAGGGCATCGATCGCCGTTCCCAACACCCGTGCAGCAGCCCCTCCATCCTCCGCAATCAGCGGACCGATTTGCGTCGCCACGCGTCCTCCACGCGACAGCAGCCAAGCCCCTTCTTGTCGCGAGACCGCCGTATGAGCGTCCGGACGCAGCAAGAGGTTCTCGATGAGCTTCGGCCGGAATGCGCCGAATGCGGCGCCGTCGGCCGCAGCAAACGCGGCGACGTCGTCGGCTGACAAGCGTGTCGCCTTCAGTGGCGTGGCGGCTCCGCCTTGCCCGCGCCAACGACTTATCTCTTCAAGCGCCCTGAACCCCATCGGCTCGTACACTTGCCTACCGGCCGGTGAGGCGTCGAGCATTGGCACCAGCCCCTTTGCCTGCAGTGCGTCGATCGCCCGGCCAAGCAGCATTGTAGCGAGGCCGCGCTTGCGAAATGCGGTATGCACCAGAACCATGCTGACCCAGCCCAAGCCACCTTCCGCATAAGGCAGGACAATGCAGGTGGCGATGGCGTCGCCGGCGCTATCGCGGACACAGAATCCTTCCCCGCAGGCGAGCATGATTTGCCAGTCGGCCGCGACCTGGTTCCAGCCCGCCTCGGCGCCGAGCTGAAGCCCATCCCCGATGTCGGCGGCCAGCATCGGCTCGACGCGGATCGGAACGGCCAGCTCAGCTGTCGCCATCGCAGTCCCCTGGCGGTTCGCTCCGCTTTCGCATCACCTCAAGGACCCCGAAAGCAATCCTGTCCACATCCGGCCGCGACCGGCCCTGTGTAGCATTGTCGGGCAAACACCCAGCCACCAATCGCCTCGTGGGATTGATTGACTCCCCTGGTTGGCTACCGCATGGTTGGCGCAAGAGGCATCGCTGTGTCCAACATCATCTGGACAGGAGTAGACGAGGATGGCGGGACGCGTCGCCGCCGACATCGCGCCCAGCGCACGCATC
>CAWAIR010000034.1:0-15872 GCA_963782045.1 uncultured Alphaproteobacteria bacterium
CGGCAAGGCCGGAATCCAGGTGGCGTCGGCAAGAACCTGCCGGAGAACGCGAAGCGCCACGTCCTGCCCAGGCCAGTCTCGCTCAAGCGGCTCGCTGTCGCGGTCAAGGAGCCGCTTGTGCAGTAGGAGGGCGCACCGCCTGGGCGATTCGTCGGACGACTTTGTCGGATGATCTGCGAAGTTCGCATTCCCAAACACGGAGAACGCGCCAGCCTTGCCGGCGCAGGATTGCGTTTGTCTTCCGATCACGTTTGCGAGTAGCTGCGATTTTTTCGCCCCACGCAGCGGTGTTTGTTCGTGGTGAGATGTTTTTTCCGCAGTTGTGCCCGTGCCAGAAGCATCCATCGACGAAGACAGCCACTCGCTGCTTACGCCACACGAAATCAGGTTTGCCCAAAATCGGCAAATGACGTCGCCAGCCTTTTAGGTGGGCGCCTCGCAAGAGCGTTACTAGCCGAACCTCGGTCGATTTATTGCCGGTGCTGCGAACGCGCGACATTAACTCGCCGCGCATCAGCCGACCAAAAGTCGTTCGCTCCTGTTCAGCATCTCCTGGCCACCGGTTCATTCTGGCCGGGCCAAATTTGTGATCCCACGAAGCCGCAACAAATGCTTGCCCATGATTCGTGCGAATGGAGGTGGGACGGCATTGCCAATCAATTCGCATACGGTGTCGAGGTTGTCAGCTTTGAATTCGATAGTTGTCGGGGAAGCCCTGTAGGAGGGCGGCCTCGCGCGCCGAAATTGTGTAGCGGCGACGGTCGGGATGGCCGAAGCGCCCCTTGCAGGCGGTCGTGCACCCGCTCGTGATCGTGGGCGAGACGCTGTCCCATCTCATTCGCCCGTATACGTTGGTGAATCCAACGTACCCGTCTTGGTGACAATCCGGGCGGAGATCGACCGGTGTGGCGCGCCAAGTCTTTCCGGGGATTGCTGCCTTCAACCGTTTCTTGGTTTGGGGCTGCAAATCGCGAACGACGTGCCAGTTCGCTTGTTCAGGTCCGCCCCATTTTCTCGATTGGCTGACCGTTTTGGGCGCCTTGAGGTGACCAATGACGGCTTCGACCGTCCGCCAAGGCTCCAAGCCTGAATTTGGCTCCGGCCGATTGGAATGAGTAGCGTCCGGAAATGCGATCTCGCTATGCCGCGCAGCTAGCAACACGAGCCGACGGCGTGATTGCGGTAGGCCATAGTCAGCGAGTTGCGCTATGCGCCACTCGACCCTGTAGCCTTGTGCCTTCAGGATCCCAATGAATTCGTCAAACGTTTCTTTCCCACGTGAAGCGAGGCCCGGCACATTCTCCATCATGATTAGCTCGGGGCTCAGCTCTTGGACAAGACTGGCCATGTCCAGCAGAAGCCCATTGCGAGGATCGTCGCGCTTGTTCTTTGCCGTCAGGGAGCAGAATCCCTGGCAGGGAGCACAGCCGGCCAGCAGTGACAACGGATTTCCATCTAGCGCTTGCCTCAGTTCATTGAGCACTGCGGGGTCGCGGATGTCCTTTTCGATAAGTTGCGTCTTCCGGTTATTCCAACGATAGGTGCGGGCGGCGTCTGGATCGATCTCGACGGCCGCGGCGACATGAAACCCGGCGTCGCGGAGCCCACGCGTTAACCCCCCCGCGCCGGCGAACAAATCAATGGCAATTGGCTTGGCGGGTCTCATTTCTTAGGTGCGGGCCTATGCGCCTTCCTCTTCAGGCGACGCGTTCGTGTCGTGCGTCTTGAGGGCGTTCTTGACGATTTGGTGCTGTCCGTCAGGTCTTCGATTCTCGGATCGCCTGGTGGCGCCCGGTCGGTCACGACCTTTAGGAAATCCTGGTGCAGTGTCTGTGTCGTAGCCAGAAGATTGGGCCATGCGCGGATGTCGAAGATACCGGCATCTTGAGCGACACCAGCGTGCCGGTCGTCGCCCGGTCGTATCCGATCAGCAATGAGAAGACCCCTTACCACAGCGCGCTTGTCTTCCGGATTGGTGGCTTCGTCCTGTAGGCGCTTCCGGAGATACAGCACATAGTCGCGGAGTTGATCGAATTCCTGCCGGCCAACCAAAGCGCCTGGGCGTTTCGCTTCCACGACGTGGGCAGTCTGATACCGGTCACCCAAGCAGAAAAAATCCAGCCGCCGCTGTCCTTCAGCGTTGCTAGACCGATCCAAACCAAACTCATTCGCGAGCATCGTATCCAGTTGTTGCTCGTGAACCAGCATCGTCCATTTGGGGTCGATCAGCCAAGGGTGATCCCTGACGTAGTCCTGCATATCAGGCTTCTCTGGTGCCTTTGCCGCTATCAACTGCTCAAATTTGCGGATTATTTCAACTCGCCCCTTCACCAAATGTGCGGTGCTGACTGCCTCCAATATGTCCCACTCGGACAGTACTTCCGTCAGGTGTGCGCGGTCCTCCGGTGAGGCGGCGTTGATGCGCCGTATTGCCGCGAGAAATTCTCGGTTCGTCAGTGCGTTGTATACGAATTCCACCAGTTCATCGGCGATATCCCGGCCTTCTGGATCGGTGTCGAGCTGAGGGATGGCGACGATCCGATCGACAACCCGCTTGAATATGTTGCGTTCGTTATCGGGAAGGCGTTCTGCTTTCTCCAGAAGCTGCGATATCTTCGGACTTTTGATTTTCGCCTCACGCCGCTTGTCCGACCATTCGCGCAGAAGGTCTGCGACCTTCTTTCTTCCCCAATCCTTCAATGGAGATGCGATTGGGTCTTCCCATCGTACCGCGCCGCGGTCCGTGGCGATGAGGTCAACTGCTTCATCCAGGAAGTCGGCCTGGATTTCGCCAGTGAGGTACTGAAGGCCGTGTTGGCCCCATGCGCCGCCACTCAAGTCGAAGAACCACGGCGTCTGAGCAAGCTTCCCTCGAACATACACGACGAAACCGCGTTGCTCCTCAGCGGGGATGGTCTGACGGGCGAACCCTGCCCACCATTTGAACTGCTGACCGTTCTCTAAGTTGGTTGTTTCCCAAGTGCGAGTGGTTGGCGGGAATCGAAACTGAAACGGAAACTCGCTCCGGGTTATGGGGCGCTTATTCACCCTAACGCGGAAATTTTGATCCAGAACGAGCAATCGTCGTGCTAGGCCCTGCCTAAACTGCTCCTCGTTCACGACCCGTTGAATCTTTAGTCGCGACAATCTGACAAGTGTGCTCGGCTTCTCGGATACTCGGCTCCCATCCTCCGGCAGCGTTTCGGGTTCATAGCCCGCATCGTCCGAGAACTTTTGGCTATGGGTCAGGCCGTCGAAGTCGAGAGCAAAATTCGAGACGATCCCCGCTTTGACGGTGCGAACCTCGATGCGATCCGCGATGCCGAAGCCCGCCAATTTGCCGATGCCTTTTCGTCCTTGCACCTTTCTTGGCGGCAATCCGTTGTATGGAGAGGTCCAGTCACCAGCGGTTCGTCGATCGCGGCCAACAGAAAGATAAAACTCATTGGCCTCTTCGAAGGTCATCCCAAATCCATCATCGACAACGATGATCTCGTCTGTCGGCTCGATAGCACGACCCAAAGGAATCGTTATTTGAACGGTCCTCGCCATGGCGTCGTAGGCGTTGGAGACGAGCTCAGCCAAGGCCGGCACAGCGCCCGAATACATCTGAAGCCCAAGGTGCTTGAACAGCTGCCCGGCCACGCTCATTCTGTAGTGTCGTTCGGGAACTCTCTTGATCCTTCGTTTTGGTGCCATGGGTCCTCCGGCCACCCAATAATGTGCGGCGACTGTAGCAGATGTGCCCAAGTTGGGCGCGGCTGAAAGCACTCGAATTTGAGGCATGCCCGTGCACATCCCCCCAACTTATCCCCCTCTCCAAAACCTGTGAGATACTGGCTTCATCCCCGCCCACGAGGGGGCGCGCTCATGAGGCGTCTTGCAGCGTGGGGCGGGGTGCGGTGTCCGTCCGTCCGTGTCGCAAGCGGAGGGGCGGGGCTCGGAATCACCGTCAGCGGAGGGCAACCTCCGTGCGCTTAAGCCCTGAAATGGTGCGGCGCTAAAGGCGGGCAGGGGTCAGCCACTGGTGGGACCGGTCTTGGAAACGGGTCACCGGCACCGTGGCGGTCGAAGGCGGCCCATGTGCCAGTCCTGCCTCTGTCAGCCCAGACGGGCCGGAACGCGTAAATCCCGCGGCGGGCGCTCGGTGAGCGCCACCATTGGACTACCCGACGCGGCACTCATCGAGCGCCCGCCACCCCCTCATGGTTCAGGCCGTGAGGACCGTTCTTTGAAAGGTTCATAGCTCGGTGCTCTTGGCACGCGAGAACGAGGGGCCGTGTCCCCGGGCGCGGCGCAGCACGAAGTGGTGCGCCGCAGAACCGGGACCTACGCGCTGGCTGGACCGGATCTGCAGCGCACCGCTCGCGCGCCGCGCTGCGTCCGGGGAACGGAGTCCTGCCGTCCCGGCAAAAGGCCGGGACCCGGTCGTCGCCGAGGCCGGCGATCGGATCACAGGCGCCTGCGCCTATGGGCGTGCCCGGTCGTTGCCTAGAGATCGAAGTTGGTGGGCATCATCACCACGTCGCGGATGGTCATGCCGCGCGGCCGGGTGAGCATGAACATGACCACGTTGGCCACCTCGCTCGCCTCCAGCAGGCTGCCCGCTTCCTTCAGTTCCTTCAGCTTCTCGGCCGGCCAGTCGGCGATCAGCGCGGTGATGACCGGCCCGGGCGAAATCGCGCCGACGCGGATGCCGTGCTTGAACACCTGGCGGCGCACGGTCTGGACGAAGCAGTTGATCGCCCATTTGGACGAGGCATAGACCGGCTCCCACGGCGTCGGATAATGGGCGGCAAGCGAGCTGGTGACGATGATGTCGCCGCTCCCGCGCGCGATCATGTGGGGCAGGACGTCGTGGACGTTCTTCATCACGACGTTGACGTTGAGGTTGAGCATGCGGTCGATGGCGCCGGTATCGGCATCGACCAGGTCGCCGCCGACATAGGTGCCGGCATTGGCGTGGAAGATGTCGAGTTGGCCGACCGCCTCGAGGACGCGCGGCAGCAGCGTCGCGCAGTCCTTGGGATCGAGCAGGTCGATGACGAGCGGGATCATCGCGTCGCCGTGCTTCCTGGACAGCGCGTCCAGTGCCGGCTTGTCGCGGTCGACCATCACCACGCGCGCGCCCGCGGCCAGCATCGCTTCGGCGCTCGCCAGTCCGATGCCCGATGCCGCGCCGGTCACGGCGGCGGCCTTGCCTTCCAGTTCTTTCGTCATAGTCCTCTGCCCCTGCGGGTCACCACAATGCGGGCCGCAGTCTAGCAAGCCGGACGGGTTGGCGGGGGACAAAGCACTGCCGGAGGATCGCGCGGGGGCCGCATTCCACCACTTATGCGCCTGGAGATGGACACGGCTGCGAGCCCGCAATTCCTGCGGTTAACCCAGCGATTACCCTGTGGTCCCGGCGCTCATCGCGGTGACGATTTATTATTTGAATGAATTCTAATGTGTGCGCGGGTGAAGGGGGATCCATTCCATGGTTGTTTCGCGATGAGCACCGCGGCGGGCTTGGCGAAGTTGGCGGTCAGCGTCGGCGAGGAGCCGGCGGCCGCGGGCTTTGCCGACCTGGTCAACAACCTGATCGAGCGCACGCGGCTGCTTGAAGCGGTGGTCGACAATTTCCCGGGCGGCATCTCGGTCTTCGACAAGGACCTGCGCATGGTGCTGTGCAACGAGCAGCAGAAGCGCCTGCTCGAATACCCGGACGACCTGTTCGCGCACGGCTATCCGTCGCTGGAGGACATTTACCGGCTCAACGCGATGCGCGGGGAGTACGGGCAAGGCGATCCTGAGGCGCTGGTCAAGGTGCGCATGGATCTCGCCCGCGAGCAGAAGGCGCATGTCTTCGAGCGCACGCGACCCAACGGCACCGTGCTCGAAATCCGCGGCATGCCGCTGGCGGGCGGCGGCTTCGTGACCACCTATCTCGACGTCACCAGCCAGCGCCGCAGCCAGGCGGAGATCGCCCACATGGCGCATCACGATGCGCTCACCGATCTGCCCAACCGCTCGCTCTTCCAGGATCGGCTGGAACGTGCCATCGCGCGGGCCCGCTGCGGCGAGATGATCGCGCTGCATTTCCTCGATCTCGACCGCTTCAAGCCGGTCAATGACGAGATGGGGCACGCGACCGGCGATGCGCTGCTCCAGGCCGTCGCCAAGCGGATCAACGGCGCCAAGCGGGAGACCGACCTGGCGGCCCGCCTGGGCGGCGACGAATTCGCCCTGATCCAGGGGTCGATCGTGCAGGACTCGGACGCCGAAGGCTTCGCCCGGCGCATCCTGTCGTCGGTGTGCCGGCCCTATTCGATCGGCGGCAGGAGCGTCACCGTCGGCGGCTCGATCGGCATTGCGATGGCGCCGCGTCACGGTCTCGACGCCGACCTCCTCATGCGGCGGGCGGATGCCGCGCTCTATCGCAGCAAGCTCGAGGGCCGCGGCGTCTTTTCGATCTTCGCCTGACCGGATCGCCGTCGGGCCGCAGCGGACGAGCCGTCCCGCGACGGTGGCAGGCGGCGCTTAACCACGATAGCGCCTGCTTAACCATGACCGCGTTCGGCCGACTATGTTCGGGCCCTGGCCGGCCGGATCGGCGCATGCCTTAAGCCAAATTTATCCGAAGCGTGCCATCTCCGGTGGTGGCGCAGACTGGATGCGACCGACAATCCCGAGGGCGGCGACGTGGCGGCATCGTCCAGATCATCAGTGATCGAGGGGGAGCGGCGGGAAGAGGGCCCCGCTCTCATCGACGAAGCTGCACTCGCCAGGCTCGACGAGCTGGCGAAGGGGTCGGGCGTTGCCCCCGAACTGCTTGCCGCCACGCCGGCACGCGACATCAGCGCGGCGGTCGAGGCCATGCTCGTCCTTCTCGATGGCCTCGACTACGGGCAGCTGCTCGCCAAGCAGGGTGGTATTTCGCGCCTTCTCGGGGCCGACATCGAAGCACGGCTGAAATTCGAGCTGGCGGGCCAGGAGGTGCTCATCGCCATGCAGCAGCTCCGCCAGGCGGCGGCGAACGGCAGGCGCACCGTGACGCTGCTTCGTGCCGCCCGCAGCGAGCTTGCCGGGGATCAGGCGCGGCTCGATGCGGCCATCGCCTGGGCCCAGCGGCTCCATGCCGAAGGTGCCGGGCAAGCCGATCCGTTTCTGCTGGCACGTTTCGAGCGGCGGCTCGCCAGCATGATTGCCATGTCGTCCTCCAATGTGGTGACCGCCGAACAGATGGTGCTCGCCGAAAATGTGCTCGCCAGCCTGCTCGACCGCGTCACCGACGTCGACACGGTGCTTCTGCCGCTCTGGCAGCGCAACATGCTGGCGCTCGCCCACGCCGCGCACGGGCGTCCGGCGCGCGCGGCGGCCGATGCCTTCGCCTCGGTGCAGACCCGCCTGATCACGCATCTCAAGCAGGGACAAACTCCATGACCACTGGCACTTCTGTCGAGAAGGATGCCGCGAAGACTCCTGATGCCGACAATGCGGCGTCGGATGCGGAGGTTGCGCGGCTCGCCGCGACCATCGATTTCTATTCGCCCATCTCCATCCAGGAGTTCGGCAGCGAGGTGGCCGAGCGTTCGGCCCACTATGTCGATGATATCCTGGTCAAGGCGCGGGCCATCGATCTCGACAAGACCGGCGAACAGCTCAACCAGATCGTCGCTGCGGCCAAGGCGTTCGACCTCAATTCGTTCGACAATCCGCTGACCAAGAAGCCGGTGATCGGCGGCCTGGTCAAACGGTTCGCCATGTCCAAGGAGCGGGCGGTGGCGCGCTTCGAGAACGTCAAGACGCAGGTCGACAAGCTGGTCGGGCAGGTGGAAAGCACCGCCGACCTCCTCAACCGCCGCAACCGCGACTTTCAGGCGATGTATGAGGGCGTGCGCGAGGAGTACGGGCTGCTCAGCCAGCATGTCGAAGCCATCGAGCTCAGGCTGGCCGATCTCGAAGCGGAACTCGCCGGGCTCGACCTCAGCGGCGACGACCTCGACGTGCGCGAGCGGGCGGCGGTGCTGGAGGCAAGTCGCAACCAGCTCACCAAGCGCGCCGACGACATGCGCGTGCTTCAGCACGCCGCCATGCAGATGCTGCCGACGGTGCGCATCATCCAGTCGAACAATCTGGCGCTGGTCGACAAGTTCCAGACCATCCGTCAGCTCACCCTGCCGGCGTGGAAGCGCACCTTCATGCTGGCGCTGACGCTGGATGAGCAGAAGAGCGCGGTCGAACTCGCCTCCACGATCGACGATGCGACCAACGCGATGATGCGGCGGAACGCCGAGCTCCTGCATCAGAACTCGGTGGCGACGGCGCGCGCCAACCAGCGGCTTGTGATCGATGTCGACACCTTGCGTGAGGTCCACGAGAAGATCCTGCTGACGCTCGCCGAGGTGCGCCGCGAGCATGAGGAGGGCGCCGGTCGCCGTCGCGAGGCGATCGGCGAGCTTGGCCGGCTGCGCGCGGAAATGGCGGAGGCGGTGAAGGCGGTCGACCTCGGCCATGCCTGAATCGCCGGTCTTCGGAAGGCATCGACAGCCTGCAGCGCGCGGGGCTCGGGTGAGCACGCTCGCTGACGAGGCGGGGCGCAACCTTGGCCATTTCGCCGACCGGATTCTGGGCGGCGGCGGGCTGATCGCGTTCGGCGGTCTGCTTCTCCTGTTCGTGGCGACGCAGGTCTGGCCGCCCGACGCTGCGAGTCTCGGCGTACTCGGCGGCACCATCTATGTTCCGGCCTCTCTGAAAGAGGCTCTCGCGGCGATGCAGCCTCCGTTCGCGGTACATACGGCGCGGATGGTCGTGCACTCGGTCGGCATCGACCTCATCAATCCGGCCGTTGCGCTTCTTGCCCTTGCCGGCCTCGGCGCTTCATTCCGTCGGCGCTGGTGGCTGGCCGGGCTGACGGCAGCTTTCTTCGCGTTTCCCTGGGCGCTGGTCGGCTACCACATCGTCGGTGCGCCTGTCGTTCTCACACTCTTTGCCGGGGCGGCGCTCTACGGCATCTACCGCCCACCGCCATGGGTCGCGATCGCCGGAACGCTGTTCGCGGTCTTCATCCTGCAGGCGCTGTTGCCGCTCTCGCAGGTGATCGGGCGGCTGACCTTTGCCGACACCGTCAAGGTGACCTATCAGACGATCCGCTTCGCCGATCTCAAGCAGGCAGGGGCGACGGACGGGGGCTTGAGGACGGCGGCCCTTGCCGGGATACCGGTCTCCGACCCCGTGCAGTCGGCGGCGAAGTCCTACGTCGTCGCGCAGGAGCTGGCGCTCGGCGGCAATGCCGCGGGGGCTCTCGCGGCGGTCAAGGATGCCGAGGCGCAGGGTTTTGTCGCGACCGTCTTCGACCAGCGCCGCGTTGCGGCCATCGAGCGCTACGCAACGGCTTCGGGCGTGATCGGCGATGCGGCCAAGAGCGCGGCAGCGGCAAGCGACCGCATGGGCAGGATGCTGGCCACGGCGCTTGCCGCAATCGGCATCGTGCTGGCGCTGTTCGGACCGATCAGCGACATCATCGGCAGGCGCCTGCTGAAGCGCGTCGCGCGGTTGGATAAGGCGAAAAGCCGGCTCGAGACGCAGTACGCGACGATCGCGCGGGGCGAAGCAGGGGCAACCGGTGGCGAGGCCGACACCATCCGCTCGATCGCGGTATTGGACGGCCAGGCGGTCATGGCGGCCATTGCCGGGCGCGTCCGCCTCTATCGCCGCGCAGTCGTCACGCTTGCCGTGATGACGGCGGGTTTCCTGCTCGGCGCCGTCTGGCTCTGGCTGCCGGCCGCCAGCGACAACACAGCCTTCGCCATGTTGTCGCTGCCGCCCCAGCTTGCCGCGATGGCCCGGGACGCGGGGCTCGTCGCGCCGGGCGACCGGCCCGATTTGGCCTCCTTCTATGCCTCCACGTTGGCGGCACTGGCACCGATCATCGGCGTCTATCTGCTCGTGCGGCGGCGCCGGCTGGCGCCGGTCGGGCTGATGCTGATTGCCTATTCGGTCATCCAGATCGCGGGGCTGTCGCCGATCCGCCATTCCTTCACGGAAGTTGCTCCGGCGGCTGTCGGGGAAGACATGATCGCGACCTGGCGAAACGGCCTCGACTATCCGGACGAGGCGGACGCGCCGGACACGCTGCATGGATCGGAAGCAGCCTATGGGCTCGCGCAGCTCGCCTATCTTGCGGGGCGGCCAACCGACACGCGGACCTATCTCGACAAGATCAGGGATACGAAACTGCTCGGTGGTGTCGTCCATCGCCAGAAGGTCGAGCTCATGCGCGACTGGACCGCGGCGCATGGATTTGCGGTCGCGCCGGACAGCGTCGCGGCGTCGCTGCCGGTAACGATGGCCACCACGCGCCTGCTGTCCCGCGTCTGGCTCGGTCTCGGTCTTTTCTCGGTTCTTCTCGCACTGCTTGCGGCCGCGGCTGGTGTGATTGCCGGGCGCCGCCAGCGGCGGATCGATGCTCTGGTCACCGCCAGGGCCGCGGCGGACATGCCGCTTAGCCGTCATCACATGGCGGCGGGAAACACGATGCCGCACGTCGCCGGCTGAGGGCGGCGTCGCCAGCCTTGCCGCGCCGCTGCTATTGCGCCAGTTCCACCGCGATCTCGGCGGCCAGCCGCGCGTTGTTCTTCACCAGCGCGATGTTGGTGATGAGGCTGCGCCCGCCGGTCAGATGGAAGATGGCGTCGAGCAGGAAGGGCGTCACCGCCTTGCCGCTGACGCCTTTGGCCGCCGCGTCGGCGACCGCCGCGGCGATCACCGGCGCCATCTCGGCGGCGGGGATCTCGTCGGCCTCCGGCACCGGGTTGGCGACCAGCATGCCGCCCGTCTGGCCGAGTTCGGCGCGGGCGCGCATGAAGCGTGCGATGGCGGCCGCATCGTCGAGGCGGATGGGCGTCGCAAGGCCGCTGTCGCGCGACCAGAAGGCCGGGAAGACGGGGCTCCGGTAGCTCACCACGGGCACGCCCAGCGTCTCCAGCACCTCCAGGGTCTTGGGCAGGTCGAGCAGGGCCTTGGCGCCGGCCGAGACGACCGTGACCGGCGTCTTCGACAGCTCGGTCAAGTCGGCGGAGATGTCGAAGCTCTCGGCGGCGCCGCGATGGACGCCGCCGATGCCGCCGGTGGCGAAGACGCGGATGCCGGCGAGATGCGCTGCGATCATGGTGGCGGCGACGGTGGTGGCGCCGGTGCGCCCCGAGATGAGGCCATAGGCGATGTCGGCGGAGGAGAGCTTGAGCACGTCTTTCGCTTGCGCCAGGCGCTCCAGTTCGCCACGGTCGAGGCCGACGCGGATCTTGCCGCCGATCACGGCGATGGCCGCCGGCACGGCGCCGGCTTCGCGGACCACGGCCTCCACGGCGAGCGCGGTGTCGAGGTTGTCGGGCCAGGGCATGCCGTGGCTGACGATGGTGGTCTCCAGCGCCACCACCGGCCTGCCGGCGTCGAGCGCTGCGGCGACATCGGGGGAGAGGGCGACGTTGCGATTCATGGCAGCTACTTGTTGACCGGGCCGGCGCCGATGCGCTCGCTCAGCACACCTGGCCGGAATGGTGCCGCGGCGACGCTGCCGTGCTCGATGGTGAGTGCCGCGGCGGCCAGACCGAAACGGATGGCGCCGTTCAGCGAGCGCCCGCCGGACATCGCGGCGATGGTGCCGGCGGCGAAGGAATCGCCGGCGCCGTTGACCGCCGTGATGCTCGTCTTGAGCGGCACGAAGGAGCGTATCTCGCCGCCGCGCGCCGCGATCATGGGCTCGCTGCCTGCGGTGACCACGATCCGGGTCTGGCGCGTGCGGGATAGCGCCTCAGCGAGGGCCGTGGTGCTGCCCGCGAGGTTCGGGTCGATGCCGAGCAGGGCCGCGGCCTCGCGCCGGTTGGTGAACAGGATGGTCAACTGATCGAGAAGACCGGAGAGCCGCATCGCCTTCACCGGCGAAACCGAAAGAGCCGCCACCGGCGTTCCGGTCGCGGTCGCCTGGGCGACCAGAAAGGTGAGCGTTTCCTCCGGCAGGTTGGCGTCGACCACCCATAACTCATCGGCCCCGGGCGCTGCTGCGTGGGGGCCGACCACGGCCGGGGTCAGTTCGGCGCAGACCTCCATGTCGGCGATGCCGATGATCAGCTCGCCCAGGTTGTCGAAAGCGGCGTGGTAGCCGGCGGTCGGCCTCTCTGTCGAGACGCCGACGCCGGAGGCGTCGACCCCCGCCGCAGCGCAGGCGGCGACGACCAGATCGCCGTCCGGGTCGGCGCCGATGCGGCTGACGAAGCGCACCGCGGTGCCGAGACGGGCAAGGACGACGGCAACGTTGAAACCGACCCCGCCGGTCTGGCGTCGGGCGCGGCCGGGGTTGGAGGCGCCCATCACGGGCTTGGCGAAGCTCTGCGCAATGCGGTCGATGGTGGCGCCGCCGAAAACCGTCACCCGATCGAAATGGCGCAATGGCTGGTCCATGGTCGTCGCTCCTTGCGCCCCCCGGCCACCTTGGCGCCGAAAATTTACCGGATCGTATCTGCCGCTCTCGACTTTGGCGCAAGTGTGCCGATTTCTTGCGAGCCGGCTTCGCCTTAGGATGGGCCAGGACGACTCGAACGAAATCCCGGCGGGTCCGCCCGCCGGCGAAAGTGGACGTGCCATTCCCCATGACCAGTTCCAGACAATCGTCGACCTCCCGTCCGGCGCGCGTGCCGGCACCGCCCGATCCGCGCCTGCGCCAAACGCCGCTGCCCGACTTCCAGCCGAAGCCAGCCGAGGAGGACCCCGGCGCGCCGGAACGGATCGCACAGATTCTGGCGAGCCCCACCTATCGTTCCGCCGATGAAGATCCTGCCTTCCTTGCCCGCGGCGAGGTCCGCGGCGTCCGCCTGCAGCTCGACTACCTGAAGGCGGAGAAGCTGCTGGAAGAGAAGGGCATTCACCACACGGTCGTCATCTTCGGCTCGACCCGCATTGCCGAGCCGGCCGCGGCGGCCAAGCGGGTCGACGAGATTGAGGCGGCGCTCTCCGCCGCGCCGGACGACGCCGATCTCGCCCACCATCTTGCTGTCGCGCGGCGCATCCTCGCCAAGAGCCGCTATTACGACGTGGCCCGCGCCTTCGGCCGGCTGGTCTCCTCCTCGCACCTGCTTTTCCGCGGCCATCCGCTGGTGGTGACCACGGGCGGCGGCCCGGGCATCATGGAGGCGGCCAATCGTGGCGCTTTCGATGCCGGCGCTCCGACCGTCGGTCTCAACATCACGCTGCCGCGCGAGCAGTTCCCCAATCCCTATGTGACGCCGGAGCTTTGCTTCCGCTTCCACTATTTCGCCCTGCGCAAGCTCCACTTCCTGCTGAGGGCTAAGGCGCTGGTCGCCTTTCCCGGCGGATTCGGCACTTTCGACGAGCTGTTCGAGTTGCTGACCCTGATGCAGACGCGCACCATCAAGCCGATGCCGGTGGTGCTGGTCGGCGAGGAGTACTGGCGCGGCGCCGTCGACTTCGATTATCTGGCGGACGAGGGCGTCATCGACAGGGAGGACCACGACCTGTTCTGGTTCGCAGAGACGGCCGAGCAGATCTGGGAAGGCATCCTCTCCTGGCACGCCGCCAACGGCGAACCGCTCAAGCCGGCGAAATAGCCGGGCGCTCGTTCAATCGGAGAAACCGCGCGTGAAAATATCCTTCCACGGCGCCGACCGTACCGTCACCGGCTCCTGCCATCTGGTCGAATGCGCGGGAAAACGCATCCTCATCGACTGCGGCATGTTCCAGGGCAGCCGCGAGCTTGCCGAGGACAACGGGGAACCGTTCGGCTTCGACGCACGCGCCATCGACGTGGTGTTGCTCACCCATGCCCATCTCGACCATTGCGGGCGGCTGCCACTCCTGGTGAAGCGCGGCTTCAAGGGCGAGATCATCGCCACCGGCGCCACCCGCGAGCTGGCGCGGCTGGTGATGCTCGATTCCGCCCGGCTGCAGGAGGAAGAGGCCGAACGCGCCGGGCGCAGGCGGGCGCGGCGGCACGGCGGCGAGGAGGGCGGCGGGCCGCTCTACACCGTGCTCGACGCCATGAACGTGCTCGACTATTTCGGCCGCACGGCGCGCTACGACCAGGCGATCGACGTGGCGCCGGGCATCCGCGCCACCTTCTTCGACGCCGGCCACATCCTCGGCTCGGCCTCGATCCTGCTCGAGCTTGAAGAGAAGGGTACCCGCCGGCGGCTGGTCATGTCGGGCGACATAGGAAACGCGGGACGTCCGTTGCTCGACCCGCCCAAGCCGCCGCCGCAATGCGACGCGGTGGTCATGGAGACCACCTACGGCGACCGCAACCACAAGCCCTTCGGCCCGTCGGTCGAGGAATTCTACACCGCGATCGACGAGACCTTCGCCCGCGGCGGCAACGTGGTCATCCCGACCTTCGCGCTGGAGCGCGCCCAGGAGCTGCTCTACGTCCTCCACGACGCCATGGACACCGGCAGGCTCGCCAAGGCGATCCAGGTGTTCCTCGATTCACCCATGGCGATCACCGCCACCGAGATCTTCCGTCGCCATCCGGAGGACATGTCGGACGCGATCACCGATGTCTTCCGCGACGGGCGCGACCCGCTCTCCGTGCCGGGGCTGCATCTCACCCACGAGACCTCCGATTCGATGGCGATCAACAAGATCAGCGGTGGCGCCGTCATCATGGCCGGTTCGGGCATGGCGACCGGCGGGCGGGTCCGCCATCACCTCAAGCACAACCTCTGGCGCTCCGATGCCGGCATCATCTTCGTCGGCTTCGCAGCACAGGGCACGCTCGCCCGCATCATCATCGACGGGGCCAAGACGGTGCGCTTCCTCGGCGAGGAGATCCCGGTCAAGGCCAAGGTCTATACGATCGGCGGGTTCTCGGCCCATGCCGACCAGCTGGAGCTTCTCGCCTGGCACCGGTCGGCGCACGCGGCGCGCACCTATCTGGTCCATGGCGACGAGAAGGTGATGCAGGCCTTTGCATCAATGCTTCAGGACACCGAGGCGGTGATGCCGGCGATGAACCAGGAATTTGAGCTGTAGACGCGCTCGTGGACGATGACGACGACCTCGGCGACCTGACCCACGCTGCGCCGGCCTACAAGCGGGCGCTATGGATCGTCACCGTGCTCAATGTCGGCTATGGCCTGATCGAGGCGGGGCGGCGGCTTCCTCGCCGGCTCGCAGGGGCTCAAGGCCGACGCGCTCGATTTCCTCGGCGACGGCACCATCACGCTCCTCGGCCTCATCGCCATCGGCTGGGGGCCGCTCTGGCGGGCGCGCTCGGCGCTGCTCCAGGGCATCTTCCTCGCCGTCATGGGGCTCGGCGTGCTCGCCGCCACGCTCTACCGGGTGTTCGTTGCTCACGTGCCGAGGCCGAGCTGATGGGCGCCTTCGGCGTCGTCGCGCTTGTCGTCAACGTCGTCTGCGCCGTCATCCTGCTCAAGCATCGCGAGGGCGACGCCAACGTTCAGGCGGTGTGGCTGTTCAGCCGCAACGATGCGCTCGGCAATGCGGCCATCGTGGTTGCCGCCGTTCTGGTGGCGGCGACCGGAAGTCCGTGGCCCGACCTCGTCGTCGCGGCGGTGATCGCCGGCCTCTTCCTGCAATCGGCCTGGCAGCATCATCGCATCGGCCCGCCGGGAGCTGGGGAGGGCGGGTAAGGTGTTTTGGCTTGGCTGGAGCACAGCGCCCATCAGGCATCCCAGCCTGGCCGACCGGCATCCGGATGCGCTACGACCGAACGCTCCAAGAACTATGACGCGCGGGGTCGAAAGGCAAACTGAGACACTACCCCGGTGAGAGCCCCCCTTGCGTGATGAGAACAAAACATGTACAAACGGTCTCACGCAATCCGGGCGGCGAATACTTTTCCTCAAGCCATTCCATCA
>CAWAIR010000035.1:0-10227 GCA_963782045.1 uncultured Alphaproteobacteria bacterium
TTGAGCGCCTGGATCAGCTCGGTGATGCGCCGCGTGCCGGTCTTCTCCTTGATCCGCCGCAGGTGGGTGTAGACCGTGTTCGGCGATACGGCCCGCTGGCGGGCATAGGTGGCGGGCGATGTCCCGGCCTGCAGTGCGCGGGCGAGGTCCGCCTCGGCGTTGGTCAGGCCGAAGGCGGCCTGCAGGACACGCAGGCCGGCAGCATCGGCGGCCATCGGATCGCGTACGAAGAGGATGAAGCGGGCGTCGGTCCGGAAGCTGTCGGGGGCGCCTACGAGCGGACGGACCGAGACGAGATAAGGCGGCGCCCCCGACGGGCGCGGCAGGATGAAGTCGGGTCCCGGCGCGACGGTCGATGGGTGCAAGCCGGCTATCGCCGCGAGCGCCGCGTCGAGGCGTGCCCGTTCCGCAGCCCCGGCCAATTCGATGCGGTTCTTGACGAGGCGCAGCCCGTCTCCGGCGGCCACCATCTCGATGAAGGCGCGGTTGGCGTGGCGGACGGTGCCGTCGCCGGCCACAAGGGCAACGCCGTCGGTGAGCCATTCGAGGGCCTGCTCCGCCACCCCGGCACCGGCAAGGGGCCTCAAGCGCGCCGCCATGTCATGTGCCCGCCGGACGTGGGCGAGCAGGTGCCGCATGGTTTTGATCTCGGCGGAACCGATGTGGCCCTGGCGCCGCGTCCGCTGCAGGGTGATGACCGCCTGCCGGGTGTCGGTGTTGAACAACTGGGCGGAGAGGAAATAGCGCAGCTCGATCGAGCGCAGATACTCCGTATAGTAGGGCACGCGGTCCATCGCCCGCTCGTCGAGGATGTCGTAGTCGGTCAGCATCACCCGGGAGAGGTGACGGAAGGCGAAGTCGGCGCGGGGATTGTGCTGGGCGTAGTGCTCGACATAGGCAACCTCCGCCAAGGGCGGCAGCCCGGCGACCCGGAATTCCCGGATCGTCGGTGGTGACGTCTTGTCGAAGACTTCGAGCGTGGCGGCCCGCGACCCGGTGAGGCGGGCAGTGGCGAGCAGCGCGTCGGGCCAGCGCGCCTCGTCGATGCCCGCGGCATAGATACGCTCGATCACGCCAATCAGACGGTCTGAAGTCGCCATCGGTCTTCCCCCCGGGCTTGTGCCGGAACCAGGCGATCGGTCGAGCATAGGCGCGTTTCCCCCCGCAGCCAAAGGCAAATCTGCCCACGGTCAGCACGCCACGCCAATGCAACGGCTGTCGTCATCAGATTTGGTGACGCGCGGCAGGCTCGTTCTTCCTAGTCTCAGGACTTGGTTGACGGGAGGCGGCGATGGGAAGACTGGCCCGAATCCGGTGGCGCTTGGCTCCGGCGCTGATTTGTCTTGGCAGCGCGGGGCTCCTCCTCTTGCCGTCGCTGCCGGCGCTGGCCATGAGTCCGTACCAGAAGGCGGCATTGCGCGCGCTCGATGATACGGCGGCGACCTTCGGCCAGGCGATCGAGGACGATCTCGACGCCATCGACGAGTTCAACAAGAGCGACGACGCCAAGAAGCGCGAACGGATCGACCTGCTGCGCAAGAAGCTCGACGAGGCCAAGGAGCGCTACGGCGAACGTTCGAACCAATACCGGCTAGTCCGCTTCATGCTGGAGCAGGACAGCCTGTCGCCGGGCGACCGCGAACTCTATGGCTCGGTCCTGCCCGACAAGTTGCAGCAGCGCGTCGATGGATACGTTTCGCTGAATCCCAAGCAGCAGGCCTTCGTCAACGTGGTGAAGCGGTTCGATCCCAAGCGCGGCGCCGAGATCGAGCAGAAGCTCAAGCAGATCGCACGCGACCCGCAGCTGCGCCCGGACGAGATTGTGAAGGTCCAGCAGGAAGCGGTCGACAAGATGATCGGCGAGGTCGGGCTGGAGGAGCAGGAGCAACGGCCGGGGAGTGCTGACGCGGCAAACCGTCTCGACAACGTCAGGTCGGCGCTGCGCGGCGTCCGGGCGACGACCGATCCGAACTACGTGATCGATACGAGCACGACGGAGTGGGGCGAGTACGGTCAGTCGGTCTACTATGGTTACAAGGCGGAACTCGACAAGCTTCGTGCGGCGGGCGTCACGATCCCAGGCGGGGGGTCGTCGCCGCCCGAGCGCCAGGCCGAGGAGGTTCCGCCTCCGCGGGGCAGTCGCTACAGCGAGCCGTTCGGCTACAGCCCGCCGCCCGGCGGCGACGGGGCCGTGCCCACATCGTACGACGTGCGCTCCGGCTATTCCGGCTGGGTTGGCGGCACGTTCTCGGTGGTCAGCCAAGGGTCGATCTTCGGCGGTGGCACCGTCGTCAATGGCGGCGAGCACTTCGCGGCCAGCGTTCCGGACAGCATCACGCGCCCGGGCTTCGACATCGGCGGGCGGCTCAGCCTGCCGGGCGCCGGCTGGATCGTGCGCGGCGACAGCTATGTCAGCATGGGCTTTGCCTATGCCAGCGGCTCGGCATCGTCGAGCGGCGGCGCCACGGTCGGAGTCGACGGCGTCAGCAAGGTCGGGCTGACCTTCCCCATGCCCGCCGGCATGAACGGCACCGGAGGTAGCACCTCGACGCCGGACAACTACATCGAAAGCACGGCCGGGGTCAGCAACACCTGGGCGATCGGCACGCTCGGCTATGGCGAGCGTTTCCATCCCTTCGGTCCCGACGGCCCCAAGGCGCATATCGGTCTTGCCGTTGCGGTCGAGGGCTTCGACCAGGACTTCACGGCGCGCTCCGACATCTACGATCCGAGCCCGCTGACCCGGCTCGCCTATCAGGACACCACTGGGTCGACCAGCGATCGCTACTACGGGGTGCGCTTCGACGCCGGGCTCGACTACCGCGTGGCGCCGGGATGGACGCTTGGCGTCGCGGGCTACGTCACGCCGTCCTACCACACGGGCAGCGGGCGGATCGCGCAGGAGAACAGCCTCGGCTCGGTGTCCCAGCAGCTGAGCTACGACAACAGCGGATTCATGCTGTCCGGCGGCATCGGCGTGCACCTCACCTGGCACCCGCAGCCCAACCTGTCGGTGCGCTTCTCGCTGGAGCACTCCTGCCTCGGCGACGTGACCCAGCTCTATGTGCCGGCGAACCCCAACGAGCAGCCGGCCCATTTCGGCAGCGGGCTGGTCACGCGCGACTTCGGCAAGCTTGGCCTCAGTCTCCGCTTCTGATGCTCACGGCCACTTGGCGACCGGCGGCATGGAGGAGAGGATCGAGGCGACGTTGCCGCCGGTCTTGAGCCCGAAGACGGTGCCGCGGTCGTAGATCAGGTTGAACTCGACATAGCGCCCGCGGCGGACGAGCTGTTCCTCGCGCTCGGCCGCCGACCATGGCTTCAGGAAATTGCGTCGTACCAGCTTGGGATAGATGTCGAGGAAGGTGAGGCCGACGTCGCGGGTAAAGGCGAAGTCTGCCTCCCAGTCGCCCGAGTTCAGCCAGTCGTAGAAGATGCCGCCGATGCCGCGCGCCTCGTTGCGGTGCTTGAGGAAGAAATACTCGTCGCACCACTTCTTGTAGCGGGCGTAGTCGGCGACGGCATGCGCCGCGCAGGCGGCCTTCATGGCGGCGTGGAAATCGACCGTGTCGGGATCGTCCTGGGTGCGCCGGGCGTCGAGCACCGGGGTCAGGTCGGCGCCGCCGCCGAACCACTGGCGGCTGGTCACCACCATGCGCGTGTTAATGTGGACGGCGGGCACATGCGGATTGTGCATGTGGGCGATCAGCGACACCCCGCTCGCCCAGAAGCGCGGGTCCTCCTCGGCGCCAGGAATGTCCTTGCGGAACTCCGGCGAGAACTCGCCATGGACGGTCGAGATATGCACGCCGACCTTCTCGAAGACGCGGCCGACCATCTGCGCCATCACCCCGCCGCCGCCGTCGGCGCCGCTATGGTCTTTCCGCTGCCACGGCGTTTTCACGAAGCGCCCGGCGGGCTGATCGCCGAACTGGACACTTGCCGGCAGTTCGTCCTCGATTGCCTCGAATTCACCGGTGATCCGGTCGCGCAGCTCTGCAAACCAGGCGGAGGCGCGTTTCTTCTTCTCTTCCATCGGGTCGGACATGTCAGGGTTCACGAGGGGGGGGCGCTTCACGACGTCTTCATGCAGTCAAGCATGTCGATGCGCACCACGTCGCGGCCATAGGCGTCCTTGACCACCGGCAGGTGCGCTGCCTCCGTCACCAGGCAGCGCATCTGGTCCTTGCCGAGCACAAGCGCGTCGGTTGCCAGGATCACATTGCTATCCTGTTCCGTGTGGCTGGCACTCCCGATCGGCTGGGACAGCCGCCCGATACCGCCGCCGGAGCCCGAGCCGCCGCCGCCCTGGCCCGTGCCGGACATGCCAAGCCCGCCAAGGACACCACCGACGTCGTACGAGCGCGTGTCGAGCAGGCAGGCCTGCACCGACAGGTGGATGGGATCTTCCCAGCCGGCGAGATAATCGGCGGATTTCCCAAGCACGCAGTCGAGCCCCTCCTTGGTTACGTAGAGCGGATGGCCGTCCGCCGCCTGGGCCGGCAGAGGCAGGCAGAAGCCGATGAGCAGCGCGAGCGGAGCCAGGGTCTTCATGAGCACTTCATGGGACGATCGATCTGCGGTGGACCCTAGCCAAGCGCGAGGGGCATGCCAACCATGCTGCCCGGCCACGGCGACAGCGCTGTCGGTTGCATTGCCTCTTGAATTCGTATCAGTTCCGATATATCTATAATTTCGTTATATCGGAACTAGTACGGAAAATTACGATGCACATGCACCATTCTTACGACCACGACGACGAACACATGCACGGCGGCGACGAGCATGGCGGTCATTGCCGGCACGGCCATGGCCGCGAACGCGGCCACAGGGGCGGCGGCCCGTGGGGACAGGGTGGCGGCGGTCATTTCGGCGGTGGCGGGGGTGGTGGCCGCATGGGCGGCCGGGGCCTCGGCCGCTTCTTCGCCCACGGCGACCTGCGTCTGGTCATCCTCAACCTGATCGCCGAGAAGCCGCGCCACGGCTACGAGATCATCAAGGCGATCGAGGATGCGGTGGCCGGCGCCTATAGCCCCAGCCCCGGCACCATCTATCCGACGCTGACCTGGCTGGAAGAACTCGGCTACGTCACGGTCTCGCCGTCCGCGGACGGCAGCAAGAAGCTGCACGCGATCACCGCGGAGGGGCGTGCCTTCCTGGAGGCGAACCGGCCGACGCTCGATGCACTGGTCAAGCGCATGGAGGAGGCCGGCAAGGCGCGCGCCAGCGGCGAGGCCCCGCAGATCGTGCGGGCCATGGAGAATCTCAGACTGGCGCTCCGCCTGCGCCTGTCGCGCGGGGCGCTCACGCCGGAACAGGTGGAGGCGCTCGCCGCGGCGCTCGATGCCGCCGCGACCGCGGTCGAGCGTGTCTGAGCCGTCACTCCGGACCGGGAAACCCGGCCGTCTGCCGCAGCGCCTCGCCGAGCATCATGGCGGCGGCGGTGGCGACGTTGAGCGAGCGCATGCCCGGCGCCATGGGAATGGTCAGCCGGGCATCGGCCGCTTCATGCACCCTTTCGGGCACGCCGGCGCTCTCGCGGCCCATCAGGATCAGGTCTTCGTTGGCGAAGTCGAATACGGTGTAGGGGCGGGCGCTCTGCGTCGTCGCCAGCACCAGCCGGCGCCCGGATTCGGCCCGCCAGGCGGCGAATTTCTCCCAGGAAAGGTGGCGCACGAGGCTGACCTGCGCCAGATAGTCCATGCCGGCCCGTTTCAGCGCGCGGTCGGAGAGATCGAAACCCGGGGGCTCGATCACATGGACGTCCACCCCCAGACAGGCGCACAGTCTGAGCATGGTTCCGGTGTTCTGCGGAATGTCGGGCTGATAGAGCACAAGCGCGATCATGGCCAAGCCAAGCGCGGGACGGGCCACGGCGTCAACCGTAGGGACCCCGAACCGGCGGGCGCCAGGCGGCGGCTTGGCGCAAGGCCGTTGGCGGTTGTGCGCTTCCGCCACGCCGCAGGCCACCGGAATGAGGGACGTGAACCATGCTTCGCCTCATATTGTCGGTGCTGGGTGCGCTCGTCGTCGTCGCGGGTATCGGTATTGCGGTGGCCTATGCCGTCCTCTCGCACGGAATGTCCGGCGACATTGCACGCCTGCGGGATATGGCCGGCAGCGGTGGGCGTATCGTGACCGAAGCCATGCTCGCGACCTTGCCGCCACCCGCCCGGCGCTATTTCGAACATGCCGGCGTCGTCGGCACCGCCATTCCGGGGATCGTACGCCTTACCCAGAAGGGCCGCATTCGCAGCAGCGCCGAGGCCGACTGGATGGCGCTGGAGGGAGAGGAAACCTATTCGGTCGATCCGCCGGCGTTCGTCTGGCAGGCATGGTTCCCGCGCCGCGACCTGCCGATCGTCATCGGCCGCGACGAATATCTCGACGGCGCCGGCTCGATCCTGATGAAGCTCGTGGCTCTGGTCCCGGTTGCCGACGAACGCGGCGACGAGCTGGGCGCAGCGGGGCTGATGCGCTTCCTCAACGAGATGGTCTGGTTTCCGGCCGCCTATCTGGGCGACAACGTCACCATCGCTGCCCTCGATGACGGCTCGTTCACGGTGACCATCGCTGACCGTGGCCTGAGCGCGACCGGCACGCTGTTCGTGGACGGCGAGGGGCGCGCGCTCAATTTCCGCGCGGAACGCTACAATACGGGCACCCGTTCGCTGGAAACGTGGGAAACGCCGTTCACGGAGGAGGACGTGCGGGCCGGCTTGCGCCTGCCCACCGCCGGGTCGGCCCGGTGGAAGCTGCCGGACGGCGACTTCACCTACATTGAACTGAACGTCGGAGACGTCGTTTACAACGCGGGCTGATCCGGATCCTCGGACATCCGCCAGAGACAGGATTTCATGCGCAAGAGCTGGTTCGAGAGCCTTTTCGATCCCTTCCCGATGTCGCCGGTCGAGCGCCCGCCGGACCGGCTGGTCGCCTTCTATCGCTATTTCATCCATCCGGTGCGCTGGCTGGTTCTGGTCGTGCTCATGGTGTCGCTCGCCAGCACCGTCATCGAGATGTCGCTCTACGTCTTCCTCGGCAAGATCGTCGACTGGACGGGCTCGACGCCGCGCTCGGAATTCTTCGCCACCCACGGCTGGCAACTCGCCGGCATGGTGCTGGTCGTGCTGCTGCTGCGCCCGGCGGTGGCGCTCCTCCAGCGCGGCTTCAACAACCTGTCGCTGGTGCCCACCCTTACCGCCATGGTGCGCTGGCAGAACTACCGCTACGTGCTGCGCCAGAGCCTCTCCTTCTTCCAGAACGATTTCGCCGGGCGCATTGCCCAGAAGGTCATGCAGACCGGCCCGTCGCTGCGCGAGACGTTGGGTAGCCTGATCGACGGCATCTGGACGCTGGTCATCTATGTCGGCGGCACCGTGTACCTGTTCAGCGGCCTCGACGCTTGGCTGATCGTTCCGGTCGCCGTGTGGCTGGCGCTCTACGTCCTCACCATCTGGAAGCTGGTGCCACCGGTGCGCCAGCGCTCGGCGGCGGTGGCCGAGGCCAGTTCAGGCCTGTCGGGGCGCATCGTCGACAGCTACACCAATATCCAGTCGGTCAAGCTCTTCGCCCGTGCCGAGCGTGAGGACGGCTTCGTCCTGGAGGGCTTCCGCACCCACATTGACGCTTTCCTCAATTTCGCCCGCACCATGGCGACGCTGATGGTCTCGCTGACCAGCCTGAACAGCGCCCTCATCGTCTCGGTCGCCGGGCTCGGCGTCTATCTGTGGAGCCGCGGCTCGATCACGGTCGGGGCGATCGCCGTCGCCACCTCGCTGGTGCTGCGCCTCAACCAGATGTCCGGCATGATCCTCAGGCAGATCACCTCGCTGTTCGAGAATGTCGGCTCGGTGCAGAACGGCATGCAGACCATCGCCCGGCCGTATTCGCTGGTCGATGCGCCGGACGCGGCGCCGCTGGCGGTTACGGCCGGCGCCATCCGTTTCGACGATGTCAGCTTTCATTATGGCCGCGAGTCCGGCGTCATCGACCATCTGACGCTCGAGGTGAAGCCGGGCGAGAAGGTCGGGCTGGTCGGCCGTTCGGGCGCCGGCAAGTCGACGCTGGTCAACCTGCTCCTGCGCTTCTACGACACCGAGAGCGGCCGCATCCTGATCGATGGGCAGGACATCGCCCATGCCACCCAGGAGAGCCTGCGCGCGTCCGTCGGCGTGGTCACCCAGGACACCTCGCTGCTCCACCGTTCGGTGCGCGACAACATCAAATACGGCCTGCCCGAGGCGACCGACGAAGAGGTCATCGCCGCTGCCCGCCGTGCGCACGCCCATGAGTTCATCATGGGGCTTCAGGATCTGCAGGGCCGCACGGGCTACGACGCCCGCGTCGGCGAGCGTGGCGTCAAACTCTCCGGCGGCCAGCGCCAGCGCATCGCCATCGCCCGCCTGGTCCTCAAGAACGCCCCCATCCTGGTGCTCGATGAGGCGACCAGCGCGCTCAATTCGGAGGTCGAGGCGGCGATCCAGGAGCAACTCTACGGCCTGATGGCCGGGCGCACGGTGATCGCCATCGCCCACCGGCTCTCCACCATCGCCGTGCTCGACCGGCTCATCGTCATCGACGAGGGGCGGATCGTGGAGACCGGCACCCATCGCGAGCTGCTCGCCAAGGACGGCCTCTACGCCCAGTTCTGGCGCCGCCAGTCGGGTGGCTTCCTGACCGTCGACGATGGCGCCCCGTCCGAGGCCGTCGCGGCGGAGTAGGGCCCGCGTCGGGTCGCCTGTCCCGTCGTCGGATCACGGCCGATCGGATGCCGGTTAGCCGCGAGGGCGGCGCTCATGCGAGCGTGCGCATCTCGACGCCTTCCATGGCGTAGCGCGCGAAAAGGAAGTCGCGGATGGCGGCGACCCGGTCGCCCTCGAATGCGACAATCACGAAATAGGCCGGCGCCTCGAGCGACACGTCGCGATCGAAGACCAGCATCGCCGGGCGCCCCTCGACGATGCCCGGTGCGAACGACCACTGCTTGTTCTCGGCATAGCGGCCGAGATACTCGCCGACCTCGTTCCTTCCGCGCCGCTGCAAGCCTGGCGACGAGATCCAGCCTGACATCCTCGGCGAGCATGGCGCGGATGGCGTCAATGTCGCCGGCCTTGAACCCGTCGACATAGGCAACGAGCCGGGCCCGCGTGGCGCCGTCGATCGGCGGCAGGGCGACGTCTTCCGGCTCCTCGGCCCGGGTGCGAAGCGTTTCGCGTCCGCGCTGGAGCGCTGACTTGAGCGCCGGCTCGCTCACCCCGGTGATCGCCGAGGACTTTTCCAGCGAATGGCCGAGGACGTCCTTCAGGATCACTGCGCTCCGCTGGAGCGGCGGCAGCCGCATGAAGCCGCGCAGATACATCGCGGCAATCTCGGGGTCCGGGGGCTCCGGCGCCGCGATCATCTCAAGGTCCTCCTCGCCGTCGATCGAGGGACTGCGCGAACGGTGGCGCAGAAAATCGATCGTGGCGTTGTGGGCGATGCGGAACAGCCAGGCCTGGGGATTGTCCAGCACCCCGGTGGACGGACGTGCCGCGAATGCCTTCATCAGGGCGTCCTGGACGACGTCCTCGCCGTCGACCGCCGATCCGGTCATGCGGGCGCAGTAACGATGGAGCCTCGGTCGCATCTCGCCGAGAAACCGCTCGAATTGCTTGGCAGCATCATTCATGCCCAGCGCCGCTTCGCCTGCCCGTTGCCGTGTGCCCTGACAATACGATGCCGTTATCGGCGCGGAGTTCCGCAAGCCGCTCCCGCTTGTGTGGCGGGCGAACGGCCGGCGGCCCGCTTCGCGAAAGAGGCTCAGGCCTTCGCCGTGTACGCCACGTCCCCGGCGATCGAGTTGAACGACGCCAGTGCGGCGAGCTTCGGGAAGTAGGCGACCATCCGGGCATCTGAGCGCATTGCGGCAATCGCCGCTGCATCGCGCCACTGGGAATGGATCACGATCCGCGTCCGGTCCGTCGAGGAGATCAGGGTGGTGGATATCCAGCCGTCGAGCGTGCGGATCACCGTGTCAGCGTTGTGGCGCAGCATGTCCAGAAGCCGGTCGTGGTTTGCAGGTTCGACGGCCAGGATGTTCAGCAGGGTTGTCATGGTCTTGTCTCCGGTCAGGCAGGCGCGCCGATCGGGCCTGCTGCACGGAAGACGTCGCCGCTCACCCAAATGGATCGGCGTCGAAGAGATATTTCCGTGCGCAGGCGCCGGATGGATTCAGGCAAGCCGGCC
>CAWAIR010000036.1:5000-101166 GCA_963782045.1 uncultured Alphaproteobacteria bacterium
CACAAACGCCCGCTCGAGCGGGGAGAAACGGACGAGTGAGGGGGCCGACCCGACTTGGCGTCATCATGTACGGGACGGCCGCCGGGACCATCGATCTCGGCGATGACCCGCCTCTCGTCATCGGCCGCAGGGACGACAAGCCGCAGACCCCGATCCAGCGCGCCATCAGTTGGCGCTGGCTCACCGGCACGGTGCTCACCGGCGTCACCTCGATTGCCCTGATGGGCGCCGCCCTGATGGCGGCCCTCAACAATCCCAACCAGTTCGCCTCGCTGCCCGACGCCTTCTCCCAGCTTGCCGCCGATTCCTCCGACATCGTCTTCGGCCAGAAGGGCGACCGCATCCGCCCGCACCATGAGGAGGTGTCGAGCCGCCAGGTGATCCAGGTGAGCACGGTCACCCGCCAGGGCGAGCGCGACTTCATCAAGCTGAGGCCGTTCGCCAAGATCAACGCCACCCTCACCTTCAAGGACGACAAGCTCGCCAAGGAGGTGCCGGCCTACGATCCCATCCGCATCTTCGCCGATACCTCGGCCCCCGAGCCGGCGACGGCGGCTGCCGGCGCCGGCCCTGCCGATCAGCTCTACGGCGCCAACGTCGATGGTGAGGTGTCGGTCAAGGTCGTCCCCTTCCCGCTCGATTCACCCGATCTGGAGCCGGCGGCGACGATGCGGACGGCGCAGGTCGAGCAGATCATGCGCACCGTCACCCGTCCGGCGATCCCCCAGGTCGCCGACCCGATCGCGCTCGGCTACACCGACACCGACTACTCCGCCGGCAGCGGCGACAGCGTCGACAATGCCGATGCGGCGCTGGGCGTGCGCATCGTGCCGGAGAACGTCTCCAACATCGCCAAGAGCGATGCGGCCAGCGGCAGTGGCGACGGCCTCGAGGAGGACGTCATCCCGGTCACCGGCAAGACCGACCTCGCCAAAGTGCTCAAGGCGAACGGCGTCGGTGCCGACGATATCGATCAGATCGACAACGCCCTGTCGCAGTTGATGGACGTCGATCACCTGCAGTCCGGCCAGAAGGTGCGGGTGGCCTTTGCCGCCAGCGCCGTGGAGGGCCAGGTGGCCAAGCCGATGCGGGTGTCGATCTACAAGGACGGCGTCCACCAGGCCACCGTCGCGCGCGCCGACAACGACGCCTTCGTGCGCGGCGACGAGCCCGCTTCGCTACCCGAGGCCTTCGCCAACACCGAACCCGAGATGCCTTCCGGCGGCCCGCCGACGCTCTATGACGCCGTCTACGAGACGGCTCTGGAGGAGCAGGTTCCCAAGACGCTGGTCGACCAGCTCGTCCGCATCTTCGCCTTCGACATCGATTTCCAGCAGCGCGTCGCGCCGGGCGATTCCATGGAGATTCTGCACTCCATGGCCGACCCCGCCGACAAGGACGCCGGCGACCCGGAAATCCTTTACGCCTCGCTCGACCTCGGCTCGACGGTGAAGCGCTTCTACCGCTTCCGTACCCCCGACGACGGCATCGTCGACTACTACGATGAGGACGGCAAGAGCGCGAAGAAGTTCCTCATCCGCAAGCCGGTGCCCGTCGGCCGCCTGACCTCCGGATTCGGCTACCGCCGCCACCCGATCCTCGGCCGCATGATCCTGCACGCCGGCGTCGACTATGCCGCTCCGCGCGGCACGCCGATTCTGGCCGCCGGCAACGGCATCATCGAGAAGGCCGGGCGCTCGTCGGGCTACGGCAATCTCATCGTCATCAAGCACACCAACGGCTACGAGACGGCCTACGGCCACCAGAGCCGCTTCGCCAAGGGCATCGTGCCCGGCGTGCGCGTCCATCAGGGCCAGGTGATCGGCTATGTCGGCTCGACCGGTCTGTCGACCGGCCCACACGTCCACTTCGAGATCCGGGTCAACCACCAGCCGGTCGATCCACTGCGCATCCGCCTGCCGCGCGGCCGCGTGCTCCAGGGCGAGTATCTCGCCTCCTTCGAGCGCGAGCGCGAGCGCATCGACGCGCTCCTCGACAACGGCCCGCAACAGGCCACCCAGAAGGTCGCCTCGACGCAGTAGCGGCGCGGCGCGCCCAAAACCAGCCCTCATCGTGAGGCCCCAAAAGAAAAGGCCCGGCATTCCTGCCGGGCCTGGTCATTTCCGCTGCGCAACTTGCGAGCCTACGCCGCCTTGCCGGCCTTGCCGCCGGTCACCCGCGGCAGGAAGAGCAGCTTGTCGGTACCGCCGGTGATCTTCACTCGCGAGCCTTCCGGCACCTCGCCAGCGAGGATCTTGTCGGCCAGAGGGTCCTGCACCTCTCGCTGGATCACCCGCTTCAGCGGCCGGGCGCCATAGACCGGATCGTAGCCCTTCGCCGCCAGCCACTCGCGCGCCGATTCGTCGAGGTCGAGCGTGATCTTGCGCTCGTCGAGCAGCTTCGCCAGCCGGGCGAGCTGGATGTCGACGATTTGCCCCATGTCGCTCCGCTTCAGCCGGTGGAAGAGGATGATGTCGTCCAGCCGGTTGAGGAATTCGGGGCGGAAATGCGCGCGGACCACGTCCATCACCGGCGCCCGCGCCGAATCGACGTCCTCATGCTCGCCGAGATTGGCGAGGAACTCGCTGCCGAGGTTCGAGGTCATCACGATCAGCGTATTGCGGAAGTCGACCGTGCGGCCCTGGCCGTCGGTCAGCCGGCCGTCGTCGAGCACCTGGAGGAGCACGTTGAACACGTCGGCATGCGCCTTCTCGATCTCGTCGAAGAGGATCACCTGATAGGGCCGCCGGCGCACCGCTTCGGTGAGCGCCCCGCCCTCCTCGTAGCCGACATAGCCGGGCGGCGCGCCGATGAGGCGGGCGACGGAGTGCTTCTCCATGTATTCCGACATGTCGATGCGCACCATCGCGGTTTCGTCGTCGAAGAGGAACGCCGCCACCGCCTTGGTGAGCTCGGTCTTGCCGACGCCGGTGGGGCCAAGGAACATGAACGAGCCGATCGGCCGGTTGGGGTCCTGCAGGCCCGCGCGAGCGCGCCGGACCGCCGTCGAGACCGCGTGCACCGCCTCGGCCTGGCCAACGACCCGCCTGGCAAGTTCGTCTTCCATGCGCAGCAGCTTCTCGCGCTCGCCCTCCAGCATCCGGTCGACCGGAATGCCGGTCCAGCGGGAGACGACCTGGGCGATGTGGTCGGGCGTCACCGCCTCTTCCACCATGCCGCCGACGGTACGCTCCTGCTCTTCGGCCGCCTTGAGCTGCTTTTCCAGCTCCGGGATGCGGCCATAAGCCAGCTCGCCGGCCTTGGCGAGGTCGCCGGCGCGCTGCGCCCGGTCGAGGTCGATGCGCGCCTGGTCGAGCTGCTCCTTGACCTTGTTGGCCGAGGCCAACTTCTCCTTTTCGGCGGTCCAGCGCTGGGCGAGCGCCTGGCTCTGCTCTTCGAGGTCGGCCAGTTCCTTTTCCAGCCGCCCGAGCCGGTCCTTGGAGGCCTGGTCGGTCTCCTTCTTCAGCGCCTCGCGCTCGATCTTGAGCTGGATGACGCGGCGGTCGAGCTCATCCAGCGCCTCCGGCTTGGAATCGACCTGCATGCGCAGGCGCGACGCCGCCTCGTCCATCAGGTCGATGGCCTTGTCGGGCAGGAAGCGGTCCGCGATGTAGCGGTTGGAGAGCGCCGCGGCCGAGACCAGCGCCGAGTCGGTGATGCGCACGCCGTGGTGCAGTTCGTACTTCTCCTTGAGGCCGCGCAGGATCGAGACGGTGTCCTCGACCGTCGGCTCGCTCACATAGACCGGCTGGAAGCGCCGGGCGAGCGCCGCATCCTTCTCGACATATTTGCGGTACTCGTCGAGCGTGGTGGCGCCGACGCAGTGGAGGTCGCCGCGCGCCAGGGCCGGCTTGAGCAGGTTGGAGGCGTCCATGGCGCCGTCCGCCTTGCCGGCGCCGACCAGCGTGTGCATCTCGTCGATGAACAGGATCACGCCGCCTTCCGAGGCCTGGATCTCGTTGAGCACACCCTTGAGGCGCTCCTCGAACTCGCCGCGATATTTCGCGCCGGCGATCAGCGCGCCCATGTCGAGCGCCAGGAGCTTCTTGCCCTTGAGGCTTTCCGGCACGTCGCCGTTGACGATCCTGAGCGCCAGCCCTTCGGCGATCGCGGTCTTGCCGACGCCGGGCTCGCCGATCAGCACGGGATTGTTCTTGGTGCGCCGCGCCAGCACCTGGATGGTGCGGCGGATTTCCTCGTCGCGGCCGATGACCGGGTCGAGCCTGCCCTCGCGAGCCTCGGCGGTCAGGTCGCGGGTGTATTTCTTGAGCGCGTCGTACTGGTTCTCGGCCGAGGCGGTGTCGGCCGTCCGCCCCTTGCGGATCGTCTCGATGGCGCCGTTGAGGCTCTGCGGGGTGACCCCCGCATCGGCGAGGATCTTCGCCGTGCCGGCGTCTTTCTCCATGGCGAGCGCGAGCAGCAGCCGCTCGACCGTCACGTATGAATCGCCGGCCTTCTTGGCGATTTTTTCGGCGGTGTCAAAAACCTTGGCCAGCGGCGCGGCCAGATAGATCTGTCCCTGCCCGCCGCTCACCTTGGGAAGCTTGGCGAGCGCCTGCTCGGTCGCGGCGAGCGCCTCGCGCGCACTTCCCCCCGCGCGCTCGATGAGCCCGGCGCAAAGACCCTCGGGATCGTCGAGCAGAACCTTCAGAAGATGTTCGGGCGTGAACTGCTGGTGACCGGCGGCCAATGCCCCGGTCTGCGCCGATTGGACGAAGCCACGCGCCCGTTCGGTGTAGATCTCGAAGTTCATGTCGCTCTCCTGACCCGGCCCCGGCGCCCATCTGGCCCGCCGGTCCGTTCCTTGTGGATTCCGCTGAAGACTCAACGGCGGCCGCCCATCAGGCACGGCCTGCCCGAAATATGGGAATGGCCGTTTTCCGGCGCAAGCGGCGTCGGTTCCAACGCGAGCCGGAACCACGACCCGCTAACCCTTCCTTATCCCTGTCCGGGCAGAGTCCCCGAGAACCCCGTGGGAGCCGGCGATGACTGCCCTATCCGAGGAAACGGACATGCACCGCCCGCTGGCGGGTGCCTCGGCTCTCGGCCGTGCCGTGCCGGCGCTGGTGCCGCTTGCCGTCGGTGGCGCGCTCTACCTCGTGCTGCTTCTTTCCGGCGATCAGCTTCTCAACGACCCGGACAGCTACTGGCATGTGGTGGTCGGCCGTTGGATCGCAGAAAACCGGGCGTTTCCGACCACCGACCAATTCTCCTTCACCTTTGCCGGAAGCCCTTGGATCGCCAAGGAATGGCTGTCGCAGGTGCTCTATGCCGGGGCTCAGGCGGCCGCCGGCTGGCCGGGCATGGTCGTGCTCGCCGCCGCTGCCATCGCCGTTGCCTTCGCACTGTTCGTGCGCTTCCTCGACCGCGACATCAGGCCCATCTATGCGCTGCTCTTTGCTGCGATGGCATTCCTGCTCGCCGCGCCCCATGTCACCGCCCGGCCGCATGCGCTCGCCTACCCGGTGATGGTCGCCTTCGTCGCGGGCCTCGTCCGTGCCGCCGACGACCGGCACGCCCCCTCGCTCTGGCTGCTGCCGCTGATGGTGCTGTGGGCGAATCTCCACGGCGGCTTCACCTTCGGCATCCTGATGGTCGGGGCGCTTGGCCTCGACGCCATCGTCTCGGCGCCGCCGGAGGCGCGCCTGCGCACGGCGGCACAATGGGTGAGCTTCGGCCTCCTCACCTTGGTCGCCGGCTGCGTCACGCCCTATGGCTGGCAGTCGATGCTGATGACCGTGAAGATCCTCGGGCTCGGGCCGGCGCTGTCGATCATCGGCGAATGGCAGCCGGCCGACTTCTCGCACCTCGGCGGCCTGGAGATCGTCCTGCTCGCCGGCCTCGGCTTTGCCCTCTGGCGCGGGGTGAGCCTGCCGCCGGTCCGCATCCTCATCCTCGCCGGCCTCGTCCACATGGCGCTGTCGGCCGACCGCAACACCGAAATCCTCGGCCTCGTCGCTCCGCTCGTCATCGCCCGGCCGCTCGCCCGCCAGATCGCGGCGATCCGCGCCGAGCCCCGCGAGCCCGGAAACCCGCGCCTCTTCGCCTGGGCGACGGCGGCGCTGGCAGCATTGCTGGTGCCGGCGACGATCGCGCTCGCCGCGCTCTTCCACTACGCCCCGAACCCGGCGATCACGCCGGCCGCCGCCGTGGAGGCGCTGAAGAAGGCCGACGCCGGCCCCATCCTCAACCAGTACGATTTCGGCGGATACCTGGTCTACGAAGGCGTCCCCACCTTCATCGACGGGCGCACCGAGCTCTATGGCGGCGCCTTCTTCGACCGCTACCACCGGGCGGTGACGCTACAGGACCTGCCGGAACTCGAGCATCTGCTCGACAAGTACAAGATCAAGGCGACGCTGCTTGCCCCCGGCACGCCGGCCAACGCCTGGCTCGACCGGCTGCCCGGCTGGCACCGGCTCTACGCCGACGACATCGCTATCGTCCACGTGCGCGACCGCGCACCTTGACGCCAGGGTCGGCGCCGGCCATCCCTGCCGTCATGGCTGAGATTGCTTCGATCTATCGCTATCCGGTGAAGGGGCTGTCGCCGGAGCCGCTGACCAGCGTCCGCGTCACGGCCGGGGAGACACTGCCCTTCGACCGCGCCTGGGCGATCGAGAACGGGCCATCGAAATTCGATCCGGCGGCGCCCAAGCACCTGCCCAAGATCGCCTTCCTCATGCTGATGCGGAACGAGCGCCTGGCCGCCTTACAGACCGGCTTTGACGAGCTGTCGCGCACGCTTACCATCCGCAGGGAGGGGACCGTGCTCGTCGAGGGGTGCCTGGAAACCGCGGCCGGCCGCGCCGCGCTGGAAGCCTTCGTCGACGCCTACGAGGCCGACGAACTGCGCGGGCCGACGCGCATCGTCTCTGCCCCCGGTCATGCCTTCACTGATACGGCCACCAAGTGCCTGTCGCTGATCAATCTGGAGACGGTGCGCGACATCGAGCGGGAGCTGGGCGCGCCGGTTCATCCGCTCCGCTTCCGCGGCAATCTCTATGCGGAGGGGTTGCCCGCCTGGGCCGAGTTCGACGACTGGCTCGGCAAGACGATTCGTGCCGGCGACGTGGCGTTCGAGGCCTATGCCCGCATCGACCGTTGCGCCGCCACAAACGTCAACCCGGAGACGGCTGAACGCGACCTGACGCTGCCGACAAGCCTGCTCGAGGCTTATGGGCACCCGGATTGCGGGGTCTATCTGCGCGTGGTGGAAGGCGGCGAACTGGCCGCGGGCGCAGCCATCGGGCCGGCCTGAACAAGCGCCCGCCGCAAGAAAACGAAATGAGGCGATCGCTCAGTCTTCGGCCGGCGAGGCCACCGCGGCCGCTTCCTGCCCCTGAGCCCCCTCGCCACTCGCCCCTTCGCCGCGCTCGCCGCCCTGCCGCTCGCGGAACGGCCGCCGACGGCGTCCGCCACGGAACCCGCCGCGATTGTCGCCGCTGCGGTTGTCGCCGCCGCGATTCTCGGGCGACTGGCCCTCGAAAGTTTGCTCCTGGCCGTTGCCGCTGCCGTTGACGTAGGGCTGCGGGTCGCCGGGATTGAAGCCCGGCTGCTCGCCGCCGTACTGGACGGGGCCCTGTGCCTGGGGCTGCGGCTGCCCGTTGGCGCCGGTATCGAAGGTGTCGCCATCCTCGTCGCCGTCGCCGTCGCCGTCGTCATCGCTGCGCACCACCGGTTGTGGTTGCGGCATCTGTGCCTGCGCCGCGGCGAGGATGCGGTAGTAGTGCTCGGCGTGCTGCAGGTAGTTCTCGGCAGCCACGCGGTCGCCCGAGGAGGAGGCGTCGCGGGCGAGCTGGACGTATTTTTCGGCAATGTGGAGCGCGGTGCCGCGGATCTTCACGTCGCCACCGTTGCTCTCGAACGAACGGGTCAGCGGATTTGGACCCTTGCGGTTACGACCGCGCATGCGTTTGTTCTGCTGTCCTGGTCTCATCGACTTGTCTCTTCATGCACCGGAATCATTGCATACAGCCCAGCGTGCCCGCCGCCGATAAGCCACACTCTGTGCGGGACGGAGCCCGGCAGCGCGCCGGTCCGGCCTTGTGGCCCCCTGTCGAGTCTGACTCACCCGGTTAAGGTTTCCCCAACGGGAAAGCTCCCGTCAGCCCGTTCCGTCCGAACTTTAGAAGTACGGTCCGGACACCCGGACGTGACGAGATCGCGTTAATGCGGTCCGGAGCAACTTCCCCAGCCTCCGCTGCCGCGACCCCGTGTCCATGGAATCATCGAATGGACGCGCCCGCCTGTCTACGGCGCCTGGAAACTAGCCGGTTCCCGGCTGATTTCCAAGCGCATTTTTCGCGCAAGGCCCTGAACCCGATCACCGCGGCTTCAGGATCGCCACCCGGTCGATGCCGGCAAGGTCCCGGGCGAAGTGCACGCTCATGCCATTCGCCTCGGCAATTGCCGCAAGCTCGCCGGCCTGCCCCGCGCCAATTTCCATCACGAGCACCCCGGTTTGCCTCAACACCCGGCCCGCATCGGCCACGATTGCCCGGATAGCCGTCAAACCATCGGCACCGCCATCCAGCGCCCGGCGCGGATCGTGCGCACGCACCTCCAGGTCGAGCCGGGCGATCGCCTCGCCCTCTATGTAGGGTGGATTGGCCAGAATTGCATCCACCCGGCCGACCGCGGCCAGCCAGTCGCCGACCACGAACAGCGCGCGGGCGTCGAGCCCCAGGCGGACGGCGTTCTCGCGCGCGGTCCTCACCGCGCCGGGCGCGACGTCGATGCCGAGGCCGACGGCGCGCGGCCGTTCGGCGAGCACCGAGAGCAGGATCGCGCCGCTGCCGGTGCCGAGATCGACGAAGCGCGCACGGGAGTCGGGAGCGATCAGGTCGAGCGCCGCCTCGACCAGCGTCTCGGTCTCCGGCCGCGGCACCAGCGTGTCCTCGGAGAGGATGAAATCCAGGCCATGGAATTCCTTGTGGCCGACGATGCGCGCCACCGGCTCGCCGTCCGCGCGCCGCTGGCCAAGCCCGACGATCCGCGCCGCCGCATCGGCATCCACCGCCTCATCGTCGTGCAGCGGCACGGCCTGCGGTGCGATGCCGAGCGCATGGGAGGTTATCAGGCGTGAATCAAGCGCCGGCGTGCCGCCATGGCCGCGCGCCGCGAAGGCTTGCGCCAGATCGCGCGCGATCCGCCGGCGCAGGCTTCCGATGGTCTCAGTCACGGCCGCGCCGAGCCAGCCGCATGACGCGTCACGCCGCGCTCTCGGCGGCCAACAGGCTCGCCTGGTGCTCGGTGATCAGCGCCTCGACGACTTCGTCGAGAGCCTCGCCGGAGAGCACCTGGTCGAGCTTGTAGAGGGTCAGGTTGATGCGGTGGTCGGTCACCCGCCCCTGCGGGAAGTTGTAGGTGCGGATGCGTTCGGAGCGGTCGCCACTGCCGACCTGTCCACGCCGCGCCGCCGAGCGTTCGGCGTCCGCCTTCTGCCGCTCCAGGTCGTAGAGCCGGGCGGCGAGCATCTGCATCGCCTGGCTGCGGTTCTGGTGCTGCGAGCGGCCGTTGGAGATGACCGTGATGCCGGTCGGGATGTGGGTGATGCGGATGGACGAATCGGTGGTGTTGGCGTGCTGGCCGCCGGCGCTAGACGCCCTCAGCGTGTCGACGCGGATATCCTCCGGCCTGATGCGGACATCCACGTCCTCGGCCTCCGGCAGCACGGCAACCGTCGCAGCCGACGTGTGGATGCGCCCACTCGCCTCGGTCTCCGGCACGCGCTGGACGCGGTGGACGCCCGATTCGAACTTCAGCCGGGCGAACACGCCGCGCCCGCTGACGCTGGCGATGATTTCCTTGTAGCCGCCGTATTCGCCGGGGTTTTCCTCCAGCACCTCGACCTTCCAGTGGTGCAGGTCGGCATAGCGCTGGTACATGCGGAAGAGGTCGCCGGCGAACAGCGCCGCCTCGTCGCCGCCGGTGCCGGCGCGGATTTCCAGGATGGCGTTCTTCTCGTCCGCCTCGTCCTTGGGGAGCAGCAGGAGGCGCACCTTCTCGGCAAGCGCGGCAATGCGCTCGTCGAGCGCGGCGCTCTCCGCCTCGGCCATTTCGGCCATTTCCGGATCGGAGAGCAGCGCTTCGAGGTCGGCGCGTTCCTTCTCCGCCTTCTCCAGCTCGCTCACCGCCGCGTGCACCGGCTCCAGCTCGGCCCGCTCGCGGCTGAGCTTGACCAGCGCCTCGCTGTCGAGCGGATGCGACAGGCGGTCGTCGATCTCCGCCATGCGCGCGACGACGGCGCCGATCTTTTCCCGAGGCAGTGAGACGGTGGCTGGCATGGATCGATCGTACCACGGTCGCGGCGGCCGCCGCGCCCATTGCTGGAGAGGGTGAAGCTAGTGCGGGATGCCCTCAGCCTCGGCGAAGGCGGCCAGCGCGCCGCGGACGCCGGCCTCGCCGAAATCGTTCTCGAGCAGCGTGTCGAGCCTGGCGGAGACCTTGCCGGCATCGAGCGCCAGCACCATGGCCTTGATCGGGCCGATCGAGGCCGGCGACATCGACAGCGACCGGTAGCCGATGCCGATCAGCGCCATGGCGCCGAGCGGGTCGCCCGCGATCTCGCCGCACAGCGTCACCGGCACCTTGCCCTCGGCAGTGCTGGCGATCTGCTTGAGCGCCCTCAGGAACGGGCGTGACAGCGGATCGAAGCGGCCGGCGAGCCGCGTATTGCTGCGGTCGGTCGCCATCATGAACTGCAAGAGGTCGTTGGAGCCGACCGAGACGAAATCGACGGCGCTGACCAGCGCATCGAGCTGGAAAAGCAGCGAGGGCACCTCGATCATGGCGCCGAGCATCAGCGGCTGCGGCTCGGCATGGCCGTGGCGGCGCATGTGGACGAGCTCGCGGTCGATCATCGCCCGCGCCTTCTTGACCTCGTCGAGGTCGGTCACCATCGGCAGCATGACGCGCAGCTCGCGGCCGCTGGCCGCGCGTAGCAGGGCGCGAAGCTGCGTACGCAGGAGGCCCGGACGGTCGAGGCCGATGCGGATCGCCCGCCATCCCATGGCCGGGTTTTCCTCGTTGTTCGCAGTCATGTAGGGCAGCACCTTGTCGGCGCCGATATCGAGCGTGCGGAAGGTCACCGGCTGCCCGCCAGCCGCCTTCAACACCTCGCCGTAGAGCGCCCTCTGCTCCTCCATCCGCGGCATGGTCTCGGCGACCATGAACTGCAGCTCGGTACGGAACAGGCCGATGCCCTCCGCCCCCGATTCGGGCAGATGCGGCAGGTCGACCAGCAGGCCGGCATTCATCATCAGCGCCACGTGCTGTCCGTCGGTGGTCACTGACGGCTTGTCGCGCAGGAGCTGGTACTGCTCCTGCCGCCTGGCGCGGAAGCGCACCTTCTCGGCATAGGCGGCCTCGACATCGGCGTTGGGGCGCAGATGCACCTCGCCGGCGACCCCGTCGACGATGACGGAATCGCCGTTGTCGACCAGCGCCACCGCGTTGGCGGCGCGGCCGACGGTGGCGATGCCGAGCGCCCGGGCGACGACGGTGACGTGGCTGGTCGGGCCGCCCTCCTCCAGCACCAGGCCACGGATGTGCTCGCGATCGTAGTCGAGCAGTTCGGCCGCCCCCATGTTGCGCGCCACGATGATGGCGTCCTTGGGCAGCTCCTCGCCGCCCGGCCCGTGCGGCTTGTTCATCAGCACGCGCAGCAGCCGGTTGGTGAGGTCGTCGAAATCGTGCAGGCGCTCGCGCAGGAACGGCGCCGTCTGGCGCAGCATGCGCGCGCGCATGTCGCTCTGCACCTTCTCGACCGCCGCCTCGGCGGTCAGACCATTGCGGATCGCCTCCTGCATGCGCCGCACCCAGCCGCGGTCGTTGGCGAACATGCGGTAGGCTTCGAGGATGTCGCGATGCTCGCCGGTCGCCGCGATGTCGTCGCGCGACAGCATGTCGTCGACGAACAGGCGCAGGCTGGCGATGGCGTTGTCGAGCCGGCGGGTCTCCTCGCCGGTGTCCTCGGCGATGAGCGCGGTGACCACGACGCGCGGCTCGTGCAGCACCGCCAGCCCGAGGCCGACGCCTTCGCACAGTGGCAGGCCACTGATCGCGATGGGACGCTTCAGTTCGAGCGACGTGCCCGGCCGGCCGAGCCCGGACAGCTCGCCCACCATGATCATCTCGGCCAGCACCATGGCCGTGGTCTGCAGCGCTTCGACCTCTTCCTCGTGATAGGTGCGATGCGCCGTATTCTGAACGACCAGAACGCCGAGCGTGCGGCCGGCCCTGAGCACCGGCACGCCGAGGAACGAGTGGTAGATTTCTTCGCCGGTTTCCGGGATGTAGCGGAAGGCCGGGTGGCTCTGGGCGTCGGGCAGGTTGAGCGGACGGGCTTCGTCGGCGATGGTGCCGACCAGGCCCTGGCCGACGTGCAGCGAGGCGTGGTGGACGGCCTCGGCCTTGAGGCCCTCGGTGGCGTAGAGTTCGAGGAGCCCGTCGGCGTGCAGGACATAGACCGAGCACACCTCGGCCACCATGTTGGCCGCGATCTGCGTCACGATCTTGTCGAGCCGGGCCTGCGCGCTGATCGGCTCCGCCATGATCTCGCGGAGCCGACGTAGCAAGACGCGCGGGCCGGCGGGGGGAGTGCCCCTCATCACCGCTAATCCCTGGGCATTCTCGGCCGCTTTTGGAGGTCGGGCGGCCTTACGCGCCGCGCCCACAAGCGCCGCTCAATGGTTGTCGAGCCCGTATAGCGAATGCAAAGTCCGTACCGCAAGCTCGGTGTAGGGGGCATCGATCAACACCGATATCTTGATCTCCGAGGTCGTGATGGCCCGGATGTTGATGCCGCGGCCGGCCAGCGCCCGGAAGCACTCGGCCGCCACGCCGGCGTGGCTGCGCATGCCGATGCCGATCACCGAGATCTTGGCGACGTCGGTCGAGCCCTGCAGGTTCTGGTAGCCGACCTCGTTGCGCGCCTTCTCCAGAACCGCCTTGGCGCGGTCGAAATCGACCACCGGCACTGTGAAGGTCAGGTCGGTCAGCGTGCCGTCCTCGGAGACGTTCTGGACGATCATGTCGACGTTGATGTTGGCCGCGGCCAGCGGGCCGAAGACGGCCGCCGCAACGCCGGGCTTGTCGGCCACCCGGCGCAGCGAGATCTGGGCATCGTCCTTGGTGTAGGCGATGCCGCTGACGACTTTCTTTTCCACGATTTCGTCCTCGTCGCAGATGAGGGTTCCCGGCGGGGCCACCGCATTGACCAGCTCGGGTGATTCAGGATCGTCGAAGCTCGACCGCACGAAGGTGCGCACGCCGTGCACCATGGCCAGTTCCACCGAACGGACCTGGAGCACCTTGGCCCCGAGCGAGGCCATTTCCAGCATTTCCTCGTAGGCGATCCGCGGCAACCGGGTGGCCTTGGGGACGATGCGCGGATCGGTCGTGTAGACGCCGTCGACGTCGGTGTAGATATCGCAGCGGTCGGCGCCGAGCGCCGCGGCCAGCGCAACGGCGCTGGTATCGGAGCCACCGCGGCCGAGCGTCGCCACCCGGTTGTCGGGCGCCACCCCCTGGAAGCCGGCGACCACCGCCACCTGGCCCTGGCCCAGCCGGTCGACCAGCATCGCGCCCTCGATATCGAGGATGCGCGCCGCGCCGTGGGCGGTGTCGGTGCGGATCGGAACCTGCCAGCCGAGCCACGAGCGAGCGTTGACGCCCATCTCCTGGAGCGCGATCGCCAGCAGCCCGGTTGTGATCTGCTCGCCCGCCGCCACCACCGTGTCGTATTCGCGCGCGTCGTGCATCGGCGCCGCCTCGCGCGTCCACGCCACCAACTGGTTGGTGAAGCCGGCCATCGCCGAGACCACCACCGCCACCTGGTGGCCGGCGTCGACCTCGCGTTTGACGTGCCGCCCGACGTTCCTGATCCGGGAGATATCGGCGACCGATGTGCCGCCGAACTTCATGACTAGACGCGCCATAACGCTTTCGTTGCCCGCCTCATGCCGCCCCCCGAAAAGGCGCGCCTTCATAGCCGCTTGGCGGGGCGGTCGCAACGGGAGAGCGCGTCCGCTAGACTGGCATGATGAACGCCGCCGTTCCCCATTCCGTCGACCCGGCCGAGGTCGCCCGCTTCTCCGCGCTTGCCGCCCGCTGGTGGGACGCCGACGGGCCGATGCGCCCGCTGCACCGGCTGAACCCGCTGCGCCTGTCGTGGATCAAGGGCGAGATCTGCGGCCGATTCGGCCGCGATCCGCGGTCGGCGGCCGCGCTTTCCGGCCTTTCCGTGCTCGATATCGGCTGCGGCGCCGGGCTCGCCAGCGAGCCGCTCGCCCGCATGGGCGCCGCGGTCGTCGGCCTCGACCCGTCGACGGAAACCATCGCCGCGGCAAGGCTGCACGCCGGCGAGGCGGGGCTTGCCATCGACTACCGTGCCGCCACCGCCGAGGAGCTGGCGGCGGCCGGCGAGCGCTTCGACGTGGTGCTCACCCTGGAAGTGGTCGAGCACGTCACCGACGTCGCCGCCTTCATCGCCACCGCCGGCGCCCTGGTGAAGCCCGGCGGGCTCACCATCGCGTCCACGATCAACCGCACGCGCAAGGCGTATCTGCTCGCCATCCTCGGCGCCGAGCGCGTGCTGCGCTGGCTGCCGCGCGGCACCCACGACTACGACAAGCTGGTGACGCCGGAGGAGCTGCGCGCGGCCTATCGCGCCGCCGGCCTGGCGCCGACGGCAGAGACCGGCGTGATGTACGTACCACTCGCCGACCGCTTCCGCCTGACTGCGGACATGGACGTCAACTACATGATGGCCGCCGGCCGCGACGGATAGGACCGATGCTCGACAACCTCAAAGCCAACAACCGCGCCTGGGCGGCCCGCAAGGTGGCCGTCGATTCCGATTTCTTCCTGCGGCTCGCCCGCCAGCAGGCGCCGGAATATCTGTGGATCGGCTGCTCGGACAGCCGTGTGCCGGCCAACGAGATCGTCGATCTCGACCCCGGCGAATTGTTCGTCCACCGCAACGTCGCCAACCTCGCCCCGCCGCAGGACGCCAACTACCTGTCGGTGCTGCAGTTCGCCGTCGACGTGCTCAAGGTGAAGCATATCATGGTCGTCGGCCATTACGGTTGCGGCGGCATCGCCGCGGCCATCGACGGCAAGCGCCGCGGGCTGATCGACCACTGGCTGCATCCGATCCGCGAGGTGGCGCACGACCACCGCCATGAACTCGACGCGATCCACGAACCGGGCGCGCGGCTCGACCGCCTGTGCGAACTCAACGTCATCCGCCAGGTACGCAACGTCGGCTCGGACGTCTTCGTGCAGGAGGCCTGGGCGCGCGGCCAGCCGATCAGCGTCCACGGCTGGGTCTACGCACTCGCCGACGGCCTGGTGCGCGACCTCGACGTGACGGTGCGCATGCCCGACGACCTGGAACGGCTGGGCTGAGGCGCGGGCACCACAGCCGCCGCGCCAAACCTCCTCCTTGGGGCCGCGCCTGCGTCCGTCCCGGCGCCTAGTTCCGGTCCTCGGGCAGCGACGGCAGCGGCAGGAAGTCGATGCCCTCCTCGGCGAGCGCGCGGGCTTCCTCGCCGGTCGCCTCGCCGTAGATGCCGTGCGCCTCGACCTCGTTGTAGTGGATCTTGCGCGCCTCCTCGGCGAACTTGTCGCCGACGTAATCGGCGCTCTCGGTCACCTGCTGGCGGAGCGCCTTGACCGCCTCGCGCATGGCCTGCTGGCGCGGATTGGGGACAGCGAGCTTGACCTTCTCGTCCCTGCCCGGCTCGTCCTTGTGGGTGCCGGCGACCGCCGGCGCCATCAGCGCCTTCTCGACCTTGGCATCGCCGCAGACCGGGCACGCCGCCTCGCCGGCCTCTATGGCGCGGTCGTAATCGCCGATCGAGCGGAACCAGCTCTCGAACTCGTGGCCCTTGGAGCAGCGCAGCGTGTAGCGGATCATGACGCGGCCGGCTCCATGTCCGCCGTCGCGACCACGGGCGGCGCGAAATCGCGCGCATTGGCGAGCGCCGGGATCGCCGCCCGCGCCTTGCGGCTCTCTTCCGGGTCGATCTCGGCCAGGATAACGCCGGGCTCGCGCTCGGCTTCGGCGACGACGCGTCCCCACGGATCGACGACCAGCGAGTGGCCGTAGGTCTCCCGCCCGTCCTCGTGGCTGCCGCCCTGCGCCGCGGCGATCACCCAGGCGCCGGTCTCGATCGCCCGCGCCCGCAACAGAACGTGCCAGTGGGCCTCGCCGGTGGTGCGGGTGAAGGCGGCCGGCACCGCCAGCACCTCGGCGCCAGCCTTGGCCAGCGCCCGGTGGAGCTGCGGAAAGCGCACGTCATAGCAGATGGTGAGCCCCAGCCGCGTCCATGGCAGGTCGGCGGCGACCGCCCTGTCGCCCGGCCGGTAGAGGCGCGATTCGCGATAGCTCTCGCCGCCGGCAAGGTCGACGTCGAACATGTGGATCTTGTCGTAGCGGGCGAGGATGTCGCTGGCGGGCCCGATGAGGAAGCCGCGGTTGGCGACGCGGTCCTCTGCGTCGGTGAGCCGGATCGCCATCGAACCGATATGCAGATAGATGCCGAGCTCCTGCGCCAGCGCCCGGAAGCGGGCGAGCGCCGGATCGCTGTCTTCCGCCGTCACCGCCGCCAGCAGGCGCTGGCGGTCACGGTCGAGCACATTGGTCATTTCCGGCGTCAGCACGTAGCGGGCGCCCTGCCGCGCGGCCGCGCGGATAAGCCCCTCGGCGGCGGCGACGTTGGCCGCGACCGAAATGCCGCTCCGCATCTGCACCGCTGCTGCCACGAAGCGCGTCATGCCGCCTGCCCGCCTCCGGTCAGCGCCTTGTCGAGCGCGCCGCTGTTCTCCCACTGCGACAGCTCGCTGAAGCCGCCGACATGGAGATCGCCGATGAAGATCTGCGGAAAGGTGTGGCGGCCGTTGGCGCGCTGGATCATCTCCACGCGATATTCCGGCCGCAGCGTGGCGTCGTGCTCGACGTAACGGACGCCCTTGCCGTCGAGCAGCCGCTTGGCGGCCGAACAGAAGCCGCAGAACTGGCGGGTGTAGATGGTCACCGGCGGCGACGGCGGAGCGGCGGAAGATGCTGAGTCTGTTTCCATAATCGTTATATGTCGATCAAATCGCGCCTTTGACAACCCGGGCGAAGGTGAGCACGTCGACGCCGACCGCCCCCGCCCGCATGAGCGCCCGCGTGCCGGCCTTCGCCGTCGCGCCGGTGGTGTAGACGTCGTCGACCAGCAGCACCCGCCGCCCCGCTATATGCCGCTTGCCCGCCGGCACCACCCGGAAAGCGCCGCGCACGTTGCGGTCGCGCTCGTCCGCCGACAGTCCCACCTGCTGTGCGGTGGCGCGGACGCGCACCAGCGCGTCGTTGGCAAGCGGCTTGCCGGCCTTGACCGAGAGCACATGGGCGAGCAGCGCCGACTGGTTGTAGCGCCGCCACCACAGCCGCCGGCGATGCAGCGGCACCGGCACGACGACGTCGGCCGCGTCGAGCAGATCGCCACCGGCGCGGACCATCCAGCCGGACATCCAGCGGGCAAGCTCCAGCCGGTCGCGATACTTGAGCCCGTGGACTAGGCGGCGGGCGACATCGCCATAGACCGCCACCGCACGGGCGCGATCGAAGGGCGGCGGATCGGCGATCGCCTCGGCCGACAGCGCACCCGCCCCGAGATCGTAGGCGAAGGGGATGCCGAGCCGCTCGCAAAAGGGCCGCTCGATGAGCTTGAGGCGGGACCAGCAGGAGGGGCACAGCGTGCCCATCTCGGCGACCGGCGCGTGGCAGGCGAGGCACTGCGGCGGCAGAGCGAGGTCGACCAGCCGGCGGCCGACCGCCGCCACGGCGGACATCACCCGCCGCGCCGCCCGTTGCCTCTCCGCCCGTTCGAGATCGACGTCACCCGTCTCAGCCATCGCCGCCGAGTTTACCGCCGGCCGCCGGGCGGCGCCACGCCTGGCGCTTTGACGGTCGCCGTCGCGCGCCCCATAACCGGCGCCATGAACGGGCCGCCGGTGATCTTCGACCATGCCCTTGCCGACCGCCGCCGGCGGCGGGCGCTTCGCGTGCCGGTTGCCGGCGCCGACTTTCTCTGGCGCGCGGTCGCCGAGGACATGGCCGAACGGCTGGCGACGGTGAAACGTCGCTTCGCGCTTTGCCTGGAGATCGGCAGTCCACTGCCGGTGCTCGGGCCCACCGGACAGGTCGACCGCGTCGTGCGCATGGACCGCATCGCCGAGACCGGGCCTGACGTTGTCGGCGATGCCGAGCTTCTGCCCTTCGCCGCGGCGAGCCTCGACCTCGCCGTCGCCGTGCTCACCCTTCACGCCGCCAACGATCTTCCCGGCGCGCTCGCCCAGATGCGCCGGGCGCTGAAACCCGACGGGCTGTTCCTCGCCGCCTTCTTCGGCGGCGACACGCTGATCGAGCTGCGCGAGGCCTTCGCCGCCGCCGAGGCGGAGGTAACCGGCGGTGCCTCGCCGCGGGTGGCGCCGTTCACCGATGTGCGCACCGCCGGCGGCCTGCTCCAGCGCGCCGGCTTCGCCCTGCCGGTGACCGACCAGGACAGTCACACGGTGCGCTACGCCTCGGCGCTCCGCCTGATGCGCGACCTGCGCGCCATGGGCCTGACCAACGTTCTGGTCGAGCGCGACCGGCGGCCGCTCCGCCGCGCCGTGCTGTCACGCGCGGTCGAGGTTTACGGCGAACGCTTCGCCGACGCGGACGGGCGGGTGCGGGCCACCTTCGACATCATCTCGCTGTCCGGCTGGGTGCCGCACGAGAGCCAGCAGCAGCCCTTGCGGCCCGGCAGCGCCGCCATGCGCCTCGCCGACGCGCTGGGCACGAAAGAACGCCCGACCGGCGAGAAGGCCGGCGGCTAGAGCCGGCATCGGCGCGGCAATCACGACGGAACCGGCGGTCCTGGCGGCGCCGCCGCCGTGGAACTCGGGGGAACCAGAACCCGCCCACCCGGTTGGATTGGGGAACCGCAACAGGAGATTCCCCCATGTCCACCGTCGAAACTCGGCCGCCGCCCCCGCCCAATCCCCCGCCCCCCTCAGGTGGCGGCGGCTGGATCGTCGCGGTGGTCGCCGTCCTGGTGATCCTGGTCATCGTCGGCTGGGGCTGGAGCGGTGGCTGGTGGAGCCATCGGGCGCCACCACCCGAAGCAGCCGCCCCTGCCGCGACCGAGACCGCACCGGCACCGGCGGCTCCGGCGACCCCGCCGGCAGCGACCAATCCGGCTCCGGCCCCGGCTCCTGCCAATCCGCCGGCGACCACCGCACCGGCACCGGCGCCCGCCAATCCGCCGACGACCACGGCACCGGCGCCCGCACCGGCGGCCCCACCGGCCAACGCGACGCCGGGCACCACCGCCCCGGCCCAGTAGCGGAAGGAAGATCGCGGGCCGGCCGCAGCGGCCGGCCCCTCGTCCATGGGGAAACCGGTTTGGCCAGACGCCGACCGCGTCAGCGGTCGAGCATCTCCAGCACCCGGCGCCGATCGGCATCCGGCACCGGCTGGATCGAGCCGGTCGTCACCGGATCGATCCGCTCGGCCCTGCTCATCGACAGGGCCGGATCGTGGGCGCTGAGCCCGCCGAGCAGGATGGCGGCGACGCCGGCGAAGGCGAGCGCGATCGGCACATAGACGGCAGCCTTGAGCCGGGCGGGGCGTGCTTCCGCCTTGCCCGTCGGCGGCAACATGGTGTCATCGGGAAATCTGATCGACATGACAATTCCTTGAGGGCCGCGCGCCCGGGCGGCACGGTTAAGGAATGGTCAAGGCAAACTATAAAAGATCGATTAACGCCGGGATCAGCGGCAGGTCGGCCGGCGGCATCGGATGGTCGCGCAACTCCCGCGCCCGCACCCATTTCAGCGCCTGGCCCTCGCGTCCTTGCGGCGTTCCCTGCCATTTGCGGCAGACGTAGAGCGGCATCAGCAGGTGGAAGTCTGCGTAGGCATGGCTGGCGAAGGTGAGCGGCGCCAGGCAGGCAGCAGAGACGTCGATGCCCAGTTCCTCGTTGAGCTCGCGAATCAGCGACTGCTCGGGCGTCTCGCCCGCCTCGATCTTGCCGCCGGGAAACTCCCAGGTGCCGGCCAGCGCCTTGCCCTTGGGCCGCTGGGTGACGAGCACGCGGCCGTCGCGATCGATCAGCGCGCAGGCAGCGACCAGGACGACCGGATTGGCCACCCTCAGCTCCGGTAGTCGCCGTTGATGGCGACGTAGTCCTTGGTGAGGTCGCAGGTCCACACCGTGTCGCTGCCCTTGCCGATGCCGAGATCGACGGTGATGACGACGTCGTCTCGCTTGACCTCGGCCGACGCCGCGTCTTCGGAATAGGCCGGGTCGCGCTCGCCCTTGACCGCCACGCGCACGCCGCCGAACCAGATCGCCAGTTTGTCGCGCTCGGCCGGCTCGCCGGCCTTGCCCACCGCCATGACGATGCGCCCCCAGTTGGCGTCCTCGCCGGCGATCGCCGTCTTGACCAGCGGCGAATTGGCGATCGCCATGCCGACGCGACGAGCCGATTTCTTCGAGGCCGCGCCCTTCACCCGAATCTCGACGAACTTCCGCGCCCCCTCGCCGTCGCGCACCACCTGGTGGGCGAGGCTGCGCAGCACCGCGTCGAGCGCGTCGCGGAACGGCTTCAGCCGCCGGTCGGCCGGGCTGGTGATGCGTGGCGCGCCGTTGGCCGCGCCGGTGGCGAAGAGGAGCAGCGTGTCGGAGGTCGAGGTGTCGCTGTCGACGGTGATGGCGTTGAAGGTGTCGGCGACGCCTTTGGCCAGCAGGCTTTGCAGCACGGGAGCGGCGATCGGCGCGTCGGTGACGACGAAGGAGAGCAGCGTCGCCATGTCCGGGGCGATCATCCCCGCGCCCTTGGCGATGCCGTTGATGGTCACCGTCGCCCCGCCGAGATCGACCCGGCGGCTGGCGCCCTTGGCATAGGTGTCGGTGGTCATGATCGCGCCCGCCGCATCGACCCAGGGGCCAGGCGCCGCCCGCGCCGCGGTCTCGGCCAGCACCGCGTCGAACTTGGTCGCGTCGAGCGGCTCGCCGATGACCCCGGTCGAGGCGAGGTAGACCTGCCGTGCCGGGCAGCCGACGAGCTTGGCGACCATCGCCGCCGACAGCTTCACCGCCGCGCGCCCGCGCTTGCCGGTGAAGGCGTTGGCATTGCCGGAATTGACCAGCAGCGCCCGCGCCTTGCCGGCGCCGAGCGCCGCCTTGCACCACTCCACCGGCGCCGACGGGCACTTCGACCGGGTGAAGACGCCGGCGACCTCGGTGCCCTTGTCGAAGAGCATCAGCAGCACGTCGCGGCGGTTGCGGTACTTGATGCCGGCCTCGGCGGTGGCGAAGCGCACACCGCCGAGTTCCGGCAGGTCGGCAAATGCCGCCGGCGCCAGAGGCGACAGGCCAGCCATCCCGCCCCTCTCCGGACTACTTCTTGGGAGCCGGCACCGGGGTCGCCGGAGCCGCCGGCGCCGGCGTCGTCGGTGTGTCCGGCCCGGCGCCGTGGATGATCTCGATGTTGGCCTTGGCGCGCAGCGCCTGCATCGCCTCGGCGAACTTCTCGTTGACGAGCTGCTGGCGGAGTTGTGAGGAGACCGCCTCGAAGGGCGGCGGCGACGACTTGCGCGTCGCTTCCAGCTTGATGACGTGCCAGCCGAACTGCGACTGCACGGGCTTCTCGGTGTAGGTGCCGACCTTCATCGCTTTCACCGCGTCGCCGAACGGCTTGACCATCTGTTCGGGGTCGAAAAAGCCGAGTTCGCCCCCCTTGGCGGCCGAGCCGCTATCGAGCGATTTCTCCTTGGCGATGGCCGCGAAATCGCCGCCCTTGTCGAGTTGGGCGATGATCGCCTTGGCCTCGGCCTCGGTCTTCACCAGGATATGGGAGGCCTGATACTGGTCGCTCGGCGTGAAAGACTTGATCGCCTCATCGTAACGCTGGTGCAGCAACTCGTCGGTTACCTGCGACAGCACGTCGGCGCGCACGTATTCGAGCTGGAGCGTGCGCTCGCGGACCGTCTGCAGGCGCTGCACGACTTCGGGCTTCTTGTCGAGGCCTTCCGCCTCGGCGGCGGCGGCGGCAAGCTTGGTGTCGATCAGGTGCTGGAGGAGCTGGCCGCGGCGCTCGGCCTCTGGCACCTGGGTGATCTGGTCGCGGAAATCGAGCGCCGCCTGGGACAGGTCGGACTCGGTGATCGGGGCGCCGTTGACCTTGGCGACGACGGCATCGGATGAGGCATCCTGGGCGAATGCTTGCGGCAGGGCGGCCACGGCAAGCAGTGCAGCAAGCGCAGCGGCGGCCCCGCCGCGCCGGATTTTGGCCTTGACGGTCATGGAAACACTTTCGTTCGCGTTGATCGGAATTTCTTTCGACGGGCTCAATGTGGCAGTCAAAAGGCGATGCCCGGCTCGGGTTTGCGCCGTTGACATCGATTAGCCCCCCTCTTATCTGTCTCCACGCTTGGCGTCCAGAACGCTTTGAATCCTGAGCGGTGACGGCGGTATCCCATACCGTCGCTCGCCGCAAGGACGGCGATGTCGGCAGCGAGCGCCGGCGCCACGCCCCGGCTGGGACACCTGAAGCTCAAGGATTTTCATCATATGGCCGGACTTGGCACAATCGCCCGCAAGATTTTTGGAACGACGAACGACCGCCGGCTGAAGGGCTATAATCCCAAGGTCGTCGCGATCAATGCGCTGGAGAGCGAGGTTGCGGCGCTGTCCGACGAGGCGCTGCGCGCCCGCACCGAGGACTTTCGCCGCCAGCTCGCCGCCGGCGCCGACCTCGACAGCCTGATCGCCCCCGCCTTCGCCACGGTGCGCGAGGCCGCCAAACGCACGCTCGGCCAGCGCCATTTCGACGTCCAGCTTGTCGGCGGCATGGTGCTGCACGAGGGCGCCATCGCCGAGATGAAGACCGGCGAGGGCAAGACGCTGGTGGCGACGCTCGCCGTCTATCTCAATGCGCTGCCCGGCAAGGGCGTCCACGTGGTCACCGTCAACGACTACCTCGCCAGCCGCGACGCCGATTGGATGGGGCAGATCTACACGTTCCTCGGCATGACGGTCGGCGTCATCGTCCACGGGCTGGACGACGACCAGCGCCGCGCCGCCTACGCCTGCGACATCACCTACGGCACCAACAACGAATTCGGCTTCGACTACCTGCGCGACAACATGAAGTACGACCTGCCGTCGATGGTCCAGCGCCGGCACCACTACGCCATCGTCGACGAGGTCGATTCGATCCTGGTCGACGAGGCGCGCACGCCGCTGATCATCTCCGGCCCGCTCGACGACCGCTCCGAGCTCTACAACACCATCGACACCTTCATCCCGCACCTCGTCGCCGATGACTACGAGGTCGACGAGAAGCAGCGCACCGCCACCTTCACCGAGGCCGGCAACGTCAAGCTGGAGAAGCTGCTGACCGAGGCCGGCATGCTCAAGGGCGAATCGCTCTACGACATCGAGAACGTCACCGTCGTCCACCACATCCAGCAGGCGCTCAGGGCCCACCGCCTGTTCGAGCGCGACAAGGACTACATCGTCCGCAACGGCGAGGTGATCATCATCGACGAGTTCACCGGCCGCATGATGCCCGGCCGGCGCTTTTCGGAAGGGCTGCATCAGGCGCTCGAGGCCAAGGAGCACCAGCCCATCCAGCCCGAGAACCAGACGCTCGCCTCGATCACCTTCCAGAACTACTTCCGCATGTACGACAAGCTGGCTGGCATGACCGGCACGGCGGCGACCGAGGCGGAGGAGTTCGGCGACATCTACAATCTCGACGTGGTTGAGATTCCAACCAATAAGCCGATGATCCGCCTCGACGACGACGACGAGGTCTATCGGACGGCCGACGAGAAGTACCAGGCGATCATCGAGCTGATCAAGGACTGCCGCGAGCGCCTGCAGCCGATCCTGGTCGGCACCACCTCGATCGCCAAGTCGGAGATTCTCGCCGAGATGCTGCACAAGCAGAAGGTGCCGCATCAGGTGCTGAACGCCCGCTATCACGAGCAGGAGGCGTTTATCATCGCCCAGGCCGGCGTGCCGGGCGCGGTGACCATCGCCACCAACATGGCCGGCCGCGGCACCGACATCCAGCTCGGCGGCAACCTCGACATGCGCATCCGCCAGGAGCTCGGCGACGTGCCCGAGGGGCCCGAGCGCGTCGAGCGCATCGCCGCCATCCAGGCCGAGATCGACGCGCTCAAGGAGCAGGCGCTGGCCGCCGGCGGCCTCTACGTTCTGGGCACCGAGCGCCACGAAAGCCGGCGCATCGACAATCAGTTGCGCGGTCGCTCGGGGCGCCAGGGCGACCCCGGCCACTCCAAGTTCTTCCTGTCGCTGCAGGACGACCTCATGCGCATCTTCGGTTCGGAGCGCATGGACGGCATGCTGACCAAGCTCGGCCTCAAGGACGGCGAGGCGATCGTCCATCCGTGGATCAACCGCGCGCTGGAGAAGGCCCAGCAGAAGGTCGAGGGACGCAACTTCGACATCCGCAAGAACCTGCTCAAGTTCGACGACGTGATGAACGACCAGCGCAAGGCGATCTTCGACCAGCGCATCGAGCTGATGTCGCAGGAGGTGGTGACCGAAACCATCAACGAGATGCGCCACGAGGTGATCGAGACCCTCGTCTCCAAGCACATCCCCGAGCACGCCTACCCGGAGCAGTGGGATGCCGCCGGGCTGCATGACGAGATCCACGAGGTCGTCGGTCTCGACCTGCCGATCGCCGACTGGGCGAAGGAAGAGGGCATCGCCGAGGAAGAGGTGCTGGAGCGCATCGTCCGTGCCGGCGACGAGCTGGCGGCCTCACGCACCGCGCGCTTCTCGCCCGATGTCATGCGCCAGATCGAAAAGGCCGTGCTGCTGCAGACCCTCGACTACCTGTGGCGCGAGCACCTGATCGTGCTCGACCACCTGCGCCAGGTGATCGGCTTCCGCGGCTATGCCCAGCGTGACCCGCTGATCGAGTACAAGACCGAATCCTTCGAGCACTTCCAGGGACTGCTCACCGGCCTGCGCGAGGCGGTGACCCGCCAGATCATGCACATCGAGATCGTCCAGCGGCCGCCGCCCCTGGCGCCGGAGGGCGATTTCGAGGCGTTGCAGGCGAGCCACGTCGATCCGCTCACCGGCGAGGACGAGATGCTCCCGCCGTCCGGCGACGGCCGTCAGCAGCCGATGCGCAACGGTCGTTACACGGCCGCAGCCGCTGCCGGCGGCGCCGTCGCGGCGCAGATCGACCCGAACAACCCCGCCACCTGGGGCAAGGTCCCGCGCAACGCTCCCTGCCCCTGCGGTTCCGGCAAGAAATACAAGCACTGCCACGGGCGCCTCGCCTGACCGGTGGCGGTTGCGACTGCCGTGTCGGCCGGATGGAGCGGAGCGCAATCCGGGAGGCACCGCAGCTACCCCCGCATTACCCTGCGCTCCATACGGGCTACGGGCCCCGTCGCGGCTCAGCCTGAGGGTTGGGTCCGGCTCGCCTCCGTGGGGGCGAACTCGCCCGGCCACAGGAACTTTTTCTTGACGAACCTGCCGACCGGCTGGATCTCGGGCGTCTCGCCGGGACTGATCTTGCCGTCGTCGGTCGTCCGCGCCGCCTCGCTGGCGGGCGTCGGCACCGCCGCCGGTTTGGCTGCGGCCGCGGCTGGCGCCGGCCTGGCGGCCGCCTGAGGCGCAACCGAGGCCAGCGACGGCGCTACCTTCGGCGTCGGCACGGCCACCGGCTTCGGCGCGGCCGAGACCTGCGGCTTGGGCGGCACCACCGGGGTCGCCGGCGCGCTCGCCGCCGGCATCGGTTTCGGCTGGGCGCCCAGCATGCGCTGCAGGAAGGACGGATTGGCCGCCCGCTCTTCCGCCGCCTGCTGGCGGGCATCGGCCGCCTGCTGCTTCTGCTCCAGCATGGCGACGTCCTGGGTGTAGGCGGCGTCGTCCGCCGCCTCCTTGCGCTGGAGCGCATCGGCGAGCGGCTGCGGCACCGTGTAGGCCGGGCAGGCGGCCGTCGGGTTGAAGCTGGCGTTGCCTGCGTCGGCATTGAACACGTAGTGCCGGTCGCAGACGTCGATCTTGGGCGGAACGTGCGTCAGCTCGAAGGAATCGTAGCCGATCTTCAGCATCCGCCAGAAATCCATGTTGGGGTCGTCGCGGTGCTTGGCGAGGTTCTCCGGCGTCAAGCGGAAGGGGAACGCCTGGATCTCGAAGGCCCGCTGGCCGCCGCTGAAGGCATCGCGGGCGAGCGAGAAGATTTCGCCGGCATCCTTGTCGGTCATCGAATAGCAGCCCGACGAGGAACAGGCGCCGTGCACCATCAGGTTGGAGCCGGTGCGCCCGAGCGAGCGATCGTAGGCGTTGGGATAGCCGATATTGAACGACAGGTAGTAGTTGGAGTTCGGGTTCATCTGCGCCGGCGTGACCGTATAGAAGCCTTCCGGCGCCTGGCGGTCGCCCTCCTGCTTCTTGGGGCCGAGCGCGCCCGACCACTTGCAGATGGAATAGGTCGTGAGCAGGCCGTAGCGGCCGTCGTCGCGCTGCTTCCAGATCTCCATCTGCGATTCTTCCTTGAAGATGCGGATGAAGATCGGCGCGGTGTCCTTCATGCCGAGCTGACGCATCTTGGCGATCAGGAATCCCGACAGCGGACGCTCGTCCTTGGGCAGATTGGCGTAGTTGCAGCCCGCCAGCGCGATAAGCGCTAGCCCGAGCAGCACCGACAGGCGCAGCGCTCCCCGAAGGCCAGATCGAATCGGCATCAGCACCTCTTCCGGCCCCTCCAGACCCGCCGGCACAAACGGGGATTCTGGTAATCCTGTCAAGCTTGACGGGAGATTAACCGCCCCTCCGTGGGCTCACATTCGTGCGAGCGCACATGCCGATTTTGCCCGCTCGTGTGGCAGGCAGAAGGCAGGATCTAGAGGGTCCGCCCGATGGCCAGATATTTCTCGCGGCGCTGGCGGCGGATCTCTTCCGGCGGCAGGTTGTCGAGCGAATCGAGCGCCTCGGCGATGGCCTCGCCCGTCACCTTGATGATCGTCTCGGGCTCGCGGTGGGCCCCGCCGATCGGCTCGGGGATGATGCGGTCGATGACGCCGAACCGCATCAGGTCCTCGGCCGTGATCTTCATGCCGGTGGCGGCGTCCTGGGCGCGGCTGGAATCGTGCCACAGGATCGAGGCGGCGCCCTCCGGCGAGATCACCGTGTAGATCGAGTGCTCGAGCATCATCACCTTGTTGGCAGTGGCGATCGACACGGCGCCACCCGAACCGCCCTCGCCGATGACCACGGCGACATTGGGCACGCCGAGATTGACGCAGGCTTCCGTCGAGCGGGCGATGGCTTCCGCCTGGCCGCGCTCCTCCGCGTCGAGCCCCGGAAACGCGCCGGCGGTATCGACCAGCGCGATCACCGGCAGGCCGAAGCGGTCGGCGAGCTCCATGACGCGGACCGCCTTGCGGTAGCCCTCCGGCCGCGCCATGCCGAAATTGTGCTTGAGCCGGCTCTCGGTATCGTTGCCCTTCTCGTGGCCGATCAGCGCCACCCGCTTGCCCCGGAAATAACCAAGGCCGGTGACGATTGCCGCGTCCTCGCCGAACTTGCGGTCGCCGGCGAGCGGCGTGAAATCCTCGATCAGCGCGCGGGCGTAATCGCTGGTGTGCGGCCGCTCCGGGTGGCGGGCGACCTGGGTCTTCTGCCAGGGCGAGAGCTTGCTGTAGATTTCCGCCAAGGCCTGGGCGGCCTTGGCCTCCAGCCGGGCGATTTCCTCGCCGATGGCGACCGCGTCGCCCTGCTTCTCGATCGCGCGCAGTTCCTGGACCTTGCCTTGCAGGTCGGCGACCGGTTTCTCGAAATCGAGGTAGCTGCGCATCAAGACTCGCGGGGAAAAACGTCCAAAACCACCCCGGCGGTGGCTGACCGGCCGAAAGCGGCGGCAAACTGACGGGAGCGCCGGTCCAAGTCAAGCAATCACGCCGCCGCGAGCCTAGCGCGCCCGGGTTACCGGAGCGTTCCCGGCAACGTTCGTGGTCCGGCTACTCCTTCTTTGCCAGCGGATGGTGCTCGCTCACCAGCGTGCGCAGCCGCTCCTCCAGGACGTGAGTATAGATCTGGGTGGTGGAGATGTCGGCATGGCCGAGGAGCTGCTGCACCACGCGCAGGTCGGCGCCGTTCTGCAACAGGTGGCTGGCGAAGGCATGGCGCACCACATGCGGCGAGATCTTGGCCGCGGAAATTCCGCTCCTGACCGCCAAGTCCTTGAGATCGCGGGCGAAAGCCTGCCGGGTCAGGTGCCCGCTGTCGCCGAACGATGGGAACAGCCAGGGGCTCTCGGCGACGCCGGAGGCGGCGCGCGCCCTGAGATAGGCGGCCACCGCCCCCCGCGCCTTGTCGGTGAGCGGCACGACGCGCTCGTGGCCGCCCTTGCCGCGCACGGTGAACATGCGCTGGTCGCGGCGCATGACCGCGGCCTTGAGCGACACCAGCTCCGAGACGCGCAGGCCCGTCGCATAAAGCATCTCGACCAGCGCGTGGAGGCGCAGTGCCCGCAAGCGCGCCGCTTCGCTGCCCTCACTCGCCGCTTCCGCCTCGGCCCGTTCCAGAAGCGTGGAAACCTCCGCCTCGCTCAGCACGGACGGCAGCCGCGCCGGCCGGCGCGGCCCTTCGATGATGCCGGTGGGGTCGTCGGCGCGCACGCCCTCGCTCACCAGGAAACGGTGGAACTGGCGGAGCGCCGACAGCCGCCGGGCGGCCGAAGTCGCGGCAAAGCCGCGGACGTCGAGATCGTTGAGATAGGCCCTCACCGCCTCCACCCCGGCGCGTGCCGGGCCGCCGCCCGAGGCGACGAAGCGGGCATAGTCTTCCAGGTCGCGGCGATAGGAGAGAAGCGTGTTCGGCGCCGCGCCCCGCTCCGCGCTCATCATCTCCAGGAACGCCTCGACGTGGTGGCCGCCGGCCGCGGCCTTCGCCGGTCGCGCCACGGTCGGGGCCCTAGGGTTGCGTCGGCTGCGGCTGCGGCTGCACATCCGGCGCTGGTGCCGGCGCCGGCTGCTCCTGCACCTGAATCGGCACGCGGGCCGTCATGTCGCGCGTATGCGGCCCGACGAAGACCGCAAGGTAGATCATCGCGGCACCGCCCAGTATGCCCAGGACGACGAGCACGATGAGGAAACGGAAAAGGCTTGGCATTGCAGATCCAGGTCGCCCGCGCGCCGCGATTCGAGCCGGAGTCGGGAAAACCGCGCTCCGGGGCGGTCGTCTCATTCTCGACAATCGGGCCGGCAAGGGCAAGCCATTGGCAGGATTGGGCCGGCTTGCGCCCGTTCGTCCCTCCCCGCCTTGACAGCGGCCCCCGAAACCGGCTCTTACCTCGCCCCGACTGGCGGGTTTGCGAGGGAGCTGTGGCGAAGGCCGGACTGGCACGGGACGACGGGTTGCCGATGGAAACTAGGGTTTCGCGCCTTCTGGCGGGGCGGACTCTGGTCATGATCGGCATGATGGGCGCCGGCAAGTCGTCGATCGGCCGGCGGCTGGCCAACCGCCTGGGCATGGCCTTCGTCGACGCCGACAGCGAGATCGAACTCGCCGCCAACGCCACCATCTCGGAGATTTTCGAGCAGCACGGCGAGACCTATTTCCGCGACGGCGAGCGCCGCGTCATCCAGCGCCTGCTCGACGGCCGGCCGAAGGTGCTGGCCACCGGCGGCGGCGCCTTCATCCAGCCCGAAACCCGCGCCGCCATTCAGGCTGCCGCGATCTCCATCTGGCTGAAGGCGGATCGCGACCTGCTGCTGTCCCGCGTCAGGCGGCGCAACAACCGGCCGCTGCTCAAGGTCGACGATCCGGCCGCGACCCTCGACCGGCTCATCGAGGAGCGCTATCCGGTCTACGCCGAGGCGGACATCCAGGTGCAGTCGCGCGACGTGGCCCACGACCTGGTCATTGACGACATTCTCGAGGCCCTTGCCGACTTCCTCAGCCGGGAGGCGGTGGCCGAGGTCTGAGCAATGGCAAACGCTGCCCCCCGGCCCGTTGCACCGATGGTGGTCACCGTCGACCTGGGCCCACGTTCCTACGACATCCTCATCGGCCGCGACGTCCTCGAACGCGCCGGATCGGAGCTTGCCCAGCGCATGCCCGGCCGCCGCGTCGCGGTGGTCACCGACGAGAACGTTGCCCGCTTCCACCTCAACACGCTGTCGGCGAGCCTGAAGGCGGCCGGCGTCGACTTCACCACCATCACCATCGCGCCCGGCGAGAAATCGAAGGGCTTCGAGACGCTGGCGACGGTTGTCGACGGCATCCTTGGCGCCCGCATCGAACGCTCCGACCTGGTGGTCGCCTTCGGCGGCGGCGTGGTCGGCGATCTCGCCGGCTTTGCCGCGTCGATCGTCCGCCGCGGCGTGCGCGTCGTGCAGATTCCAACGACCCTGCTCGCCCAGGTCGATTCTTCGGTGGGCGGCAAGACCGGCATCAATACCGGCCGCGGCAAGAACCTGGTCGGCGCCTTCCATCAGCCGAGCCTGGTGCTCGCCGACGCCGGCGTGCTCGATTCGCTCACCCCGCGCATCTTCAATGCCGGCTACGCCGAGGTGGTCAAATACGGCCTGCTCGGCGATGCCGCCTTCTTCGCCTGGCTGGAGGACAACTGGCGCGCGATCGTCGCCGGCTGGCCGGAGCGCGATCACGCCATCGCCGTCGCCTGCCGCGGCAAGGCCTCGGTGGTCACCGCCGACGAGCACGAGCAGAGCGGCCAGCGCGCGCTGCTCAATCTCGGCCACACCTTCGGCCATGCGCTGGAGGCCGCCACCGGCTATTCCGACCGCCTGCTCCACGGCGAGGCGGTGGCGATCGGCACCGTGCTCGCCTTTGCCTTCTCGGCCAGGCGCGGGCTCGTCTCGCCCGCCGATACCGCCCGCGTCGCGGCGCATTTCGCCGCCGTCGGCCTGCCCACCCGCATCGCCGACATCCCCGGCGGCCCGATGGTCGCCGATACGCTGATGCAGGCGATCGCCCAGGACAAGAAGGTCAGCCGCGGCCAGCTCACCTTCATCCTGGTCAACGCCATCGGCTCCGCCTTCGTCGCCCAAGACGTGCCGCCCGGCGAGGTGGCCGAGTTCCTCGCGGAGCAACTCGGGCGATGACCAGGCTGCTCTGGGCGATGGCGCTGGCCGTTCCGCTCCTGGTGGTGCTGTCCGCCTTCTTCTCCGGTTCCGAGACCGCGCTCACCGCCGCCTCGCGGGCGCGCATGCTGACGCTGGAGAAATCCGGCGACAGGCGCGCCGGCATCGTCGGCCGGCTGATCCAGGACCGCGAGCGCCTGATCGGCGCGCTGTTGCTCGGCAACAACCTGGTCAACATCCTCGCCTCGGCGCTGGCCACCAGCCTGTTCCTGGAGGTCTTCGGCCAGGCCGGCGTGGTCTATGCGACGCTGGCGATGACGCTCCTGGTGCTGGTCTTCGGCGAGGTGCTGCCGAAGACGCTGGCGATCGGCGATCCCGACCGGGTGTCGCGCGCCATCGCGCCGGCGATCTCGGTCATCGTCGCGGTGTTCTCGCCGGTGGTCATTGCCGTGCAGTTCATCGTCCGCGGCGTGCTCAGGCTGATCGGCTGGAACGCCTCGGAGGGCAAGGCGATCCTGTCGCCGAGCGAGGAGATCCGCGGCCAGGTCGACCTGCTTCACGCCGAGGGTAGCGTGGTCAAGGCCGAGCGCGACCGTCTCGGCGGCCTGCTCGACCTCTCCGAGCTCGACGTCTCCGACGTCATGGTCCACCGCACCGGCATGCACACCATCGACGCCGACGAGCCGATCGGCGCCATCGTCGACGACATCCTGGCCAGCCCCTATACGCGCGTGCCGCTATGGGAGGGCGAGCCGGAGAACATCATCGGCATCATCCATGTGAAGGACCTGCTCAAGGCGCTGAAGGCGGCCGTCGGCAAGGTAGAAGCCATCGACATCCGCACGGTCGCCAGCGAGCCGTGGTTCGTGCCCGACACCACCAGCGTGCCCGACCAGCTCAACGCCTTCCTCAAGCGCAAGGTGCATTTCGCGCTGGTCGTCGACGAGTACGGCGAGGTGCAGGGCGTGGTCACGCTCGAGGACATCCTCGAGGAGATCGTCGGCGACATTGCCGACGAGCACGACGTCGCGGTCGAGGGCGTGCGGCCACAGCCGGACGGCTCGGTCAATGTCGACGGCTCGGTGCCGATCCGCGACCTCAACCGCGTCATGGACTGGACCCTGCCCGACGAGGAGGCGACCACCATCGCCGGCCTCGTCATCCACGAGGCACGCATCATTCCGGAGCCCGGCCAGGCCTTCACCTTCCACGGCTTCCGCTTCCAGGTGCTGCGCCGCAACCGCAACCGGCTGACGGCGCTGAGGATCACGCCGCTCTCCAAGCTGAAGGCGATCACTGCCCCGCCGGCGCCGGCAGTGCCGCCGCCCAAACCCGCCGGCCCCGCCGCCTGAGGCTTCCGGATTTCGGCCGCATTCGGCGTTTTTCATCGTCCCTTTCGGGTGAGGGAGGGCGATTTTCCCATGCAATTCGATCTGGTCATCGTCGGCGCCAGCTTCGCCGGACTGGCGGCGGCGCGCACCGCCGCCTCGCGCGGCCTTGCCACCGCGGTCATCGAGGCCAAGCCCGATGTCGGCGCGCGCGTGGCCTCGAGCGGCATCCTCGTCCACGAGGGGATCGAGGAGATCGACATCCCGCACCACCTGACGCGGCGGGTGCCGGGCGTGCGGCTCTATTCGCCGAGCCTGAAGAGCGTCGACCTGTTTTCGCCGGGCTACGCCTTCTTCACCACGCGCACACCCGACCTCCTGCGCTGGATGGCGCACGAGGCGCGTGCGGCCGGCGCCCATGTGCTGACCGCCACCCGCTACGAAGGCGCCCGCCGCGAGGGCAGCCTCATCCGCCTTGCCGGCATCGACATTTCCAGCCGCTTCCTGGTCGGCGCCGACGGCCTCAAATCGCGGGTCGCCGCCGATTTCGGCCTGTCGGCCAATCGCGCCTTCCTCACCGGCCTGGAAGTCGAACTGGAGCCGAGCGAGACCGTCGATCCGCGCTTCCTGCACTGCTTCGTCGATTCGCGCCTGGCGCCCGGCTACATCGCCTGGGCGGCGCCGGGGCCGGACGCCATCCAGCTCGGCCTTGCCGTCCGCCACGGCGACAAGCCCGACCTCGCCCGCTTCATGGCGCGCACCGAGCGCCAGTTCGGCTGGAGCCGGCTGAAGGTCGTCGGCCGGCGCAGCGGCCTCATCCCCTGCGGCGGCCCGCTCCGCCGCACCGCCGCGCCCGGCGTGCTCCTCATCGGCGATGCCGCCGGCTGGGTATCGCCGGCCACCGGCGGCGGCATCCAGCTCGCCTTCCGCTATGGCCGCCGCGCCGCCGCGCTTGTCGCCGATCACCTGCAATGCGGCGGGCCGGCGCCGGAGGTCCCGCTGGCTCACGAGATTCCGCGCTTCCGCGCCAAGTCGGCGCTCCGCCGCGCCCTCGACCTCGCCCCGCCCAACGTCCTCATCAACCTGGCGCTGGCCACCACGCCGGCCCGCCATTTCGCCGAAAAGCTCTACTTCCACAGCCGCAACACGACCGGGGTCGACCGGGCCGCCTATCTCAACTGGCTGGAAAGCGAGATGCGGGCAGACGGCCGCACGCCGCTGCTGCAGGGCTAATGCGCCGTCGGCGCCTTGGCCTCGATGGCCAGCGCATGGACGCCGCCGCCGAGTTCCTCGGCGAGCGCCTCGTTGATCATGCGGTGGGTGTCGACCCGGCTTTTTCCCGCAAAGGCGGACGCCGTGATGCGCACGCGAAAGTGGGTGTTCCCTTCCGGCCGATGGGCGTGGTGACCCTTGTGCTGGTGGGACTCGTCCACCACTTCCAGGGCGTCCGGCTGGAAAGCCGCGGTTAACTTGTCCCTGATTCTATCTGCTACCGTCATTGCATTGGTTTCCGCCGGTTTTTGGCGCCTGTCGCCTTGTCGGCGTCACACACCGCGACCATAATCCACCGATGGACCTGAACTCCAAATATTTCGACCGCATCCGCATCTCACCCGGTGACGCGGCGGTCGAGGACCCCGAGGCCGCCCCTTGCGAGGCGCCGGGCTGCGCCCACATGGGCGGCTACCGCGCTCCCAAGGGCCGTGGGCACGAGGGCAAGTACTGGAACTTCTGCCTCGACCACGTGCGGGAATACAACAAGTCCTACAATTACTTCGCCGGCATGGCCGACGACGAGATCATCGATTATCAGCGCTCCGCCTCGACCGGCCACCGGCCGACCTGGTCGATGGGCGTCAAGGGCGCGGCGCGTGCGGCGGCGCGCGACACGCGCTTCACCTGGTCGGCGGCCTTCGCCGATCCCTTCGGCATTTTCGGCGGCGACGGCCCCCGCACCGAGCGGAAGAAAGAGCCGGAACGCCGGCCGCTGCGCAACCTGGAGCGCCGCTCCTTCGCCGCCCTCGACCTCGACGGCCACGAGGAAGGCCACGAGATCAAGGCGCGCTACAAGGCGCTGGTAAAGCAGCTCCATCCCGACGCCAACGGCGGTGACCGCAGCTCCGAAGACCGGCTGCGACAGATTATTCAGGCTTACCACTACCTGCGATCCGTCGGTTTTTGCTAATACGACGGTTCCCGGCCATCCCCAGGGCCGGATTCCCTCAAATCTTCACAAGCGTCCTTGCGTGGCGCGACGGAGAATGACCATGGCTGAAGCCGCGCTCGAACAAGCCCCCCTGCCGGATATGAAGATATCCGTGCGTCAGGTCTTCGGGATCGACACCGATCTCGAAGTGCCGGCCTATTCCGAGGCCGACGAGCACGTGCCGGACAACGATCCGGACTACCTTTTCGACCGCGAGACCACGCTCGCCATCCTTGCCGGCTTCGCCCGCAACCGCCGTGTGCTGGTCACCGGCTATCACGGCACCGGCAAGTCGACCCACATCGAGCAGGTCGCCGCCCGGCTCAACTGGCCGTGCGTGCGCGTCAACCTCGACAGCCACATCAGCCGTATCGACCTGATCGGCAAGGACGCCATCGTCATCCGCGACGGACTGCAGGTGACCGAGTTCCGCGACGGCATCCTGCCCTGGGCGCTGAAGAACAACATCGCGCTGTGCTTCGACGAATACGACGCCGGCCGGGCCGACGTGATGTTCGTCATCCAGCGGGTGCTCGAGGTCTCCGGCCGGCTGACCCTGCTCGACCAGAACAAGGTTATCCGCCCGCATCCCGGCTTCCGCCTGTTCGCCACCGCCAACACGGTCGGCCTCGGCGATACCTCGGGCCTCTATCACGGCACCCAGCAGATCAACCAGGGCCAGATGGACCGCTGGTCGATTGTCACGACGCTCAACTACCTGCCGCACGACAACGAGGTGAACATCGTCGCCGCCAAGGTGCCCAACTACCGCGACGAAAAGGGCCGCGCCATCATCGCCAAGATGGTGCGCGTCGCCGACATGACCCGCAACGCCTTCATCAACGGCGACCTGGCGACGGTGATGAGCCCACGCACGGTGATCACCTGGGCGGAGAACGCCGAGATCTTCGGCGACATCGGCTTCGCCTTCCGCGTCACCTTCGTCAACAAGTGCGACGAGCTGGAGCGCAGCCTCGTGGCGGAGTTCTACCAACGCTGTTTCAACCAGGAGCTGCCCGAATCGACCGCCAACGTGGTGATGACGTGAATGGCCTCAGCCGGGTTCCTCAAGAGCCGCGAGACGCATCTCGATCGCTTCCCGCCGCTCCTCGACCTCGGCGGCTGCATAGCGCCCGAGGACACGCTCGCCATTGAGGGCCTGCCGGATATTATCCATGCACGTACGAACGTCATCAAACCTCTGGTCGGTTAGCGCAGACCCGCGCTCGACCTTGAGGTCCAATGCCTTCACGGCTTCGCGGATTTCACGAAGCAAATGCAGCGTTTGGCTCTGTGGCTCGGCCATGACCGGCTCCGCAGACGCCCAATACATGCCGAGCTAACCGACCCGCAAAGACAGACGCCGATGACTCCCACCAACGACACCCCGCGCGCCAAGGCGGTCGAGAGCCCGACCGAGCCGTTCAAGCGCGCGGTGGTGGGCTGCATGCGCGCCATCGCCGGCGAGCCCGAGCTGGAGGTTTCCTTCGCCGCCGACCGGCCGCAGCTCGCCCAGCTTAAGGCGCGCCTGCCCGAGCCACCGCGCAAGATGACCGCCCACGACGTGGCGGTGACCCGGGGCGTCGGCGATTCGCTGGCGCTGCGGCTGGCCTGCCACGACCCCGCCGTCCATCGCGCCCACGCCCCTGTCGGCAAGGACGCGCGCGCCGTCTACGACGCCGTCGAGCAGGCGCGCGTCGAGGCGCTCGGCGCCAACCGCATGTCGGGCGTCGCCGACAACCTCTCGGCCATGCTCGAGGAGCGTTATCACCGCACCAGCTATCAGGAAATCACCGAGCGCGCCGACGCGCCGCTGGAGGACGCAATCGCGCTCATGGTGCGCGAGCGGCTGACCGGCAGGGCGCCGCCCAAGTCGAGCCGCAAGATGGTCGCGTTGTGGCGCGACTGGATCGAGGAGCGCGCCGGCCAGGACCTGTCGCGCCTGATCGGCTCGATCGACGACCAGGCGCGCTTCGCCACCGAGGTGCGCGAGATCCTGACCGCCCTCGACATGGCCGACGAGCTTTCCGGCGACGCCGGCGAACAGGGCGACGACGACGAAACCGGCGACCAGGACGACGCCGAGGGCACCTCCGACCAGTCGGAGGGGGCCGACGCCGAGGCCCAGGAGGAGATGGACGCCTCCGCCGAGGAAGGCGATGCCGGCGAGGGCGAGGCCAGCGAGGCCGACGCCGAGCAGACCATGGACGACGCCGACATGGCGGACGCCCAGGACACCGGCGAGGCCCGCCGCGCCGAATCTCCCTTCTCCAACCAGCCGCCACTGGTCGACTACAGCGCCTTCACGTCGAAATTCGACGAGATCATCAACGCCGAGGAGCTTTGCGACATCGCCGAGCTGGAGCGTCTGCGCGCCTACCTCGACAAGCAGCTCGCCCACCTGCAAAGCGCGGTCGGCCGGCTGGCCAACCGCCTGCAACGCCGCCTGATGGCGCAGCAGAACCGCGGCTGGGATTTCGACCTCGAGGAAGGCATCATCGATGCGGCGCGCCTGTCGCGCGTCATCGTCGATCCGATGCACGCGCTCACCTTCAAGGCCGAGCGCGACACCGACTTCCGCGACACCATCGTCACCCTGCTCCTCGACAATTCCGGTTCGATGCGCGGTCGGCCGATCACCGTCGCCGCCACCTGCGCCGACATCCTCGCCCGCACGCTGGAGCGCTGCGGCGTCAAGGTCGAGATTCTCGGCTTCACCACGCGCGCCTGGAAGGGCGGGCAGTCGCGCGAAGCGTGGCTGCAGGCCGGCAAGCCGCCCAACCCCGGCCGCCTCAACGACCTGCGCCACATCGTCTACAAGGCCGCCGACGCACCCTGGCGCCGCTCGCGGCGCAATCTCGGCCTGATGATGCGCGAGGGCCTGCTCAAGGAGAACATAGACGGCGAGGCGCTGGCCTGGGCGCACAGCCGCCTGCTGGTCCGCCCCGAGCAGCGCAAGATCCTGATGATGATCTCCGACGGCGCGCCGGTCGACGATTTCGACGCTGTCGGTCAATCCCGGCAACTATCTCGAACGGCACCTGCGCTACGTCATCGAGGAGATCGAGACGCGCTCGCCGGTGGAGCTGATCGCCATCGGCATCGGCCACGACGTCACCCGCTACTACCGCCGCGCCGTGACCATCGTCGATGCCGACGAGCTTGCCGGCGCCATGACCGACAAGCTGGCCGAGCTGTTCGACGAGAACGCGATGCCCGAGCCGATACGCCCCTCCCGGCAGCCCCGCCACAAGCGCCCGGCCCTGCAATGACGCCGAGGCGGCTTGGCGTCGCGCTCCTTGCCTGCCTCGCCGCCCTCGCCGCGCCATCGGCGCAAGCCGGCGACCCCGGCTTCACGCCGATCGCGGTGACCGCCCGGCCCGTCTCCCGTTTCGCCCTCGCCACCGCCGGCACGCACTTCGGCGCGCTGGAGTTTCTGGGCGGGCTGCAGCTTCTCTCCAGCGATCCGCACTTCGGCTCGCTTTCCGGGTTCGATTTCGCCGCCGACGGCCACACCATGGTCGCCGTGGCCGACACCGGCTTCTGGTTCACCGCCAAGCTTGCCGAGACCGACGGGCGGCCCATCGGCGTCAGCGAGGCGATGCTGGCGCCGATGCTCGACGCCCACGGCAAACCCTTTGCCAACAAGAACGCCGCCGACGCCGAAGGACTGCGCCTGGTCACCCGCAACGGCCGCCAGACCGCCTATGTCTCCTTCGAGGAGAAGGCGGCGGTCACCCGCTACGGCGCCGCGCCCGATCTCGCCCACGCCCGGCGCAGCGACCTGCCGCTGCCCGGGTTCGTCAACCACATCAGGGCCAACAAGGGCCTCGAGGCCATCGCCATAGCGCCCGCCGGCGGAGCGCTCGCCGGCGCCATCGTCGTCATCGCCGAGCGCTCGCTCGACCGTGCCGGCAACCATCGCGGCTTCGTCATCGGCGGCAGCCATCCCGGCGCCTTCACGCTGAAGCGCGATGCACCCTTCGACGTCACCGACGCCGCCTTCCTGCCGGACGGCGATCTCATCGTGCTGGAACGCAGTTTCTCCTACACCACCGGCTTCGGCATGCGCATCCGCCGCATCGCGGGCGCCGCCATCCGTCCCGGCGCGCGCCTCGACGGGCCGGTGCTGATCGCCGCCGACATGGGCGAGCAGATCGACAACATGGAGGGCCTCGCGGTGCGCAGCGGTGCCAACGGCGAGACGATCCTGACGCTCGTCTCCGACGACAACGGCAACCGGTTCCTGCAGCGCACGATGCTGCTGCAGTTTGCGCTTCCCCCATCCGCCTCGCCCACGCCGGCACCGCCGTTCCCGGTGCCGCGGCCGCAGGGCTGAAACGAACCCCGCGCCCGGGAGGCCGTCGCCGGGCCGGCGATCCTTTCGGCGGCCGGGATGCGCTACGCTCAGCGCCAGTCCGCATGAAAACCGGAGTTCAGCTTTGACGTCCCCTCAGACAGCGCCCTTCGGCTCGTGGAAGTCGCCGCTCACCTCCGACCTGATCGTCGCCGGCAGCATCCGCCTCGGCATGGTGGCGGTGGACGGCGGCGACATCTACTGGAACGAGGGCCGTCCCGCCGAACGCGGCCGCCAGGTCATCGTGCGGCAGCGCCCGGACGGCTCCCGCCAGGACGTGAACCCGGCGCCGTTCAATGCCCGCACGCGCGTCCACGAATATGGCGGCGGCGACTATGTCGTCCACGACGGCACGGTCTATTTCGCCAATTTCGCCGACCAGCGCCTCTACAAGGTCAAGCCCGGGGAGGAACCGCGGCCGCTGACTCACGCCGAAGGCCATCGCTACGCCGACGCTGTGGTCGATGCGCCGCGCAACCGGCTGATCTGCGTCCTCGAGGACCACAGCGGCGCGGGCGAGGCGCGGAACGGCATCGTCGCGGTGGATCTCGATTCGGGTGACGAAACGCCGCTCTCCGGCGGCGACGACTTCTACGCCAGCCCGCGCCTCAGCCCCGACGGCACGATGCTGGCGTGGCTCGCCTGGAACCACCCGAACATGCCCTGGGACGGCTGCGCGCTGCACGTTGCGGCGCTCGATCGCGCGGGGCGGCCGGCGAACCCGCAGATCGTCGCCGGCGGACCGACGGAGGCCATTTTCCAGCCGCAGTGGTCGCCCGCCGGCGTGCTCCATTTCGTTTCCGACCGCACGGGCTGGTGGAACCTTTACCGCTGGCGGGACGGTGCGATCGAAGCGGTTGCGCCGATGGAGGCGGAGTTCGGTGCGCCCATGTGGATCTTCGGGCTCTCCACCTACGGCTTCGCCTCGCAACAGCGCATCGTCTGTACCTATAACCTGCGCGGCACCTGGCGCTTGGCCGCCATCGACACGACCAGCGGCAAGCTGGAGCCGATCGACACCCCATTCACCGACATCAGCGGCCTGCACATGACGTCCACCGGCGTCGTGTTCGTCGCCGGATCGCCGTCGCGCGGCCAAGCCGTCGTCTCGCTCGACCTTGTCAGCGGCACGATCAAGACCATCCGGCGCGCCAGTGAACTCGAAATCGATCCGGGCTACACCTCATCGCCCGAGACGATCGCGTTTCCCACCGCAAACGGCCTCACCGCCTTCGGCTTCTTCTATCCGCCGCGCAACGACGACTTCGTGGCCCCCGCCGGCGATCTGCCGCCCCTGTTGGTCATGAGCCACGGTGGCCCGACCAGCGCGACCAGCGCCACGCTCTCGGCGCGCGTGCAGTACTGGACCAGCCGCGGCATCGCCGTGCTCGACGTGAATTACGGCGGCAGCACCGGCTATGGCCGTCCCTACCGGGAGCGCCTCAACGGCGCCTGGGGGATCGTCGATGCCGCCGACTGCGCCAACGGCGCCCGTCATCTGGTGAGCGAGGGCCGCGTCGACGGCAAGCGGCTGTGCATCACCGGCGGCAGCGCCGGCGGCTACACGACGCTCTGCGCGCTGGCCTTCGGCGACACGTTCAAGGCCGGCGCCAGCCACTACGGCGTCGGCGATCTCGAGAGCCTCGCCCGCGAAACCCACAAATTCGAGTCGCGCTATCTGGACCATCTGATCGGTCCCTATCCGGAGCGCCGCGACCTCTATGTCGAACGCTCCCCGATCCATTACCTCGACGGATTCGACTGCCCAGTCGTGTTCTTCCAGGGCCTGGAGGACGCGGTCGTGCCGCCCAACCAGGCCGAGACGATGGTCGCGGCGCTGCGGCTGAAGGGCGTTCCGGTGGCCTACCTGCCCTTCCTGGGCGAGCAGCATGGCTTTCGCCAGGCCGAGAACATCAAGCGCGCTCTCGACGGTGAGCTCTATTTCTACAGCCGCGTCTTCGGCTTCGATCTCGCCGATCCGGTGGAGCCGCTCGCCATCGACAATCTCAAATGAAAACGGCGCCCGCGAGGGCGCCGTCGGTGATCCTGGAGAAGCCGGGGAGGGCTCAGGCGGTCGCCGCCTCGGCCGGCACCGCCTTCTTGGCGATCTGGTGCTTCAGCTTACGCGCCTTCGGCGACAACTCGCTGTCGCGGGCCGCGGCGAGGAACTTGTCGAGCCCGCCGCGATGCTCCACCGAGCGCAGCGCATGCGAACTGATCTTGAGGTTGACCGAGGCGCCCAGCGCCTCGCTCATCAGCGTCACCTGGTTGAGGTTGGGCAGGAAGCGCCGCCGCGTCCTGTTGTTCGCGTGGCTGACATTGTTGCCGGTCTGGACCGCCTTGCCGGTCAATTCACAGCGCCGTGCCATTGGATAATCCTCGTTCGCCGCCGGTTTGCGCCAATTCGGCATGCAAAGATGACGGGCCTTGTCGGAAAGTTGGCCTTCCTATAGTGACGGCCAAATTCCCCGTCAAGGCGGCATTCGGCCGGATTTCGCCGCTTCCGACCTCAGAATTTCTGTCAATCCCCCTTTCTGGTCTGGTGACGGAGCGACGGATTTGGCCTAATAGTGGTCTTGTTAACCAATGGTCAGCCATGATTCGACGTGTCTCTGCCGTCATGCTGGCCCTTGATGCGACACTCGGCACGAATGAATACGACTGCGTTTTCCGCCTCGAACCGGGCTCTTCGACGGATTCTGCTGGCCGCACTGGTCGTCACGCCACTGGCTGCGACCGGCGCGCGGGCGGCTGACATGACGCTGAAGGCGGATTATCTCATCACAATTTCCGGCATCACCATAGGCAAGGCCAATGCCGAGGGCCGCTTCACCAGCACCGGCTATTCCGCCACCATCAGCGGCCGGACTTACGGCATCAGCCGCCTCGTGTCCGACGCCCACGCGGTGCTGGCCGGCAACGGCCGCATCCACGGCACCCACGTCATGCCGGCGACCTATGCGCTCGACACCGACGAGAAGGGCTTCCAGACCCACGTTAACATGGCCATGCGCGGCGGTTCGATCGTCAACCTGTCCGCGGCGCCGCACCTCCTGCCCGCGCCCGACCGCGTGCCGGTGACGGCCAGCCACAAGCGCAACGTCGTCGACCCGGTCGGCGCCTTCATGGTGGCCATCGACCGGCCTCTCGACGTCGCCGGCCCGAGCGCCTGCAACCGCACGGTCCGCGTGTTCGACGGCTGGCAGCGCTACGACGTGAAGCTCACCTTCAAGCAGAGCAAGCACGTCATCAACGCCGACCCCAAGGCCTATTCCGGCGAGGTGCTCGTCTGCGGCGCCCGCTACGTTCCGGTTGCCGGCCATCGTCCGGATCGCCAGTCGGTGCAGTACATGGCCAACAACCGGCGCATCGAGGTCTCGCTGGTGCCGGTGGACGGCACCCACGTGCTCGTCCCCTATCGCATCCTGATCGGCACCCAGATGGGCGACCTGGTGATCGTCTCGCGCGATTTCGCCGTCTCGGCCACCGAGCAGCAGGCCAGCGCCAACTGACGCCTGCCGGCCCGGCGGCTTGTCCACAGCTTGTCCACAACCCGCGGCTGGAGCACCGGCCGTCAAACTCCTGTCGCAATCGCGCCGCACCCCATCCGACGCAAACACGATTCCGCCCCTTCCTGTGATTTATGCGGAGGGATTCCCAGATGTCGTGGCAATCGGCCGACGCCACCACACATATCGTGGCGAACGGAACAGGACTCACGGCGAGTCAGTGATTCGGGCCGGTTTTGTTCCGGACTCGTTCGCTTTGATCGAAAGCGATCGAAAGACGCAAGGAATCTCGCGCATTCCCGCCCCGCTGTGATAGAGGAAGGAAGGTCGGCTGCGCCCACCTGCCCTCGTGCATCGGCGCTTGCCTCGAGCGGACGACGGAAGACACGCCAGTCCCGGTTATGAACGTTTCCCCCAAGCCAGAGCCGATTGTCGGCGTGCGCGGCCGCAATGTCGTTGCCGTCCTGGGCCCGACCAACACTGGCAAGACCCATCTCGCCATCGAGCGGATGCTGGCCCATCCCACCGGCATGATCGGCCTGCCGCTGAGGCTGCTCGCCCGCGAGGTCTATGCCAAGGTCGCCCAGCGCATGGGCGCCGACCAGGTGGCGCTGATCACCGGCGAGGAAAAGATCATCCCCGCCAACCCGCGCTTCCGCGTCTGCACGGTCGAGGCCATGCCCAGCGAGACCGATGTCTCGTTCCTCGCCATCGACGAGATCCAGCTCGCCGGCGACCTCGAGCGCGGCCACGTCTTCACCGACCGCATGCTCAACCTGCGCGGCCGCGACGAGACGCTGCTGCTCGGCGCCGCCACCATGCGCGGCATCGTCGAGAAACTGCTGCCCGGCGTCAACGTCGTCACCCGGCCGCGCATGTCGCTGCTCACCTGGTCGGGGTCGAAGAAGATCACCCGGCTGCCGCGGCGCACCGCCGTCGTCGCCTTTTCCGCCGACGAGGTCTACGCCATCGCCGAGCTGATCCGCCGCCAGCGCGGCGGCGCGGCGGTCGTGCTCGGCTCGCTGTCACCGCGCACGCGCAACGCCCAGGTCGAGATCTTCCAGTCGGGCGACGTCGATTTCCTGGTCGCCACCGACGCCATCGGCATGGGCCTCAACCTCGACGTCGATCACGTCGCCTTCGCCTCCGACCGCAAGTTCGACGGCTATCAGTTCCGCCGCCTGACCCCCGCCGAGTTCGGCCAGATCGCCGGGCGCGCCGGCCGCCACATGCGCGACGGCACCTTCGGCGTCACCAGCCGCGTCGACCCCTTCGACGACGATCTGGTCGAGGCGCTGGAGACCCACCACTTCGATCCGGTCAAGACCATCCAGTGGCGCAACCGCGATCTCGATTTCTCCTCGCTCGCGGCACTGAAGGCGAGCCTCGACCGGCCGCCCGCGCTTGCCGGGCTGGTCAAGGCGCCGCCGGCCGAGGACGTCGCCGCGCTCGAACTCATCAGCCGCGACCCTGAGGTCCGCGCGCTCGCCGACGACCGCGGGCATGTATCGACGCTCTGGGACGTCTGCCAGGTGCCCGACTACCGCAAGATCGCGCCGGCCAATCACGCCGAACTGGTCTCCGCCCTGTTCGGCTTCCTCGCCCGCGACGGCGCCATACCGGACGACTGGTTCGCCGCACAGATCGCCTTCGCCGACCACACCGACGGCGACATCGACACGCTTGCCAACCGCATCGCCCACATCCGCACCTGGACTTTCGCGGCCAATCGGCCGCAATGGCTGCGCGACCCCGGCCATTGGCAGGAACGGACGCGCGCGATAGAGGATCGCCTGTCGGACGCGCTGCATGAGCGGCTGACCGCCCGTTTCATCGACCGGCGGACCAGCGTGCTGATGCGGCGGTTGAAAGAGAACGCAATGCTCGAAGCCGAGATCACGCCGGCCGGCGAGGTGCTGGTCGAGGGCCAGCACGTCGGCAGCCTCGAGGGGTTCCGCTTTGCGCCCGACCCTGAGGCCGACGGCCCGGAGGCCAAGGCGCTGCGCAGCGCAGCCCAGAAGGCGCTGGCCGGCGAGATCGCCGAGCGCGCCGAGAAGGTGGCGACGTCGGCCAACAAGGATTTCATCCTCGCCGGCGAGGGCACGCTGCGCTGGCAGGGCGCGGCGATTGCGCGGCTGGCCGAGGGCGACGATGCGCTGAAGCCGCGGCTGATCCTGCTCGCCGACGAGCTGCTGCCCACCACCGGCCGCGAGCGCGTGCAGGCGCGCGTCGACCTGTGGCTCTCGGCCCAGGCCGAGACGCTGCTGAAGCCGCTGTTCGACCTACGCAATGCCGCCACCCTGCCGGCGGCCGCGCGCGGCCTCGCCTTCCGCCTTTCGGAGGCCTTCGGCACCCTCAACCGCGCCGACATCGCCGACGAGGTGCGCGGCCTCGAGCAGGAGACCCGCGCCGGCCTCAGGGCGCTCGGCGTCCGCTTCGGCGCCCATCACATCTACGTGCCGGCGCTGTTGAAGCCCGGGCCGAGCGCGCTGCTTGCCACCTTCTGGGCACTCAAGAACGGTGGCCTCGACATCGCCGGGCTGACCGACCTGCAGCGTCTTGCCGCCTCCGGCCGCACCAGCGTGCCGATCGACCCGCAGGTCCCGCCGGCCCTCTACCGCGTCGTCGGCTATCGCCCGGCGGGCACGCGCGCCGTGCGCATCGACATTCTCGAGCGCCTTGCCGATCTCATCCGCCCGCTGATCGCCTGGCGGCCGACGGCGGAGAACCCGACGCCGCCGGACGGCGCCATCGACGGCTATGGCTTCACCGTCACCGTCGCCATGACCTCGCTGCTCGGCTGCTCGGGCGAGGACTTCGCCTCGGTGCTCTCCGCCCTCGGCTACCGCATGGAGCGCCGCCCGGCACCGCCGAGGCCCGCGGTCGTCGCGGCGCCGGCGGAGGCGGCCGCGGAGGGCGCTGACCCCGAAGCGGCCGCGCCGGCCGCCGCGCACGAGGAAGCGGCCGAGACCGGGGCCGAAGCGACCGCGCCCGAGGCGACCGAGGCAGAGGCCGGGCCGGAAGCGACCGAGACCGAGACTGAGGCCCGGCCGGAAGCGCCGGAGCCGGAAGCCGCAACGACCAGCCCACCGGCGGAAGAGACCGCCGAAGCCGCCACGGAAGCGGTCCCGGCCGAGCCGACCGCGGAGGCGGTGGCGGCAGAGTCTCCGGCTGCCGAGGCGGCGGAGCCCCTCCCCGCCGAAGCGACTGCCGAGACGGAATCCGCGGCGGAGGCGCCCGCGGCGACCCCCGCGAGCGCGGAGCCGGCCGAACCCGAGCCACCGGCCGAGCCTGCCTTCATCGAGGTCTGGCGCCCCGGCCGTCCGGGCGGCCAGCGGAGCGGCCGCCCGCGTCCGCACCGGCGCGAGCACGGTGCCAGCCGCGCCGCCGCCCCCAGCGACACTACCCAGCAACCGGACAACGCGCCGGCGGCCGACGGCGAGGCCCGGCGTGAACGCCGGCCCAATCGGCGCCGGGGCAAGTCCGGCATGCCGCGTCCGCAAGACCGCCCCGAGCGCGGCGAGCGGGGGAGCGGCGCGAGCGCCCCGAACGCCGCGACCGCCCGCAGGCGGCCGCGCCGCAGACCCAGCGTCCCGAGCGCAGGGAGAAGCAGCCGGACCCCAACTCGCCCTTCGCCGCTTTGGCCGCGCTCAAGGCGCGGCTCGAGGGTCGCGAGGAGGAAAGCTGACCCCACATGGCCGGCGAGGGCCGCCAGCGCATCGACAAGTGGCTGTGGTTCGCCCGGCTCCTCAAGACGCGCACCCTGGCCCAGAAGCTGGTGGTTGCCGGCAGCGTCCGCGTCAACCGCGAGAAGGTCGACGCGGCCAGCCACCTGATCAAGGCCGGTGACGTGCTGACCATCGCCGGCCCCCGCGGTGTGCGCGTGCTGAAGGTGCTTTCGCCCGGCACCCGCCGCGGTCCGGCACCCGAGGCCCAGGGCCTCTACGAGGACCTGTCGCCGCCGGACGCGCCACGGCCAACCGACCCCGCCGCACCGGTGCCTGCCGCCGACCGCCCGGCCGGCTCCGGCCGCCCGACCAAGCGTGACCGCCGGGCGTTGGACAGGCTGCGTGCCGCCCCCGGCGACGATTTTTCGCCGGACGGGGATTGAGGGCGAAATCCGTTCCGCCGGGGCCCCGGCGGCGACCATCGGCGTCTTGCGCCGCGGGGGCAAACCGGATACCGAAAATCCGCCGTTTCCCGAGTGCCCGGACGGCGCAACCAGCCGGAAGAACCCGTGACCTACGTCGTCAACGACAACTGCATCAAGTGCAAGTACACCGACTGCGTCGAGGTGTGCCCCGTGGATTGCTTTTACGAGGGCGAGAACATGCTCGTCATCCATCCCGACGAATGCATCGACTGCGGTGTCTGCGAGCCCGAATGCCCGGCCGATGCGATCAAGCCGGACACCGAGCCGGGGCTTGAGAAATGGTTGCAATTGAACGCCGAATACGCGTCCAAGTGGCCCAACATCACCGCCAAGAAGGACGCTCCGCCGGACGCCAAGGACTTCGAGGGGGTGCCTGAGAAGTTCGAGAAATATTTCTCGCCGGAGCCCGGCGAGGGGGACTGACGCGGTCGCGGTGGAATCCCCGGAAACTGCGGCGGAAGCCGGCCGGGCGGTTAGTGATGCCGCGCAATAAGCGTCAACATTGTTTACCGTCGGCCCGGTAAACCATTGAAATTTACCGTTTTTGTGATATATTCGCGAGACTGTCGGAACAGAACGAGCACCTGCTCGCATCCCGCGCGACTTCTTCAGCGTGACCGGTTCCCAAGCGTTTCCGGCGCCTGCCCGGCCGAAAGGTGGGCGGGAGGAACCTTTTTCACGCCTGTGCGGGGTCGGGCCGGCAAGCCGGTGGACCGACAGGACGAGAGGCGGCGGTGCCGCCGGTTCCCGCTCTCTCCCAAGGAGCGGCGTCAAACGGAGTTGATGTCTCTATGGCCACTGCAAAGAAGACCGCCCAGCGTTCCGGGTTCAAGACCGGTGAGTTCATCGTCTACCCGGCTCACGGCGTCGGCAAGATCGTCGGCATCGATACGCAAGAGGTGGCCGGGCTGAAGCTTGACCTGTTCGTGATCAGCTTCGCGAAGGACAAGATGACCCTGCGCGTACCGGTGACCAAGGCGGCCTCGGTCGGCATGCGCAAGCTCGCCGACGGCGTCACCGTGAAGAAGGCGCTCGAGACCGTGCGCGGCCGCGCCCGCATCAAGCGCACCATGTGGAGCCGTCGCGCCCAGGAATACGAGGCCAAGATCAATTCCGGCGACCTTATCGCCATCGCCGAGGTGGTGCGCGACCTGTTCCGCTCCGACACCCAGCCCGAGCAGTCCTATTCCGAGCGGCAGCTCTACGAGGCCGCGCTCGACCGCATGTCGCGCGAGATTTCCTCGGTCAGCAAGATCTCCGAGACGGAGGCGATCCGCCAGATCGAGCAGAACCTGGCCAAGAGCCCACGCCGCGGCGCCCCCAAGGCCGAGGCCACCAACGCCGAGGCCACCGACGCCGAGGCCGCCTGACCGCCGCCACCCATCCCATCGGTGAAAACAACGCCCGGGCCGGAACCCGGGCGTTTTGCGTTGGTTAACGCAAATTAATGGCCGTTCACGCCAATGTGTGCCCACCCCGGGCCCCGGGTCGTTAGAGTATGGGCTCTGGGCGATTCCTCGGGCGGCCCTTGAAGCCGCAAGGAGGGTACGATGGGCCAGTCAGCCGCATCCCGCCGCGATTTCGTCAGGGCCGCCATGCGCGCGCCTTACCTCGAGCGCGACGAGGAACACGATCTAGCAGTGCGATGGAAGGATGAGCAGGATCAGGCGGCCCTGCACCGCCTGACCGCGGCGCATATGCGCCTGGTCATCGCCATCGCCGCACGCTTCCGCAATTTTGGCCTGCCGATGGGCGACCTCATCCAGGAAGGCCATGTCGGCCTGCTCGAGGCGGCCGCCCGCTTCGATCCCGGCCGCGACGTGCGCTTCTCCACCTACGCCACCTGGTGGATCCGCGCTTCGATCCAGGACTACATTCTGCGCAACTGGTCGATCGTGCGTGGCGGCACCTCGTCGTCGCAGAAGGCGCTGTTCTTCAACCTGCGCCGGCTGCGCGCGCGCATGGCCCAGAACGCCAACCAGCAGCCGCGCCAGGCCATGTACACCGAGATCGCCGGCGCCCTCGGCGTCACGGCGAGCGACGTCGAGCTGATGGATTCGCGCCTCTCCGCCCCCGACACCTCGCTCAACGCGCCCATCCACGAGACCGAGAGCGACACCGCCAACCGGCAGGACTTCCTGGTCGACAATGTCGCGCTCCCCGACGAGACGGTCGGCACCCGCATCGACAGCGAGCGCCAGCTTTCCTGGCTGCAGAAGGCGCTGAACGTGCTCAACGAGCGCGAACTGAGGATCGTCCGCGAGCGGCGGCTGCGCGAGGAAGGCGCCACGCTGGAATTGCTCGGCGCAAGCCTCGGCATCTCCAAGGAGCGGGTGCGCCAGATCGAGAACCGCGCGCTCGAGAAGCTGCGCGAGGCGCTGCTCCGCGACCACCCCGACCGGGCGTCGTTCCTGTGACGTTGGGGGCGGCGTAGCCCGCAAGCAGCGAAGCGGAATGCGGGTGTTTCATCCCGGATTTCGCACGCGCTCCATCCGCGCTACGCAACGGGGCGATCCTTCGAGGCCCGCCTTAGTCTAGCTGTCGTTGACGATCTTGAGCTTGGTGCCGGGCGTCAGCCGGGCGCCGGCCGGGAGGTCGTTGAGCACCCGGAAGAGCGCCAGCGGCCGGTCAACGCCACTCATCCCTCGCACCAGCCGGGCCTCGGTGTCGCCGGGGCCGACGGTGACGATGTGGATGTGCAGTGCGTGGAAGCTCGCCAGCTCGCTCGCCGAGAACGTGCGGAAGCCGTCGACCGTCTCGGTCGCCGCCTTGACGAAGGCCGGCGTCACCGTCTCATTGGCGAAGATGAAGCGGTAGGTGGCATTGCCGCCCGTGCGGATGACGGCGATACGGAAATGCCAGCCCTTGGCCTCCGCCGTCGCCGAGGCCGCGTCGAGCCCGTTGACCGAGAAGCTCTGCACGCTCGCCTCGTCGAGCCCGTTGACCCAGCCCGACTTGAGGTAGTCGGCAAGCGCCGTGTCGCGCGCCAGACCGACCGCGTCGAAGCGCAGCGCCGTGCCGTCGATGCCGGTGGCCAGCACCGCCTCGCTGGTGTTGTCGATGACGAAGCCTTCCGGCACGGTGAAGCCGATGCCGAGCCCGGGATGGACGAAGGTGCGGTCGCGCACGAAGCCCTGGTTGGGATCGTCGCCGTAGACCATGCCGTCAATGCCGTCGAGGTAGCGGTCGCGGTCGGACGTGCCGACGCCGGGCGCGCCGAACTGGCGTGCCGCCTTGGTGGCGAAGGCGATGCGCTCGGGCGTCGCCGGATGGGTGGCGAGGAAGTCCGGCCGCTGGTCCTGCACCGTCAGCGAGGCGCGATAGGCGGCGTACTGCTGCATGGAGCTGAGGAAACGCGCGGCGGCGAACGGATCGTAGCCGGCGCGGCCGATGATCTTGACCCCGATGGCGTCGGCCTCCAGCTCCTGCTGCTGGGAGAACGAGGCCAGCGACCGCTGGCTGGCGGCCAGCGCCAGTTGTCCGCCCTCGTTGTTGTCGAGGACGTCCTTGACCACCTGGCGCACGACCAGCGCGTCGCGCGCCTTCTGCTCGCGCTTGGCGGCGTGGTTGGCCAGCACGTGGCCCATCTCGTGGGCGAGCACGGCGGCGACCTCGGAGGAATCGTTGGCCAGCGCCAGCAGGCCGCGCGTGACGTAGAGATAGCCGTCGGGCAGCGCGAAGGCGTTCACCGCCGGCGCGTTGAGAATGGTGATCCGGTACGGCTGGTCGGGCCGGTCGGAGGCGGCGACGATCTTGGCGACGATCGGCGCCAGCGTCTGCTCGACCTTGGCGTCGTGGAAGATGCCGCCATAGGCGGCCACGATGCGCGCGTGTTCGCGGCTGTCGATGGTGTTGACCGCCAGCTGCTTGCCGTTGGCGAAGATGTTGGCGGTCGGGTTGCCGCCATCGACCAGCGCGTTGCAGCCGGAAAGCATCACTGCCGCCAGGGCAGCGGCGAGCGCCGCCGGTAACCGCCGCCGAGCCCTGCTGCCTGCCATGACCGCGATTGCCCGCACTTTGGTCGCCCGCACGTTAGTTGCCGTCCACAAACTCGATTTCGTCCGTCGTGGCCAGCCGGATGGCCGGGCCGCCGCTTTCCTCGATGACGCCACGAACCCTGACGCGCCGGCCCTTGAGCGCATCCACCGGCTGCGGCAATTCCTCGGCCATCGCTATCGGCACCAGAACCGTGAAATCACGGCGATAATCCCGTCCGAAGTCCAGGAAAACCATGCGCTTTCCGTGTCCGACCGACGCGATCCGGCCTTCGACGAGTTCATATAAGCCGCTTCGCGCCAGAAGCGAAGGATCGTCGGCCCGGCGAACGGCAAAATCGGGCAAGCTCCATAGTCCGCGGTGCGCCGCCCGGGCGGCTGCCTCGGCAGACAACAGGTTGGCGAGACACGGCTTTTCTCCGGGAAACAGGCGCACGCGGGCAAGCCCCGCTGAAACAAGCGCCGCGCCGAGCGCGCCCCCTTCGCCGAGCCGCGCATCGGCGTGCAGCCGGCCGTAGCGGTCCGGCTTCGGCGGCGACGGCGCTCCGAGCGCGACGCCACCCGCCACCAGCCGCCGGGTTTCGCGTGTCGCCTCCGCCGCCAGCGGCGCCGCTGTCATCGCCTCGACGCCGGCGACATGGACGATGCGGCCATCGGCGAGCCCGAGCGTATCGCCGTCGATGACCTCAGCCACCGCGACGGCCGTTCCGCCCACGGTCGCACAGACATCCGCCTGCGCAGCGGCCTCCCCGGCCAGCGCGGCGCCGGCCGCCATCAACAGCACCGTCCCGAGAAGGCCGCTGATCAATGTCCCACGCATGGCGCAGAGACTATCATGCGCGGGCGCGAGCGACAGGCTTCGCCCCGCCCGGCCTCTGTGCTAAACGGGCCCGGGACCCCGTAGCTCAGCAGGATAGAGCATCAGATTCCTAATCTGAGGGTCGCGCGTTCGAATCGCGCCGGGGTCACCAGTAACTCTGTCGACGCATGGTGGGCCGCGGCAAGCCGCGGCCGATTGCCTGCCGTCCGGCGCCGGCGTCGCGCGGCCTGGCGCCTGCCTGCCACGTCGGCGAGAACGCCATGCAATCCGGTTCAAGACGGCGATTGCGTTTGATATTGATCAAATATCATCATACTAATCGTGGCAGGGTGTTCGACCCTGAAACGAGTGGGGGAAGTCCTGCATTTCCAGCAGTGAATACCTACAATTGGAGGGAGAAGACTAATGAAGAAATGGCTGCTTTTGGCTGGCGTTGCCGCCTTCATGGCGAGCACGAGTGCATACGCCGCCGCTGATATGAGCTGCGCGGGCAAGAACTTCGTGTTCTTCCCCGGCGGGCCCGAAGGCGGCTCCTTCGCCTCGATCGTCTATGCCGGCGCCAAGGCGGCGGCGGATCAGACCGGGTGCAAGGTCGACTATGTGTGGTCGGACTGGAACCCGCAGAAGATGGTCCAGCAGTTCAGCGAGGCGATCGCCCGCAAGCCGACGGGCATCTCCATCATGGGACACCCGGGTGAAGAGGCCCTCGGCCCGCTGATCGACCAGGCCGAGAAGGCCGGCATCATCGTGACCGTTTCCAACGTGCCGCTGCCCAACAAGGAAGCTCAGTACAAGGCCGACGGCTTTGGCTATGTCGGTGCCGCCGATCTGCTCCAGGCAGGCAAGACACTGGGCGACGGCGCTGTGAAGGCCTGCGGCCTCAAGGCGGGCGACACTGTCTTCGTTTGGGGTCTGCTCGGCCAGGCCGGCCGCGGCCAGCGCACCCAGGGTGTGCTTGACGCCATGAAGGCGGCCAACGTCACGGTCGTGTATCAGGAGATCTCCGACGCCATCAACGGCGATTCGACCCAGGGCATCCCGGTCTTCGCCAGCATCGCGGCGTCGCATCCCGATCTCAAGGCGATCATCACCGACCACGGTGCGCTGACGGCGACGATTCCGGCCTACCTCCAGGCCGCCAACAAGAAGCCGGGCGAGATCTGCGGCGCCGGTTTTGACCTCTCCGCCCCGATCGTCAAGGGCGTCCAGGACGGCTACATCGCGGTCGTCGAGGATCAGCAGCCCTTCCTGCAGGGCTATCTGCCGATCATCCAGATGTATCTGACCTCGAAGTTCGGCTTCGCTGGCCTGCATGTCGACACCGCCTCGTCGCTGATCACCAAGGAAAACATCGACGCGATTGCGCCGCTCGCCCAGGAAGGCATCCGCTAGGCCCTTCCGGCGACCGTGAAACCAGGGACGGAGCGTTACGAGACGCTCCGTCTCAACTTGCCTCCTAACTCGTGTGTGTTGATCAATGGATTCCCACAACCCCCTCTTGGAACTGAAGGGCATTCAGAAGTCCTTCGGCCATGTTCAGGTCCTCAGGGACATCAACATGGAGATCAATTCCGGCGAGATCGTCGCACTCATCGGCGACAACGGTGCCGGCAAGTCGACGTTGATCAAGATCATCACCGGTGTCCACACGCCCACCGCCGGCGAGATCTATTTCAAGGGCAAGCGCATCGGCGCCCGTGACGCGCGCGCCTCCCGAACCCTCGGCATCGAATGCGTCTATCAGGAGCGCGCGCTGGCCGAGCAGCAGGAGCTGTGGCGCAACGTCTTTGCCGGCCACGAGCGCACCACCTTCCTTGGCTTTCTCGATCTCGCCGGGCAGCGGCGCGAAACCGAGAAGCTGATGCGCACGCGCATGGGCCTGACCTCGTCGGCGATCACCGTCGACAGCGAGGTCGGCGGCCTCTCCGGCGGCGAACGCCAGGGCGTGGCCATCGCACGGGCTCTCTACTTCGACGCCGATCTCATCATCCTCGACGAGCCGACCATGGGCCTGTCGATCACCGAGACCGAGCGCGTCCTCAATTTCACCCGCTCGATTCGCGACCAGGGCAAGTCGGCGATCTTCATCGACCACAACATCTTCCACGTCTATGACGTCGCCGACCGCTTCATCATCCTCGACCGCGGGCGCATTGCGGAACGTTTCCTCAAGTCCGAGGTCAGCCGCGACAAGCTGGTCGAAACCATGGTGGCCCTGCACCATGCCGGCAAGGTGAGCTGAAACCCGTGACCACGACGACCCAAAGCCAACCCCACTCCCCGAGCCTCTTCAGCCGGGAGTTCCTGTTCACCTACCGGTTCCAGATCAGCATCATCGGCCTTCTGGTGGTGCTCTACGCCGTCTTCATCATCGCGGCGCCGGGCACTTATCTCAGCTTCAACATCTACCGCTCGTTCATGATCTCGATCCCGTTCTTCGGGCTTATGGCGATGTCGGCGACCTTCGTCGTCACCCTTGGCGAGATCGACCTGAGCTTCCCCTCGATTGCTGGCTTTTCCGGCTGGGTGTTCGCCGCGTCCTATGTCGCCACCGGCAGCTTCATAATCGCGCTCGTGGCGTGTCTGGCGACCGGCGCCCTGCTCGGCCTGATCAACGGCCTGCTGGTCACCAAGGTCGGCATTCCGTCGATCGTGGCAACCATCGGGACCATGTTTCTGTGGAGTGGTCTGGTCAACGTCGTCACCCAGGGCCACGGCATCCCGATCTCGCAGATCACCGCCAACCCGCTGCACGCACTGTTTGTCGGCGAGCTGTTCGGCGTCATCCCGGCGCAGTTCATCTGGTTCGTCGGCGGTTCCGTCCTGCTCGGGCTGATCTACAAGCGCCACAGCTTCGGCAGCCACGTCCTGTTCATCGGCGATAATGCCGCAAGCGCCCGCATGATGGGCATTCACGTCGACACGGTGAAGACCCTGTGCTTTGTCATCATGGGCCTTTCGGCGGCTTTGTCGGTCGTGTTCATCCTCAATCAGTTGACCTTCTTCTGGGCAACGACCGGCAGCGGCTATCTGCTCACCACGCTGGCTGCCGTCTTCATTGGCGGCACCTCGGTGTTCGGCGGCAGGGGCACCATGATCGGCACCTTCGTCGGCGTGCTGATCATCGCCTCGCTGGAACCCGGCATCATCGCCGTTGGTCTTACCGGCTTCTGGACGCAGTTCATCTACGGCCTGCTGATCACCATTTCGGTGACGGTCTACGCCCTGATGCTGCGCCAGCGGAGTTAATGGGCGCTACCGCCGGAAGGTCCCTGCCCACTCGCGGGTCGGGGCCTTCCGGCGAAGCTGTCTTCAGCTTCGGTCGCGGTAATGCGTTGCGGGGAGCGCTCGCAGGCGCTCGGCCGCCGCTTCGGGCGTGATGTCGCGCTGCGGCGTGCCCAGGAGCTCGAAGCCCACCATGAATTTCCTGACCGTCGCCGAGCGCAGCAGCGGCGGCAGGAAATGCGCATGGAGCTGCCACTCCGGGTGCGGCGCGCCGTCGGTCGGCTGCTGGTGGAATCCCATCGAATAGGGAAACGACGTCTCGAACAGGTTGTCGTAGCGGATGGTCAGTTCCTTGAGGGCCGCCGCGAGCCCCCCCACCTCCGCCGGCTCCAGCCCGTCCAGCGATGCGACGTGTCGCCGGGGCAGCACCATCGTCTCGAACGGCCACACCGCCCAGAACGGCACCAGCACGGTGAAATGCTCGTTCTCGAAGACGATGCGCGTTGCCGCTTCCCGCTCCAGCCTCAGATAGTCGAGGAGCAGCGGCGAACCGTGCACCCGCCAGTAGTCGCTCTGCGCGGCGAGTTCCTTGGCCATCTCGTTGGGAAGACTGCGCGTCGCCCACACCTGGCAGTGCGGGTGCGGATTGCTCGCCCCCATCATGGCACCGCGGTTCTCGAAAATCTGCACCGCGTCGATACCGTCCATGGCGCCGAGCGCGCGGTACTGGTCGCGCCAGATGGCGATGACGCGCTCGATGTCGGCGATCTCCATGCGCGCCAGGGTCAGGTCGTGGCGCGGCGAGAAGCAGATCACCCGGCAGACGCCCGGCTCCTCCTCGGCGACCAGCAGGCCGTGTTCGTCGAGCTTGCCGCCGCTCCCGGAGAGCAACGCCGGAAAATCGTTGTCGAAGACGAAGGTGTGCGCATAGTCCGGATTGACCACCTCGTGGGCACGGTGATTGCCCGGGCAGAGGTAGCATTCGGGGTCGTAGGTGAGCGCCGCCGGCTCCGCCCGCTTTTCGGTCTGTCCCTGCCACGGCCGCTGCGTGCGGTGCGGCGACACCAGCACCCATTCGCCGGTGAGCGGATTGAAGCGGCGGTGCGACGAGGTCTCCAGGAAGGTCATGGGGGTCTCAGGCCACCGGGCCGACGCCGGCGCCAGCCGTCGAGGTGAAGATCTGCGGCTTGATGCCCGTCGCCGCCTCGTAGCCCTCGGCAACGCCTTCGCGGAAGGCCGCCACCACATCCGCCTCGACCAGGCTGATGGTGCAGCCGCCGAAGCCGCCGCCGGTCATGCGGGCGCCGTAGACGCCGCCGGCCGCCTGGTTGAGGCCGACCATGACGTCGACCTCGCGGCAGGAAATCTCGAAGTCGTCGCGCATCGACATGTGGATTCGTTCATCAGCCGCCCGAACAGCGCGACGTCGCCGCCAGCAAGCGCGTCCGCCGCGCTGACCGTGCGCTCGTTCTCGCTCACCACATGGCGGCAGCGGCGGTAGATCACCGGCGTCAGCAGGTCCTTGTGGACCTCCAGTTGCTCGAGCGTCACGTCGCGCAGCGCCTTGATGCCGGGGAGCGCCGCCGACAGGCGCCTCACCCCTTCCTCGCAGTCGCGCCGGCGCAGGTTATATTCGCCGGCGGCGTGCTCGTGGTGCACCATGGTGTTGGAGATCACCAGCCGCACGCCCTCATCGATCGGCACCAGCCGGCGGTCGAGGCTGCGGCAGTCGATCAGCAGCGCATGGCCGACGGCGCCGTGGCAGGCGATAAACTGGTCCATGATGCCGCAGCGCATGCCGACGAAATCGTTCTCCGCCTTCTGGCAAGCGAGCGCCAGCCGCGTGCGGTCGACCGGAAGCCCGCTGTTCGCGAGCAGCGCATAGCCGGTCGCCACCTCGAGCGCGGCGGAAGAGGACAGGCCGGCGCCGAGCGGCACGCTGCTGTCGATCATCATGTCGGCGCCGGTCAGGCGATGGCCGCCGACCGCCTCCAGCACCCAGGCGACACCGCGCACATAATCGCTCCAGTGCTTGCGCGCCTGCGGGCTTTTTTCGTCGAGATCGAAGCTGACCGTCTCGTCCATCATCAGCGAGTGGACATTGAGCATGCGGTCGCGGCGCGGCGCGATCGCCGCGACGGTCGCCACGTCGAGCGCCGCCGGCAGCACGAAGCCGTCGTTGTAGTCGGTGTGCTCGCCGATCAGGTTGACCCGTCCGGGCGCCCGGTAGACCAGCGGCTCTCCCCCGAACGTATCGCGGAACGCCTCGCCGATCCGCCCCTCACCGGCCATGTATTCTCTCCCAATTCTTCCGTCGCGCCTTATTCGCGGGCGCCCTTGGTCAGGGTCGGTAGCATATCCGCGAATCTGCCGTCACCTGAAACCGCGCCGGCTAGCTGATCGCCTGCGCCGCCGCCCTCTCGATCGCAAGACCCGCGGCATACCGCTCGAGCCACTTCGCGTAGCCCTCGACATCCGCGGGGTCGGGCTCCGCCACGTCGAGCGCGGCGCCAGCGAACACGCGGGCCGCGAGGTAGTCGCCCAGACTCTCGCCGGCGCCCGTGCGCAGGTATTCGGCGAGCACGGCGATGCCCCACGCGCCGCCCTCGCTGGCGGTGTCGCCCACGGTCACCGGCGCGCCGATCGCCGCTGCCAGCAGACGCTGCGCCACGCCCGCCGTCCTGAACATGCCGCCATGCGCGAACATCGAATCCAGCTTCACGCCTTCGCCGTGCAGCACGTTCATGCCGAGGCTGAGCGTGCCGAAGGCGGCGTAGAGCTGGGTGCGCATGAAGTTGGCAAGGGTGAGGCGGCTGCCGGGCGTGCGCACGACCAGCGGGCGCCCCTCGGTCAGGCCGGTGATCGGCTCCCCGGCGAGGTAGTTGTAGGCGAGCAGCCCGCCGCCGTCCGCCTCGCCTTCGAGCGCCGCGCCGAACAACGCGCCGAAAACGGCGTTCGGCATCCGCCTCGGCCCCGATGGCGGCGGCGAACTCGGCGAAGACGCTCGCCCAGGTCCCGAGCTCGCTGGCGCCGTTGTTGCAGTGGACCATCGCGACCAGGTCGCCCGCCGGCGTGGTCACGATGTCGAGCTCCTCGTGCACCGCGGTCAGCGGCCTTTCCAGCACCACCATCGCGAAGATCGACGTGCCCGCGCTGATGTTGCCGGTGCGCGGCGCGACGGCGTTCGTGGCGACCATGCCGGTGCCGGCGTCGCCCTCGGGCGGGCAGACCGGCATGCCCGGTTGCAGCGTGCCGGTCGGGTCGAGCAGGGCGGCGCCCTCGGCGGTGAGCGTGCCGGCGTCCTCACCGGCGACGAGCACCTTGGGGAAGAGCGCGGCGGCGTCGAGGCCCGGCCGGCGGGCGGCGACCATCTCGCCGAACCGCGCCAGCATCGGCGCGTCGTAGTCGTGGGTGGCCGGGTCGATCGGGAACATGCCCGACGCATCGCCCACGCCGAGCACCTTGCGGCCGGTGAGGCGCCAGTGCACGAAGCCGGCGAGCGTCGTGATGAAATCGAGCCTCGGCGACGTGCGGCTCCTCGTCGAGGATCGCCTGGTACAGGTGCGAGGCCGACCATCTCAGCGGAAAGTTGAAGGCGAGCGCCTTGGTCAGCTCGGCCGCCGCGCGCCCCGTATTGGTGTTGCGCCAGGTGCGGAACGGGACGAGCAGCCGCCCTCGGCATCGAACGCCAGGTAGCCGTGCATCATCGCCGAGAATCCGAGCGCGCCGATGCGCGTCAGCGGCACGCCGTGGCGGCGCTCGACATCGGCCATCAGGTCGGCGACGGCGGCCTGGAGGCCGGCCCAGATCGCGTCCTCGGAATAAGTCCACAGGCGGTCGACGAACTGGTTCTCCCAGCCATGGTTGCCGGTGGCGAGAACCTGGTGGTCCGGCCCGATGAGACACGCCTTGATGTTGGTGGACCCGAACTCAACGCCCAGGGATGTCTGGCCCCCGGCGATCGCCGCGGCCGCGTCGGTGTCCTGCTGCGTCATCGATGATCAACTCCCTGGCCTCCCCGCGCGCGCTGCCAAGCGCAAGCGATCTCGCGGCGGCCCGCGTCCGGCTCTCAGCCCTTCGGCTGCCCGTAATAGGCGCCGGCGCCATGCTTGCGGAAGAAATGCTTGTCGTGCAAATCGCGCAGCAGCGGCTGCGCCCCCGGATTGACGGCGAAGGTGTGCGTCGCCATGCGTGCAACATATTCCAGCGCCGCGGCGTTGTGCACCGCGTCGTCGGCGTCCCTGCCCCCATGCGAACGGCCCATGGCCGGCGACCAGCACCGCCGCCACCGCCGCCGGATCGAGCCCCAGTTCGCGGAACTTGCGCACGATCACCGCGCCCGTCTCCTTCTCGTATTCGCCGCCGATCTCCTGCGGCATCATGTCGTCGGTGTACCGGCACGGCGCCGTGGAAGTAGTCGGCATGGGTGGTGCCGAGGCAGGGGATCGGCCGCCGCGCCTGCGCCCACGCCGTGGCGAATTCCGAATGGGTGTGGGCGACGCCGCCGATATTGGGGAATGCCTTGTAGAGCTCGAGGTGGGTGGGCAGATCCGACGAGGGCCGGAGATTGCTTTCGACCACGCGCCCGTCGAGGTCAGTGACCACGATCGTCGCCGGCGTCAATTCGTCGTAGGGGACACCGCTCGGCTTGATCGCGACCAGGCCCTTGTCGCGGTCTATTCCGCTGACATTGCCGAAAGTAAACTTGACGACGCCCTCGCGAACCAGCTCGCTGGTTCGCCTTCATGACGTCTTCACGCAGTTTGGCGAGCAGCATGGGCGGTCAACGGCGGTTGTCGGGATTCTTCTGGCAAAGCGCTTTACCCTTATAGTATTATGAATAGGCCATCCGGCATGCTTGTGCAATGCATGGCCAGGAAACCAGCGAGACGATGCCCACACAACCCAAAAAGACACCCGCGACGTCGCGCAGCGCGCGCGCCTCCGGGGCGGCCCCGGCCGCCACCACCATCGATTTTGCGCCGCTCGAGGCGTGGTTCATCACCGGCAGCCAGCACCTCTATGGAGCGGAGACGCTGGCCAAGGTCGAAACGCAGGCCCGCCAGGTCCAGGCCGGCCTCAGCGAGGCCGGCCTGCCGATCCGGCTTGTCTTCAAGCCGATCGTCACGACGCCGGACGAGATCAGGAACACGCTGATCGAGGCCAGTGCCGCGCCGAACTGCATCGGCGTGGTGGTGTGGATGCACACCTTCAGCCCCGCCAAGATGTGGATCGGCGGGCTGACCCGGCTGACCAAGCCGCTGTGCCACCTGCACACCCAGTTCGGTCGCGACATTCCCTGGTCGACGATCGACATGGATTTCATGAACCTCAACCAGTCGGCGCACGGCGACCGCGAATTCGGCCACATCTGCGCCCGGCTGCGCATCCCCCGCAAGGTGATCGTCGGCCACTGGAAGGAAAAGGGCGTCGCCGCCTCGATGTCGGTGTGGCTGCGTGCCGCCGCCGGCTGGCATGAGCTGCAGCACCTCAAGCTTGCCCGTCTCGGCGACAATATGCGTCAGGTGGCGGTGACCGAGGGCGACAAGGTCGAGGCCGAGATCAGGTTCGGCATGTCGGTCAACGGATTCGGCCTGGGCGACCTGGTCAGGTTCCAGGATCAGGTCACCGACGCCGCCATCGACCGGCTCTGCGCCGAATACGACGATAGCTACACCATGATGCCGGTACTGCGGCAGAACGGCGCGCGCCGGCAGTCGCTGCGCGATGCGGCCCGCATCGAGCTGGCGCTCCGCGCCTTCCTCGCCGACGGCGGCTTCTTGGCCTTCACCGACACCTTCGAGAATTTGACTGGCCTCAAGCAGCTCCCCGGCATCGGCCCGCAGCGGCTGATGGCCGAAGGCTATGGTTTCGGCGCCGAGGGCGACTGGAAGCACTCGGCCCTGGTGCGTGCGATGAAGGTGATGGCGCACGGCCTCAAGGGCGGCACCAGCTTCATGGAGGACTACACCTACCACTTCGATCCCGCCGGCCCGGCCGTGCTCGGCGCCCACATGCTCGAGATTTGCCCGTCGATCGCCAAGGGCAAGCCGTCATGCGAGGTCCATCCGCTGGGCATCGGCGGCAAGGAGGACCCGGTCCGCCTGGTCTTCGATTCGCAGACCGGCGACGCCCTCAACGCCACCATCGTCGACCTGGGCAACCGTTTCCGCCTGGTGGTCAACACGGTCAAGGCCGTACCGCCGCCGCAGAAGCTGCCCAAGCTGCCGGTCGCCCGCGTGCTGTGGCGACCGGAGCCCAGCCTCGCGGTTGGCGCGGCCGCCTGGATCTATGCCGGCGGCGCCCACCACACCGGCTTCTCGCTGGCGCTGACCCCGGAGTATCTGGAGGACTTCGCCGAAATCGCCGGCATCGAGTACCTGCTGATCGACGGCGAAACCGAGCTTCGCCAGTTCCGCAACGAGATCCGGCTGAACGATTCCGCCTATGCCTGAGGTGGAAGGAAGCAGCGGGCGCGTTGCGGCGTATTAGTAAGACAAAAGGGTTGTCTGGCTCATTAGTAAGATGATATGAGAATAGCGGTGGCTGGGTAACGGCGGAGCTGCAGGAGCATCGCCGGGCAGGCCCCCAAGGGGCCGGCCACCGAGATCACGGTCCATAGGAATCGGGAGGGTTTAATGCAGACTTTTAAATGGGTTGGCGGCGCAGTGGCCGCCACGGCGATGTTGCTTGCGGGGACGTCGGCTTTCGCCGTGACCATCGGCTTTTCGCAGGTGGGCGACGAGGGCGACTGGCGCCCCGCATTCTCCAAGGACATGCAGGACACGGCCAAGCAGATGGGCATCGACCTGAAGTTCGCCGACGCCCAAGGCAAGCAGGAAGACCAGTTGAAGGCGGTCCGCGGCTTCATCGCTCAGGGCGTTGACGCCATCCTCATTGCCCCGGTGGTCGTCACCGGCTGGGACCAGGTCCTCAAGGAAGCCAAGGATGCCAAGATCCCGGTATTCCTGGCTGACCGCGACGTCGACGTTCAGGACAAGTCGCTCTACGTCACCCGCATTTCGGCCGACTTCAACCTCGAAGGCAAGATCGCCGGCGCATGGCTGGCCCAGGCCTCCAAGGGCCAGTGCGACATCGTCGAAGAGCAGGGCACCGTCGGTTCGGCTCCCGCGATCGAGCGCAAGAAGGGCTTCGAAGCCGTCATTTCGCAGTTCCCCGGCATGAAGATCGTCAAGAGCCAGAGCGGCGACTTCACGACCGACGGCGGCAAGAAGGTCATGGAAGCCTTCATCAAGGCGACCGACAACCTGAAGGGCATCTGCGCGTCGTTTGCTCATAACGACAACATGCAGCTCGGCGCCATTCAGGCCATGAAGGAAGCCGGCCTCAACCCGGGCAAGGACGTGCTGATGGTTTCGGTCGACTACGTCCCGGCCATGAAGGACGAGCTGGCGAAGGGCGAGGCCAATGCCTCGGTCGAGCTGCGCTCGGCGATCGGCAAGTACATCTACCCGGTCATCCTCGACTACCTGAAGGCTCCCAAGGAGCTGGATAAGTGGATCGTCATCCCGTCGGATCTGCACCACGCGGCGACGCCGCTCGACTAGGTTCGAGCCCCACACAGGTGTGAATGGGAAGCGGCGCTTGGCCTTGGACATTGGCGAAGCGCCGCTTTTTCTTGGCGGGGTGTGCTAGGTTGACAGGCACAACTGAGCGGGACGGCCAGCGTGACTGAGAATGGCATTGCGCGGGTGGAGATGCTCGGCATCTCCAAGACTTTCCCGGGTGTGCGGGCCCTCGAGAAGGTCGACCTGAGGCTGAACGCCGGCGAAGTTCATGCGCTCCTCGGCGAGAACGGCGCCGGCAAATCGACCCTCATCAAGGTCCTCACGGGCGCGCTCATTGCCGACGACGGCGAGATTCGTCTCGACGGCAAGCCGGTTCACATCCGCACCACCGCCGACGCCCAGGCGCTGGGCATCAGCACCGTCTATCAGGAAGTCAACCTGATCCCGACCATGACGGTCACCAAGAACCTGACGCTTGAGCGCCAGGTACGCCGACGCGGCGTCATTTCCTGGCGCAAGTCGCGCGACATGGCCCGCCAGCGCCTGCAGCGCCTCAATCTCGACATCGATGTCGAGCGGCCTCTCGGCTCCTATTCGGTGGCCATCCAGCAGCTCATCGCCATTGCCCGGGCGCTCGAGGAGAACACGCGCGTGCTGGTGCTCGACGAGCCCACCGCCAGCCTCGACGCGACCGAGACCAAGCTGCTTTTCCAGATCGTCCGCGACCTCAAGTCGCAAGGCATCGCCATCGCCTTCATCACCCACTTCATCGACCAGGTTTACGAAATTTCCGACCGCATTTCGGTGTTGCGCAACGGCCGTCTGGTCGGCGAGGCGCTGACCGCCGAGCTGCCCCAGGTGAAGCTGATCTCGATGATGATCGGCCGCGAGCTCGAGCAGGTCGAGAAGCGCATGGCCGGCCCCGCCGGGCAAGCCACGGCCGAACCGATCCTGGTGGCCGAGGGCCTCGGCCGCAAGCGCACGATGGAGCCATTCGATCTCGCCTTGCGTCCCGGCGAAGTCGTCGGGCTGGCCGGACTTCTGGGGTCCGGCCGCACGGAGACCGCCAAGCTGATGTTCGGCGCGATCCGTCCGGATTCGGGCCAGCTCAAGGTGCGCGGCACGACCGTCACCCACAACTCGACGCGCCAGGCGCTGCACAACGGCATCGCCTTCTGCCCGGAGGACCGCAAGGCCGAGGGCCTGGTCGGCGAGCTCAGCGTGCGCGAGAACATCATGCTCGGCCTTCAGCTCAAGCGCGGCTGGTTCAACCTGCTGTCCCAGGACCAGCAGAAGAAGCTTGCCGAGGAGATGATCCGCGCGCTCAACATCGCCACGCCCGATGCCGAGAAGCCGGTCAACCAGCTCTCCGGCGGCAACCAGCAGAAGGTCGTGCTGGCGCGTTCGCTGACGTCGCAACCGGCGATCCTGATCCTCGACGAGCCGACGCGCGGCATCGACGTCGGCGCCCACGCCGAGATCGTCGCGCTCATTCGCCGCCTCTGCGGCGATGGCCTAGCCCTGCTGGTCGCTTCCTCCGAATTCGACGAGCTGGTTGCCGTCAGCGACCGTGTCGCGGTCCTCCGCGACCGCAAGAAGGTCGGCGAGATGGTCGGCGACGACATCACCCGCGAGAACATCATTCACACGATTGCAGCCGGATGAGCACGCATCAATCCACTGCCGTTGCAGAGACAAGGACCTTTGGCGAGCGCCTGCGCGCCATCCTCGCTCACCGCGCCGTCTGGCCACTGGCGGCGCTGGCGGTGATCCTCATCATCGACGGCATCATCGCGCCCAACTTCTTCTCGATCCGTATCGTCCAGGGGCGCCTGTTCGGCAGCCTCATCGACATCGTCTATCGCGGCATGCCGCCGGCAATGCTCGCCCTCGGCATGGCGGTGGTGATCGGCACCAAGGGTATCGATCTGTCCGTCGGCTCGATCATCGCGGTGGTCGGTGCCACCATCGCCTGGCGCATGCATGAAGGCGATCCGCACGTCGTCATCCTGCTGATTGCGCTTGCCGTCGGCCTGCTGTGCGGCCTGTGGAACGGCTTCCTGGTCGCCATCCTCGACATCCAGCCGATCATCGCGACTCTGATCCTCATGGTCTCCGGCCGCGGCATCGGCTTGATGATCAACCTCATCTATGGCGGCACCAATCCGAGCTTTGAAAGCCCACTGTTGCAGGGCCTCAGCGTCGGCAGCATCGGCCTCATCCCGACCCGTCTCTATGTCGGCGTGGTGGTCTTCATCCTGCTTTGGCTGCTGATCCGTCGAACGGCTCTCGGCCTGTTCCTCGAGTTCGGTCGGCGCCAATTCCGCCGCGGCCGACCTTGCCGGGATCAATGCGCGACTGGTCAAATACAGCGCCTACCTGATCTCGGGCCTGTTGTCGGGTGTGGCGGGCATCATCATGACGGCCGACACCCACACTTCGGACCCGGTCAGCGTCGCGCTGTTCAGCGAGCTGGATGCCATCCTCGCGGTGGTCATCGGCGGCGGCTCGCTGGCAGGCGGCCGCATCTATCTCGGCATGACGCTGATCGGCGTTCTCATCATCCAGGCGCTGACCACCTCGATCCTGATGAGTGGCCTGCCGCCCGAATACAACCTGCTGGTCAAGGCGGTCGTCGTGCTGTTCGTGCTGCTCCTGCAGTCGAACAACTTCCGCGCCGCCGTGGTTCTGCTATTCCGCCGGAGGAAAGCATCATGAGGGAGCGCTACCTGCCGCTGACCGCGACGATCATTGTCTTCGCGGCGCTGTTCATCACCGGCGGCCTCCTCTACAAGAATTTCTTCTCGACCCTGGTGCTCGGTCACATCCTCGCCGACAACGCCTTCATCATCACCGCGGCGATCGGCACCACCTTCGTCATCATCTCCGGCGGCATCGATCTGTCGATCGGCTCGATGATCGGCTTCGTCGGCGTGTGCATGGGGAGCTTGGACGTCGCCGGCTGGCACCCGCTTGCCTCCGCCGCGCTGATGCTTGGCTTCGGCATCATGTTCGGCGCCTTCCTCGGCTTCATCATCGATTTCTGCGAGATTCAGCCGTTCATCATCACGCTTGCCGGCCTGTTCATGCTGCGCGGCGCCTGCTTCATGGTAACGCTGGATTCCATCCCCATCCGCCATCCCTTCGTCGCCGCTTTCGCCGGCGCCAACATCCCCCTGCCCGGCCGCGGTTTCCTGGCCAGTTCCGCCATCGTCATGCTCGTGGTCTGGGTGGCGGCCATCGTCATCGCCCATTTCACCCGCTTCGGCACCAACGTCTACGCCATCGGCGGCGACCGCACCTCGGCGATCCTCATGGGTGTGCCGATCCGCAGGACCACCATGATGATCTACGCGCTCGGCGGCTTCTACAGCGCGCTCGGCGGCGTCATCTACGCGCTCTACACCTCCTCCGGCTATCCGCTGGCGGGCACCGGCGGCGAGCTCAATGCCATCGCCGCCGTCGTGCTCGGCGGCACCCTCCTGACCGGCGGTGTCGGAATGGTCGCCGGCACCCTTTTCGGTGGCATGATCCTCGGCCTGATCGCCACGCTGATCATCTTCAACGGTTCGCTCAACGGCGCCTGGATCATGATCACCAGCGGCGTTCTGCTGTTCCTGTTCATCGTGATGCAGCGTTCGCTCGTCGGCTCCTTCAGCTTGCGACGCGCGACGTAATATCCTAGGAGGCGCCATGCCGCAGTCGAGCCGTGCCCGCCTCATCTCGAAAGTGAAGCCCTTGCGGGCCGAAACGCCCTCCGAGCGCGGTGGCGGCGACGGCTTCGTCGAGCGCAACGTCTACGCCTATATCGCCCACAAGCTTGGCTGCGAGATCGTCGCCGGGGTCTTCCCGCAGGGCTCGCTGCTGCCCAACGAGGCCGAGATGCGCGCCCGCTTCGCGGTGTCGCGCACGGCGCTGCGCGAGGCGTACAGCGTGCTGGCCGCCAAGGGGCTGATCCTGCCGCGACCCAAGATCGGCACCCGCGTCCGTCAAAAGAGCGACTGGAACATGCTCGACCCCGAGGTGCTCACCTGGCACCTGGAGGCCGTTCCCAACGAGGAATTCATCTCCGAGCTCTACACGCTGCGCGACATGATCGAACCTGCCGCGGCGGCGCTCGCCGCGGCAGAGCGCTCCGAGGCCACCATCGAGCAGATCGAAACGGCCTTCGCCGAAATGGTGCGCTGCAAGGACGGCGAAGGCGACCTCATCGCGGCCGATCTGCGTTTCCATCTCGGCATCCTCAACGCCACCGGCAACCACTTCCTCGGCGCCTTCGGCAGCCTCATCTACGCAGCGTTGTTCTCGACCTTCAGGCTGAGCTGGGAGGGCGCGGCCCGCATCCGCGACGAGCGGCTCGATCAGCACGGCGCCCTCATCGAGGCGATCCGCGAGCGGAACCCGGAGGCGGCCCACGAGCGCATGCGCGCGCTCATCACCGATTCGCTCGGCGACGTGCGAGAGTTCCTCCGCCAGCGCGACGAGCGCGCCGGCCGTTCGCCGCCAGCCGCCCCGGTCCGCGAAGCGGCGGGTGCCGGCGGGCGGGCGGAGAAATCCGGCCGACACCCCGGCTCGGCCTGACCCGGAACCGCTTGGCCCGGTTTTCGGGCTGCGCCCTTCACTGCACCTTGCCGCGCGCCGCCACCGGGTAGACCGTCTCCACCTGGCCCTTGCGCACACCGTAGACGCGGTCGGTCAGGTTGGTCACCACGCAGACATGGTTGGGGATGACGCGGACTCGCTCGCCGATCTTGGGCGCCGTGGCGCCGGGCGACACGTGGACCTGGCCATGCTCCTCGCTGAGCGCCCGGATCTGCCAGTCCGGGTGCTCGGCGATGCGGCCGTAGTTCGTCAGGCCGAAGAGATCGGAGGACAGGCTCTTCGACCCGGCATCGATGATGCAGCGATCCGGCGCGGCATGCGAGACGACGTGGGCGTGGATGGTGAGCGCGCAATCCTCGAAGGTGCCGAGGCCGGAGGCTTCGACCTGCGAGCGGTCGCTGTAGATGTAGGTGCCCGGCCGGTGCTCGGTCGCCGCCGTCACCTCGTGGGCGCGATAGAGGTCGGGCGTGCCGCCGTTGCTGACGATCCCGACGTCGAGCCCGGCGCGGACGCAGAGGTCCACCGCCTCGGCCAGCCACGCCTGCACCGCCGCCGTGCCGCCGCGCGGCGGATAGGTCATCAACCCGCGGAAGCCGAGGCCGGGCGACCGTTCGATGGTCTGGGCAAGCTTGAGCGCGGCGGCCGGCGTCGTCACCCCGCAGCGGAGCGCCCCGGTGTCGCATTCGACCAGCACCGGCAGGATCACCCCGGCATGGGACATGGTCGCCGACAGCCCATCCACCACCTCGGCCGAATCGGCCACCACCTTGATGTCGGCGCGGCGGGCCAGCCCCACCAGCCGGTCGAGCTTGGCCTGGCCGAGGATGTTGTAGGTGAGCAGGATGTCGCCGATGCCGGCATCGACCATCACCTCGGCCTCGCCGAGCTTCTGGCAGTTGATCCCCTTCGCCCCGAGCTTCAGTTGCAGGTGGGCGAATTCGGGGATCTTGTGGGTCTTGATGTGCGGCCTCAGCGCCAACCCGTGGCCGTCGAGGTAGCTCTGGCAGCGCTTGAGGTTGGCCTCCATAACGTCGAGGTCGACCACAACCGATGGGGTATCGAGATCCTCGACCGATATTCCGTTCATCATCCCTGCTCCCGCCGCTGCCGATTTTCGCGCCTTGTCATATCGCCGCCATGGCGGCCGCCGCAATCGGCGCCGGGGGCCGGGGTCGCCGCCATTTGCCTTTCCTTGGCATTTCGTGCCCTACCTCTCGCCGGAGAATTCAAGCGGAACCTTTGCCCCTATGCGCATTGCCGTCTTCAGCACCAAACCCTACGACCGCGTCTTCCTGCGCGAGGCGGCGGCGCGGACCGACCACCAGCTCGAATTCCTCGAACCGCATCTCGACCGCGCCACGGTCCGCCTGGCGGAAGGGTTCCCAGCGGTCTGCGTCTTCGTCAACGACAACCTCGACGCGGAGGTGCTGGAGGCGCTCGCTGCCGGCGGTACGCGCCTGGTGGCGCTCCGCGCCGCCGGCTTCAACAATGTCGACCTGGAAGCGGCCGAGCGGCTCGGGCTCACAGTCGTCCGCGTGCCCGCCTATTCCCCGCACGCGGTCGCCGAGTTCACCATCGGTCTGCTGCTGGCGCTCGACCGGCGCATCCACCGCGCCTGGATGCGCGTGCGCGACAACAACTTCGCGTTGGAGGGCCTGATCGGCCACGACCTCCACGGCAAGACGGTTGGCATCGTCGGCACCGGCCGCATCGGCGCGCTGGTGGCGCGCATCCTTCGCTTCGGCTTCGGCTGCGAGGTGCTCGCCTCCGACCGCTACCAAGTCGAGGAGCTGAAGCGGATCGGCGTCGGCTATACCAGCGTCGACACGCTGATCGCCCGTTCCGACATCATCACCCTGCACTGCCCGCTGACGCCGGAAACCCACCATCTCATCGGCGAGGCGGCAATCGCCCGGGCCAAGCGTGGCTTTCTCCTCATCAACACCAGCCGCGGCGCCCTGATCGATGCCGAGGCGGTGATCGCGGGGCTGAAGTCCGGCCAGATCGGCGGCGTCGCGCTCGACGTCTACGAGCAGGAGGCCGACCTCTTCTTCGAGGACCTGTCCAACGAGATCATCCAGGACGACGTCTTCCAGCGGCTGCTGACCTTCCCCAACGTGCTGATCACCGGCCACCAGGCCTTCTTTACCGAGGAAGCGCTGCGGGCGATCGCCGAGACCACCATGGCCAACATTGCGGAGGAGGAGGCCGGCCGCGCCTCGCCCAACCGGGTGCTGCGCGAGAAGGTCGCCGCCCGGCCATGACCGCCATCCCCAACCATTACCGGATCGCGGCCATCGGCGGCGACGGCATCGGCCCCGAAGTGGTCGCCGCGGCCATCGAGGCCGCGGGGGACTGATCCCCGGCCAGGCCCGAATTTGTCAGCAGGAAACGGCCGAAAGGCGCGCCGTTTTTGACATTGACCGCCCGATCCCTATGCTGTGCCTCGCCGTCGCTTGTTCGGGACCTGGCCCCTCTTCGCTGCGTTCGACGGCCGTTCGTGCCGGGAGTGAGCCCGAAAAGTTGCTTCCCGCGCGCCCCTGGTGTGTTTCGGCGGCGGGATTCGCCCCCCAAGCGCTTCTTCAGCGCCCAGTGGAGGATTGAGAAAAGCAGCCCCGGAGACCGGGAAGGCTTCCGACGAAATCTGCGGCACGGCGCCGGATGCGGTGTGCCGCGCTTTTGCGTCTTTGACTTCATCGGGCCGCAACCTATCTTTCGCGCGGGCTCCCGGCAGGTCGGGCAGCCCGGGCCCGTCAGCCTTCTGATCGGCGGGTCGCCGCGGACAAGAATTTTGACGATTGCTGCGGCTTGCAGGGGGGCCTTCGTCCCGCTTCGGCCGCGCCGCCAACGGAGGACATACCCCCATGAAATTCGCTTTGAAGATCGCCGCCGCCGCGCTCGGCCTCAGCCTCGTCGCCGGCCCGGCGCTGGCCGCCGGCGACACCGTCGTCGTCGCTTCCAAGATCGACACCGAGGGCGGGCTCCTCGGCAACATCATCCTGCAGGTGCTCGATCATGCCGGCATCCCGACGGAGAACAAGGTTCAGCTCGGCCCCACCAAGATCGTGCGCACCGCGCTGCTCTCCGGCGAGGTCGACATCTATCCGGAATACACCGGCAACGCCGGTTTCTTCTTCAACGTTTCCGACGACCCGGCGTGGAAGAACGCCCAGGCAGGCTACGAGAAGGCCAAGGAACTCGACAAGGCCAACAACATCGTCTGGCTGCAGCCGGCGCCGGCCAACAACACCTGGGCGATCGCCGTGCGCAAGGACGTCGCCGACAAGAACAACCTCAAGACCATGGAAGACTTCGGCAAGTGGGTCGCCGGCGGCGGCACGGTGAAGCTCGCCGGCTCCGCCGAGTTCGTCGAGAGCCCGGCGGCGCTGCCCGCCTTCCAGACCGCCTACGGCTTCAAGCTCACCGCCGACCAGCTTCTCGTCTTCTCCGGCGGCGACACCGCCGCCACCGAGAAGGCGGCGGCCGAGCAGACCTCCGGCGTCAACGCCGCCATGGCCTATGGCACCGACGGCCAGCTCGCCGCGCTCGGCCTTGTCGTGATGGACGACACCAAGGGCGTGCAGCCGGTCTATGAGCCGGCGCCGACCGTGCGCCAGGCCACGCTCGACAAATACCCGCAGATCAAGGACCTGCTCGATCCGGTGTTCAAAACGCTGACCCTGGAAACGCTGCAGACCCTCAACGCCAAGATCGCGGTCGACGGCGAGGACGCCAAGAAGGTCGCGACCGACTATCTGACCGAAAAGGGATTCCTCAAATAGCCGCGACCGACAGCGGCCGGGCCGCGCGTCCGGCGAACGGAACCAATGCGACCGATGCAAGGGAAGAGGTGGCCTTTAGCCGGGTCACCTTTTTCCTTGTCGCAGTCGTGCTTGCCGGCGTGCTCAGTCTCGGCTTCGTCGGCTTTGCGCCGAACCGCATCCTGACGCCGAAGGCGATCGCGCTGTGGGACGCCAACGCGCCCGTTTGGATGGCCGCAATGGCGGCGGGTTTCGTGCTGCTCGTCGCCGGCGGGCTCTGGCGGCCGCGCATCGCCGGCGAGGCGATCACGCTCATCGGGGCCGTGCTTCTGTTCCTGGCCGATTTCCTCGCCGCCGGCACCGCCGCCACCCATATCATCGCCGGCGCGTCGAGCAGCGCCGCGCGGGTGTCGCTTGGCGGCGCCTTCTGGGTGGTGCTGGTCGCCTCGGCTCTGGCGGTCGCCGAGAGCCTGCGGCACTTCCGCAAGGCCATATGGCTGCACACGCTCGTCGGCTTCGGCATCATCGCAGTTCTCGCCGCCTTCGCCATGCGCGGCTGGTTCGATCACCTGTCTCTGGTCCATGAATGGTCGATCCGCCGCGAGGAATACAATCTCGCGCTGGTTCGCCACATCGTCCTGGTGCTTTCCGCGCTTGCGCTGGCGCTCGTCATCGGCGTGCCGCTCGGCATGCTCGCCAGTACCAGACCGGAACGGTCTGGCCGCATCTTCTCGGTGCTGAACCTCATCCAGACCATCCCTTCTATCGCCCTCTTCGGCCTGCTCATCGGGCCGCTCACCACGGTTTCCGACTGGCTGCCGTTCCTGCGCTCGATCGGCGTGCGCGGCATCGGCTTCACCCCGGCGCTGATCGCTTTGACGCTCTACGGGCTGCTGCCAATCGCCCGCAACACGGAAGCCGGGTTGAAGAGCGTGCCGACCTCGGCCATCGACACCGCCCGCGGCATGGGCATGACGCCGTTCCAGGTCATGGCCTGGGTACAGATCCCGCTTGGCCTGCCGGTGCTGCTGGCGGGCTTGCGCATCGTCACGGTGCAGCTCGTCGGCTTGACCGTGGTCGCCGCTCTCATCGGCGCCGGCGGCTTCGGCAGCTTCGTCTTCATCGGCCTCGGCCAGACCGCCACCGATCTCGTGCTCCTCGGCGCGCTCTCCGCCATCCTCCTGGCGCTTGCCGCCGACGTCCTTCTCCGCCTGCTGACGCTCGCCGCGACCAGGGCCATAAGCTCATGATCTCATTTGAGGATATCACCAAGACCTTCCACGGCCACGCCGCCCTGGACGAGGCCTCCTTCACCGTCGCCAGCCACGAGTTCTGCATGCTCGTCGGCCCCTCGGGCGCCGGCAAATCGACGGCGCTTCGCCTCGTCAACCGCCTGATCGTGCCGGACTCTGGCACCATCCGCATCGACGACGACGACATCGCCACCCTCGACCCGGTGACGCTCCGCCGCCGCCTCGGCTACGTTATCCAGTCGATCGGCCTGTTTCCCCACTGGAGCGTCGGCGACAACATCGCCACCGTGCCGCGCCTGCTCGGCTGGCCGAAGAAGCGCATCGACGAGCGCATCGACGAGCTGATGACGCTGGTCGAGCTCGATCCGGCCACCTTCCGCGACCGTCGTCCGCACCAGCTCTCCGGCGGCCAGCAACAGCGCATCGGACTGGCGCGCGCGCTCGCCGCCGATCCCAACATCCTGTTGATGGACGAGCCCTTCGGCGCGCTCGATGCCGTCACCCGCGACACGCTGCAGACCGAGATGATCCGCATCCACGCGGCCACCGGCAAGACCATCCTCATGGTCACCCACGACATCGACGAGGCGGTGCGGCTCGGCCAGCGCATCGTCGTCTTCGAGGAGGGCAAGGTGGTTCAGGACGCCACGCCCGAGGAGGTGCTGGCCAATCCGGCCAACGATTTCGTCCGCGCGCTAGTCGGCGGCGAGGCGGCGAGCCTGCGCCTGCTCAAGGTGCGCCGCGTGCGCGACTGGCTGACCCGCGGGGGAAGCGCCGAAGGGGCGCCGATCGGCAGTGACGAGCACCTCGACATGGCGCTCGCCCGCATGCTCGGCACCGGCCGCGACGCGCTGCCCGTGGTCGACAGGACGGGGGCATCGCAGGGCACCATCGGCCTCAGCGACCTTCTCAGGAAGCACCCGTGAACGGCACCGTCACCCTGCCGAGCGCCCGCCAGTCCGGCCGCTTCGCCTTCGCGCTCCTGCCGACGGCGCTGCTGATTGCGCTGGTCTTCGGCATGCCGGCGCTGCGGCCGCTGTTCCACGCCCTGTTTCCGGAGCTCCAGCGGCCGATCTACACCCGCGCCAGCTTCCTCACGCTCACCCTCTGGCACGTCGGCCTTGTGCTTGCCGCCACTATCCCCGTGGTGATCGCCGGGGTCGCCGCCGGCGTCTTCGTCACCCGCAAGGCCGGCCGCGAGTTTGCCGGCATCCTCGACACCGTCACCGCCATCGGCCAGACCTTTCCTCCGGCGGCGGTGCTTGCCCTTGCCGTACCACTTGCCGGCTACGGCGCCGCCCCCACCATCGTGGCGCTCATCGCCTACGGCATCCTGCCGGTGGTCGACAACACCATCGCCGGGCTCCGCGGGGTCTCGCCGGCGGCGCTGGGCGCCGCCGAGGGCATGGGGCTGACGCCCCGGCAGACGCTCCTCTGGGTCGAGCTGCCGCTCGCCGCGCCGGTGATTCTCGCCGGCGTGCGCACCTCGGTCATCATCAACATCGGCACCGCCGCGATCGGCTCGACGGTCGGCGCGCTCAGCCTCGGCTCGCCGATCATCGAGGGCCTGTCCGGATCGAACACGGCCTATGTCATCCAGGGCGCCATCGTCGTCGGGCTGCTGGCGATCGCCACCGACCAGATCTTCGCCTTCGCCGACACCCGGCTCCGCCGCGCCTCGGGCAGGACCTGAAGCGTCAGTTGCTGCTCAGCCGCGTGCCGTAGCGGCGATAGAGCCCCAGCACTTCCTTGACCACGCGCTTATGGAAGGCCGGCTGCTTCTCGATGTTGAGGTGGCCGATGGCCTCGTGCAGCGTGTCGATGTTGATGTTCTCGAGCTTTCCGTGGAAGTCCTTGCCGCCCGACAGCTTCTTGCCCACTCCGTCGGTCGCCCCATAGAAGTTGATCAGGTGGCGGACATTGCCCGGCACCGGCTGGCGGGCGGTGGCATCGAAGATGACGACGAGATCGACCGGGATCTTGTCGCGGCCGAGATGGGCCGCCATGGCGATCGCCGCGTCGGCGCCGAAGGAATGGCCGATGATGACGATGGGCCGCGCCGCCGCCTTGCTCTTCGCCCAGCGCTTCTCGATGGTGCCGGCCGGCCCCAGCCAGCCGCCATAGTTCATCACGGTGTTGGCAATGCCCTTCGCCTTGAGGTCGTCGGAGAGCGTGTTGAGCCCGGTCGAGAAGACGTTGAGCAGGCCGAGAAACAGATAGACGCTGCCCGGCGGCTGCGTCTTGGCGACCGCGAGCTCGACATTGCTCGCCGCCAGCGCTTCAACCGGCCGCGCCCCCAGCGCCGCCATGCCGAGCACGACGGCCAGCGCGACGGCTCGGCCCCAGACACGGCCGTTCCTGACAATATCCAGCATGTTCCACCCCTCCACCAATAGCGCCCGTTCGCCTACGATACCCAAGCAGGCGCGGCGGGCAAGTACGTCGCGCAGGCAGAGGCTAGTAAATCCACGGAATGATGCGCGCCGTGCGTTTCATGTAGTCGCGATATTCGTCGCCGAAGGTCTCGATCATGACCCGTTCTTCCTGCGGCACCCGCATGAAGAACAGGATGCCGAAACCGAGCGGGCCGGCGAGCCCGGCGACCCAGTTCGGCAGGAGCAAGAGCTGGGCCAGCGCGAACAGCGTGAACGACGAATACATCGGGTGGCGGACGTAGGCGTAGAGGCCGTTGGTGACCAGCCTGTGCCCCTCGCGCAGTTCCAGCGTGATCGACCACATGCGGCCGAGCTGCTTGTGGGTGACGCGGAACAGCACCAGCGCGGCAATGATCGTCAGCACGCCGATCCACGCCTGCACCGGGTTGAAGCCATAGTCGGCGAAGCTCGGCCAGCCGGTCGCCACGTAGACGACCGGGACGAGAACCTGGCCGATGCCGGCGATAGCGAGCAGCACAGCGTCGCGCGTGCCGCCCGCCGCGCGGGCGACGCCCATCTTCATGGCCCGCCGCTGAGCCGGGTAGCGTATGATGAACCAGCCGACGATGCCGAGCAGGAAAACGATCTTGGCGACGAGCGGTGTCATGGCTGAGGCAGTAGCGCAGACGCGGGCGCGACGGAAGGGGCCGCATTGCAGCGGGCTTGCCCTCCTGCCCCATTCCGTCGCATTACGGCCGCACTCTCGGTCGAGACGGATCCCTCCATGCGCCGCGTTCTGGTCATTCTTGCCACCCTGCTGCCCGTTTTCCTCGCCTCCTGCGCCGGCGGCATTTCCGGCGCGCTTGGCGACATGTTGCAGAAGCCGGACGCCGCCCATCCCGGCACGGTGGACGCCGATGCGGCGGCTCGCCTTATCTCGCAATACCGCGTGGATCGCGGCCTCAAGCCGCTGAAGCTCGATCCGACGCTGATGAAGCTTGCCGCCGAGCACGCCCACCGCATGGCCTCCATGGACCGCATGAGCCATTCGCTGCCGGGCGAAGGCAGCTTCGGCCAGCGCATGGCAGCCGGCGGCTTCCAGGCCGCCATGGCGGCGGAGAACGTCGCCGCCGGCCAGAAGACGCTTGCCGATGTCTTCGAGGCCTGGCGCAAGTCGCCCGGCCACAATGCCAACATGCTCATCCCCAACGTTTCGCTGATGGGGATCGCGGTCGCAGTCCAGCCGGGCGGCAAATACCACACTTACTGGTCGCTGGAGGTCGGCGAGCGCTACGTGCCGCCTGCCGGCGGCTACGGCGCGGGACCGGGGCCGGGCCCGGGCATCACCATTTACGGGCGCTAGGGATCAGCCGAGCCGGTCGCGCAGCTGGCGGACATTGGCGCGCGCGGCGCGTTCCGCCCGCGCCGCCGCCAGCCCGATCGCAAAGAGCGTGCCGCCGCCGGGCGGTCCGATGACGACGGTGGCGATGCCCCGCCGCTCCGGCCACAGGGCGTCGATCATCGGATGATCGGCGGTGGCGCAGGAATTGATCAGCCGCACGGCCGGGTCCGAGAACAGGTGCGCCGGGGCATCGAGCATGAGCTGCACGCCCGGCGAATAGTGGGCATAGGCCTCGTCGTAGGCCGTCTTCCAGGTGTAGGCGGCCGCCCCAGCCACCAGGCTGACCACGATCGCTACCGGGTGGGCGCCGACCCTCAGCGAATCGATGCGCGCCTTGCCCGCCTCGGCGAGGTTGAACAGCGCCTCGCGCGAGAACGCCGCGGTCACCGCCGACGCGGCGAGCGCCGTCCCCTGGCGGCCCTTCCATCCGGCCTGTTCCAGCGCCAGGAACTCCTCGAAACGGGCGCGCACGCAATCCGGTTCGACGTCGCTCGCGAATGTCACTGCGCCCGTCTCGCCGAGACGGCGGAGTTGGCGGCCGAGCTCCTTGCGCTTGCCGCGCGGCAGCGCCGCACGGAGATTGGCTGCGCCCTCACCGCGCGTCAGCATCGCGCGGCGGTGCGCACCGAGGAGCACAAGCGGCCGGCCGCTCCACGCCGCGGCGGCGCGGACCGCGTCGGCGACCGGGCCGTCGGTCGGCATCTCCGGCAGCACCAGGCTGAGGCCGGAATCCTCCGGCGCGAGCCCGGCCAGCAGGCGCGCCACCGTGCCGTCGGCATCGCCGGCCTCGATCAGCGGCTCGCCGAAGGGCGCGTATTTGTGTCTCCACAGGCGGATGGCCGGCGCGATCCGCCCGAGCCGCGTCCGCGTGAACGGCGCCAGTCCGGCGAGCCTCCCGGACGGGGCACGGACGAGGGCCACGGCGACGTCGCCGCCCCCAAGGTGGGCGATCGCGGGAATCGCGAATTCGGGGTGGAAGAAGGCATTGCCGCTGTCCGGACGCGCGGCCAGCGCCGTCCACGCCCCGGCGATCGCGGCAAGCTCGCCCGCCGCCACCATCGTGACCGGCGCATCGCGCCCTGCGCGCACCGCCGCTCCGGAATGGGCAAGACCGGTGGCGGCCATGGCTAGCGCGCCTCGACCGCGCCCGCCGGCGGCTTGTGCACCGTCAGGATCGAGCAATTGATCGACAGCCGTCCGGTCACCACCACCCACAGCACCAGCGTCTCGGCGCCGAGCGCAATCGCCGTCGCGGTCGCCGCGCCATTGATGCCGAGATGGGGAATGAGCAGGAAATTGAGCGACACGTTGAGGAAGAAGGTCGCCGCGTAGACGACCGCGGTAATGCCCTGCTGCCCGGCCATGATGAGCAGCGTCTCGGCCGGCCCGATCGAAGCGCGCAGCAGCAGGCCGACCGACAGGATGAAGAGGACCGGATAGCCTTCGACAAAGCTCGGCCCGAACAGCGCCAGCAGGAAGCGGCCGGTGACGATCAGCACGCCGACCATGGCCAGCGACGGCCAGAAGGTCCAGTGCAGCGTGTCGCGGACGAAAGCGTTCAGCCGGGCGTCGTCGCCGGCGGCGTAATATTGCGAGAAGCGCTGGGCGCTGCCCGCCCTAACCGAGAAATAGACGAAATGGACCAGCGCCATCGTCTTTACCGAGGCGAAGTAGATGGCGACTTGCTCGGGCTGCATCAGCCGGCCGACGATGAGGATGTCGACGTTGGTGAGCAGGTTGAAGAAGCCCTCGACCACGAAGATCGGCAGCGCCACTGCGACCCACAGCAGCGGCTGGTAGCTGCGCGGGCCCGGCGGCACGGTCTTGCCGATCTTGCTCTCGAGCCGGAAGAACTGGCCGATGGCGGTGAGGTAGGTGGCTGCGACCACCGCCGCCATAGCGGTGACAGCGTCGGGCGCGGCACCGAACCACAGGCCAACCCCCATGAAGACGATGATCAGCAGCGGCCGCACGATGTAGGTCGGCCACAAGGCGAGGTTTGCCCAGTTGAACGAGCGCGCCAGCCCCTCCTGGGTGTCGCCCAGCGCAATCATCGGCAGCGTCACCGCGCCGAGATAGAGCGGCACGAGATAGGTGCCGGAGATGTGGTCGCCGAAGGTCCACAGGCCGGCGAAGCCGACCAGCGCGAACAGGGTCGAGGTGATCAGTCCCTGGATACGGCTGCCGACGATGACGCCGCGCAGCAGACTGAACTCGCCGCGTCCGAGATATTCGGGCACGAAGCGCAGTACCGCCACCTGGATGCCGAGGCAGGCGAGGCCACCCATGATGACCGAGCCGACCCAGACGACGACGAAGACGCCGTACTGGAAGTCGCCCATCCAGCGGGCCATGACCACCTGGCTGAAATAGGCGATTGCCGCACTGACGACGCGGGTGGCGAAGGCGATCAGCGCGATGCGCTGCGAGACCGAGCGGTCGTCGGTGCCGGTGAGAATCGAATCGAGGATCGTCGCCGGTTGCGCGAGCAGGCCGCGCAGGCGGCCTTCCGGTATCCGCCCGACGACGTCGACGAACGACACACGCACTTGGGCCCTCTCCGCATCTCCGGCGGCACCGCTGTCCCCGCCGGTCTGCCGCCCCTGGGCTACGGCATACGACCCAACTTATGTACCGACAATTGAAACGAAAGTGGGAATTTCATAAAGGTTAACAAAGGCTTAATAAAATGGCTGTCAATCGGAGACCCTGAGGCCCGCCGCCCTCGTCTGGACACGCGGCGGCGAGGCCGTAGGATCGCGCGCTTTCGCGATCCGCTCGTCTGACAGGATTTCGGCCCTTGCCCGACAGCCAGCCCGCAGCCCGCACGCTCGATACCAGCGGCCTTGCCTGCCCCTTGCCGGTTCTCAAGGCGCGCAAGGCGCTCATCGCCATGGCGCCTGGCGAACGGTTGGCGCTGACCGCGACCGACCCGCTGGCTGCCATCGACGTTCCGCATTTCTGCCGGGAAGCCGGCCATCGCTTGATCGCCAGCGACCGGCGAAACGACGTCCTGTCTTTCGTGATCGAACGCGGCGATGGCCGTCCGGACGGCGAGCCGTGAGCCTCTTCCTGTCGAAGCTGGTGCCGATCGTGCTCTATCCGCTCGGGCTGGCGATCCTGTTCGCCATCGCCGCCCTGGCCTTCATCCGCTTTCGCCGCACCGCCCGCCTCGCGCTCATCGTCGCCATCCTCCTTCTCTGGCTGCCGTCGATGCCGGTGACAGCGAACCTGCTGGCGCTCAGGTGGGAAGCGGCCTATCCACCGGTCGCCGCAGCCGATCTGCCGCACGCCGACGTCATCGTTCTGCTCGGCGGCTTCGTCAGACAGCCGCTGCCGCCGCGCCTGGCGCCACACCTTGCCATCGGCGCCGACCGCCTGTTCGAGGCCGCCCGCCTGTTCCACGCCAGCAAGGCGGCGCACATCCTCGTCAGCGGCGGCAACCTGCCGTGGAACACGATCCTCGCACCGGAGGCGCACTGGATCGGCGGACTTCTCGGCGAACTCGGTGTGCCGGCCGATGCGGTCGTGATTGAGGGGAAGAGCCGCAACACCCGCGAGAACGCGACCTTCACCAAGCCGATCCTCAGCAATCACGGCTGGCGCTCGGTGCTGCTGGTTACCTCGGCCGACCACATGCGCCGGGCGATGGCTGCTTTCCGCAGGGCCGGCATCGCCGCCACGGCAGCGACCACCGACGTCGAGGGCACCTACCCGCTCTTCAACAGCGTGCTCGACTTCCTCCCGAACGCCGACGCTCTTGCCGAAAGCAGCAATGTTCTCAAGGAGATGATCGGGATGGCCTATTACCGCTGGCGCGGCTGGGCCTGACCGCCCGAACTCAGCGGCCGGAGCGGGCGGAGAAGCCGGTCACCCGCAACGGATTGTCGGTCACCGCGATACGGTCCGGCGCGTCGATGCGCGCCTCGTTGAGGAAGGTATCGAGATAGGCCTCGAAGCCATGCCGGTCGAACCCGCCGCCGGCGGTCACGGTGAAGCGCGTCGCGGCAACCGCCGCCGGCGCAGGGACGAGGCGCGGTGGCAGGAAGAACGCGCCGATGCCCTCGACCACGGCGCTCTCGCCCTCCGCAACCGCCACGACGCCCCGCAGGCGAATGAGGTTCGGCCCCTGCAAGGCAGTCAGGTAATCGAGGAAGCGGTCGAGGGCGCCAAGCGGCATCGACCGCTCCCGCGCGACGGTGAAGACGGCAAGCGCGTGTGCCCCGCCCGTCACGCCGGCAGGGCCGAGCCACTGCGCCATGTTTCCGGTGGCCGGGTCGAACGGCCCATGGCCGGCGAAAACCGTGGGCTCCGCCGTGCCGGCGTCGACGATCCGCCCAAGCGGATTGAGACGGGCGAGTTGGCCGACAATTCCGGCGAAGTCGCCCACCGTCTTCGACACGGCGATGACGTCGGCCATCGCCAATTGCCGCGCCGCCTGAGGATCGAGCGCCGCCACCGCGTCGGCTGCGACGACGGTGACGATGCCGTCCGGCAGGAAGCGCAGCGGCAGGTAGGGATGCATGCCGATGCCGGCGAGGATGGCGGAGGGATCCGCCTCGGCATTGGCCTCGATGACCACCCGGCGGAGCGCCGCGATGCGGCCGTTGTCGAGATCGCGCAGCAGGTTTTCCAGCGCATCGATGAGTTCGCCGCGCACCGCGCAGCACACGCAGCCGCCGGAAAGCGCAACGATGCCGTCCCCGGCGCGCTCGGCCAGCGCCCCGGCGAGACCGACCTCGCCGAACTCGTTGAGGATGACGGCAGTGCCGGCGAAGGCCGGATCGGCGAGCGCCCGGTTGATCAGCGTCGTCTTGCCGGCCCCCAGCGGACCGGCAACGACGGTCAGCGGGATCGGCGGCTTGCGTGCGCGCGCGGCCACGACGCCAACCTCAGTGCATCTTCGTGAGATCGAGCGGCGGCTTGATGACGAGAGCGGTCGGCGACGAGGGCGACGGCTGCTCGGTGTAGGCCGGCGGCGGGTTGCCGGCGAAGCTTGGTCGCGGACGCGGCAGCGGCACGGTGCTCGCCGGCGTCCGCGCCGCCGCATTGCCGGCGGCCACGTCGGCCCGGCCGGTGTAGACCGGAACCGGCGCCATCACCGCAAAACGCGCATCGAGCGCAGAGAGCGAGCCGGCGCTGACCAGCAGCGGGTCCTGATCCTCGGGGATGCCACCCAGCTTGCACACCTTGTCGTCGAGGTTGGCGACCGGGGTGGTCGACGGCACCGCCTCGAAGCTCGCCAGCGCCGGGTGCTGGGTCCCGCCATAGGCATTGGCGAAGCCCCGGTTCAGCAGGAGGGCGGCGGTTTCCGCCCGGTTCTTGGCCGAACTCGCGCCGAGCACGACGACCATCATCTGCCGGCCGGACCGGCTGGCCATGCCCACGATGTTGTAGCCGGCCGCGCAGACGAAGCCGGTCTTCATTCCGTTGGCGCCATGATAGCGCTCGAGCAGCACGTTCTCCGACTTGAGGATGTGCTTGCCGGCGCGGATCGCGGGGATGCGGAACAGCTCGCGATACTGCGGGAAGTTCAGCCACAGCGCCCGCGCCAGCACGGCCAGGTCGCGCGCCGTGGTGATCTGCCCGGCATCGGGCAATCCGTTGGGATTGTCGTAGTGGGTCGATACCATGCCGAGCTGCCGCGCCTCGGCATTCATCATTGCGACGAAGCCGGCCTCGCTGCCGCCCACCGTTTCGGCGAGCGCCATGGCGACGTCGTTGGCCGACTTCACCAGCAGCATCTTGAGCGCATTGTCGACATTGACGACCGTGCCGGGCTTGTAACCCATCTTCGCCGGCGCCTGGGTCGCCGCCTTGGCGGAGATCTTCACCGGCGAGGTCGGCGTCAGCGTCCCTGCCCTGAGCGCCTTGAAGGTGAGGTAGGCGGTCATCAGCTTGGTGAGCGACGCCGGCTGCCAGCGGTGGTTCGAATCGCGCGAATCGAGCACCGTGCCGCTGCCGACGTCGACCAGGACGTACGACGAGGTCTCGGCCGCGCGCACCGGTCCGGCGAGCAGCACCACCATCAGGGCAAGCAAACGGATCGTCAGACGCAAAGCCTGGCCTCGAACCATGTTGGGCGGCGGCGGCCGCGCACGAAATCGGCATCGTCCATCATCCTCCTAGCCGATTTCCCGGTTGCTTGGCAAAGCGCCCGCGATGCTTTTTTTGCGGTCGTTTGCCGGGAAAAACGGCAAAGGCCTGTCGGCGCTCGCCAATTCCGGGGCGCCGGCGGCCGCCCGGAATTGGCGCCAAGTTTGCACGGAGAGGCGCCATGGATGCCCGCCCTTGCAACCTCCCCCGCCGCCGCCAATGATCCGCCGATGACTGCCCTTGAGCCCGCCCTCGAAACCGAGCGACCTTCCCGCCCGCCCGCGGTACTGGAGCGGGCGCTGGGGATCGCCCGGCTGGCGGTCCACGCCACGGACGGGGTGACGCGGCTTGCCGAAAATTACCAGTCCGGCTCGGCCAAGATCCGCTTTCCCCGCCCCACCACCGGCGAGCCCTTCCCGGCGGTCTTCATCAACACCGCCGGCGGCATCACCGGCGGTGACCGCTTCGCCTGGCGGGCGGCCGTCGGGGCGGAGGCGGGCGCCACCGTCTCTTCCCAGGCGGCCGAGCGCATCTATCGCCGCAGCAGCGGCGACGCCACGATCGCCACCGTGCTGACGGTGGCCGACGGCGGCACGCTCGACTGGCTGCCCCAGGAGACCATCCTCTTCGACCGCTCGTCGCTGAAGCGCACGCTCACCGTCGACGTGGCGCCGTCGGCCCGCCTGCTTGCCGTCGAATCGATCGTGCTCGGCCGCGCCGCCATGGGCGAGGTTGCCCGCGACGTGACCGTCCGCGATTCCTGGCGTATCCGCCGCGGCGGCCGCCTCGTCTTCGCCGACGGGCTGCGCCTCGACGGCGACACCACCGCGACGCTTTCCGGCACCGCCACCGGACGGGACGCACGGGCGCTGGCCACCGTCGTGCTGGTCGCGCCCGAGGCGGAAAGCGCCATCGACCGCGCCCGGGCTGCCCTGATAGAAAGTGCCGGTGAGGCGGGGGTGAGCGCCTGGAACGGCATGCTGGTCGCCCGCCTGATCGCAGGCGACGGACAGGGGCTGCGCGCCGACGTCATCCGCCTGATCGAAACCCTGCGCGGCTTGCCCATGCCGCGCGTCTGGAACTGCTGAGGGAGGCTGTGAGCGCCCATGAACCTGACGCCGCGTGAGAAGGACAAACTGCTCGTCGCCATGGCCGCCAATGTCGCGCGCCGCCGGCTGGAGCGGGGCGTCAAGCTCAACCATCCGGAGGCGGTGGCGCTGATCACCGATTTCGTCGTCGAGGGCGCCCGCGACGGCCGCCCGGTCGCCGAGCTGATGGAGGCCGGCGCCCACGTCGTCGGCCGCGCCCAGGTCATGGACGGCATCGCCGAGATGATCCACGACGTCCAGGTCGAGGCGACCTTCCCCGACGGCACCAAGCTGGTGACCGTCCACCATCCCATCCGCTGAGGTCTTGCAGATGATCCCCGGAGAAATCATCCCCGCCGACGGCGAGATCGAGCTCAACGCCGGTCAGCCGACGATCACCGTCGAGGTCGCCAATACCGGCGACCGGCCGGTCCAGGTCGGCTCGCATTATCACTTCTACGAGACCAATTCGGCGCTCTCCTTCGACCGCGACAAGGCGCGGGGCTTCCGGCTCGACATTCCGGCCGGCACCGCCGTCCGCTTCGAGCCCGGCCAGACGCGCACCGTGACGCTAGTGCCCTACCGCGGCGAGCGGCTGGTCTTCGGCTTCAACCAGAAGGTCATGGGCAAGCTGTGAGCCGCCCCGCCGCCCTTCGCCGACCAGCTTCAGTACGGCGGCGGTTCGCCTTCGTAGAGATAGACGGTGTAGCCCTCGATGCGCGCGGCATAGACCGACTTCAGGTCGAAGCTCCACACCCTGTGATTGATCGCCTCGACCAGAGCGGGGTTCTCCGCGATGGCCATCTGCAGCGGGGTGAGCGGCAGGCGGCTGACATGCGCCCGCTTGCCCCAGATCAGGCGGTCGCTCTGCGTGCCGTCGATCACCACCAGCCGGTCGACGGTGCGCAGGGTTCTGAGCTGGCGGATCGCCAGCTCGTCGCCCGAACCGGCATGGGCCGGCACTACCGCCAGCAGAGAAAGCCCCAGAGCGGCCATCGCCGCGTGCCATCTCGTCATGGTGAATCCCTTCGCGTGCTTCATCGTTTCACCAATCATAACGCATCCGCAGGAACTCCGCGCCGCTCCGATTGCGCCGCATGGTTCCGCTGCGAGCCGCAGGAAAGGCTAAGCCGTGCCCTACAGGATTTCCCGCGAGGCCTATGCCGATATGTTCGGCCCGACCGTCGGCGACAAGGTCCGTCTCGCCGATACCGATCTCGTCATCGAGGTGGAGCGCGACTTCACCACCTACGGCGAGGAGGTGAAGTTCGGCGGCGGCAAGGTCATCCGCGACGGCATGGGCCAATCGCAGTTCTCGCGCGGCGAAGGCGCCGTCGACACCGTCATCACCAACGCGCTGATCGTCGACCACTGGGGCATCGTCAAGGCCGACGTCGGCATCAAGGACGGCAAGATCGCCGGCATCGGCAAGGCCGGCAACCCGGACGTCCAGCCCGGCGTCAACATCGTCATCGGCCCGGCGACCGAGGCGATTGCCGGCGAAGGCAAGATCCTCACCGCCGGCGCGCTCGACGCCCACATCCATTTCATCGCGCCGCAGCAGATCGACGAGGCGCTCTATTCCGGCGTCACCACCATGCTCGGCGGCGGCACCGGACCCGCCACCGGCACCAACGCCACCACTTGCACGCCCGGCCCCTGGCACATCGGCCGCATGATCCAGGCCGCCGACGGCTTCGCCATGAATCTCGGCTTCACCGGCAAGGGCAATGCCTCGCTGCCCGCCGGGCTGGAGGAGCAGGTCACCGCCGGCGCCATGGGCCTCAAGCTGCACGAGGACTGGGGCACGACGCCCGCGGCCATCGACAACTGCCTCAAGGTCGCCGAGGACTTCGATGTCCAGGTGATGATCCACACCGACACGCTGAACGAGTCCGGCTTCGTCGAGAACACCATCGCCGCGTTCAAGGGCCGCACCATCCACGCCTACCACACCGAGGGCGCCGGCGGCGGCCACGCGCCCGACATCATCAAGGTATGCGGCCAGCCCAACGTGCTGCCGTCCTCGACCAATCCGACGCGGCCCTACACGGTCAACACGCTCGACGAGCATCTCGACATGCTCATGGTCTGCCACCATCTCGACCCGTCGATCCCCGAGGACGTCGCCTTCGCCGAGAGCCGCATCCGCAAGGAGACCATCGCGGCGGAAGACATCCTCCATGACATCGGCGCCTTCTCGATGATCGCCTCGGACAGCCAGGCCATGGGCCGCGTCGGCGAGGTCGTCATCCGCACCTTCCAGACCGCCCACAAGATGAAGGTCCAGCGCGGGCGGCTGCCCGAGGAGCAGGGCCAGAACGACAATTTCCGGGTGAAGCGCTACCTCGCCAAGGTCACCATCAACCCGGCCATCACACACGGTATCGACGAATGGGTCGGCTCCATCGAGATCGGCAAGCTCGCCGATCTCGTGCTGTGGTCGCCGGCCTTCTTCGGCGTCAAGCCGGACCTGGTCATCAAGCTCGGCACCATCGCCGCCGCGCCGATGGGCGACCCCAACGCCTCGATCCCGACGCCGCAGCCGGTCCACTACCGTCCGATGTTCGGCAGCTTCGGCAAGGCGATGACCGCTTCGTCCGTCACTTTCGTCAGCCGCGCGGCGCTGGCGCTGGATATCGGCAAGACGCTCGGGCTCCGACCGCACGCTGCTGGCCGTCCACAACACCCGCGGGCTGACCAAGGATTCGATGATCCACAATGCCACGCTGCCCAAGATCGAGGTCGACCCGGAGACCTATGAGGTGCGCGCCGACGGCGAGCTGCTGACCTGCCCGCCGGCCGAGACGCTGCCCATGGCGCAGCGCTACTTCCTGTTTTGATCGTCCGCCCGGCCAGCGAAACCGACATCCCGCGCTCTGCCGCCTGATGCAGCATGTCCAGGACCTGCATGCCGCAACGCATCCCGAAGTTTTTCGCAAGACCCTCGACCCTGAGCTACGGCCGCGTTTTTCGCCGACATCCTGACGAAGGACCACAACATCGTGCTCGTTGGCGAAGTAGCGGGCGACCTTGCCGGCTACCTGTGGTGCCAGGACCATCCGACTCGATCAGTCGTTCTATCGAGAGCCGGCGCATATCGGATACATCAACCACGTCTCCGTCGCGCCGGACCAACGTCGCAACGGTATCGGCAAGGCTTTGGTCGAGGAGGCGGCGGCAATCCTGAAGCAGCGTGGCGCAACGCGCGTCGGCGTCGACTTCTGGACGTTCAACGACCGCTGCCCGCGCCTTCTTCACCGGCCTCGGCTTCGCCGTTCAGCGCGAAGTCGCATCGCGGACGCTCGCATGACCGCGCCACGCCTCGCCTTCTGGCTGCTCTTCGCCGCAACGCTTGGCGTCTACGCCACCATGCTCGGCTGGACGCTGCCGGCGATCAGTGCCGCGGCCGGCGGCCTTCCCGCCTTCGACATGCGGCCCGGCGGCTATTCCTTCGACGAGGCGAAAGCCTTCCTCGCCGCCCTCTCGCCGGAGGGGAAGGCGCTCTATCTGGATGTCCAGCACAAGCTCGATACCGCCTATCCGGGCCTGCTTGCAGCGACCCTGTTCTTCGCCATTGCGCGCTGGCGCCGAAAGTCCTGGGGGATCTGGCGCTGGCTACTGGCGGCTAATCGCCATTCCCACTGCGCTTTTCGACTACCTCGAGAATGCCGCCGTCACCGTCATGCTGACCTCGGGCGCCGAACGGCCTGACCTCGGATATGGCGGCGACCGCCAGCCGCTGGACGACGATGAAAGCGGTCGACGTCCACCATTGCCATGACGCTCTTGCTGCTTCTACTGATGGCCTGGGGGTGGCGAACGGTTGCCGCCCGCCTCACAGGCGGACTGCGTGAGGCGCGCTCGCCCTTCAGCCCTGCGCCGCCAGCCAGTCCGGCAGGTCGCGGATCGAATCGAGGACCGCGTCGGCGAACGGCGCCAGGTCGGCCGCCGCGCTGTTGCCGGAGAGCACGCCGATCGCGGCCCCGGCCCCGGCCGAACGGGCCATGACGAGGTCATACGGATTGTCGCCCACCATCACGACCTCCGCCGGCGTCAGCCCGGTCGTTGCCGCGAAGGCGAGCACCATGTCGGGCGCCGGCTTCGGGTGGGCGACCGCGTCGTAGCCCAGCACCGTGGCAAAGAAATCGCCGAGGCCGATCGCGCTCAGCGCCTCGGACGACGGCCCGGTGCGGTCGTTGGTGGCAACCCCCATGACGTGGCCACGCCAACGGAGTTGGCCAGCGTTTCGGCAACGCCCGGAAGCGCCACCGAATGGGCGATCCCGCCGACGCGGAAGGTTTCCTCGACCCGCACCACGATCGCCGCCAGCGCATCGCCGTCGAGCGTCGGATACCACAGCCGGGCGACATCGACGGAGGTGCCGGCGGCGATGGTCGAACCGGCGCGAAAGCGGCCGGTTTCCGGGTCGAAATCCGCCGCGGACCAGCATCGCCTCGGCCGTCGCCTCATCGCCATGCGCCAGTTCGCGGGCAAACGTCATGCAACACCGGCAGCCACGTCGCCTCGAAATCGAGCAGCGTGCCGTCCTTGTCGAAGAGAATGCCGCGCATGATCTGGCCGTTTGCCGATGTGAACATCCGGTGGTATCGCGGCTTGACCCCATAAGCCATATGGTCCGCCAATGATACGCGCCACCCACATCCATCCCGCCGGGCAATGGTCGGACGAGCCGGCCGACCGCATCGTGCTCGACTACGACCAGCGCCACCGCCGCCGCATGGCAATGACCACCGCCGGCGGGCTGGAGTTCCTGCTCGACCTCTCCCAGGCCGTGCCACTCAGGAACGGCGACGCCCTGGTGCTGGAGGACGGGCGCATCGTCGCAGTCGAGGCCGAGCCGGAGCCGCTCGCCGAGATCGCCACGCCGACGCCGGCCGAGCTGCTCCGCGTCGCCTGGCACCTCGGCAACCGCCACCTGCCGACCCAGCTCCTCGGCGATCGCCTGCGCATCCGCTGCGATCCGGTCATCGAGGACATGGTCGACCATCTCGGCGCGACGGTGGCGCACGTCGTCGCCCCGTTCGATCCCGAGGGCGGCGCCTATGTCCACGGCCACCACGACCACAAGGACGATCAGGCGCACGACGAGGCCGCCTCCGCCCTAGAGCACGACGACCGGCTGGATGGCTGACGGCGTGGCCAGGGCGCTGGAGCCCGACGTATCTGCGCCTGCCACGGAAACGGCGAGCAGCGCCCTGCCCGCCGATGCGCTGCGCAAGCTGCTCGCCTGGCTGTCGCCCGCCTTCCCGGTCGGCGGCTACTCCTACAGCCACGGCCTCGAATGGGCGATCGAGGACGGCAGCGTCACCGACGCGGCGACCCTTTCCGCCTGGCTCACCGACATCCTGGTCAGCGGCGCCGGCCACAACGACGCGATCCTTTTCCGCGAAGCCTGGCGCGCCGCCGCTACCGGCGATGCCGGCCGCCTCGCCGCCGTGGCGGAACTCGGCGCCGCCTTCCAGCCCTCGCGCGAGCGGCACCTCGAATCGACCGCCCAGGGCCGCGCCTTCCTCACCGCTGTCATGGCCGCATGGCCGTGCGACCGGCTGACCGGGCTCGCCGCGGCACTGGTCCCCGCGGACGCCCTGCCCTACCCGGTCGCCGTGGCCCTGTGCGCGGCCGCCCACGATATCCCGGCCGAGCCGGCGCTCGCCGCGCTCATCAACGGCTTCGTCGCCAACGTGGTCTCGGCCGGCGTGCGCGCCATTCCCATCGGCCAGACCGACGGTCAGAAGATCATCGCCGGGCTCGGCCCCGCGATCGACGCGGTCATCTCCGCGACGGCGACCGCCTCGCCCGACGATCTCGGTGGCGCGGCGCTCCGCGCCGACATCGCCTCGATGAAGCACGAAACCCAGTACACGAGGTTGTTCCGCTCATGACGTCTCCCAACGGACCTCTGAGAGTCGGCATCGGCGGGCCGGTCGGCTCCGGCAAGACCGCGCTCATGGATGCGCTCTGCAAGCGGTTGCGCGACCGCTACGACATCGCCGCGATCACCAACGACATCTACACCAAGGAAGACGCCGAGTTTCTCACCCGCTCCGGCGCGCTCGCGCCCGATCGCATCCTCGGCGTGGAGACCGGCGGCTGCCCGCATACCGCCATCCGCGAGGACGCCTCGATCAATCTCGCCGGCGATCGCCGATCTCAACGCCCGCTTTCCGGCGCTGGACGTGGTGCTGATCGAATCGGGCGGCGACAACCTCGCTGCGACCTTCTCGCCCGAGCTCGCCGACATCACGGTCTACGTCATCGACGTCGCCGCCGGCGACAAGATCCCGCGCAAGGGCGGCCCCGGCATCACCCGTTCCGACCTCCTGGTCATCAACAAGATCGACCTCGCGCCGATGGTCGGCGCCTCGCTCGAGGTCATGGACCGCGATGCGAAGAAGATGCGCAGGGCCCGGCCGCTCGTCTTCACCAACATGCGCGACGGCACCGGCCTGGAAGCCGTGGTCGCCTTCATCGAGAAGGCCGGCGGCCTCGCCGCCACGGCGCCGGCGGCCTGAGCCGCCGCGCACTCGCGCTGCACTGCACAATCGGTCTATAGTCCGGCCCGTCCAAGGAGCCCGGCAATGCCGATCGTCAATCGTTTCGCCGATTTTCACGCAGATATCGTCGCCTGGCGGCACGATCTCCACGAGCACCCGGAACTGCTCTACGACGTTCACCGCACGGCGGCGACGGTGGCCGAGCGCCTGCGCGAATTCGGTGTCGACGAGGTGACGACCGGCATCGGCCGCACCGGCGTCGTCGGCGTCATCCGCGGGCGCAAGACCGACAGCGGCCGCATGATCGGGCTCCGCGCCGACATGGATGCGCTGCCCATCGCCGAGAAGACCGGCAAGCCCTACGCCTCGACGGTCCCCGGCAAGATGCACGCCTGCGGCCACGACGGCCACACCGCCATGCTGCTCGGCGCTGCCCGCTACCTCGCCGAGACGCGCAACTTCGACGGCACCGCGATCGTCATCTTCCAGCCGGCCGAGGAAGGCGGCGGCGGCGGCAAGGCGATGATCGAGGACGGCCTCATCGACCGCTGGGCGATCCAGGAGGTCTACGGCATGCACAACCTGCCGGGCCTCCCCGTCGGCACCTTCGGCATGCGTCCCGGTCCGATCATGGCCTCGACCGACGAGTTCACCATCACCATCACCGGCCGCGACGGCCACGCCGCCCGGCCGCACATGACCGTCGACCCGATCGTCGTCGGCGCCGCGCTGGTCAATGCCTTGCAGACCATCGTCTCGCGCAACGTCGACCCGCTCGACGCCGCCGTCGTGTCCGTGACCCGCTTCCACGCCGGCACCGCCTACAACGTCATTCCCGAGACCGCCGAGATCGCCGGCACCGTCCGCTGCCTGTCAGGCGCGGTGCGCGATCTCGCCGAGAAGCGCATCGGCGCCATCGCCGACAGCCATCGCCGCCGCCCACGGCGCCCGCGCCAGCCTGTTCTACGACCGCAACTATCCGGTCACCCGCAACGACCCCGCCGCCGTCGACTTCGCCGCTGGCATCGCCGGCCGAGGTCGCCGGCGCCGCCAACGTCGCCACCGACGCGCCGCCGATGCTCGCCGGCGAGGATTTCGCCTACATGCTCGAACAGCGCCCGGGCGCCTACATCTTCATCGGCAACGGCGACAGCGCCGGACTGCACAATGCCGGCTACGATTTCAACGACGAGATCATCCCGCTCGGCTGCTCCTACTGGGCGCGGCTGGTGGAAACGGCGATGCCGGCATGAGGCAGCGCGTTTTCGGGGTCGCAATTCCGCCGGCCTTCGGCCTAGAGTGCGCCGCGAAATCGCAGGAACCAGGAAACGAAGCATGGCCTTGGGCCTGAAACTGCCGAAAATCGCCCGCGACGGCTCTCTCGGCCTGATCAACCGGCTGCTGCGCGAGACCGGGCGCGAGTTCGCCGGGCGCTATGCCTGGGCCATCACCCTCAGCCTGGTCATCGCCGCCACCACCGCCTTCAACGCCTGGCTGATCAAGGACATCATCAACAAGGTGTTCTTCGACCGCAACGCCACCATGCTGTGGGTGCTGACCGCGGTCATCGTCACCAACGGCTTCGTCCGCGGCTACAGCCTCTACGCCAGCTCGGTGACGCTCGGACGGATCGGCAACGCCGTGGTGGCGCGCGTCCAGGGCCGCCTCTTCGACCACATGCTCAATCTCGGCGTCGATTTCTACAACCGCACGCCGGCGAGCGACCTGGTCACGCGCATGTCGCACAATGCCATGTCGGCGCGCCAGGTTCTCGATACGGTGATCAACTCCGCCGGCCGCGATTTCCTGTCGCTGGTCGGGCTGATCATCGTCATGTTCATCCAGAGCCCGATGATGTCAGCTGATCATCCTGGTGGTCGGCCCGATCTCCATCTTCGGCGTCAACAAGCTGGTCAAGCGCGTGCGCGGCGTCGCCCGTGCCCAGTTCTTCTCGCTGACCCATGTCGTCTCCGACATGCAGGAGACCGCGACCGGCATCCGCATCGTCAAGGCCTTCAACCTCGAACCGGTCATGCGCAAGCGCATGGCCGCCTCGATCGACGACGTGCGCGCCCGCTCCGACAAGATCGTGCAGATCGGCGCCCGCACCAGCCCGCTGATGGAAGTGCTCGGCGGCTTCGCCATCGCCATGATCGTGCTGTGGGCCGGCTACCAGACCATCTATTTCGGCGTGAAGCCGGGCGCGCTGATGTCGTTCATCGCGGCGATTGCCCTCGCCTACGAGCCGGCCAAGCGGCTCGCCCGCATGCAGATCAACCTCGAGGCGGGGCTGGTCGGCGTGCGCCTGATGTACGAGCTTCTCGACACGCCGCCGACCATCAATACCAACCCGGACGGCCGGCGCTCGGTATCACCAAGGGCGAGGTCGTCTTCGACGCCGTCGATTTCGCCTATGACGAGGCGCGCCAGCCTCTTCCGCGGCTTCGATTTCACCGCCGCCGGCGGCCAGACCACGGCGCTTGTCGGCCCCTCCGGCGCGCGGCAAGAGCACGGTGATCTCGCTCATCGAGCGCTTCTACGACGTCGATGGCGGCCGCGTGCTCATCGATGGCCAGAACATCGCCGAGGTCGAGATCTCCAGCCTGCGCGACCACATTGCGCTGGTCAGCCAGGACACCGTTCTGTTCCACGACACCATCCGCGAGAACATCCGCTTCGGCCGGCCCGGACGCCAGCGACGCCGAGGTCGAGCGCGCCGCCAGGAACGCCTTGGCTCACGATTTCATCATGGCCACCGTCAACGGCTACGACACCCAGCTCGGCGACAACGCCATGTCGCTTTCCGGCGGCCAGCGCCAGCGCATCGCCATCGCCCGCGCCATGCTGCGCGATGCCCGCATCATCCTGCTTGACGAGGCGACCTCGGCGCTCGACACCGAGTCCGAGCATCAGGTCCAGCTCGCCTTCGAGCACCTGCGCCAGGGCCGCACGACCATCGTCATCGCCCATCGCCTGTCGACCGTGCTCGGCGCCGACAAGATCTGCGTCATGGTCGACGGACGCATCGTCGAGCAGGGCCGCCACGGCGAGCTTCTGGCACTCGGGCAGCACTATGCCCGCCTCTACCACCTGCAATTCGAGCGGCACAAACAGGCGGCCGAAGCGGTGGAGGAAGAGGCGGCGGCTGTCCCGGCGGAGTAGCGGGAGGGGGGATTGTCGATGCTGAAATTCGGCGCCGCAGCGGCGGCTCTTCTGTGCTTCGCCACCGGCGCGCTTGCTTTCGGCTCGGTCAACGTCGCCGGCCAGCAGGCCGAGCACGAGCGCATCACCCGCGCGGCCCTGTCGGTCTTTCGCCTCGGCCCCAAGACCATGGACGAGATCGCCGGCAAGCGCGGCTCCTTCGGCGCGGTCGGCGCACCCGACCGCCCCGATCGCGGGCTCCTCAGCGTCAAGGCCGCCCATTGCGACGGCGGCGACCATCTCGATACGGCCGGCTATCGGCAAAGCGCCAAGGATGCGTTGGGACACCTTGCGGCCTGCCGGGCTGGCATCTTCGCCCATCTTGCCGACGCGGTGAGGGCTGCCGGCGCCATCGCCGACCGGACCGGCAAGATCAATTCCGCCGCGATCCCGACCTTCGTCTCGTGCACCTACAACGGCAAGCCGGGCCGGGCCAAGTGCGACGTTCTGGAGAACCTCGGCCTCGCCTTCCATGCCGCCCAGGATTTCTACGCACATACCAACTGGGTCGACACGCCCGCCGACGCCCCCATCGGCCCCGACAATCCACCCGGCCTCGGCAACCGCGGACCCGCCCCATGGCTCGATCCCGCCCAGCGCGCGATCCCGCCAGTCGGCCTGATCAGCGGCTGCTTCGACGGTATACCCGAGCGGCTGCATTGTGCGGGACGCGTGCGCCACGCCGATCTCAACAAGGACACCGGCCCGATCGATCCCTTGACCGGCGGGGCCGGTATCGGCACCACGCCGCGCGGTGCGGTCAAAGGCAATTTCGCCCACGCGGTCGCGGCTGCGATAACAGACACGCGCGCCAAGTGGGCCTGGTTCGAGGCGCGGGTCGCGGCGACCTACGGGGCCGCCCGCGCCAAGGCGATCCTTTGCGCCATCCGCAATGACGACGAACGGGTCTGTGGCTGACGGCATCGGCCGCGCAGGTCATGACCCCGCGATTTTCGCCTTGCGACAAAATTGTCACAAATCTCGCAGCCACTTGAGAACAACTTAAAATACATTGCAAACTCCCGGGGGCGCGGCGAAGGTTCCGTCCGGACTGCGATTGGCATTAAGTCATCGCGCGTGACGCCCATGGGGGGCTTTGTGCGCCGGGCTTCTCGGGAGCGGGCATGGCGCACTTTGGGCGGACGTCGGACGTGTATTCGTCATACCCGGACGAACCGGCCGCGGCTGCCCGGCCGCGGGGCCTGTTTGGTTTCGTTGCGAAGAAAGGTGTGCGCCCGCCGGTCGACCGCACCCACCACCGCACCGTTCCGGCACCGCTGGCCTTTGCGCTTGGACCACGGGTGATGTTCGACGGCGCGGCGGGCGTCGAGGTTCTCGATGCTGCCCTGCCCGTGGTGCACGACCTGCCGGCGGCGGCTCCAGAGACCGCGCGCGATGGCGCTGCCGGCGACGGCCACGCGCTGTCTGATGTACCCGCCGACCAGCATGAGACCAGCGACCTTGTCGCCTTGTTCGCCCTGGATGAAGCACAGCGCCACGAGATCGTGTTCATCGATACCAGCGTGGCCGACTGGCAGACGCTCGCCGCCGGCATCGATCCCGGCTCCGAGATCGTGCTCATCGATCCGTCGCGCGACGGCGTATCGCAGATCACCGATGCGCTGGCCGGCCGCTCGGGGATTGATGCGGTGCACGTCATCTCGCACGGCGGCGAAGGCTTCGTTCAGCTCGGCGACACGACGCTTTCGGCCGATACGCTCGGCCTCTACCGGACACAGATCGCCGGCTGGGGGGCATCGCTCACCGATAGCGCCGACCTGTTCCTCTATGGTTGCGACGTCGGCGCGGGCGGCGACGGCCTCGCCTTCGTGGAGGCGATCAGCGCGCTCACTGGCGCGGACGTGGCCGCGTCGGACGATTTGACCGGTGCGGCGGACCTCGGCGGCGACTGGCAGCTCGAAACGTCGGTGGGCTCGGTCGAGACGGGCGTCGCGGTTAGCCTGGCGGGTCAGGCGGCGTTCGAGCATGTGCTTGACGCACCGCCCACGCCCCCCCCGCCGGTACTGGCGCCTGGCTTCGACAGTGGCACATCCGGCAGCGACAACATCACCAACACGCCAACGCTGATAGGCACGGCGCCGGCGAACAGTGAAGTGAATTTCATAATCTTCGACAAGGACGGCGCGTCCGTCGCCCCCGGCGGTTTCGCGGTAGCCGACGGAGACGGCAACTGGACGTTCACGCCCGGACTAGCACTATCGGACGGTAGGTACGACATTGCGGCGTACGCGACTGTTGGCGGCATCAACTCAGCTCCATCGGACTATCTCAGGCTGATTATTGACAGACATGCGTATGCGAACAGCCTCACTCCGGTTCTCGATCCCGCGTCAGACTCTGCCGACCACACGGACCACTACACCAACGATACGACTCCGACGCTGACCGGCACGGCCGAGGCGAACAGCACGGTGACGGTGTGGTCGAGCCTTGACGGTGCTGCCGCGGCAGTTCGCGGAACGACCGCCACGAACAGCTCCGGCAACTGGAGCTTCACACCCACCACGCCGCTCGCGGACGGCGTTCACGACATCTTTTTCACCTTTACCGATGCGGCCGGCAACGTCTCGGATCAGTCCCAGTGGCTGACGGTCACCATCGACACGGTAAAGCCGTCTGCGCCCGGTGCGCCGGACCTTCTTGCTGGCTCGGACAGCGGGACTTCAAACACCGACAATGTCACCAATGCGACGACGCCGACCTTCAGCGTGACGGGGGCCTCAACCGGCGAAACCGTCACCCTGATTTCGAGCATCGACGGCCCGCTGGGATCGACCTCGTCGGGATTCACCGGCTTTCCATGGTACATCATGGCCGCCGGCATGACCGAGGGCGAGCACACCCTCACGGCCACGGTCACAGACCTTGCCGGCAACGTCTCGGACCTTTCGCCCGCGGGTTCGGTCACCATCGACCAGACCGCTCCCGCCGCGCCATCGACGCCCGATCTGACCGCGGCGTCGGACAGCGGCGTCTCTAACACCGACAACATCACCGGCGTCAGCTATCCAACAGAATTCAGCGGCACGGCCGAGGCCAATGCCACGGTGCGCCTCTACCTAAATGGCAACTACTCGAGCGACTGGGGCGAGACGACGGCTAACGGCGCCGGGGCGTGGACCAAAGCGCTGAGCGGCATTCTGGCCGATGGCGACTACGTCATCACGGCGAAGGCCATTGACGCGGCGGGTAATTTATCCATCGCGTCGTCCGGGTTGGCCTTCACCATCGACACGACGCCGTCGATCCCGGATCTGCTCACCGCGGACGATACCGGCGCCCTCGACACCGACAATATCACCAGCGTTACCACACCGACCTTTACCGGCACGGTGGTCGTCAGCAGCTCGGCGGTGTCCGGCAGCAGAATAGAGCTCTTCGTGGACGGCGCCTCGCAGGGCACCACCCTCGCCAATCAAACGACTGGCGCGTGGTCCTTCACGCTGACCACGCCCTTGAGCGAAGGCCCCCATTCCATCACGGCGCGGGCAGAGGTCTTCCCCGGCAGCGACATATGGTCGTCAGAGTCCGCGCCCCTGTCGATCACCATCAACACGGCGATCCCCGCCGCGCCGTCGACTCCC